>JAFGGC010000033.1 GCA_016930715.1 Endomicrobiales bacterium
ATCGCCGCCTGCGCGTTCTCGTCGCAGCTTATACCGTCCTGTAAACTCTCTATCTTGTTCCCCTCTATCTTCGCCTCCGTTATCCCCTTTACCTTTACCGCGTTGTTTCCGGAATATACGCGGTTTCCCTTCATACTGACGAAACCCGACAGATCCAGCTCCACCCCTGTCGCGCTGGTTGTCAGCGCGTTCCCAAGAAGATCCGCGCTCTGACAGTACAGCCTTATGGCGTCTCTGGAATTTCGTATCTTATTGTTATGTATTTTCGCCGCACCCTTGTCGAAACCTGCTATCGCCGTTCCGCAATTGCTGAACACGTTATCGTGGACATCGATATCCATATAAAACGTGAGGCCTATCGTGTTATTGACGAACTGATTATGCCTCACTACCATATGCCTTCCGTGGAATTTTCCAAGGCCGCAATAGGCGTTATGAATGATACAATTCTCGATGACCGCGTCTTGCTCGAACTGAGCGATCACAAACAGCCCGTTCCATCCTTCGTTCCCTATTCGTATCTTTTTCTGTCCTTTTTTGCCCGTTATCAGCCTTCCGGACACGACGAAAAGGCAGGCGTCATCGTCGGGCTTGCTGCCCATGCCCATCGAACCCTGCATATCCAGGTGCTTTTGCCTGACGGCATACCTGTACCCGGCCTTAGGCGCGAATGACACCTCACAGCCCGGCATAAGCCGGAGGGTCACCCCTTCGGGGACTTTAAAGTCCCCGGTTATAAGGATCTTCCCGTCCCATACCTCATCGTGTTTAATTATCCCGCTTTTCTCGATCATTCGCTCTTTCAGGCGAAAGATATCGCCTTCGTGCCCGATTCTCCCCACTTGTCCAGCAATAGTTTTTTGTCCTTCAGCACGTCGTTCAATCTGCCGTTTTCTTCGGCGTTTACCTGGACGAATGCCTCGTTTAGCTTTATGGCCCAGTTGCCCCCTTGTTTCATCCTGAACAGATAATCGTCAAAGGCGTATTCCAGAGTTGCGTAGTTCGTGTCGAGCGTACCTTCGCTTTCAACGACCGATCTCTTTATCAACACGCAGTGATAGTCGTTTCCGTTCACTTTTCCCCAAGTGCACGAATTTACTTTCCGGTGCGCTTCGTAAAACCCCTCTATCTCGCTGCCCCTGAAGCTCATGCCGATCTCCCTGCTGTTCGCGGGTACGATCAGCGCCGCCCGAGGAACGTCCTGCGCGCACCGCAGCATAGTCCTGACGCAGTCATTTGGGTATTCGTTTCCTTCGACATATATCAAACCGTATTCCTTTTTTATATTTTTCAGCGCTTCGTTGTACCGCTCTATGCTGCCGTTACTGTTATTCCCTCCGTTGTTTCCGTATTCCTCCCGGGTATCCCCGCCCACTCGTATGACATCGACGCATCGGCTGACGTCGCATATTTCGCGCCGTTTCCCGTTTGTCAGCAGTCCGGCAACGACGCTTTCCGTTCCATCCTCTCCGTCCAGGACTATCATCTTCTTTTCCGGCAGTATGCCGCCTAACTCGTCCGCTACCCGGCGCGTGCTCACTAAAATGCAATCCGCGTTTGAATAGGCCGGCAATTCCAGCCAATAGTACCTCTCCCGGTTCCGCTCGCTAATGATCCTGTATATCTCATCGGTACTCCTGCCAGCCGCGTTGATGTCAAGGGTCAATTGCGTCCTTACCGCGTCAACAATAACCGATGCGTCGAGCTCCCGCAAATGCGACATGTAGTATTTTGCCGTATAGAAGGAATTGAACATGACGCTCGTAAATCCGCTTGACGAGACGTATTCCTTTATGATACGCCCCCATTTTTTATGCTTATCCCGCATTATATCCCTCAAGAAAAGCACGCTCGCTCCCATTTTTTTTACTTCATCAATGTCAGCATCTTTCACGAACATGTTATGTATAAGCAGTATCGTTACATGCGCGTTCTTTGAGAGGGAAGAAAACAACCCGTAAAGGTAACCGTTTTCCTCCCTTTTAGGGTCCGGCAAATTAGGCATTATCACCAGAAGCTTAGCTTTCATTGTTCATCCCGTACCCGTTACATTCGCTGCATTCGTCATTGCCGCAAGTTCCCCTGCCGCACGCTACCGGCGCTTCCCGCATAACTATGTTCTTCTCGTAAAGATTGCCCAACAGCGTATCCGGCGTCTGGCCGCATCTCCTTACCGTGCCGTCGAGCGCGATGGACGCGTATGAACTGCCCGCGGAACACGCCTTTATGCCGGCCGTTCCAGGACCTTCATTGTCCGCGAACCTGTAAACGTCCACAAGACATTCAAGCTCTTTAAATGATCTTGTGACGCTTTCCATTTTGCAGGTATACATCTTCGCGTATTCGATGTTTATCTTCTCCTGAATCGTGTACGATTCGGGATACCTAATGCCGTTAAATATTCCCCGGTACAGAACGATCGACATGATTATTCCGTACTGTGCCAGGTACCTTTTGTAATTCACCATTTCGCGCAATTGCTTCGGATGGGCCAGGTAGCATACGTCGCAGATAAAACCGGCCTTTTTCAGCATCATCACCTTGTCCTTGAAATCCTCTATCCGCTCTTTGGAAGGGTGGTAGGTGGCGTTAAAAGTCACTTTTCGGGGATCCATTCCTTTTACAGCCCCGCCATCGACCCTCGACAGATTCGTGGTTATCTGAACGTAATGGTGCCTGGAGATCCTTCTGACTATCTCGTTGAATTCCGGATACGAGAAAGGCTCTCCTCCCGTCATCTTTATTCTGGAAGGGCCGTATTTCCCGTGCACGTCCCGCCAGGCCGAGTCAATGGCGTCCGGGGTCTTCACTTTCCCGTGCAGCTTTTCCATGTTATCCCAACCCGCTTCCGTAAAAAAGCAGTACTCGCACTTGTAATCGCAGTAACATGATATGTCCCAGCTGAACGTTTTCATTTTCCTGAAGCTATCCTCTCGTACATGGCGTGTATGTTGCCAGACAGGTCCCGCCAGTCGTAGCGTTTTTCCACGAGCTCCCGCGCGTTGCCGGCTATATCGTCAGCCTTGCCGCCGTCTTTTAAAAGGTTCATCACTTGATCCGCGAAATCTGCGCTGTGCCTTGCTATCAGGATATCGCGGTTATGCCTGCATTCTATACCCGCCGACGCCTCTTCGGTCGCTACCACGGGAATGCCGGAAGCCATGGCCTCAAGGACCTTTCCTTTAATGCCGCCGCCCAGCCTTACCGGAGCCACGAACACGTCCGCTCCGGCGATATGGTTCCTGACGTCGTCCACTTCCCCCACGAAACTCACTCTCCGGTCCCTGTAAACCCAGTCTTCCCTTTTCATGCCCGAACCCACTATGTCGAATGTCACCTCTTCGTCCCTGCATTTTATTGAAGGCCAGATGTCGTTGAGAAAATACATCACCGCATCGTAATTGGGATAATGCTTATAGTGCCCCACGAAAATAAGCTTCTTGCTTCTCCCGCGGTTCCTCTTCACAGGGGTATAATACTCCACGTCCACGCCGGTGGGAATAACTACCGTATCGCATCCGCCGCAAAACGACTTCATCATATCCTGATCGCGTTTCGTGAGGAGCACCACCGTAGATATTTTCTTGAGCATTTTCTTCTTGTATTCCGTCAGTCTTTGCCATTCAAGGTGCCTTATATTCTCCGGCAGGTCGCGGTCATGTATTGATTTTTCGTATTCTATCGTGCTCATGTCGTGTTCCGTGTACACCACGGGGATGCCGCGTATATGATCTATATACTTCGTCATGACCAGAAAATCTATCTGTACCACGTCCGGCTTCACGCTTTTTACTACTTCCTCCACTTTCTTTATCATCTCGTCCGTATAGAAAAAACTTAGGCTTCTCGGTATGTCAGGGCCCTGAATCCGCTTGTCCTCTTCTCTCCTTACGGTAAACACGCCCTTGCAGTATCCGCGCATCTCTTCGATGCTGCGCTCCGACAACCCGTCTTCGACAAACGAAAGGAAGTACGTATCGACCCTGGACGACAGCCGTTTGATGATATTGAAAAGCCGCACTTTACCCCCGTCCCTCGCTGGAAAAGGGAAGTACGGCGATATCTGAAGCACCTTTAACTTTTTATTCCGCATCCTGCTTCCATTCCTTGGCGCTACAGGAAATTGACGTGGCTCTCGGAATTGCATATGTTCCACAGCACGTCGTTGATGCCGTCGCACCTGCAGAGCAACGGACACTTGCCTATTTCGATGTTCTTGCTGACGTTTTTCCTTCTTTCGGACCTCCATATGTCGGCCAGCTTCTCCCGGGACAGGTCCCCCAGGCAGTATTTTTCAATTCCCCTTACGTGACAGCACAGGTACACTTTTTTGTTAGCGGCTATGACCGTGGCAAAATTGTGTCCGTAACACTCCCGGTATTTGCGGTTTACGGTACCATTCTTCATATTTTCGTATTTATGTATCGAACTTAAGACCTTGAACTTCTCGTCGGCCATACTTTCGACTTCCTCGATAATCTCGATCGTGCGCCTGTCGGGTTTTCTGTTTATTTCTTCCTGCTCGAATGTCTTTAAAAGCGGCCTGAATTGCGCGTAATCCACCCCGGCCTCCTTGCTGACCCTTACGAAATCCCGCATTTCCTGCCTGTCGCTCCGGTAAGTCAGATACCCGGTACCCACCGTGGCTCCCGAACCCGTTTTTTCCCTTGTCTTCATCATTTTCTTAAGGTTCTCTATCACTCCGCCAAAGCTGGAACCGTTCATGCCGTGGCTCTGCTCATATCCTGCGGCCGAGCCCGCGTCGATGCTTATTCTTATCCACGTGCAGTTTTCCAACAGGACATTGGACGCTTCCTCGTTGAGCAATAATCCGTTGGTTATGAAACCTATATCAAGCCCGGCTGATCTTGCGTATTTTACGGCATCCAGCGTGTGCTTGTTGCACAACGGCTCGCCGCCGCCCGTAAAAGTCAGACCCCTGCCCCCGAAATCGCGTATTTGCGATATAATATCGCGCGCTTCCTCGAAGCTCATGGAAGACTTGTCCCTGCCCCTTTCATAGAACCCGAAGCAAAAGGGACAATTACTGTTGCAAACGTTCGTCATGTCCAATTCGTACGTTATCGGCCTCGAGATCCCGTCCCTTTTCCATTCAACTATCCTGTCGAAGTGGTGAAGTATCTTGAAAGAACTAAATTGGTTCATATATCGCCACCATCCCTATAAAGTATTTTGTTTCCTTGACCAACGCTATCGAATAGCCCGAGTCCCTGATATCGCTTGCAAGCGCGTCCTTCCCGAACCATCCGTGAAGGAACGTATCATTTACCGTTACTTCCCCGGGCTGCGCGAACGTCTTCTCCCAGAAAACGTTTTTCACCGGGAACCTGTTCCGCAAAGCCCTGCAACGATCCAGCAGTGTCATCTTGAAATTATAGCTCGTGACAAATATCCTTGAACCTTTTTCCATGACGCCATTAACACCTTTGCAAATGCCGATCCTCTCGTTTTTCGAACGCACTAATCCCAGGACCCTCGGAATAACGACAATATCGTATTTGCCGCGACCTGCGGTGTCTCTCTCAAGGTCAAACATATCTATACCGTCAACCTTGATGCCCCTTCTGATTATTTCCATGGCCTCTTCGGAACGGCCCGTGCCCATGTGCAGCTCCGCCACTCTGTCCCTCCGGGACAAATTCAATTCGTCGAGCATATTCCTGTAATCTTCCTCAAACGACGCCCACCTGCCCACGCCGGACCCGATATCTACAAAATTCGCAACGATATTCCTTGATGCGTACCCGTACTTCCTGGGTAACATGAACGCGGCAAGATTACCCATTGCCCTGACCGACGTCCTTAACAGCGCCAAAATCCACGCAAACACGGCAAAAGCGCGGCTGGCGGCATTGCCGAGCAGCGTGTCCAGCCTGAAGACCGCGGCCCCTTTCGAGATAAACGCCACTTTGCCTTTTATCTGAGCGAAACTCACCCATTCAGGATCCAGCCAGGTATGATAGTCCCCTTTTGTCTTGTACAGGTACGTCCCGCGGACGTTTTTCTTGTACACTACCCTGTGCAAGACAGGCAGAGTCTTGAATACCCACTCGGAATTCCAAAGGACAATGTCCCCTATCGAGATTTCGCGCGGAGCGGCCGACCTGACGTTAACCCGGTCCCCTTCCCGCAGAAGGGGATACATGCTTTTTCCCGACACGCTGTAGGTGTAGCGACCCCGGCGGGAAGAATACTCTTCTTTAAGCTCCAGCGCGGCCTCTAAAAACTTTCTCTGGTCCATTTATAACCCGTTCGGCAGCTGCTCCATGATTTCCAGCGACCTCTTGCACCATTTATCGATAAGGATGCCTATATTCTTCTGCCTCAGTTTATCGTAGTCAAGATTATTCTTTTGATAACCCTGCCCCCCTATGTGATACACAAACACGTCCCTCGCAATCATAATCCTGAATCCGGACTGTTTTATCCTCAGGCAGTAGTCATAATCTTCATAGCCTCCGGGGCCGAATCTCTCGTCCAGCAACCCAACCTTGTCTATCACTTCCCTTTTCAGCAGCATGCAAAAACCGATGATCCTGTGCGTTTCGTGCCAGTAGCCGGCGTTCTTCATCAGGTGCAGGACGGCGTACTTCTGCAGTTCGGCGTCCCCCTCGCCCGCGTAGTATTCAACTACCTGCTGCCCCACGGCGTGGTTTGTTATGGGTCCCACGACGCCTATTTTCGGGTCGCTCTCGGCACAGGCTATCATTCTCTCAAGCCAGTTCCCGGTCAGCAGTACGTCGTTATTAAGAAGCAGGACGTAATCACCCTTCGCCACCCTCATCCCCTGATTATTACCTTTCGAGAAACCCAGATTGCTTTCGTTTAAGATGGCCTTCACGTCCCTGCCGCTGTCTTCAAGTTTTTTCAGGTATTCCTTCGTACCGTCGTTCGACCCGTTATCGACGAATATCAGCTCGTATTCGATGCCTTTCGTGTACTTGTCCAGCGATTCCACGCAGTTTTTCGTGTCCTGGTACTGGTTATACGTCAGCATAACGATGCTTATTGTTTTATTTCTGGATTTCTCCCTGCTAAAATCGCCCTCCCTGACCTCCTTGACGGTCCTTATTTTCACGGATTTTCCCACGCCGTTCAACAAGTCCTTTTCGCCCGTATCTTTCACGACAACAAGATCGCACTGCCGCAGTATATTCAGCAGCACTTCCCTGCCCTTTTCTCGCCAGGCGCCCAGGTCGGTAAAATTGTCAGAGGCGGTTTTTTCCTTCATAATTTCCAAGCCCGGATGCAGAGCGACCAGGACGCTGTCTATTGCCAGCGATCTTATCGCCTGTATCTCCGGATTAACGGAACCGTATATGTCTATGCCCGCGACTACTATCGTTTCATAATGGCGCGATAACAGCTTTTGCCTGAGTTCGATGATATTCTCGTTGTCGAACGAATGCGTATCGATTTCTTTTTGACCCGCATATTTAGCGATCTCCCTGAATTCAGGGCCTTCGGCCGCTCTTTTCCCGCCGCGTAAACTTAAAAACAACATTCCTTTTTTTTCCATTTAACCCTCGATCAGTATCGCGGATTCTTTAAGATCTTTGATTATGCTTTCGTAATCGTTCGCGATATCGTCAATTTCAGCCTCATACATACCCCGCAAGGCCTCTAAGATATCGTCCTTTTTCGCGCCATCAACAATAAGCTTCACTATTTCCACGGCGGCGTCATTCAGCACGAAACATTCGTCCGTGACCGTATTCACGACAAGCATTTCTCCACCGTGTAATTTCCACAGGACGTCTCTGTTCAATCTTTGCATTATCTCGCCGCTCATACTATGCTTTCGTATTTACAGGCTATCTTGTCCATAATGTCTTTAACGCAGGAATCCTTCTTGATGAACGCCCTGCGCGTCATGTTATAGAGCCTTTTTTCATCGCGATACCTGTAGTATTTTCCCATGTACATGCTTTTCTTTTCCTTTATCCAATCAACAGACCCCTTTTCATGCAGGCCGTTCCTTTCTATGACCTCCATAAGACGCTCGTATCTCTTGTATCGCACATCGAAATTGTTCTTCCCCCGGTTAGACACCCAGAACAGCCCGTGCGGCTCGCCTGTAATGCCGTAATCCTCCGGCCTTGACGCCAAATCCGTTCCTTCTATGATTACGCAGCTTGTCTGGCTTACCACGACCTTGTCGACGCATCCCTTTATTGAATTTATAAAGTCCACGGTTCGTTCGAAATCCTTTTCCGTCTCGGTGGGAATGCCGGCCATAATGTTTATTACGCACTTTATACCGGCCCTGCGCGTGTCCATTATCAGTCGAACTGCCTCCGGCACGGTAAATCTTTTATTCATTTTGTTCAATACTTTTTGCGAGCCGGATTCTATGCCGTAATTGAGCAGTGTGCAGCCCGCCGATCTCATTTTAGCGAGAATCGCATATGTCATTTCAGGCCTTACCAGGGCCATGCCGCCCCAATAAATATTCCCAGCTATATCCCTGCCCTTGTTGCGGTGACGGGCTTCCAGGCCATCCATCCTCCTTCCGATCATCAGATCGCAGAATGATTCAAGCGCCGTCATATTGCCGTTGATGAGACTGTCTGTGAAATGGAACTGCTTTATGCCGTGCTTTGCGTGCAGGACGACCATTTCCTCGAATACCTTTTCCGGATCTCTCACCCTGTAGCGCCTGCTTAACAGATGGTCATTACAGTAAGCGCACCTGCCGATGCACCCTCTGCTCCCCTGCACTGACAGTTCCGAGTACCGCGAATTTTTGTACAATCCCATGATACCCGTATAATCCGGTATCGGCAGATGATCCAGATTCTCGGGCGCGGGCGGTTCTCCGGTAAACAGTACATTCCCCGATTTTTTGTAATAGACGCCCCTGCAATCATCCATGTTTGACTTATTCTCCAATTTTTCCATCAGAACGGGCAGGCTTATATCTGCCTCCCCCGGAAGAACAAAGTCAACGAATTCGTTCTTGGCTATTTCTCTTCCCCTTAAAGTGCTTTCCGGCCCGCCGACAACAACCCTTACGCCGGGCCTTTTTTCTTTTATTCTTTTTGCCATTTCAATGCTGAAATTTATGTTGCTCATGAATACGCTGAAACCTACAATGTCAGGCCTTCCCGAGAGTATCCTGTTCGTGATGCTTTCCATATCCGCTTCAAACACCCTGGCAATCTTCTCTATCACATCCCGCCCGTGAAGCGGATTATCGCCTTTCCACATGCGGCCGTATTCGCCGGCGTATTTGTCGAATAATTCTTTATTAACGTCGTATTTGATGACGCTGTGCCCCTGTTCTTTCAATAACGAAGACAGAAGCGGAACCGCCAACGACGGGTATTCGTGGTCCCAAAACGGGCAAATGACAAGCGCGGCTCTCATGTTATTGTTTTCTCCCCAGCAAGTCCTGCGCGCTGCAGGAAAGAAGGTTCAGAACGCTGCGAATGGGGTTATTGTCGTTCGCAAACCTCTTTAAGGCTTCGTTCATTTTCGAGCTGTCATTCTTGTACTGGTAGTAGCGGCTTAACAGTATCATCATTTTATCGTTCATCCAGCCGTCGGATTCTGACTCGATTATCCCGTACTGCCTGAGCACCTTCGACAGCTCGCGGTACCTCCTCATTCTTTCCTCGTAATCATTCTCTCCGTTGTTCGAGACCCAATACAGGTAATGCGGATCCTTTTTGACTCCGTATCTCTCGGGGAAATTTTTTAGCGCCGTGTTATCCGCGATACTGCAAAAAGACTGGCTGACGCTGACGCGGTAGATGCTGCGCCTGTTCTTTTTTAGGAAATCCAGAGTTTTACCGAAATCCTCTCTTGTCTCCGTGGGCAGGCCGGGCATAATATTGATCCAGCATTTGATGCCTGCTTTTTTGGTATCGCTCAGGACCTTTTCCGCGTCATCCAGCGAATACTTCTTGTTCATCGCTTTCAGAACCCTTTGAGAACCGGACTCTATCCCGTACTCGAGCATGAAACACCCGGCCATTTTCATCTTCTTCAGCAGTTCATAGGTCATCTCGGGCCTTATGACGGCCTGTGCGCTCCATATTATCGAACGATCCTCTTTCCCCGAACCGGACCGTCTCCCTTTTACGATATTGTCTATGGAACGTTCTATCATCACGTCGCACAATTCATCGAGCACCTTGATATCGGCGTTTATCAGGCTGTCGTGAAAAATAAACTGATTAGCCCCGTAACGCTCGTAACCGTCCATGATTTCAGCATATATCTTTTTCGCGTTCTTTTGTCTGAATTTCGGCGAATAGAGCACGTCATTGCAGAAAGCGCACCTGTTTATGCAACCGCGGCTTCCCTGGATAGGCAGTATCCTCCTCTTCTTGAACTCGTACTTTTCCGCCATCCCTTCAAAGTCCGGGACGGGAAGCCCGTTCAGGTCCTCTCCGCAACCGCATCCGAGCACGAAATCCCCTTCGCCTGACGTCCCGCTGCCATAGATCTTCTTGCCCGTCACCGCTCTTCCGTTCCCGATATACTCCACCAGCTTCCTGAGCGCTGTTTCTCCCTCCCCCACAACTACGTGATCGATATCGTCGTTATGTGACAACTGTCCGGCCCAAAAAAGCATTTCCGGGCCGCCGAACACGGTTTTTACTCCCGGGTCAACGCGCTTTACTCTTCTTGCAAGTTCAATACTGAACACCCTGCTGCTTGAATACACGCTGAATCCCGCCACCCGCGCGCCGGAATCAACTATTTCGCGGGCGTACTTGTCCATCAACGATCCATTTTCAGGAAACAGCCTATTTAGCACGTTTTCATCCACCAGCGGATTATCGATCTTCCACATGCAGCGGTATTTTTGATCGATATCGTCGTAATACCGCTTGTTCAGGTCGTACTTCTTTACTTCGTGCCCGTGTTTTTTCAACACCGCCGACAGCAAGGCTATCGACAGAGGCGGATATCTGTAGTCCCAAAAAGGACATATCACGAGCGCGATTTTCATATGCCGTCAACCTTTGATCAAACGATTTCTCTGGCTTCGAAAGACAGCTCGTCCAGGATATTCAGTATCCTTGACCTGTCATTTTTGAATGCTCTTAACGCTTTCTGCGACCTGTTCTTCTGATTCTTGTACTTGTAAAAACTTCCTATCAAAAGCCATTTTTTCTTTTTCATCCACTCCTGGAGCCCGCTTTCGCCGATGCGGTATTTTGCCACGATGCCGGAAAGCCTGAAATACCGCCTCATTCGTTCCAAATAATTGTTCTCGCCGCCGTTTGATTCCCAGTAAATAAAGTGCGGGTCATTTTCAAGCCCGTAGCGCCCGGGATTCTTCCTGAAAAGCGTATTTTCGCCGATACCGCAGAAAATCTGGCTTATGCTCGTGCGGTAAATATTCCGCCTGTTCCTTCTGATGAAGTTCACTGTCTTGTTGAAATCGTCTTTTGTTTCCGTAGGCAGTCCGGGCATTATGTTTATCCAGCATTTTATCCCGGCTTTATTTGTACTTTCCAGCACCTTCTCGGCCACGCCTAGGTCGTAATTCTTGTTTATCCTTTTCAGCAATTCCTGCGAACCCGATTCTATTCCGTACTCAAGCATGAAGCATCCAGCAAGTTTCATCTTTCTAAGCAAATCATACGTCATCTCCGGTCTTATGACGGCCTGTGCGGCCCACGCGATACTCTCGTCCCTTTTCCCGCCGAACCCGCCCGCCGCGATCCTTTGTATCCTGTGGCTTATGAGCAAGTCGCACAACTCATCCAATACTTTTATATCCGCATTTATCAGATTATCATGGAACGTGAACTGTCTTGCGCCGTAAACTTCGGAACCGTTGACAATCTCATTGAATATGTGCTTCGCGCTCCTTTGCCTGAACTTCGGCGAATAGAGCGCATCATTGCAGAAAGCGCACCTGTTTATGCAGCCGCGGCTTCCCTGTATCGGAAGGATTTTTATCCCGCTCGAACGGTACAGGTCGGTCAGGCCGTCATAGTCGGGATGAGGAAGCTTGTTCATATCGTCTATATGGGCGCACCCGCTTTTGTCCGGGTCGCGCTTCATCCCTCTAAACAGCACGGCTTTCATCTTTTCGGGTTTTTCTCCCGATTTAATGCACTCCAGGAGCTCCGGAAGCACCGCCTCCCCTTCGCCTAGGCACACGTAATCCACGAATTGGTTTTCCATTAACTGCTTTCCGTACAGAACGGCTTCCGGTCCGCCGAAGATAGTTCTAATACCCTTTTTCTTCGATTTCACAAGCCTGGCCAGCTCAAGGCTGAAGGCCTTGTTGCTCAGATAAGTGCTGAAACCGACCGCCTCCGTTCCGTTGCCGACTATTTCATCGATCAGGCCGTTTATAAGAACGCTGTTTTGGCCGATATACTTTTTGATCAGGTTGCTGTTGATGAGCGGGTTCTCGATATGCCAGATCAGCCGGTATTTAGCTTTGACCTTGTCCCTTATTATCTTATTCAAATCTAACTTCACGACGTCGTGCCCTTTTTGTTTCAGAACCGCGGACAACAACGCCAAAGGCAGCGGGGGATATCTGCAATCCATAAACGGTGCTAATACTAATGCGATTTTCATTTTACCTTGCCTGCGCGTTACCAACCGCGTTTGCTCACCTGCAAATCGTGCAATTTGACCCGTGTACGACGTATTCGTACATCCGCTTGCCCCATTTTTTCTCGAACAAACCTTTGTTCTGCATGTTGAGTTTCAGATATCCGCCCTTGTCAAAAGTCGCGGACCCGTGGTGATGAACGTAGACATCGCCCGCGCAGAAAATCCGATACCCTTTTCTCCTGGCCCTCACACAGTAGTCGTAATCCTCGTAAGTGCCGGTCTTGAAGCGCTCATCGAACAAACCGACATCTTTTATTACTTCCCGCTTTATGAGAATACAGAACCCCGTGAGCCAGAATACTTCGGCGTACTCGCCCCAGAACATCATGTTGAACGCCTGGGCCCATTTGCTTAAGGAACCGGCATCCGAATAAGCCGCCCCCCCGATCCTTTGATAGCCGAAAGTATTGTTCGTCTTCGGTCCGGCCAGGCCGATTGAACGGCATGAATCCACGCACTTTCGGAGCCCTCCCAGCCACGCCGGCGTGACAAGCACGTCATTGTTCAGCACCGCGACGTAATCGCCGCGGGACCTCCTTATCCCCATGTTCACGGCTTTCGCGAAACCTTCGTTCTTTTCGTTCCTGATCACGGTCGTTCCCTCAAGCTTCGAAAGGTATTCCCGTGTTCCGTCCGTGGAGCCGTTGTCCACCGTTATCAACTCATAAGGCCCGTCGGTATACTGGCGTACGTTCCCGATGCATTTCCTTGTGAATTCAAGCTTGTTATGGCACGGTATTATTATGCTGGTCAACCCGTTTTTCTTCCTTGGTTCCGCGATTTCGCCGACGCTTTTTTTACTCGCGAGCTCCTTGAATTCCCCGTAAGACAGGACGGTCGTACTCTCAAGCTCCCTCTTCAGATTTTTCGCGTTGATGTTCCCGTTTATTATCAAAGCGTCGGCAAATGAACAGTCAACCAGGCTCTTTGCCCTGAAAGCATCAAGAAACGCCACGTACGGCCCGTGCGGCGCCCTTGTGTCCCGGGCCCCGAAGGGAAGATCCTCCGCGAACAGCACGAATTTCGCGTTTGGCAGCATCGTCCTGACGACTTTTGCCATCTTGTTTATCGACGAATACTCCTGCGGCATCAGTACTACCGCTTCTATGCGGCTCCCGCCTTTTTTTACATATTCCTCGAACCTTCTTCCGTCGGCTGCGTCTTCTATGAAATTAACTCCCATTTCTTTCAGCGTTTCCCTGTATGCCCCGATCTTCAAATAGGACATTTCGGGAGCCAGAAACGTGACTCTGTACTTGCGGGCCAGATACCGCATAAACTCAAAAAAACCCTTTGGCGGCACCAGGCCCGTGACTACTATTTCTTTTCGTTTCGCAGACCGTTTCTTCATAACATTACGCGTTCAACAGGGTACCGACCCGAGCGTTCTCCTTGTAGGTGGCGTTAACGGATTTAATGCCCAGCTTCTTCGCGAGAGCGCAGAATGTCTCGTATTTCCTGAGCCTCGTTTCGTAAGTGTTCTTTCCATCTAATGACCTCCAATGGAGCGGGTCTGTTTTTTCTATGCCGTATCTCTCCGGGCAACAATCAAGACTCGAGCCTTCGGATATCAGGCAAAAACTGCTGCTGGCAAGAACGAAATCGACATAAGGCCTTACTTCCCTGAAATACCTGAGCGTGTCGTTGAAATCACGTTCGGTCTCGGTAGGCAGCCCGAACATGAAATTTATCTGGCATTTTATACCCGCCTCGTGAGTGTCCGCTATGACCTTCTTCGCGGTCTTCAAATCGCAGTTCTTTGAGATCCTGCCAAGCAGCGCCTGTGATCCCGATTCTATCCCGTATATCAGGAACTCGCATCCGGCGGCCTTCATCTTTCTCAACATTGCAGGGGTCATCTCCGGCCTGATAACGGCCTGCCCGTGCCACGTAACCCCGGGCCGTTGAAGGGGCGCTCCACTTTTCCGCGACCGGCCGATAGCCCGTATTTTCTCGGCAATCATAAGGTCGCAAAATTCTTCGAGCATTTTCACGTCGCCGTTCATCATGCTTTCGTGCATCATGAACTGTTTTGCGTTGTACTTTCTGCGCGCGTTCATAATCTCGTTAAAAACGCGCGGGGCCCCCATGTGCCTGTACCCGGGGAAAAAACGGTATTCGTTGCAGAAAGCGCATCTGTTTAGGCATCCCCTGCTCGTGTGTATTGGTAAAACGACCTTTTCGCGTCCGTAGTGCTTCAGCATACCGGAAAAATCGGGAAAAGGCAGCTTATCTAGATCCGGCAGTTTTGTCCTGCTGCCCGAAAAGGTTATCCGCCCCGCTTTTTTGTAGTATATCCCTCTGCATCCGGCGGGGTCGCCCTTCCTGCCGAGTATTCCCAGCAGCTCCGGCAGCGAATCGTCGCCCTCGCCGACGACGACAAAGTCCGCGTTGCCTTCTTGCATTATGCTTTCCGCCTTGAACGAACACTCGGGCCCCCCGAAAATTATGATCCTGGACGGGTCCCGCATCTTTATCCTTCTCGCTATCTCCGTGCTGACAATCCTTGTGTGGCAATACAGCGAAAAAGCTATGATTTTTATACCGGAACGAATGATCGCATCGGCGTGTTTGGCGATGACCCCTTCTTTCTGCCTCACGAAACTCTCGAAATTCGGGTCATTGTGAAGCGGATTGCCGGGATCGCCCCACATCTTCCGCGATTCGGCATCAACTTCATCGTAGATCATTTTATTAAGATCGAAAAACCTGCATTGATGCCCGTTTTTCTTTACAATAGCCGCGAGAAGGGCAATAGACAACGGAGGGTACTCTGTATACCAAAATGGGGCAAAGACGAACGCTATTTTCATAGTTTTCGGATGATCCATTCAAGTTTTTTTTAGATTTTGCCGGTATGTATATCGGAACGGCTGTTGACAAAAATCATCCAATATTAACCAGTTTTTCCTTTTTCAGTTCCCTTATGAAAGCCCCGAGGTCTTTCCTTACCCTGGAGGGGTCCACGTCGTATTCGGCTGAAACAACTTCAATGATATCTTTTTGCGTTTTGCCTTCGTTAAGAAGCTCCCACATCCTCGTGCCGATATCATTTATGCTGTAGTAGGAGTTGTCGTCCATGCCCAGGATCACGGCTTCGTCGTCGACCTTGCGCCAAAAGGAGTTTATATTGTAACCGCTGTTTTTTTTCATCCGGATGCCTCCTTTCCGTTAAATAAAAATCGCCGTGGCCCCTATCTTCTTGGGCAGCTGGTACTTTTTCAACACGGGCTTTTTGTAGACTTTTTTCTTGGCTTTCTTTTTTTCCATTTTAGTCCCCTTTTATACGCTCGTTCTGGCCATTAATCCTTCGGTCTTTAAATCGTCGATAATGCATGACACGTCCCTTATCATCTCTTCCTTTTCAACGTCATACTCTTCCGATATGATGTCGGCTATCTCGTCGGGCCTGGTACTGCCGCTTGAAAGTTCCCAGACGCGTGCGGCTATCTCGTTGAGACGATATCCGTTTTTCGACTCGAGGTTCATTATCAGCGCTTCGCCGCTTCCGTCCCATCTCCAGATGACCGTTTTCGGGTTAAACCCCAGCGGGCTGAAAACCTTTTTACCGAGAACCTTGATATCGAACCAGGCGTAGATAAGAGAGCACAGGCTCAATATGCTGGAAAAAACGTAAAGGAGGTGGAACAGACTTTCTATCCGCTTTCCCCTGCCCTTGAAAAGCGACAGGGCGCTCTCCGCGGCGCTTGAAAGGATATTGCGCGCTATTCTTGAAAAATCATACGACAATCCGACTATCTTTTCATACTTCAATATCAGGTAATACTGCCAATATACATAATCAAAATATAGCTCCGGAAAATCGCCTATCGAGCCCCTTCTTTTATGGCGGGCCAGAGCATCCTTCACGTAATTGATCTGATAGCCCTTGAAGTTAATCCTCCAAACCAGGTCGGTATCCTCGCCCGCCACCATATTATCGTCAAAATAACCGACTTCTTCCAGCACCGATTTCCGGCAGGCAAGATTGCACGTCGCGAATATGGGCCCTATGAAGTAGTTTTCCGTGAAACTGGCAAGTTTCTGAGGCTGTGTTTCAAAAAACCAGTCGAAGTATTTCTCTATGAAATTCGCCGGATTGTACGAAACTGTCCTACCCCCGCAGCACCCCACATTCCCGTTCTTGAATCCGACAACGAGGTTTTTCAACCATTTTTCTTCAACCACGCAGTCGGCGTCCGTGAACGCCAATATTTCCCCGGTGGCCGCCTTTATGCCCGAGTTGCGGGCCGCGCTGCGCCCGCGCCTTTTTTCAAAAATATACCTAACGGGATATTGCTTGATAATTGAAGCGCTTTTGTCATTTGAATTGTTGTCCACGAAGATTAATTCAAGCCGGTCTTTGGGATAATCGAGACTTAATAGGGCTGTTATGCACGACGAAATAATGTCCTCTTCGTTAAAAACAGGCACTATTACGCTGACGGATGGATAGATTGGGATCGGGTACACTGGAAGATAATTTTATCATTATACGGGGGGTATGTCAATACGGATTGAGGCCCGGTTTTCAGACGGTTTTTAGCTTAATTTATGAACATTAATCGATATATAAAAACAGTCCGGTTTTTCCCCCGCCAGGCCGCTGCAGGAAATGCTCCGAAACGGCAGAATCGTCAGCGCCCCCATAAGCGGGATTCGCCCCCGCTACTTCACCATTTTTGACCGGTCGATTACTATGACGCCGGCTTTTTCAAGTTCACGGGCAAGCGTCGCGAAATTGCGCTGCTCTTCGTAAACGCGCCTTTCGGCGATATCCCCCATGAGGTTTATCTGCTCCGTAAGCATCGCCTTGGCTTCCGGCGTTATCGCGTCAAAAACCTTGTTCTTGACTTCATCTTTGGCGTTCTTAAGGGCCAGCGCGAGCGACATGCCTCTTCTTTGCGCTTCGCGTATGAGCCGCTGCATCGCGGTTTTCTCAAGTATCGCGATATCTTCAAAAACGAACATCGCGCGCCTTATTTTTTCGGCCAGCGCCGGGTTTTTCTCGTCGAGAGTGTGTATGATGTTGTCCTGCGTTTCCCTGTCGGAATGGTCAATTATGCTCAGGAAGTAATCCTCGCCGCCGGAAAGATAATCTATATTTTTCTTAATTTGGTTCTCGAGCTTGGAAACCGCTTCCGGGTCCAATAGCTTAATCTCGCTCAAATTCGCGATAACCTGAGACTGGACCTGCGGGGCGAGAGACGAAAGGACTTCGGAAGCTACCGTCGGCTGGACGTAATTCAGTATCACCGCGACCGATTCCGGCGTTTCCTTTCTTATCAGATACAGCAGGTTCTTGATGTTTTCGTCCCTGACGAAGGAAAAATGCTGTTCCTGGCCTTCGGCTTTCTTCGCCGAAGGAACCTGCCCCGCGCCTTCTCCGCCCATAGGCACCGCCGGGATCCCTCCGGTCAGCGTTATCTGCCCGCCCACCGGGTTGGCGGCTCCGAGCTCTTCCGCGCCTCTTATCCTCGTTTCAGCGTTTATCTTCATCTCCATCGTTTTCAGCACCTTGTCGAAAAAGATCCTTAACGGGCCGAAAAGGAAAATAGTCCCGACGAAAATCACGATTATCCAGTATATGTGTTTCGTCCAGTTGGTCTGTATGTATTCCTGCAGGGTGAAGGTTTCTTTCGCGAACTCTATCTTCTGGACATTGACCGCGTCGCCGCGCAACGGGTCAAGCCCTATGAAATCCTGGACGTCTTTCTTGAGCCTGGCCACTAGAGCGTCGGAAACCTTCATGTCAACCGTGATTATTACGTTTATTCTCATAATTTTCACGTTCTTCGAAGCGGTCGCGCCTCCGCCGAAAGGCACGTTCGTGTACGTGACACCGGGCAAGAATTCCTCCTCTGTCATGCCCATGCCGGAATAGAACGCCTTTCTGCCGGGAGCGACGGCCGGGGAATCCTCGCCCAGCTCCACGTTGACCAGCACGACCATCTCCTTCGAACCGATGATCTTTTCCACGAGCCTCTCGACGTTCCCCTGGATAGTCTTTTCAAGGTTCAGTTTCTCTTCCATAAGGGACGCCGCGAAAACAGACGTCATACAAAGCGCTAAAACCAAAAATCCCAGCTTGATGCGTTTCATTTTTTTCTCCATAAAGTTAATACCGCGTATTAAAACCAAAGCAGGAGGCAACAGCGGCTATTTCTGCTGCTGTATCTCCCTTATCATGTTCCTGAGGTTGTCGTCGGGCTGAATCCTCAAAGCCCTTCTCCACGCATCTATGGCCTTGTTCTTGTCGCCAAGGGCGAAGAACGCCGAACCAAGGCGCTTGTACGCGAGCACGTTCCTCGGTTCAAGCACCAGGACCTCTTCGCAGAGCGCTATGACCTGAGCGTAATCCTTCTGCCTGAACGCTATCAGGCACTCGTACAGCTTCTGGTCGACAAGCGACATTCCGGAGACAGGCTTGGTGTATTCCGCTTTTATCCCGGTCTTTTCTTCTATCCTCGAAAGAAGCCTTGATATCGAAAAGTTCTCGGGCTCGACGGAAAGCGCGTAGGCGATGGTCTTGACCGCGTTCTCGTTGTTCCCTTCCATGAAGTAGATCAGGCCCCTGCGCATTAGCTCGGAAGCCTTGTCCGTGGCCGTGTTCTGCGGCACTATCGGGACGACGAGTTTCAGGCGTTCCTGGTATATCGGAACGTTCGTGTCGCTCGGGTCTATCTTCTGAGCTATCGTGAATTTGTCGTACGACTGCGTGTAGTAGCCTTTCTTGTAAAGCTCTACCGCCGCCTGGTAGGTTTCCCTGAACTTCACCTGCATTTCCTTCCTCATTGCCTGTTCTTCCGGCGTCAGCGCGGCCGCCGTCGTCGCCGCGGCAAGCGTTTCGAGCAGGCGCGGCTGCTCGGCCATCAGTATTTCATCGAGCGATTTCCCGAACTTCACGTTCATCGACACCCTGTGAGAAGGCCCGAGATAATGCAGCGCCATCGCGTAATCAAAAGTCATCTGCTTGTAGTTTATGCCGAAACCCGTCGTGATTTCGTCCGCGTTGCGGCCCAGGCGGAAGCTTATCATCTCGTAGAATTTCGTTTCAAAACCGACGGAATAGAAGTCCAGCGCCGGTCCGTACCCCAGCTTCCTCCCGACATCCACGGCGATCAGCAGCCTGTCGCCGAGTATCTTGTAGCCCGAACCGAGGCGCACCACAAGCGGAAGCTTGTCGTCCGTTTCACTGAAGTACCCGGCGATAATGTTCTGCACGTTGGCGCCGAGGCTGAGCGAATTGTTCACCGGATAATACATGCCGGAATCCACGGTGAAGCCGTTCTGGCTGAATGTATCAAGCGTGTGGTTCAAGTATTTCGCGCTCATTCCCCAGTGCAGTTTCCTGTAGACATTTGTCCCGTAGGCCAGGGTAACGGCAAGCTGCTGGTCGTCGAAACTTCCTATTTGCACGTTATATTCGTCCCTCTTTTCGGCGCCGCCCGAATAAAGCCTGAGGAAACTGCCGGCGAAGGTCCCCTTGTTCAGCATCGGGTGGGCATAGCCCATGAAGCTGTATGCCGTGTCCTCCCAGAGCATTGCGTGGAACGCCCCGACTTCCTTGTGCTGAAGAACGCCAAGCGCCGCCGGGTTCCAATAAACGGCGTAAACATCATCCGCTATTCCCACGAACGAGTTCGCAAGGCCCAGCGACCTGGCCCCGGCCCCCCAGGACAAAAACTTGCCCGGCTCGCCGGCGCCGAAAACACGGTGGGCCGCCAAGGTTGCGCAAACAATCATTAGAATGATTAAAAATCTCAAGTTCTTCATTTTCTCAGCTCTTCAACGAACTATAAACTACGAACTCTGGACTGATGCTAATGTATCACGCCTATCTTCCAGCGTTTCTTTTCTGTTTCCGAATCGGTCTTTGTCTCGACGTGCATTATGTACATTCCCGCCGCGACCTTCTGCCCGTTGGAATCGGTGCCGTCCCACGAAGACCTGTTCTCGCCGGTCGTGCCTTCCATCTTCCACTCCTTCACGAGGCCGCCGAAAAGGTCGTATATCCTGAGCTCGACGGTCGCGTCCTGGTTCAAGAGGAAAGTCACCGTGGCGTCGCGCCTCCTCGAATCGAAGGGGTTTGGATAGGTGGCAAGGTCTTTGACCAGATCGGGAGGCAGCGACAAATACGCCGCGGACGAGGCCTCGGAGTAGCTTCCCCAGGATCCGGCGTAATTTTTAGCCCTTACCTGATAGTAGAAGAATTTTCCGGTGTCCGTCGCGGTGTCTTTTTGTATCCTGTAATCGGTCGCCGTGGTGGTCGAAACGGTATGCCAAACAGGCGAGGTTCCCGTGCGCTCCTGAAGCTCGTAATACAGAACGCCCGATTCCTCGTCGTCAGCCGCCGCCCAAGAAACCCAGAAAGCCGAAGGCGTCGGGGCTTTCGACATCGCGAATTCCGCCGAGCTCCTGGCTTTCGGAGAGGTGTCCGTCGGCTGGCCGGGCGCGCCCGGGGACGTCAGGTCTATCTTTATCTTTGCAGACGTTACCCTTTCGTACCCGTCCGTGCTCACCGCCTTGACCCAAAGGTAATAGGCCGTGTTATGCTTGAGGTTCGCGTTGCTCAGCGTGGCCGTCGAAAGGCTCGTCGACTGCCACGAGACCACGTCCGGAACGTCCGTCGTGGAAAACACGTCGAAACTCGCTATCCCGTAATTGACCTGGGCTATGCCGTTTAGCGCGGTGGATTCCCAGTTGAACTCAAGGTCCGTCGACTGGTTGTAGAAATACACCGTTTCGCCGTCCACCTGTATGCCGGACTGGACCTCCACTTTCAGCTGAAGTACCGGCACCGACGGGGTTTCTTTATTCAGAAGGTTGACCTTCGAGCTCTGGTAGTACCCGAACGCGTTCGCGCCGCTCTCGCCGGGGAATATCAGCGATGAGTCCGAAAGGGCTATCCCCGCCGTTTTTTGCGGCGTCGCGGCGCCGTTGAAATCATAAACGGCTATCACGGTGTAGCTTGAGTCATATACAGTCGGAGGCGCGGCAAAAGTGATGTCGCATTTTCCGTCGCCGGCGAACGTCCCGCTTCCCAGCAGCGCGTCCGTGCCGGCGGTGTAGGTTCCGTCGCCGTCCGAGTCCCTGTAGAGATAAACGGCGCTCACGCTCGTAACGGCCCCCGTGCCGGTGTATTCAAACGTGATTTTCGTCATCTGTGCGCTGCAGTAGGCCCACAAGTCTATCTTCGCCATTGCGATGCCGGCCTCGTCCACCCTTGCCTCCCTCGGGGCAAGGCTCGTGAAGGTCACGTTCACCGTGTCGCGGAAATTCTTTATGGTTCCGGCGTTCGAAGTCAGGGGGAAGTTGGCCGATGAAACCGTGTCCGCGCCGGCAAGCGTTATTCCCCCGGCGTTCACTGAAAGGATAACGGTCGAATCGACCGAGGCCGTCTTTGATACCGCGGCGGCAATGAAATACGTGGCGTGGCTTGCAAGCTGGCTTGTTATGGTTTCCGGGAGGGTGAGCACGACGTCGCCTTCCTTGCTTGAAAGCGCCGTCGAGCCGAGCTCCGCGTCAACCGCCGTGTTCAGCGATCCGTTGCCGTCCACGTCGCGCCAGAAACTGACGCTCGAAATATCCGAATCGGACGCCGTACCGCTGTTTATCACGTGAATTTTCGTTATGTCGACGCGTCCGCCGCTCTCTGAAACGTACAGGTAGGCGGGTATGAACGAAACCGTCTTTGACTGCTCAACGTCGAACGCCGGCTGGCTCACGGGCGTCACGACTAGCGTGTCCGCCGCCTGCCTTATGCGTATCTGGTTTGACGTGAAAGACGAGACGTTCGAAGACACGCCGTTGGCCCCTTCGGCGTCAAGGAGGAAATAACTCGTCGTCATTGCAAAAGACAGCCAGAAACGCGCGTCGGAGGATTCCGTGTAATAAACGGCCGTAGGGGAGATGTCCGCCGTAACGAAGAAATAACTCGTCGCGGAATTGGTGATCGTGGGCTCCGGAGACAGGGTCACTCTTGCCACACCCGGAGACTGAGTTCCGAACGCGGCGGTGCCTATTACCGTGGCTTCGGCGATATTAAGGCTCGGCCCCTGCAGGACATTCACCGCCTCGATGTCGGAATCGATGTTATTGATGCCGTTCCTTGTTATCACGAACTCCCTCCAGGGCGTTTCCCCGCGGTCCGCGACCATCGTAAACGAGGATATGGTCACGTCCCTCTGGCCCTGCTTGACTTCGGACGGCGAAATGTTGCCGACTCCGACGGAAAGTGTGCAGGAGCTCGGTATTATCTCAAGCTCGGTCATCGTGAAGGGAAGCCCGTTCTGCGCGAACAAAACACCGGTCGCGCCGAGGAACCTGTCCGTGTCGGGAACGAATTCCAGGCTTATTCCGAAGGTTTTCCCGAGCCCAGAAGGGGTCAGTGCCACCTGCGGCATTATGAACCAGTAATCGGTTGTCGTTGTGAGCGTCCTTGAAACGCTTATCGTCGCCTTCCCTGAAGAAAGCGCCGCTTCTCCCAGATAGAGGTCGGAAGCATCGTACGTCTTGTCGCCGTTGACGTCGCGGTACACTTTTATTGACGTGATGTCCGTGTCGTCGCAGGTAGAACCGGCCGATTTCTTCACCCTTATCGTAGAGACCGAAGAGCTGCCGGAATACATCGTCCTCAGGGCCACCCTGACGCCCTGGTTGGTGCGCCCCTGAACCAGCCTCGTGGCCTGCACGACGGCGGAAGAAACCACGAGCGCGTTCCAGTTCAAGGCAGAAGACGTCCCGGTCATCGTCCACGGCGTCCAGCTTGTTCCGCCGTTTTCCGTGTAATATATGGACCCGCTCGTTCCCACCGCCGTCACCTTGTCCGGGACGGTACCGACGAAACTCACGCCGTAGAAATCAGGCGTCGCCGCCGTCGAAAGGCTCAGCGTCCAGCTCGAACCGCCGTTAATGGTCTTCATTACCGTCCTGTTATCGCCGGCTATGAAACCCACGGAAACCGACACGAAATCGACAGCGCGCAGGTTCTCGGCTATCGCGGACGTCTGCGGGCTCCAGCTTACCCCGCCGTTAGCGGTATTATATATCGTGCCGTTGTCACCCACTACGTATCCGTTGTTATCGTCAAAGAAATACACCCTGTTCAGGTTCTCGGTGCCGAGGGTCGTCGCCGCCCAGTTCGCACCCGAATCTACGGTCTTCGTTATGGCTCCGTTGTCGCCCACCGCCCAGCCGGTCGAGAGATTTACGAAATACACGGAGTTGAGCTTCTCGGCGGTATTGCTGGTCTGCTCGCTCCAGCCAAAACCCGAATCGGTTGATTTCACGATCTTTCCGGCCGCGCCTACCGCCCATCCGGTGGACACGTCAACGAAATAGACGCCGTAAAGCGTTTCCGAAAGGGTTGTGGAATAGGAATACCAGGTTTCGCCCGAATCGGTGCTCTTGTACACCAGACCGTTCGATCCCGAAGCCCATATGTTCGTGCCGTCCGGAGACGCCATCCCGAAAAACCCGTTGCCGGCGCCCGATGAATACCTCTGCAGGAACCAGCGCGCGGAATCGTCCCTGCCCCTGACCATTCCTTCGTCGCCCACTAAAAGATTGTCCAGAACGTCCCTGTAATCCTGGTCGACCACTTCCGTGACCGTGAATACCGCCGGCCCCGCTATTGAATTGTCTCCCTTGTTGCCCACGGCAAGCGTCACCTGCCCCAGGTCCGACGCGTCCAGCATGTAGTCCGAAGGATTTACGGTGACACCCGCGACCGTGCAGGTAACAATAACAACTCCGCGGTAGTCCTCTGAAACGTTCGCGGAGCCGTACCCGTCGTTGGCTTTCAGTATGACGTTTTCGTCCGTTCCGACGCTGCCGGAGCTGTCGTGCTCGAACGTGAATTGAACGGCCTTGGCGGGATTGACCGTCACTACCTGTTCTCCGGCGGCCCAGCCGGCGCTCGGGGTTTCGTCCGCCGTTATGGTGGGGGTTCCAGACGTGCTGTCCCGGTACTGGAAAGTCGCTTGGCTCTGGCCGGCCGGTATGGTCACGGTGGTCAGCCCCCAAACGCCGGTCTGCCCGAAACTCCTCGTGGCCGACGTGGAATTGAGCGAAATGAGCGCATTAGACGTGACCTTGATAGGATTTCCGTTCGCGTCCTGCGTCTGTATGGTGATGTCAGAAGTCGCCTTGCCCACGTAGGTGGTTTGCTGTGACGTGATGAACGCTATTTTTGCTATTTTTGAAGCGTAACAGAGCGTGTCGGTGGTTATTATTATGTTCGTCGAAAGCCCGGAACAGTTGTTGTCGCTGTCAACGGACTTTATTGCGAAACCCCACTTCGAGGCGGGAGTGAGCCCCGAAATCACGAAGCTCTGCGGCTCGCCGGCCACCGCGGACGTCGATACAGAAAAACTCAGATCCGCGTTATCAAAATCCGACTCGGTCGATATCAAGAAATTGCTTCTCGCTTTTATGATGTAACTTCCGTTCGTGAGAGCCGCGGCCCTTGAGCCGTCCGCGCTCGGGGCCGTCCACGTGAGGACTATCGCCCCTTCCACGCCGCTGGAGGCCCTCGCCGTGAGGTCGGTTATGTTCGCCGGGCACCCTTGAAAATTGTAGGGGCCGAGGACCGTGAGGCCGGAAGGCTGGTCCTGCGCGTTATAGGTCTGCGCGTAGAAATAATAGGATGTCGCGTTAAAAAGCGCCGTCTGCACTATTTCGGCCTTCTTGACTATGGTATTGCCGTATGTCTCGTGAGTAATCGTTGAAACGGTCGGTGACCACTGCGTATCGTTCGACGACAGCGTGTAGCTTGTCGCCGTGGTGAACGCGACCCGGTAGTACTCGATAGTCGTCGTGCTCTTGTCCGAAGTGAAATTGAAGGTGGAATAGTAAATGTCGCTCTGCACGGGAATGGTATTATACTGGTAGTTGTTCGGCGGCCCGTCGGTCGTTATGAAGAATTCTTCGGCGTGAACGGCCGGTTCGTGCGCTAAAGTATAGGTTGTAGCGGAATTCGAAAGGTTCGTGCCCGTCGAGTTGTACACTCCGACCCACCTGCCCCACTGCGTATTGGGCTGGAGACCGGTTTCGGTAAACGCGATCGTATCCGCGGCAAGATCGGCTATTATTCCTCCGGTGCTCGAATATATCCTGAAACCGTCTTCCTGCAGGGCACCGGACGAGTTGTCGTCCCACGACCAGGTTATGTTGGTGGACGACAGCGCCACTCCTGCGAAATTGGTCGGGGCCGTCGGAGGACTGCCGTAGTTTACCGTCACCTCCACCAGATAAGGCGTCGTGGTCCCGCCGGAATCGCCGAAAAGCGTGGCTTGATACTGTATGTACCTGCCTTTTGACATCGTAGGTTTAACGTTATTTGTCACGGTCGTCCAAGAAGGGGTCGCAGCGTCTTTCAGATAAAGCGTGTCCGACGCGCGCATTTTCATCGTAAGGCCAGTACCGCCGTTCAACGTAACGCTCCACGACACGAGCTGTATCTCGGCCTGTTCCGCGCCCGAATCGAGGACACTCGACTGATAAATCGCTTCGGTATAAAACTGCGCAAAGGTCTCATCACTTCCCTCAACTATACTGGGTAAAAGGTTCGTGCTTTTTGCAACAACCACGTTATCGAGCCAAGCGGTGTCCAAACCGCCAGAGTTTCCAGCGTCTTTTTTATACTCCCACTTCAATGTGCGATTGGGTCCGGCTGATATACTGTATACCCGCATATTCCATGACTGCTCACCCGATATCCAGACTTCACCGGTAACTGTATAGATCGGATTGACCCTTATCCCGTCGATATAGAAAGAAAACGAATCATAGTCACCCCCTCCTTCGGAGGAAACTGCCCAGTAAAAAGTCACTCTTGCAGTCATTTCAAGGTTCAACGTCGTCTGGATATACGATACCTGGCTGTTTGCAATCGTGCCGCTTCTTGCCGAATAGCCACCTGCATAACTTGAGGAGTCAACAACGCTAAAATTCGCGTTGCCACCCGTGCTCCACTGGGCACCTATCGATTCAGATTCCCAGTCTTCGTAAAGATCATATACCTGTGACCTTGACGACGGCGAAGTCGCCGTGCTCAAGTTGTTGTAGTACATATAGAACACTGTCGTTGAATATGGAGACACGTTCGGAATTTTCACGATAATTTTAGTGGCAGTTCCCGAAGAAGTCGCTATATAGAACGGAATTTCCGTTTCTCCGTCCACGCTGGTGAACCTTATATCTTTCATATCTTCCCGCATTTTATTAGCGGAAATGAGGTTTTCGGTATTGACTGTTAACGTTACCTGATAATTTGTTAAAGTCTGATTATACGCCGTATTATCAACGGAGAACTGTCTTCTGTTCATCCAGTCCAGATCATACCAATCTTCTATCTGCTTTATCCGCACGTCATTGTTCTCGTAGGAAGCGGTAGATCTATTCAGATAAAAGTATCCGTCGGAAAATTCCGCGTACTCGTCTTCCGTCCAGAAAGTGGCGCAGAGGTCCCCCGCCGCAGGACCGAGCATTAAAACGCTCATGCCAAGCGCCAAAATGAAGGACTTCAATGGTGAGGTCCCGCCCGTTTTCATAATATCATCCCGAAACAAGGTTCATTATCTTGTTCAAAAGGTTCTTGACGTCAAACGGTTTCGGCAGATAATCGTCTATCCCCGCGTCGAATATCTTTTTCCTGTTCTCTATGGAATCATACCCCGTGATGGCTATCAGAGGTATGTTATGGGTCCGGCTCGACGACTTCAACGTCCTGCATATGTCAAAACCGCTCAGCTCCGGCATCATCAGGTCCATAACGACCACGTCCGGCACCATCTTCCCCATTTCTTCCAGGGCCTTTTTCCCGGACGTGAACAGGCATACCTCAAACCCGTGCGACTGCAGAAGGTCTTCAAGCACGCACGACACGTCAGGGTCGTCTTCTATGATCATGATCTTCTTCACGATACCCTCTCTCTAACCTAAAGGGAGCCTAACCGCGAAAGTCGCGCCCCTGCCTTCCCCCTCGCTCCTGGCGACGATCTCTCCCTCGTGTTTCTGCACGATACCGTAGCTTATCGTCAGCCCCAGGCCCGTCCCCTGCCCGACGTCTTTCGTCGTGAAAAACGGGTCAAAAACATGGCTCAAATTCTCTTTTTTAATGCCCTTGCCCGTGTCCGTGAAACTCACTTCCATCACGTTCCCGGAAACCGCCGCGCCTATGGTCAGAGTCCCTTCCTTGCCCATCGCCTGAACGGCGTTGCCTATTATATTAAGGAACACCTGCTGGATGTGCCCCGCCGAGACCTTTATCTGCGGCAGTTTCACCGGGATGTTCTTTATTATCCTTATATTGTTCAGGTTCATGTCGGTCTTGGTGAAATCAAGTGTCTCGTCGATGAGCTCGCCTATGTCCCTCGGCGTGAAGTTGTAATTCTTGTCCCTCGCGAAATCAAGCAGCGCCCTCACTATCCTTCTGCACCTCTGGGCGGCCGACTCTATCCTCTCCACGTTCTTCCTGCACACGTCTTCCGCGGGTAGTTTCTCAAGAAGCAGCTGCGCCTGTCCGAGCACCCCCGTCAACGGGTTGTTAATTTCATGCGCCACCCCGCCGGCCAGCCGTCCGATAGACGACATCCTGTCCATCTGCATTATCTGCAGCTGCATCGCCTTGATGCCGTCCACCATGTGGTTGAACCCCTCGGCGACCCTGCCGATCTCGTCGTTGGTCCGTATGTCTATCCTGTGGTTCATATTTCCGTCTCCTATTATCTTGGCGCCCTTCTGCAGGTCGTTAAGAGGCACCGAGATCGAACGGTATATGAAAAAGCTCATCAGCGTCCCCGCTATTACCGTGAACAGTCCCACCGCGGCCGAAAGAACGATCCCGTACGTGTTCAAGTCGCTTACGCTCTTCTCCAGCTTCCTGCTTTCACCCGAATGGTAGTCTATGTGCTTTGAGAGCTCTTCGCGAAGCTTGTTGCTCCTTGCCGTCAGCTCGCCAGTGAAAAGCTTGAAAAACTCCCCCCGCGAACTCCTTTCCAGACTGGCGTTCACGAAATCATTGAAGTTCTTGTATTCAACGAACCATATGTCAAGCTGAGGCCATTTCGGCGACACCGCCTCGACGCGTTTCGATATCATCTCGAACTGCTCGTTGAACCTCGCCTTTTCGTTCTCGTCGTTCAAAATGACGAAGTAGTTCAGGCTCCGCCACTGCATGTCATAGGCCTGGGAAACCTCGCTCCAGAAGAAAAGCCTCGTGTAGTGAAGGACCCTGTTGCCCGAGAGCTTCCAGTTCTGCAGGCCGAAGTAAATGAGCGCCGCTCCCATAACCAC
Organism: Endomicrobiales bacterium; assembly: GCA_016930715.1. Classification (GTDB taxonomy): domain Bacteria; phylum Elusimicrobiota; class Endomicrobiia; order Endomicrobiales; family JAFGGC01; genus JAFGGC01. The sequence goes on from JAFGGC010000033.1 coordinate 28,915, forward strand.
CACGAGCGCAAGAAGCACGGCAAACGCGAAAAATAATCGTCTCTTTATCGTCATAGACTTATTATCTCACGATCACTATAGTTCCCGTAACGGATTTCGAGGCCTTCTTCCACTGGTAGATGTAAACGCCAGGCGGCACGAGGTTGCCGTCTTCGTCCCTGCCGTCCCACACGAGCCTCCAGCCAAGGCTTATTGCCGAAGGAGACACCGGTATCATCTTGACTTCCCTGCCGTTGATGTCATAGATCTTCAGCTCGGGTTTGGGGTCGTCAAAATCTTCGAATTCAAAGAATACCGTTTCGTTGTCAGGCGGGGACCCCGGCGTAATCATACGCGGGTAGACCCTGAAATCCGCGCACAAAAACTGCGCGCACATACAGAAACTGATTGAAAAAAAGATGGTCTTTTTCAAAAACGCATTCATTTTAAGCTCTTTCTAAGATTTATTATAGTCAACTTCCTAAATAATTTCAATATCTTTTTAATAATTCTATCAATTTTTAAAATCGCCCTTAAAGTATCAGGAAATATACAGCATTGTTCCTATTCATATATACTCCTCCTGTCCGTCCTGAAGTTTCATTCTTACTTGATATTGTCGAGTTCCTTTTGGGCCTCGGAAACGTCGATTCCCATGTTCCTGTACTTGTTGATCATCCTCTTGAGTATGTCAATCCTCTCCTCTTTCTTGATGCCGTATTTAGCCATATTCCTGTAATATTGGAGGGATTCCTTGAAGTACCTGTCCTGGGATTTCAGCTCTGTCATTATCTTGTTGTATTCGCTTCTGGCCTGCGAGACGTTGGTCTTGCCGTCGTATTTCCTTATTATGTTCTGCAGTCTGGTCGACCTTTCAGCGAGGTTCATATCCTTTGCGGATCTCTTGTAACTGCCGAACTCCCTGGCGTATTCCGCCGGCGCTGAGACCTTCGGCGGCTCGGCTTTTACGGGGGCCGGAACCGGGGCAGGTGCGGGCGAGGTTTCCGTAACCTTCTCGGGTTCAGGGGTTGGAGCGGCTACGGGTTCCGTCGTCATTTCCTCCTCTTTTTTCTCTTCCGTTTTTATGACGGGCGCCGGCGCGCTCAGGCGCTTATCCATTTCTTTTCTCATCTTATCCAGCTCGTTTTTCAGCTCGCCCAGCTCGTGTTCCGCCTTCGTCCTGGCCCGTTTCTCGGCGTCAAGCCTTCTGGCAAGCTCGTCCCTGTCCGCCCACTGGGCTTCTATCATCGGCCCGAACCTGAAAATAAGCGATATCTTGTGGTTCCCGAAAGTGTCTTTTATGCCGTTCAAGGGGTAGACGAACGAATAGTCTATCCGCAGGTCGTCTATCTTGTAGCCCGCTCCGAGCGAGATATTGGCCAGCTCCCTGCTGCCCATCGTCAGGGCGCCCCTGACGGCGAAATCTTCCTTGAAGCACTTTTCGGCGAACGGCGTGACTTTCCAGTCCGTGGATTTTCCGAACTTCTTGAACATCGTATCCAGGCCCAGCGAATACGTCTCGTTCAGGTTCACTATCCCCAGCTTGTAGGAGCGGTAGACGGGCGCGCTGTCCGATGACGAAAGCGCCATGTTCGGCTCGAAAAGGTTCGCTATCATCAGGCCCAGGCGGTAATTCGTCGCCAGCTTGTATTGAAAACCCAGGTCAAGGTCAAGCGCCCCGACGGAGGTCCCGAACTCCTCGAAAAGCGAATCCGGCCTTCCGGTGGCGTTGCCGCTTGTGTCCAGGGCGTTCGCCGTGTAGTCGGTCTGCCCGTAGGATATCCTCATATACTTGAGGCTCGCTCCCAGCGTGAGTTTTTTACCCCACGGCTTTTTTATAAAATTACCGCTGCGCGCGTACGAAAACTGCACGGAATCCTCGGAGTAAAGGCCGGAAAGTTCGAATCTCATCCAGCCGAACCCTATCGAACCGTAGTTTTTATGCAGCGGATGCGCAGCGCCTAAAAACGAGGTCCCGAGGTTCGAACCGTCGTCAAGGCCGATGTAGAGCTTCGAATACTGCGCCGAAAACTCGGCCCTTGTCAGGTGGATTAGCCCGGCCGGGTTGTGGTAAAGCGCCGAGACGTCGTCCGCAAGCGAAACGTGGTTTCCTCCCAGAGCGCTTGCCCTGGCACCTACCGAAGTCTCCTCGAAAGCCGCGTGAAGCGTTCCCGCGGAAACAGCCGCCGCCAAAACCAGAAGCGGCAGAAAACGTTTTTTCATTTTTGTCAGTTTCCTTTTGAGTGTGTTCATTTTATTCCTCCTCCGCCATCGGCGGAGCCCGCCGTTGAGGCGGGCTTTCTAAAATAGTTATCTGGCAACCACCACTGTTCCGTTGACCACTTTTCCTTCGCCTTCAAGCTGGTATATGTATACGCCGACAGGCACGGTTTCCCCGTCCTCGTCTCTGCCGTCCCACCACAGGTACTCGCCGTGCACGTCGGACGTCATCGTGGTCTCGTCAAGTTTCATCACGAGGGCGCCGGTAAGGTCGAATATTTTTATGCTTATGCCGGCCGCTTTCGGGTTGGCGAACCTGAAGAGCGCCCTGTCGTTCTCTCCGTCGGAATTCGGCGTTATTATCCTGGGCATAATGCCGTAGAAGGTGAATTCGGTGGCCGGCGCGGCGCGCCTCAGCTGGTACCGGCCGGCGAATTTGGCCTTTGCCGTGACCGTCTTCTTCACGGTGTCGATCCTGCTTCCCACTTTCAGCCACTCGACGCCGTTATGATAGTACACGGACAGGTTGTTCTCGAAATCCCTAGGCGACATCGCCCGCAGCGCCGGCGCCGTGACCGCGCCGTTGGCGGTCGGTATGGTGTAGGATATAGACAATCCGCTAAGCTCGCCCGTCGAGCCCGCAACCTGGTATGACGTGAAAGCGGGCATCGCCTCGAGCGCGAACGTGGACGAGCTTTCCACGACCCTATAGGCCGCCCAGTTGAGCGACTTGATTATCGGACCTCTTTCCTCGTCCTCATCCCTGTTCAGGAGAAGCATCATGCTTTCGGTGAGGAGTTCCTGCGAAAGGGATATGCTCGAGCCGTCGGAACACAGCACGTGGACGAAACCGTTCATGTCAACGGCGTAGGAATCGCTCGAGTTCCTTGACGCATCCATCGAACGCACCTTGTAATAGTACATATTGTCGTCCGCGAGGGTATCCGCGTACTGCGCGCCCGTCGAACCGGCCGTTCCTCTCAGGGACCACGGGCCCCACACGACGTCTGTCGAGCGGTATATTTCATAGCGGTACAGTTCGTTAAGCCTCGGGACCGCCGGCGCGGCGAACCTCGTCCTGTTGGCGTTATATCTGACCTGTGACCATCCGAGTCTCACGCTGTCAGCCGATTCCATTGAAATGTTGATGCCGAGCGGCATGTGCGGCGCCAGTTCGTCAGTCCAAGGTATTCTGGTGAACGCCTGAATGTTCGTCGCGTACGAATAGCGCCCGTACGACGAATACGCGAATATCGATATATAGTAAGTGGTCGATGGCGTGAGTTGATTTGCCGAGAATTCGTAATTGTTGTTAGGCGCGGCGGCCCTGTCCGTCCAGACCGTCCCGTCGGAACTGTTCTGCGGATATCCATCCGTTCTGTAGACTATCCTGACACCCGAAAGCACGGCTTCTGACGGCGCCGTCCATCTCAAATAGACACCGCACCCTACGTCGGGGTCCGGGTCCGCCGTCACGAGCATCGTGATGAGCGCCGGCCTTGAAGGAGTTATAAGGCTTTCCGGCAAATAGACGCTGGTAGTGACCGGCGTCGTGGAAACGTTGTTTACGGCGTCATAAGTGAAAACTGAATAATAATAGGTCGAATAAACTTTAAGTCCCGAGTGCAGATAGCTCTGGGACTGGCCGTTGGCTCCGGAAACGTCCGTAAGCTGCGCCTGAAGCGCGGGATCGGCCGTCCAGGTGCTGAAATAGACCTTGGCTCCCGCGTAATCGGAATTGACGTGCGCCGGCGACGCGTCCGGCGTCGTCCAGCTCAACGTGACGAAATAATCATCCTGTTCGTTTATGCTTCTGACATCCGCAAGACCCGTCAGGTTTTCCACGGGATACGGCGCCAGCAGGTCGATACCTGTGTAAACCGAAGTGCTGACCCCCGTCGAATAATACCTTGATATGTCGTAAGCGTAGACGGTGTAGTAGTAAGTGGTCCTTGGAATTAGCGCGTTGTGCTGATATGCCGAGACCTCTCCCGTTGTCAGGGGTTCGAGGTCGGCGTAGTACGGGCTGACAGGCGATGACGGATAATCCGAAGTCGAGTAGCAGATCCTCACGCCTCTGAAATAGTCTTCGCCCGCGGGATTTGTCCACTCAAGCCCCGCGTAGGAACCGACAGAAGGATCGTTCGAGCCTCCCGCGACGCCTGTAAGGCTGTTGACTGGCTGCAGAGCTCCGTAAGGACGGACTGCGGCCGTAAACGAAACGTTGGACCAGTGATCAGGCCATTCGTTTCTCGTAAATGCTGCAAAATAGTAAGTCGTACCCCCGAAAAGACCCGTTATATCGCGCATCTGGAATTCGGACGTATTGACATTGTACGTTGAGAAGAATATTCTTGACGAACCCTCCCAATTATTTGCTTCGTGCGGACGGTTTATCGAACCTGGCGGCGAAATTGTGGAATACTGCACGCAGTATTCTCCCGGATAGTATATCTTGCCGGAAACGAACTGCGCGGTCTTTGTTATCAACTCCGGTGCCGTCCAGCTAAGGCGTACTGCACCCACTCCCGACGTCGCCTGTGCTGATAGACTTGTTATCTTTGCCGGCGTCCAGGGCGGTGTAGCGGCGTATGTCTGCGCCTGGTCTGCTATCGTTTCAAGGTCGTCGTCGTAATCCGACATCCTGTAGAACCTGTCGCGCGACCTCACTCCGAAGTAGTAGTACTGTGCCGGAACAAGCCCGCTCAATGCCACGGTCTCGGTCTCTCCCGGCGGCTTTTTGGCCAGTATGCCCCAATCAGGCGGAATTCCTTGTTCAAGCGCCGTCAGCGTGTTCGGGCTGTTCCACCAGTCTTCGTGGCTCGCGAAATCCGAAGCCGGGTACGTCGCGTATTTCACGACGTACGAAAACACGGAACTTCCGTCAGCCGCCTGTGGCGCGCTCCATTCGAGCAATACCCCTCCCGCTTCTTCCGGCACCGTGAAATCAGGAGCCGCGCGGATGGAAGTTATCGCCGTAGGATTACCCGTGTACGCGGACACGACCTTGAAACCTACCGGCGCGACCGCGAACAATTCCGAGGCAGGGAATCCCTGTCCCGCAATTAAGAGGCTTAATACCACGCGCAATATGGGAAATGGTAAGAACCACTTCCTGTGCTTCATTTTATGCCTGTCCTGAGGGCTTTTTGCCTGGCCCACCCGGGACCGCCTGCACCACGGGCATCGCACGCCTTTTTAGCGCGTTAAACTCGCTTAAAACCGTGCCGCCGGATGTTTTTCACCCGTACGAACCCACTTTTACGGGCGCCGTCACCGGCCGTCCCTTGTGCAAGGCCCGAATGAATCCGGGCGTGTAAGTTCAGCCCTTCAATTCAAAGCGCGTTTGAATTACTAACATGCAACAATGGTGTTCTCGTCGTTCTTTTTGTTCACATAAACAACCTTTCTTGTTATAAAAACTTATCTTTAACTTATCCCGCTAACTTAGCCGTGACCCAGAGATAAAAAGTTTTCTCGCTCTCCGAGCTCACCGCAAGAGGCGTCAGGAGCTTGAGCCAAAGGTCTCTGCTTGAGTCTTTGTTGACCGTATCGGCATACGATTTAGGCAGTATCTTAGTCTCGTCACCAACACCACTACCTGAACCGTCATTGTCATAACCGCTGTCTGCCTGCGGGTCAATCGAGAAGTATGCGGCGCTGTATTGAGTATTTGTAAGGGACAACGTACTTCCGCCGGCCGCAAAATCCGCTTCCTCGATTGGCTCATCCTCGCCAGTAACAGCTTTCGTGTCCTTGAAAACACCGTAAAGGGTTATCTGGTCAAGTGATGGTGCCGCACCTATCTGCCATCCCGTTGTGTTCGTGTCTACGCGAAGGTCCCAACTGCAGATGGCGCCCTGCGAATTGTTGTAGAACCTTATTGGCGCCGCACTGTAGTAAGTCGCCGCCGGCGAAACGTCGCCGAAGTTGTAGTAGGTGGACCCATCAACAAGGGCTACCGACAAGGTGACCGTGCACCTCAACACGATGTACGCCGCGACGGAAGTGTCCGCGTGCGCCGGCTTTGCGAACATTCCGCAAGCCATGACTACTAACGCTGCCAACAACATGCCTAACGTTTTTCTAAACATGGCACTACCTCCTTTTTTGGATTCGGGAGCATTCTCCCGTGTTTTTGAACCTGACTTCTTCTCCAGCAACCTTCTTAAAACACTCATACAATCTCCTTTTCCGCTTTAAGCGGAATCCGCCATAGAATCAGTGGCGGACTAGTTAATGTAGACCCTGATGAACTTGTTGATCTCAAGGGTCTTCGAACGGATCTCGACTCTCACTGAAAAGAAAATTTTCTTCACCTCCTCCTCTTTTAAATTCGCTTCCATTTCCACATTCTCTATCTGGTCGGGTTTAAGTAATAATCTTTTTTTACTTATTTTAAAATCCTCGACTTTCCCCTTTTCGTAGCCTCTCGGCACGGATATCCCCGACACGGACGGCTCGACCGCTTCGATATTCACCGTAACTTTTTCTCTTGAAGAATTTATGATTTTAAGCGGCACGAATTCGGTTACCACTGCTTTTCTCGCACCGGTCGAAGTCGCTACGATGAATCGTTCGGGATTCAACATTACTCCCTGAGCCGCTAGCGCCGCTTTCTTGCGCATTTCCCTCAACTCTTCTGCAGTAGGCGGTTTCTGAGCTACAGTGAAAAGTATCCGCGCTTTCAGCGCTAAACCCACCATAAGGCCGCTTTTGACGCCTCTGTCGGCTTTCGCCTGTACCAGAAGATAAACCTGGTACTGCTTCCCGAGGTATTTCTCGTCTTTCGGTATGGTGAGCGTGACATCAATGTTCGCACTCTCATCCGGCATGAGGGAAACCTCCTGTTTGCCCAGAGTTATCCAAGAGGGGTCCGGTATCGGTTCGTAACCGGGCCTGAGTTCCGAGTGCATAGGCAGAACGGGTGCTATTGTCACGTTCACAGGCACGTCACCTCCATACGAGACCCACATGGGAAGATTTGCGACCTCGCTCAGGTTGTAAGAAGCACCTATACCTAAGTTCTCGACAATAACGCTTGCGTAGTTGGTGGACAAAGTCGTCGCACGCAACGGCAACACTAAAATCATAAGCGTTAAAAACACCAGCGATGCTTTGTTTAAAACTCTGCTTGAAACCATCATTTTTCTCTCCTTTTTTCCGCCCTAACTCAGGGCCATTATATTTTGACTTCCCCCGTTGATATCTTGAGCGGAAGCGAGCTGTTCTCCCCGCAGAGAATAGGCTCCGTCTTCCGCCCTTAAATTAGCTGACCGGCCTCCCGCAGACCCCGTTAGAAGTAAGCCGCCAACAAGCGGCTGCCTCGCCTGTGAGGCGGGGACTTCTAACGGGGCAGAGGTTTCGGCTTCCGTGCCGGCCGCAAAAAATGGGGCAAAAGAGAGCTTTTCTCCCCGCAGAGAATAGGCTTCATCTCTTGCCCCTTCAAAATAGACGGGCCAGCCGTAGTCTTTCCTCCCCGCAGAGGTTTCGACTCCTGTGCTGGCCCAATAAACAGAGGGCTGGATGGAGCTTGTCCTCCCCGCAGAGGTTCGGCTTCCAAGCCAGCCCGAAATAAGTGGGACCAGACCGTCGCTTGTCCTCCCCGCAGAGGTTTCGGCTTCAGTGCTGGTCCCGAAAAATGTAGGCCGGCAGGAGCTTGTCCTCCCCGCAGAGGTTTCGGCTTCCGTGCCGGCCCAAAAAATGAAACTGTTGTTAAAACCCAACAATCTCTGATTACGGTGATTATAAAAAAGATTACACAGATTAAGGCGGGACGATTTAATCGCTGTAATCGTCTTAGTAATCTGTGTAATCAAGGCTGTTGAAGACCTTTTCAACGGCCTAAAAATGAAAGGGACGTTCTCAAGTCTTTCTCCCCGCAGAGAATAGGCCTTGCAAAACGTCCCTGTATTTACAATGTTATTTATAAAACAAAAAACCCCGGTATTCTCTACCGAGGCCGCTTTAATAAACGAATATATCGAACCCAAAAGGTTTTTTTCTTCGGGTCTGTTTTCAACAGATTTGCGGGCGACTTTCAGACTTTCTTTTGACGCCCCACAAACCTCGATGATGCCGGCGAAAACCGGCGCATCTTTACGGGCGTTCACAGAAGCCTACCTCTGCGGGGAGATATTTTTCTGTCTCTTTTTACTTTTCCACCCACCCCCGCCCTTTTCTTAGGAGGCGCTCCAAGCTTCCTAAAGGACGAGGTAAGGTCGAACAGTAGAAATCGTCAAAAGAGCTTATTGTGCCGTCACAACCACCTGAATAACCTGCGTGTTGGCACCTGCGGAATCAATGGCCGCCGGTGTCTTTAAGCAGATATATAACTGCGCAGGGTCATCGCCCCTGGAATGCGCGCCTACGTTAGGTTCCGTTGTAGGATTATTGTCATACGCACCGGAGGATTCTGGATTGAAAATCGTTGCATTCCAGTACTGAACACTGCCAGTTACAAGATCCGTGTCCCCTGCAAATTCGCCGCTGTCTGCTGGAAAAGAATCCCTGAAAATTGCCGCAAGGGAGCAGGTATTCTCACCGCAAGCCCATGATGCCGTGTTTAATGTCCACGTAGATACCGGGAAACCATACATGGCGGCATTCAAACCATAATTCTGAATAGCCGCGGTGTTCTGGGCTGACGTGTTCCAGATGTACAACGTCGTGTTCGCCACAAGTGTCGCCGAGGTAGCCACAAGGCCATATTCCACAGCAGGATAGTTACCGGTGGAATGCCCTTGGGCTGGTCCCGTACTGATATCGACCGCGACTACACGGTTGCACTGAATCGTGATGTAAAAATTATGTGGGTTGGTTGAATCTGCCATTGCGGGCACCACAAAACCCACAAGACACGTGACTCCCAGCGCTATTAGCGCCACAAAAGATTTACGAAACATGGGGAGCACCTCCTTTTAAGATTTCCCCTCTGTAAGGGGTTTTTTGCTTTCATTCAAGAAGCTAAATCAAGCTGTTTACTTCTTGTTCTCACTAATACTATAACACTTGTCCATTGGTTTGTCAAGGGCTTTTTAAGGCTTTGTTTTGGATTATTTTACCTGTTTTTTGGATGGTTTAAGCATTTTGAAAAAGCACCTTATTTCACTATATTATATACGAGATACTAGTTACCGCAATTAGCGAAAATTCATTGAAAAGCTTATCCGGTGGGTGTTGCCGAGCTCACCGTAAGGGGTGAAGGCGTAGTCCGTTCGGGTTCCGAAAAGCTTAAAACCCACACCGGCTCCTGCCCCGGCGAGGCGGTCCGTTGAGGTAGGCGCTATATCGCTCTTTAACGCGAATAGGTATCCTGCTCTCAATGTCAGCATCGGCATAAGCATATATTCCGTGCCAACGCATATTTCGCTTTTATTCTCGTTTATCGCGCGTTTCAGGTCAACCGCAAATATCAGACCACCTATTGTGTATCCGGCGCCAACCGTCGCCGTAAGCGGCAAGTCATAGCCCTCCGAAATGAATTTCATCTTCGGCCCAAGGTTCTGTATCGATAAGCCAAGGTTAACCGGGCTTGTCCCAAGTTGCTTCATCAGCCCCATGTCAAACGCCACACCTGTGGCGGTTTCGCTCTCTATCCTCTGGCTGATGAACTTTACCCCAATCCCTGATGACCAGCCCTTTCCAAGGCGGTTGGCATACGACACGTTTATCATCCGGTCCTCTGCCGTGAAATCCTGCGTTCTTGCGCCGGTGTCATCCCGCCCCTCGAGCGTGCCTTCGCTTAAATACACTACGCCAAAACCTAAAACACCGGCGCCGAATACACCCAATCCCGCGCCGTCCCCAATGCGGGAAAAGTCGCCTTTGTCGAACGTTCCCGCATTGTCAGCATCAAAAGTCAAGGGCACCGTGACGGCGAAGAACTCGTGGTTCATCCCCTCTATCCACTCCGTGTGCTGGGCCGCTATCGCGGACTGGTTCATCAATGCAAGGCCCGAAGGATTGTAATTTATCGAATACGCCCCGTCGGCAATTGCAGAATAGGCGTTCCCAAGCCCGGCCGCTCTCGCGGATGTCCCGATTTTCAGGAAAGAAGCTCCCGTCGCCGCGAATGCAACCGACGCGCTCAACAACATGGTGATGATTATGACCGCTCTTTTCATATTTTCCTGCTTTTTGCCCCCTCACCACTTTCCTCTCCCTCGAGTGGAGAGGATGAAAGGTGAGGGTGAAATGTTGACAATTTTTTGACCCTGACTTTTACCCTTTACCTTTTACCCAGTACCCTGTAGAGTAAGTTATTGACGCCTTATTAGGTTTTCAACAACTCCTCATCAAACCGTGCTTGTGGTTTTCCCACACACGGCTTTCCGATAGCGTTTCACCTAAAGCCCTTCGACAGAATCCAACTTTGCGGTTTTTGGATATTATAGTCATAAAACAGACCCAAATCTCCGTATAAGAAACCGGACGGTATCTCTTTCCAACCGTATCCTTGTTTCCCTTGTCTCTTACGTATAAACCGCATGATTTTCTTCACTGCGTAATGCCGTATCTTGTTGAATGATTTCCCGGAATTTCCTACTCGGAAGTAATTTACCCACCCGCGCAATACGGGATTTATTTCCCGGACTATCTCGCCAACCTTTACAGGTCGTGCTTTCGTTATATGCCTTATCTTGGACTTAATATTCATCTCTGCCCTGTGCGACGGCCTCATCAAAGGAAATTTCTTCGTCCTATCCCTGTTCCACGTTTGCCTGAAATTGAACCCGAGAAAGTCAAAGTTCCCTCTGTCCGCAGATAGTGTCCTCGTCTTTTCAAAATTAAGGCTTAATCCTAACTCTTGCAGTTTCTCTTTCAGCGCAAGTATCGGCTTATTTAAACCCTTATTCGTGAATATTACAAGGTCGTCTGCGTATCTGACTATGTGAGCATTCATGCCGTCACGATTACCGTATCCTTCTTCTTCCCAGTATTTATCCAGTTCATTAAGATAAATATTCGCCAATAACGGCGATATAACTCCGCCCTGCGGCGTCCCTGTGGTATTCTTCCGTATACTGCCTTCTTCCATTATCCCGCTTTCAAGCCATTGCTTGATAAGCTTTAGAATGTTTTTGTCAACAATCCTTCCGCTTACCATTTCCATAAGCTTTCTGTGGTTTAATGTACCGAAGAAGTCATTTATATCGGCGTCCACCACATTGACTAATCCCCAGTTAAGATATTTCTTCACTTCCCCTACTGCCTGATGTGCATTCCTCTTGGGTCTGAACCCGTAGGAGCATTCTGCAAATCCCGCCTCAAAGATGGGCTCTACTACTATCTTTACCGCCATCTGTATCACCCTGTCCTTTACCGTCGGAATCCCTAACGGCCTCAACTTGCCGTTTCTCTTGGGTATCCACACCCGTTTCACTGCTTCCGCTTTGTAAGTCTTGGCTCGAAGTTCCCCTTGTATTTCCGAAAGAAACTCGGTTTCCCTGCCTTTAAGTTCCTCTATCGCTTCCCCGTCAATACCGGACGCTCCTTTGTTCGCCTTGACCCTCTTCCATGCTTCATCCAATACATCCCTACGGCATATCTTGTCATACAGTGAATAGAATCTAAAGTCTCCTTCCATCTTACTCTTTAGGTAAAGTTTCCTTTGCAGTTCCCGAACGTTTCCCGAAGTTGTTAGATTTTTCATCAATCTTCTGTCCTTCACCGCAACCTAAACTACGCTAAAGTCGAGCCCCTTCGCTCCCTCAAGGTTGTTCGTCCTTGCTATCTTCACTACTATGGGCTCGTCCGACTCCCTCTTGACTCATCTGCCCTTTCGGTTTCGCCTTATGGACAAACGACTTTCTTCATCTATCCTTGAAGGTCAAGTAGGGTCTCCCGTGTTCCCACCGATTTCCTTCCCAACGTGTCGCTCCTGATACCCCGAAGAAGCTGTCAGACGCTTACCCTTACCCTTGTCTGATAGTTCTGGCTTCCTTCTTAAAATAAAGAGTCGCCCTTCTCATCCTTTGCATTTACGGGGCTACGTTTGGTTTCACTTTCGTTACGACCCGTCAGTTCGCATCAGTCGCCCTCGGCAACCTTTGTCAGACAGCTTGGCAGTTTCGGATTTCTCCTTGCTGCCTGCCTCATGCTTCGTGGCTGTAAGGTTTTGCCACTACCCGAACTTTCATCGAGTTAGAAATCAATGAGCTTTTCACGGCACTCATTTTATCACAGCCAGCTTCTTTATCACCTTAATCGCGTCTTTGCCTGATTTCTCAGCCCTTATCACATAAATATAAACACCGCTTGCCGTGTCCGTAACGTCCCACGGGTACTCGTAGCAATACGCGTTGTTCTTTATCACCGCGCTGCCGCCGTCAATCGACGCCTCATGCACGAGCTCGGCGGCAACGTTGTATATCCTTACCGAAACACTGTCGGCAAGGCCGCATTCAATATGAATTATGGGCTTCTTCCCTTCCTTGGCCGGATTGGGATAGCTGTAGGTTTCGTGCAGAACAAACTCAGGGTCGGCCGAAATCGCGCCAAGGGCATTCTTCCCTTTCTTTGCAGCCGTCATCGTTTCAGGTTCAGCATACCCCTCAAGCTCGATCCTGCCCGAAAGCTTCGCTTCCCTCACGAACACCGTGCCCTTCATGTCGCCCCAGCCGGCGAACACGAATTTCGAGCCCGGCGCGTAAATATCCGCGTTGATATTGGTTATGCCCGCAAGATAAATGTTTGCCGTCCGCGGATAGTTCTTCCTGCGGCATCTTATCCTTCCCCTTCTGAAATCAAAACCATCGTCGTCATCGTCATCGTCCTTGCAGAATGATAAATATTCGGCGTACTCGCGGGCGTCAAGCCAGTGTTTCAAGTCCATTTCCTCATCGTCGTCCTCCCAGAAGTGCTTTGCCCTGTAAACACCGGCATATATCACAAGGTCGTCCGGCAAACCGCTGTAATTCACGTTGTTTTTACCGGCAATTTTTATATCCCCGCAGGACACTATCGTTACCTTGCCGTCCGTGCCTAAAGATGCCCTTGCGGCTATGTTTACACCCGTAAAGAAATACGTGCCCGTTGACAATACAAGCGAATCGCTCCCCGTCAATACAAGCTCGCCCCTCCTGTTCACCGCCTTGCGCCGCCTGCCAAGGTCGGGTATCTTTTCATTGTCGTTATTCGCCCTTGCCTCGTTTAGTATCGTCTCGATATCCAGCGGCTCAGGGTTCACGGCGGGGGCGTCCTCGTGGACCTCCCCGGTCACCTTGGCCCACTTTGTTATCTTTACTTTATCCGCATATACATCCCCGTTGACTTGCGACCTGCCGTCCACACGCACCAGCCCGTTGCTCCTGAGCTCACCTGAAACTTGCGCCCAGCCGTTTATCGTCACCTTTTCGATGCCTATCAGCCGGCAGCTAAACAAGTAGCTCACCGTAATCTCACAGGTCTTGACAGCTTCGCCGTTATCCACGTTGTCCTTTGAATAGTACTTTATGACGTAGGTCCCCTCTTCGGTTATCGTGAAAGTCCCTGTGTAAACCTGCCAGATATCTTCAGGCACCGTGGTGCTGCCGTCAACCTTGTACATGCTATAGAGCGTTTCCTTGACACCCGAACCGCTGACCACCCCGGAGGTGGGATCGGTTGCGGTTATCGTTATCGGCGCGCCCGGTTTCGCCGTTGCCTTGCCGTTGTCTGTCAACTGTTCACTGTTTACTGTTAACTGACTTTGGGGTGCCGTCACATCAACCGCAACCTGCCTTGACTGCTCTATCTCGGCATTGTTAGCTTTGTCAAGCGAATAATAGCTAAACGCGTGCAGGCCTTCCGCAAGGCCGGATATCGCACCCGAATATATTCCCGTAGTCATATCAAGCGCGTAAAATGTGTGTTCTACGCCGGACGCCGAGTCGTTTACTGTCGGGTCATTTGCAGAAAGTTCGACAATGTGTGCGCCGTTGACATATGTTTTGCCGTCATCTATGAACTGTGAACCCTGAACCGCGAACTGGGTTTGAGGTTTCGTATTATCCAAAACCACCGTCGCAGAGCTCACTATTGAAGCGTTCTCCACGTTATCCTTAGAACCGTAGTTTATCAGGTAACGGCCGTCAATGCCGGTCACCACGAACGTGGTGACAAAAACAGATGAAAACGTCGAATTTTCTACAACATATTGGCTTGAATATATACTGTACGACGTGTTGACTATCGAATAGCTTATTTCCTTGACCCCGCTTCCTAAAACGTGAGTTGAAAGGTAAATGGTAAAAGTTAAAGGATCTTCAGCATGAATCTCAAAAGTCCTGTCGCTATTGGCAAAAAGAATGTCCTCAACATTTACCTTGCAACTTTCAACTTTTAACTGGTTCAGCGGCGCAGTTGTATCCAATATAACGCTGAACATCTGTTCTGTTTCCCTGTTGCCGGCATTGTCAGTCGCGCGGTATTGTATCACGTGCTCGCCTTCCCCGTAAATGCCGAGCGTAAACGGGTTCACGTACGGCTGCCAGATGGTCTCATCCACCTTGTAGTCTATTACCGCAATGCCGCTGCCGGGCGTGCCTTCGGTGATATTCGGGTCCTCCGCTGTTATCGTAAAACTTGTCACGCCGTTGACGTAAGTCCTGCCGTCAAGCTCGAACCTGCAGCCCGCAACCTGCAGCTGACTTTGCGGCGGAACGCTGTCGTGAACCACCTCGAAACTTGCCGTTGTAGTAGACACCGCGTTCCCTGCCCAGTCAATCGCCGAAACTGTCATTGCCCACAGGCCGTCGTCTATTTCAAACGGATCGATGACCTGACCGTTTGAAACCTGCAGCGTAGTCCCTTCTTCGAGATCTGACAGATACGCGGACACCAACGGCGCCGGATCGAGGCCATCCTCTACGGTAAAGACTATGCCCAAATCAGCCACGCCCGCGCTGTAAACATCGCCGCCTTTCGGCGACGTTACGGCTATCTGCGGGGCCTGAGTATCAAGCAATAAGTATTGCTTCACTGATTCGGTGCTGAAAGCTCCCGAATAATCTTCCGCCTTTGCGTATATTTCTAATATCAATCCGTCCGCGCCGGAAAGAACCACTCCCTCCTTGACAAAATTACCATCATCGTCGGTCATCACTGCCGGTTCCTGAGGGTATTCCGCGCCGCCTGTTTTCACGTAGCAGTGCACAAGATCGTCCAGCCCCGCCTTGCCACTAAGCGAAACGGAAACGGCGTTAACGGGCGAGGGTTCAGCCGGATTCAGCGAATAACGCGCGTCCACGGCCGGCGGTTTGACGGCTGTTTCCAGCGAAAACAGCGCGTATAACGAACACGAATATAGCTCGGCGATTATCCGATTGTTGGCAAGGTCAGCGTACTGCGCGGCCACGGGCTTCCAGTTGGTCCCGTCGAACCTGTGAATCATCAGTTTGCTGCCGTCAAGCGCCGGGTCATAATTGAAAATCATCACCGCCGGTGCGACAAAACCGCCCAAAGGATTCAAATCATAGATCCTTGACACGACAAAAACATTCGGGACAGCTTCAAGCGCGTAGACCGCTTCCTGCGGCGCGGCCGGCGTTGTTATATCAACGTCGAAACTCGAAGCGTGCCAGAGCTCAACGAACAAATCCGGGCTGTACGACACGGCGGTATTTAAATCCTGTATAGTTATCGTTCCCCTGACGGGATTCGCCCTCTGACTCTTGTCGGCGAGATCCCTAGCACGGAGAGTGTATTCGTATATGCCTTCCGGCGAACCGGCGCAATCCCAAACAAGTTCCGCCGCGTTCGTTACCCACGCGCTGTCATAGACAACAACCCCCACGCTGTCCAGCACCTGAAGTCTTGCCTGATAATCACCTGCGGGCGCCGGCACGGCGACCTCAAAACTCACCGCTGAACTGCCGCCTATCTGCAGCGGGTCGGGCGCGTCGACAACATTCTTGATTACCGGTTTAGACCTGTCTACCGCTAGGCGTAACGAACGCTCGTCATTTTCGAAAACCGGCGTGACATTCCTTGCAGAAACTTCGCACGTGTAATCGCCGTCTAAAACCAGCGACCCGCCGTCGTCCCTGCCGTCCCAGGCGTATTTATGCTGGCCCTCGGACTGCGCCTCACCGTCGGACAGAGTCCTGACGGGGATTCCGCCGTCCGTTTTTATCACGACTTCGACTTCCTGCGCCGGTTCAGTAAGAACGTACGATATAACGCAGGTCTCGCCAAGTTCCGGATTGAATGTCTTTACCGAAACGGAAGTGTCTATGACGGACAAGACCCTCATATTGATGAAGAAACTGTTGTTTTGATCGGCGCCCATCAAGTTACCGTAAGCGTCTTTTCCGCCGCTTGCCTCAATTACGGCACTGCCGTCGCCCGTCGCCCGCCTGATCGACATGGAATTGAAAACCGTGTATGTGTCATTCGGCTTATTGGTTTCCGACCAAGCCGGCGAATCGGCGCAGTCCTGCCATTCTACAATTCCTACGGGATCGTATCTGACGGTTGGCGTACCGGAACTGTCCATCGATTCGCTGAAAACCGCCGTAAATTGAACGGTTCCCGCGCCGAACTGGTTGGGAGGCGCGCTCACCGGGTCCGGCGTGACTGTAATGCTTAAGAGTTTTGGCGGTATGTTGTCGGCCGCCTGCACCGAACTGCCTATCACGGCGTAGCTTCCTATTAAATTCGATATTTCCGAAACGATTACCACCCAAGGATTCGCATCCGTGGGCATTTCGGATACGGTAAGAAGCACGGCACCGGGCGCGGTCTCGGTCGCGCCCGTAACGCCGAATCCCTCGACCGAGAAATCGGAAGCGTCAATCGTTCCATCGGCAAGGTCCTCGCTGAATTGCACCATTATGCCGTCCACGGCGACCGCCGCCGCTGAAACCATCCGCGGAGGCGCGCTGTTGACATAGAATTTCCGTATTTCCGAATAATTACCGTAAACCGAACCGTCCCGCGCCGCGACGCGCCAGTAGTAAGTCGTGTCTGCAAGCTGTTCGTGGATCGTGAAGGAACATAATCCCTCGCCTTGAACGAGCGGCGGCGCCGGCTCAAAACCGGCCGGATCCGCGCCGGACTCATATATAGTACTTGTTGAAAAATCAACGGTTTCCGAAAATTCGACCTTGAAGTGCAGACCGTCACCGTCATAATCCGCCGGAACTTCCCAGGACAGCACGGTCGTCGCGCCGTTCACCAAGGCGTCTTCAATCGGGTATATCAATGCCGGCGCAAAGGGCGCCGAATTTTCGAACACCGCGCTTGACCAGTCTGTCCAGTTGCCGGCGTTGTCGCGGGCCCTCACGGCGAAATAGCTCGGTTTCTCCTGCCCGGCAGCCGCAGTCACTTCTTGAACGAAACGCGCGCCGGCAAAAGTGTCGGTGGATATGGAAACAAGCTCGAAAGCCCCGAACGCCGCGTCCGTGGAAAGCTTGAGCTCGAATTTTCCGTTCGTCAGGGTGCCTTCGGCTCCGTCGTCGCCCGGCGCCGTCCAGCTCAAAAGGACGGACGAAGCGCTCAGATGAACCGCGGTAAAATCGGTTATCAGTGCGGGCGGGACGTAGTCCGGCAGGAAACTGCAGGAAATGCTTGCTTCCGTAGGAGGCGGTACCGGGTACCCCGTGGGCGAAAAACTGACCGTTATGGACGCTTCCTCAGGCAGGAGCTCGTGAATCACCTCAAATACGGAGTTCGCCGAATACATCGTCGCGCCGTTTCCGTCGTTTATCTTGACCGTGAACCTCCAGAAACCAGCGTCAAGAACTGACGGGTCAAAAACGCTTCCCTGCGGCGCGTCAATCACCGTGCCGCTCGCTATATTGGTCAAGTACGAAAGCACCGTGTGCGTAGGGTCAGGCGTATATATAAGGTTATAGGCGATATTGAGCTGGGACTGGCCGGCGATGAATTTCGACCTGTCTGCCGGCGAATTTATCGTTATCTGCGGAGGTAGGGACCCGTAGTTTGGCGCGAAATTCACGTTGATAACAGCTTCTGTCTCAAGTTTGGGAAGTATCTCGAAGTCAGCGGTGGTAGCGGAAGAAATATTGCCCGCGAAATCCTGCGCTTCGGCCGTGAAATTCCACATCCCCGGCGTAAAGGAAGCAAGGTCAACTGTTTGACCGTTATATACGCTTGCCGTAACGCCGGTCCCGGCGTTTTTCAGGTAAGCGTTCGAGGCCGGCGACGGGTCAAGGTCGTCCGTGACCGCGTAGGATATGGTCATCGTGCTCGCGCCTGTGTAGTATTTCGCGCCGCCTTTCGGCGAGGTTATCGCCACCTGCGGCGCGGCGGTGTCAACCACGATAACTCCGCTGAACTCATACGACTCGTTTCCAACGTTATCGATACCGCCGTACCATATCACCTTGCCCGAATCCTGCGCGGACAGCGCAAACGGCGCGCCGTATTCGTTCCACTCCTCCGGGGCCGTTGACGTGCTTTCGGATACCTGCCATTTCATTTCTTTTATCCCTGAATATTCGTCCGTGCCGGACAAAGTGAACAGCGTTTCATCGGACACTATTATTTTGCCGCCGCTTTCATGTTTCGGCTGTCCGACTTCAAGCGAAATGACAGGCGCGGAATCATCCAGGAATACGGTAATTGTCTTCACGTCTTCAACGTTGCCGACATTATCAACGCTGTAATATGAAACGGTGTGCTCACCCGCTTCGTCAAACGAAAAACCTGACACATATGCGCTCCAGTCTCCGTTATCGATCGAGCAGTACGTTTCAGCCACGCCGGAGCCGTCATTGTTGTCATTCGGATCCGAACCGGTCAGCGTGATAACCGTCCCGAAATTAACATATGTCATGCTGTCTATTACGGGGTTCTGCAAATCAGTCTGGAATTCGGTCGCGGGTTTGACAACGTCAATGAAAAAGTTCCATTGCTTTTCGCTTTCTCGTTCAATTTTGTCTTTAATGCTCACGTAAATGCTGTGCGAGCCGCTGCTGATAAGAGCGGGATCAAAATTATAGACAATTAAGTTGTCCTGCTCATTGAAATAGCCCGGCACGTCAACGTTGTCCAGTTTCATCACGAGGGTGGCAGGATCTATGCCCACACCTTCGTCTCGGCAAGAAATCTTCATAGGGTTGCCGCTGTACGTGAAGGAAGATATGACCGGCGGGTGATTGTCAATAACAAACCTGTCTTCGGCGTTCTGGGTCTGATTGGACGATTCACCGATAACCCGGTCGACAAATACCGCTATTTTTATTTCACAGTTGCCGTCCACATACTCCCTCGTGTCGGCGTAATTGTTATGGTCCATGTTGTTGGTTACCCACATTTTATATACCGGAGAAGCGCCCGCGACCGTTCCGGGAGCGTAGAAATCGTCAACCGTCGCGTGGCTGTAATCGCCGTCAAAAGTATAATTACTTTTCCACTCGTTTTGGGTTCTTGTGTTGATTACGTACATATGCCCGCCAACCGGCAGCCTTATACCGGGATTTAAAAAGGCGTTTTGCACGTAGTCATCGCACACGATGACCAGGTTCCCCGATATGACCGTTCTCCCGTTGATCACCGTGTCATATTCCTGCAGGGAACCGTCAGCCATTCTTTCCATATACTTAACTTCGTTGATCACCGGGAAAGCGGGATTAAAATACGGATACACGGCGCCCAGCAGGCCCTGATATATGCCTGTCGGATGTTCTTCAACGAACGCGGGGTCATACCAGCCCTGCGTGTAATGGACAAATCCCCCGGGCCCTGTGGCCCCGAGAATAGTCGGGCCATTGGGATTGTTATAGTATTTAACATAGGATCCAACGTGCAGGTTAGCATTTGGCACGATATGCGAAACCGTGATAATGAAACCTCCGTCTGAAGAGTTGCCGTAGGTAATATAGTCATCTCCCATTGAGATGACGTACGAATTGCATTCCGCGTATACCGCCTGCCCTTCGACACCGTCGGTTATATCGTCGCCGTTGTGCATGTAGGCGTCGCCGTCGCCGTCTACCATGTACTGGCCGAGCACGGCAATTACTTCATGCTGCTGGTCAAAGGGTTTTATCGGCCAGACAAGGGCCTTATTGTCGTTGCTTAACTGAGTGACAATGAAGTGACGGTGGGTTACATTCCCGGCTTTGTCGTAAGACTTGATATTCCACTCGCCCTCGCCAAGGGTCAGGTAATAAGTGTGGTCCGGTATGAACTCCGCCGCTATCTGGACCGGCGGCTCGCCCGTTTTGTAGTATTCAAGCAACGCAAGCCCCGTGCCGTCATCCCCGTCATTAGCATAAACCGCGAACTGTATTGACCCGTACGTGTTCAGAATGTCGTTGTTTTCGACTATCCTGCCCGCTTGGTCGGTTATCGTGACGGAAGGAGCCGTAAAATCTGTTTTAATGGTGAACGTGTGGGGAGCCGCCGAAGTATCGTCTTCAAGACCAATATCATTGGCAGCCCTGACATATACGGTATGCGGCCCTTCGCTTAGGTCTTCGGACGGGGTAAAGGTGGCAATAACATTCTTTAAATCGGGGTTCGGCGTTAATACCGCCGCGTACTCTTCATCGTCAATGATAAATCTGGCCCAGCTGATATCAGTGCCCGACTTGAGGGTCACGCTGAACTGCGGGCGTTTGGTGTGGACTTCCTGGCCGTGCGCGGGCGCCAGATTGGAGAACTGGGGGAAGGGGGTGAGTGGGATATAATCTGCTTGGTTATATTGGAATATTCCATATACAACTTTCGGAGGAGTAGCCTCATACACCATAATATTACCATCTGTTTTTCCTGCGTAAATTACAACATGAGAACCAGGTTTGTCAATTATATCTCCCGGTTTAAGCTCATCATAATTTTCCAATTCCAGGCATATATCAAATAGAGTTGTCGTATCATATGGATGATATTGGCTGTATAATACTCGGGAAAAACTGGGCCACAATTTAGGCTGAAATAAGGTGTAAAAAGCAGTATAATGAAGCCTAAACAGGAGGCCCGG
>JAFGGC010000034.1 GCA_016930715.1 Endomicrobiales bacterium
CTCAGGCAAAAGACGTTTACACCTTAATACAGGTCAAAGACTGGCCTTGACAAACCCGACTACTTTATGGGATACAACATAGCGGAAGTGGAATACGATAAGCCGAAGAGAAAGAAAGGGAGAACGTCAAGCAGCTTTTACAGGCTTTATGACGTTGCGATGCTTGGAATAGTGAACAACTCCAAGTTGCCGTTGAGGCTGTCGATCTTCGCGGGGTCAATAATCGGAATAATGAG
The DNA here is from genome assembly GCA_016930715.1 of Endomicrobiales bacterium. GTDB lineage: Bacteria > Elusimicrobiota > Endomicrobiia > Endomicrobiales > JAFGGC01 > JAFGGC01. The sequence continues at coordinate 237 of JAFGGC010000034.1, forward strand.
TCTGTTCGTTGCTTTTGCATACCTGATATATAAGCTGGTGTTCTGGAGTTCGTTCCAGCTGGGTCAGGCTCCTCTGGTGATTGGATTGTTCTTCTTTGCGGCGGTCCAGTTATTTTTTATTGGTATTATCGGAGAATATATCGGAGCAATATATACCCAGGTTAAAAAGAGGCCTTTGGTCATCGAAAAGGAAAGAATAAACTTCTAAAAGGCGGGTTATGAGCAGAAAAACACTGTTGATTTTGGCTGTTGCCGTTGCAATAATCGCGTCCGTTAAGACGTATTTCGGCAGGTACGATTACCTTTCGGATTTGCAGGATTATTACGCGACGGGTTACCTTCACGACCAGAACGGTAAGCCGGCTAATTTTAAAAACATACCGTACTACGCGCCGGACAAAAGAAGAGGAATGCTGTTAGGCGACAAGACGTTCACGAAAAAGTACATTTTAATAACCCCGAAGTACGAAAAATCGGAACCGGCACAGATAACGTACTATTTGAGCGGTAATTATTCCTCCGTCAGTTTTAAGGCGGGGTTCTCCAGAATGGAGGAAATGACTGAAGAATACCTGAAATGGAGTTTTTACGAAGTGTATTCAGACGGCAGGCAGTTACTGCGGTCGGGTTTTACCGCAACGGACGACGTGAACATCGAGAAATTATCGATGAAGAATAGCAAAAAAATAATGATAGCAGCGAACGCTCCCGTAATACTGGCGAACGCTAAGCTCAAAAAAGGTTTTAAAGCGACGTTATACGAGCTAATTTCAAATATACTGCTGGGTTTTGCGGGTTTCGGCGGGTTGTCCCTTCTGGTAAAAAGATTCAAGGAAAAGGCCACGAAAGGGATAGTTTACGCTGGTATGGCGCTCGGCGCAGCGATAATGGCATCTAACATCTACCTGTTCAACAGGAATCCGAATTTTGCTTTTTCAATAGCACTGGCACTGACATTGATATTTGCGGTCGTAATGACCGCGGCGGAATATGCAATAAGCAGGCACAAGGTAGGCGCGAATAACATATTTGTGTATGCAATATTGTTCGGCTTGGTATTCGCCAAATGGCCGTTTATAAACGCGGTGGTCATTTCGAGTGTTATTGAAACACTTTTAATCATCCTATTGGTACTGGTTCCGCCGGGTTATCTTATAGTAAGAAATATGAATGGAATAGATTTCAAAGAGAAGTTGTTCATTTCAATGCCTCTGGGCCTGGTTGTTAATAACGTGCTGTTTATGTTATGCGGGGTATTTAATGTAAGCTATATCCTAATCGTGGCGGCGGTCACGGTGCTAACAGCGTTCTTGGTTATAAAAGAATGGAAAATGCACGTAAACGGGATATCGCATTCTTTTAGCAGGTTAATGAGAAACGATTATTTGATTAATGACATCATAAACGCAAAAAGCGTTTCGATTATCATCTTGATAGCCTTATCATATATTCTTTTCGGGTATCAAAACACCTTTGCCCACAGGGACGGTATGGCTTTCGCCGGCATGGTAAACGAGATAGCGCGCGGGTTCCCGCTTCAGGCATTGCCGAGCATCATAGGGGTCAAACCGTCGGAATATCACTATTTTAACCCGATAACAGAGTACATATTCATCCTTTTTTCAGGCTACGATTATCACACGATAGCAGGTACGATATTTCCGTTGATAAGGCATTCGTGGATATTGCTGGCCCTTTATTTCATTTACAGGTCCTATCATAAGTCGCTGCTGCCTCTGGCGATATTCATTATACTGGCGTATTTCATGCCATACGATATACTTGGCAAGGGGTTTTCAAAAACAAGCCCGCTCGCCACGCTGCTCTACGGCGGTAGCAATTCATATAACGGCATAATGATAACGATACTCGTAATAATGTGCATGTTGAAGTATAGTCTGACGAGAACGAACGGTTACGCCCTACTGTGCGGGATATTTCTGGCTGCGCTCTATCAGTTCAAGGCGAATCTGTTCATGGTCGTTGCCCCTTCGGCAGGTGTTTATTTCGCCGTCCAGGCGGTAAGAAACATGAAGTTCAAAGGGTTGGTATGGTTCACGGTTTCATCGGCGGGCCTGTTCGCGGCGCTTTTCGTTATAATGAAGCAGAATTTCACTACGGCCACTGCCCCGGTAATTATAATCGCGCCGGGAGAGTTCTTAAAAAGCGTTTTACCGATAGTAAACCAGAACGGACTTTTAATGAATATTGCCAATATATTCCGGAATGTGGAGTATTTCGATCTTATAGCGGTATTTGCAGCGGTTTTGTTCGTTGTTCTAGGGCTGGGGAATTTAATCTGGCTGTATATTGCCTATGCGTATAAGAACGCCAGCCACAATGCTTCGGCCGTTTTTCTTACGATATTTTTCATTCTCGTGTCGCTGATTATGATTATGGTTTCGGGAAAGCTGGCAACGGGAATAAACTGTGCCGGAATGTTCGTAGGGCCTATTTTGGATGCAATAACTTATATTACGTACATATTCATCCCTTTGCTGATATATCCGCACATAAAGAGTATATACGAAAAAAACAAAAGTGTTTTAGCTGTTGGCGCGGTGATATTCGCGTTTGCGTATTTTCTTTTCTGGGCTCAAGGTATTACGGAAACGTATTTTGTCACCAAAAGGCAGCACATCAATGTCACTTATTACGACCAGAGGATGCTTGATTACATAAACGCTCAGCCGAACAAAGGGAATTTGAACGTACTATACAATAACGAGAAGTATTTCACCGACGGTTATTATGAAGGCGCTTTCATGGCGGCGTTCTCTAACAAGCGGACTGTTTTCGAATACGCGTTGTCTCACCTGGATTTCTATCCGGCGGCGAAAGACATATACAGGGATTACAAACAGTTCTTTACGGCAGAAAACAAGGACTATGCGAGGAAATACCTTAAAGACAATAAAGTCGGCTGGATCGTCGACTATCAATCTTTAAAGCTGATGCGGTATTACGAAACAGCGGGATTGATAAAGAAAGAAGCGCTATACGGACCGATAGTGATATACAAGGTTATTTAAATGACGAAGCTAAACGTGGCAATATTAACTGAGGGTGGAAGCGCGATAGGATGGGGGCATATAATGCGCTGTCTTTCGCTGTACCAGGCGTGTGTAACAAAGGGCCACAGGGCGAGGATGTTCGTTCACGCCGACAAAAGCGTGAGTCCGATTGTGCCGAAAGGAACTCTCCGCTTCAACTGGCTGTCAGACAGCAAAAGGACAAGATCGGCCCTGAAGGGAACGGATATAGCCATCGTGGATTCTTACCTTACTAAAAGATCCGACTGCGGTTACATATCCCATCTGGTTCCGATGACGGCTTTCATCGACGACAACGTCAGGATGGCCTACCCTGGCGATTTTGTCATCAACGGCACCGTTTATTCCGAGAGGTATCCGTATGTAAGGTCCAAAAACCAGAGATATATGCTCGGCGCGAGATACATGCCGTTGAGAAAAGAGTATTGGCGGACGAAAACCGCTGTGATCAAAAAGGAAGTAAAACGGATATTAGTATCGTTCGGCGGCAATCAACACGGCACGATGATTGATAAAGTGCTTTCCCAGGTTGTGCGCGTGTTCCCGAAGGCGCGCAAGACCATTATTGCGGGTGTCGGAGCGCGCGATTTGAAAAAGATTCTGAGACACCGCGACAAAAATACAAAAATAGTCCAAAATTTCAACGCTCGAGAAATGCACCGCGAGATATGCCGCACGGATATAATGATTTCGGCCGGCGGGCAGACCCTGTATGAGCTGGCGCGCGTAGGCGTGCCGACGATAGCCATCGCGGTGGCGGACAACCAGTTCAACAACGTAAAGGGCTGGAGCAAAGCGGGATCGATAAAATACGCCGGGTATAAAACGGATAAAACGCTGTACAGGAAACTGGCCAAGACCCTCAACGACATGAAGAATTACTCGTTGCGGGCAAAAATGAACAGGGCCGGACGCTCTATGGTGGACGGCAAAGGCGCGCAAAGGATAATAGAAGAGCTTGCGAGGGCTTATGAAAAGAAAAACTGACAACATCGCGTTCAAAAACCACAAGATGATTAATTTCGTTAATATGAACGCTGGGCAGTCGTCGATGGTGCGTTTATGGCGAAATTCGAAGAGCGTGAAGGCCTGGATGTACCAGGACCACGCGATATCCGCGTCCGAGCACAAGGCTTTTATAAAACGCCTCGCTTCCGACAAAAAGAATTCATGCTGGCTTGTTCGGTCGAAGTCAGGGGAATACATCGGTGTTGTGGCGCTAAACAAGATCGACGGTCACAACAAGCACGCGTACCTCGGCATATACGCAAATCCCGTGGCAAAAAGACCCGGAATGGGGTCCATGCTTATTAATGCGGTCAAGCATGCGGCGTTTAAGGTGCTTAAACTGCATACGCTAAAGCTCGAAGTGCTTAACATTAACGAAAAAGCCTCGCGTTTTTACCTGAAACACGGTTTTAAGAAAGAGGGGATTTTAAAAGAATATGTTAACAAAAAAGGGAGATGGATAGACGTCACGGTCATGGGGTGCAAAAAAACATGAAGATCTCGAAAAGGTCTGTTGGCGCGAACGCGCCGGTATTCATCATCGCGGAAATGTCCGCTAACCACAATCAGGACCTGAAAGTAGCGCTAAAGACGATAAAAGCGGCGAAAGAGGCGGGCGCCGACGCGGTCAAGCTTCAGACGTATACCGCCGATACCCTGACGATTGACTGCAAAAACAAGTATTTCCGCATAAGGGGTGGCACACTTTGGGATGGGAAAACACTGTATAACCTCTATAAACAGGCGTGTACCCCTTGGGAATGGCATCAGAGGTTATTCAGGTACGCCAAAAAACTCGGCCTTGTCTGTTTTTCAACGCCGTTCGACAGATCAGCAGTCGATTTCCTTGAAAAACTCAAAACTCCCGCGCACAAGATAGCTTCTTTTGAAATAACCGATATACCGCTTATAGAATACGCGGCTTCGAAGAAGAAGCCGATGATAATTTCCACCGGCATTGCGGCGCTTTCCGAGATATGGGACGCCGTCTCCGCGTGCAGACGCAAAGGGAACAACAAGTTAGCGCTTTTAAAATGCACTTCGGCGTATCCCGCGAGACCCGAGGACATGAACCTTAAAACCATTCCGGATATGATAAAGAGGTTCGGCGTTATAGTAGGGCTTTCTGACCACACGCTCGGACCGTCGGCGGCGGTAGCAGCCGTATCGCTCGGTGCGAAGATTATCGAAAAGCATTTCATACTGGACAGGAAGCTCGGCGGGCCCGACGCCGCGTTTTCGATGGAGCCGGCCGAGTTTAACGGCATGGTCAGGGCTATAAGGGAGACTGAAAAGGCGCTGGGTAACGTAACGTACAAGCTATCAGGAAGCGTGAGAGCTTCGAGAAGATTCTGTCGGTCTCTTTTCGCCGTAAAGGACATAAAGAAGGGTGAAACAATAACCGAAATAAACGTGAGGTCCATACGTCCCGGAGACGGGCTTTCGCCTAAATACCTTAAGAAAATACTCAAAAGAAGGGCTAAAAGGTCCGTAAAAAGAGGGACGCCGATAAAGCTTGGCATGATAAGATGATCCGGAGGAAAATAAATGAAAAGATGCACCAAATGCATCACGCCTGAAACGCACGAAACCATTCATTTTGACGAAAAAGGCGTCTGCAGTATATGCCGACAGCACGAATTCAAAAAGGAAAAAATAGACTGGGCCAGGAAGAAAAAGGACCTGGACGCGCTGGTGACCGAATACAGGGGTAAATACCAGTACGACTGCATAGTTCCCTTCAGCGGAGGAAAGGACAGCACCTGGACGCTGTACTATCTCATCAAGGAATACAAGATAAAGCCGCTCGTGGTGCAGTTTGACCATGGTTTCATGCGCCCGAACCTCCATGAAAATAACAAAAAGACGATGAGGACGCTGGGCGTTGATTTTCATACCTTCACGCCCAACTGGGACGTGGTGCGGAAGCTGATGCTTCAATCATTCCTTGAAAAGGGTGATTTCTGCTGGCACTGCCACACGGGGATCTTCGCCTATCCCATGTGGGTCGCGATAAGGCAGCAGGTTCCCCTTGTGTTCTGGGGGGAACCTTCCGCGGAATACACGTCGTACTACAGCTACGAACAGGCCGAAGAAGTCGATGAAAAGAGGTTCAACAGGTTCGTTAATCTCGGGATAACGGCGGATGATATGCTCATACGCCTTGAAGGAAAAGTGGACGAGCGGGACCTTCAGCCGTTCAAGTACCCTCCGTTAAAAGAGCTCAGAAAGCTTAACTACAAATCGGTTTGCTTAGGGTCATATATACCGTGGGACGTAAAAAATCAGGTCGAAATAATCCAGAAAGAGCTGGGATGGCAGGGCGACGAGGTGGAAAATGTCCCTCCGGGGTATAAATACGAAAAGATAGAGTGCATGATGCAGGGAGTCAGGGACTATATCAAGTATATCAAGCGGGGTTATACACGCCCCACTCACCTTGCTTCCATTGATATAAGAAATAAAAGGATGACCAGGGATGAAGCGCTTGAATTGATAAAGAAATATGAAGGCAAGCGCCCGCCGAGCCTCGACATATTCCTTGGATTCGTCGGCCTGACCGAAGAGGAATTCGTGCAGATAGCGGCCAGTCACGCGGTTTCACCCTGGAAGTACGACCATTCTAAGACCGGGCTGGGCGTAAAAACCCACGATTTTGACAAATGGTGCAAGGCGGGTGCAATGCCGAGGAAAGAAGCGGAAGAGCAGCTCAAGCGGTACCATGTCAGAACGGTTAAATGAAAATGGCTACGATAGGCATAGTAGATTACGGAATGGGCAACATACTTTCGGTCAAGAACGCTTTTGAATACTGCGGCGCCGGGGTCGAAGTGTGTTCCAGTCCGGAAAACCTTAAGGTTGTTGAAAAGCTCGTTCTGCCCGGGGTAGGCGCGTTCGGGGACTGCATAAAAAACATAAAAGAGCGGGGTTTCAAAGACGCTCTCGATGAAGAAGTAATAAAGAAGAAGACACCTATACTCGGCATATGCCTTGGTATGCAGGTGATGGCAAAAAAGGGGTATGAAAACGGGGAGAATGAAGGGTTGGGATGGTTTGACGCAGAGGTGGTGCGCATTGAACCCGCCGACAAAAAACTAAGGATACCGCACGTCGGATGGAACGACCTGGATTTCAGGGAAGATTGTTTTCTTTTCCGAGGTATGCCGGAGCACATAGACGCGTATTTCGTACATTCATACTACATGAAGTGCGTGAACAAATCCGACATAGCCGCGAGCTTCGATTATTCCGGTAGTTTCACGGCCGCGGTGATGAAAGGAAACATTATTGCCACGCAGTTTCACCCGGAAAAGAGCCAGGATTACGGGCGAAAAATGCTTGAGAATTTTATCGCATGGAACCCAAAAAGTGCTTAAAAAGAGAATAATACCGAAGCTTCAACTGAAAGCAAGAAGAATAGGCGGAAAAACCCGACTCGTCCTTGTTACATCGATAAAATTCAGCGAATACATCGAGATAGGGGACGCCGTTTCTCAGGCGAAGATATACCAGAGCCAGGCCGCGGATGAGCTGATATTCGTTGATATAGACGCTTCGTTGGATGACAAGGTGAATCTGCTGGTTGACGTTATCAGGAGCGCGGCGGAAGAGATATTCATGCCGTTTTGCGTGGGAGGAGGAGTTAAAACGATAGACGATTTCAGGGCGCTCCTGCTGAACGGGGCCGACAAGGTGTCGATAAATACGTCCGCCGTGGACAATCCGGATTTCATTAACGAGGCGTCAGGGATGTTCGGCGCCCAGTGCGTAGTTTTAAGCATAGATTTCAAAAAATCGAGAGACGGCAATTACAGGGTCTGGACGAATTGCGGTACCAAAGAAACGTCCCTGGACCCGGTAGAGTGGTCCGTGGAAGGTGAGAAAAGGGGCGCTGGCGAGATACTACTCACCTCGATCGACAGGGACGGTACGAGGTCCGGCCTCGACATAGAAACGGTTAAGAGGGTCGTTGATTCGGTTTCCATACCGGTTATTGCCTCAGGCGGATGCGGCCTGGCAAGCCATTTTGCCGAGGGTTTCACGAAGGGCAGGGCAGATGCCGTATCAGCGGGTACGTATTTCAGCTTCAAGGACGAAAATCTAATGCAGGTGCGCTCGCAGGTCAAGAACGCCGGCGTGCCGATAAGGCTGCATTTATAATGGCCTGCAAGAGACAGGAGGAAAAAATGAAAAAGTACAGTTATGTTTTGAAAACCGTTGTATATATTTTAGCCATAAGCTATCTTCTATCAGCTATCAGCATAGTTTACGCCGAAGTCCCTAACGAGATAACCTATACGGGTCGCCTTCGCGAATACGGCCAGCCCGCGAGCGGGACAAAGACTATGTGCTTTAAGATATTTGACGCCTCAAGCGCAGGTAATCAAGTATGGACATCCGGAAATCAATCTGTGACTATTTCAAATGGAGTGTTTACCTATAAGCTTCAGCCGACCGGCGTGGACTGGAGGGTCAAGGACTACTGGCTGGAGACAATAATATCCGACAAAATACTGTCGCCCCGCGAGAAGCTGACTTCACAGGTGTACGCTCTGCATTCAAAAACCGCTGAGGATATTGAAAGATCTAACGGAACAATACATTTCAGCATCGGTACAAGTACTTATGCTTCACTAAGCACTGATGGTGGATTGGAAACGGCATATGGATTTTTTCATGATAGGGGACCCGTAACAACCGTTGACTATACTCAGGCAGATTTAACGATTGATGGATCCTATTATGATTTGAGTCTCTCTACGGTTCCAAGTGGTGCTAAAGCGGTTTTATTGCGAGTCATCGTGAAAAACACCGAGGCGGGACGTTATATACAATTTCAAAATAAATATGGGATGTCAAACTTAAACAATATTTCAGAGATATACACACAAGCGCCGGATGCCTATATCGGGAATGATGTAATTGTTCCGTGTAATGCTGACAGGAAAATACAATGCAGAGTGGAAAACTCCGGCACATGGACAATTCAAATTGTTATCAAAGGTTGGTGGAAATAGATTATTTAAAGTACTATGAAAAATGCGAAATAGAATATATTTATTACTAATTGGATTACTAATTCTATCTGGATGCACAGCATTTTCGGAAAGATTGATAAAGGATAAATACGGTTATCCTTTTGGGATAGCTGTTGCCGATATAGATGGAGACGGGGACAATGATTTAACCAGTTCAGATGCGGATAAACGCTGTATTTACTGGTTGGAAAATGACGGAATGGAGAACTTTAAAAGTTATTATGTTAAAGAAAAACATGAAGTGTCCTTTCTGGAACGTCATGTTGTTGGAGATATTAATAATGACGGGCATCCAGATGTAGTTATCGTAGATAATTTGAATGGGAATATATTATGGTATGAAAACAATGGTAAGCCAGGAGATAAAATAGTATGGAAGCAGCATTATATCACGATCGGAGGAATGCCCGGAGCATATGACGTTGCGATAGGCGATTTGGATAAAGATGGCGATGTGGATATAGCGGCAACAGGTTGGCGAAGCAATACAGTTGCATGGTTTGAAAACTGTGCTAAAGGCGACAAAGAGGGGTGGGCAAGACATTCGATAGATGATGATCTAAAAACATCAAGGTGCATTAGAATTGTTGATTTTGATAAAGACGGAAACATGGATATTCTGGCCGGAGGGCAGGAATCAGCATTGGTAGCATGGTATAAGAATCCCGGAGATACAAATAAAAATAAATGGGAAAGAATAGTAATTGATGAATTTACATTCTATCCAAACGGGGGGCAAGCTATTGATATTGATAATGACGGAGATCTTGACGTAGTGATGGCGGGTTCCGAAAAACCAGGTTCAAACACGGGTAATGTTGTATGGTACGAAAACAACGGTAATCCTGAGAAAGGGTTGTGGAGTAAGCATAAAATCTATTCCTCTCTTGAAGGTTGCTTTGAAGCATCTGCAGGTGACTTGGACAATGATGGTGATATTGATGTTGCCGTAACAGCATGGGGAGACGATGGCTGGATAGCATGGTTTGAAAATTGCGGGAATCCTAAGAAAAAATGGAAGAAACATGTGCTTAAGAATAATTGGAAGAAGGCAAATCAGGTTATTGTACGTGATCTCAACAAAGATGGAGCCCTTGATTTATTAGCAATTGCAGAGAGAGGGTCAGCAGAGTTTCGTTGGTGGAAAAACATGAAAAAAGGTAAAAAATGAAAATAAACAGGGGGTAAAAATGAAAGTCGCCGGAGACAGGATCTATATCAAGCGTTTGACGCCAGAGGACGTCACGCAGGATTACGTCAACTGGATGAACGATGCGGAAGTGACGCAGTTCCTCGAAAGCAGGTGGAAAACATATACCCTGCAGGATGTCAAGGACTACGTCAAGCACGTCAATTCGACTTCCACGGAATTCATGTTCGGTATATTTTTGAAAGAAGGTGACAAGCACATCGGCAACATCAAGATAGGCGGCTTGAACCAGATGCACAAATACGCCGATATCGGGTTGATTATCGGGGAAAAGAGCATGTGGGGCAAAGGTTTTGCGGCGGAAGCCATAAAACTCGCGACAGAATACGCTTTCAAGGAAATGGGCCTGAACAAGATAATCGCCGGCATATATGAACCGAATGTGGGCTCGTACAAGGCGTTTTTAAAATGCGGTTACAAGGACGCCGCTAGGCTCAGGAAACACAGGATGTACAAGGATAATTATGTCGATGAGTTCATAGTGGAGAAACTGAGGGAATGGTAACATGGGAACGATAAGGCTTCCGAAGATAAAAAAGCTCATAATATTCAGCGGTGGTGCTCTGCTTCTGGATTTTATAAGGGAAGCGGAGAAGAGAAACATTGAGGCGGTACTCTTTGCTGTAAGGCGCCACTTGGAAGAGAGGATCTATCCCGGTGACAACAGAACGCTGGAGCAGGTCCTGGAGGAAAAGAAAGTACGTTATTATCAGGAAAGTGATATCAATAGATCGAAAGAGCTTTTTAAGTTGATAGATGAAAACACCCTTGGTGTCGGCTTGGGAGAGGCGTACACGTTCGCTCAGAAAACAATAGACGCTTTCGGCGGCAAGTTGTTCGATTTCATGGTAATAAACCTGCCGGAATACCGCGGAGGCGCGCATTTTACCTGGCAGATACTCAGGAAATCAACAAAGGGCTGCTGGAACATACAGGTCATAAATAAGGATATGGTTCCGGGCGTCTTTGATTCCGGAGCGGTGATAAAAAGAAGGGAATATGTCATTTCGGTGAACTGCCGTGTTCCATCGGATATCTACGCGTTATCCGACAAAGAGGGGCTTCAGCTTTTCAAGGATTTCTTGGATGACATAGAAGCAGGAATGGCATTCGTGCCGAAGCCGCTTGATGAAGGCAAAAGCTCTTACTTCCCGAGGATGTACACGCTTAAGCACGGATATATTAACTGGAGCTGGTCAGCCGAGGAGATAGATAGGTTCATATGCGCCTTTGACGATCCGTACCCCGGCGCTTCGACGTATTTAGGCGGGAAAAAGGTATTCATCAAGAAATGCAGGATGGACCGTTCCGAGGGCGGTTTTCACCCGTTCATTTCGGGGTTGATATTCAGGATACAAGATGGCAAGGTCTTCGCCGCGGCGAACGGCGGGGCTCTTGAAATAGGCCGGATATGCGATGAGACAGGCAAGGATTGCGTAAAAAACCTGAAACCGGGACAGAGACTGTATACGCCCGTGAAATATATCGAGGAAGCGATGTTATTTGACGCGGAATATGACAGTGAAGGACTGAAAACAGGCAAATAGATGATAGCTTATAGCAAATAGCCAATGGCAAAAGTCATAAGCGATTGACAATAAGCGGAATCACAATGAGAGACTATAAAAAATTGATTGTTTTTCAGAAAGCACATAGATTTGTTATTGCTATCTATAAAATAACTAAAGCATTTCCTAAACATGAACAATATGCATTGACTTCTCAACTACGAAGAGCAGCTATTTCAGTTCCTGCAAATATTGTTGAAGGTTCAAGAAGGAATTCGGAAAAGGAATATTTGCAGTTTCTTAATATCTCGCTTTCGTCGTTGTCGGAAGTGGAGTACTATATAGAATTGTCAAATGAACTAAAATATATTGATTCCAAAGAATATGCAGGACTGATTTCAAGTTGCAATGATATATTTGCTATGCTTCATGGTTTAATGAAGACTATAAAAGACAGTAGTAAACAGTAAGCAATTATCAATAAGCAATGAGCAATTAGCTATAAGCAAATAGCAATGTGTAATTTTAGGAGTGATAAAATGTCAAACATGTTGGAATTATTGAAACAAATCTACCCCCTGCAGCTTGCGCCGATATCTTCTGACACGGAAAAGGCGTTTGATATCATAAAACGGCAGCTTCCCGGTGAAGTAGAACTGCACGAGTATCCTTCGGGGATGGAATTCAACGGCTGGATAGTACCGCAGTCATGGGGAATAAAGAAAGCGGAGATACGAAAGAACGGGAAACTCATATACGACGGCACTAAGCACGTCCTTGGTGTAATGAGCTATTCAAAATCATTTACCGGCGACGTCAGTCTGGACGAATTGAAGAAACACCTGACATTCAGGAAGGACCAGCCCGCGGCAGTCGGGTATCACTGTGATTATTTCATCAAACAGTGGACGGCCGACTGGGGCATGAGCGTGCCGTATAACTTGTACAAAAAGCTGCAGAAAGGGACCTATAACGTTGACCTTCAGACGGTCTTTAGGGACGGTAGAATGAAGGTCCTGGACTGCTTCCTGCCGGGTAAAAGTCCTGAGACGGTAATATTGAACGCTCACAGCTGCCACGCAGGCCAGGCAAACGACGGGGCATCAGGCATAGCGGTCGGCATGGAACTGATGAACCGCCTTTCAAAAAGGAAGAACAAGTACTCGTACCGGTTTATAATAACGGCCGAACACCTCGGGACGGTGTTTTATCTTTCAAAAATTCCGAAAGAAACTCTTAAAACCTTCAAGCACGGCATATTCCTTGAGATGCTGGGGAACAATAACCGCCTGATAGTGCAAAAAAGCCTTTTGGGGGACAATCTGATAGACAAGATAGCCGAGCACTACGTGGAAACTTATGAAAAACGCGGGCAGACAGCGCCTTTCAGGAAGGTCGTCGGCAATGACGAGACGGTCTGGGAGGCAGCCGGCTACGAAGTGCCTATGATATCGGTTTCCAGATGGCCGTACAAGGAATACCATACTTCGCTGGATGACGAGAAAATAATATCAGAAAAGAAACTGGAGGAGTCGGCGGCCGCGATAGAAGAGATGCTGTTCATTTTGGATACCAACTGCCGGATGATCAGGAAATTCGAAGGCCTAATCGCGCTCAGTAACCCTAAATACGACCTTTACATGAAGCCGGGCACGGACCCCTCGATACCGGAAACCGTACCCGAAGAAGGGCGCAAGTTCAACTACATGATGGATTTTCTCCCGCGGTATTTTGACGGCAAAACGACCGTGCTTGATATCGCGGTGAAGCACGGTTTAAGATACAGGTCTGTTTACAATTACATATGCAAATTTAAGGGAAAGGGGCTCGTGGAATTCGTATGACGAAGTACAAGATCTGTTACCTTGACCATCACGGAGCTAACGAGATATATATTAAACTGCACAAGAGATTCGTGGATGCCGGTATCGTGCAGGAAAACCCGGCGTTTTTTTCGATGAGCATGTACTACAAGAGTAAGTTCAGGAAAGCGTTCAAGAACGCCGAAATAGTGGATGTTCCGAACATACTTGACTGGATGAGGTTAAAATTCACTAACAAGAACGGTAAAATCGAACCGTACGTTTTCGGGAACGAATATTTCGAGCGGGGATGGAAACTTGACAAGGTGTTGAGATTTAAAAAAAGGGAAGACGTCCTTTTGCTTTGGAACGAGATCGTGAAGCGTTCACTTGAATTTCTGGAAAGAACAAGGCCTGACTTCATAATCGGCGAGCAGATGCAGGTTATGCCTTATTACGCCGTATTCCTGTGCGCGGTGAAGCTGAAAATACCCTATATACACTATGCCACCGCACGTCTTGAAGAAGGCACGGAAATCTATAACAGCGTTTCGAACATACCGTTGGATTTCAACATGGATACGGATGCACCGAAGGAGATAGTCGAAAGGGCAAAAGGGCATATTGAAAGGATAAGGTCCAAATTCTACAAAAGCCCGCTATATGGCGAAACAGAACCCCCGAAGGTAAAGAACGAGGATATCAGGAAGTATTTCAAATACCTGTATGAACAGTTCAACGGCGGTATGCTGGAGACCACCGGCAGGGGATTGTTCAGCCCTGTCAGGAGCAAGCTTACCGGGATGAAGCTTTATAAAGTATTGCAAAAAGGAAAATATTTCAAGCATATCGATGCAGTAAAGGAGTTGAAGGGCAAAAAGAAGCTTTTCTTCCCGCTGCATGTCACGCCCGAGGCAAGTACCGACCTTTGGGCGCCGAAGTACAATGACATGTACGAAACGGCAAGAATGATAACCGACAAACTGCCCGGGAATTGGGTGCTGGTTATAAAGGAACATCCTTCGGTCGTGACGCTTCAAAGGCCCATTGAAGAAATAGAAAAGATATCAAGACTGCCGAATTCCGTGTTTTTAGGGCCGTACGAGTCGAACGCCGAGCTGTTCAAACTATGCGACGCCGGGATAATGATACTGGGGACGCTGGGTATGGAGATGATAATAAACGGATTTCCGACCATCACGATAGCCGACGCCGTTTACAATGCCACGGGCAACACCGTTTATTGCCCGGACCTTGAAAACCTGCCGAAGGCCCTGAACGATGTACTTAAAAAGAAGATAGATGAAGATAAGAATATTAGATTCGTCGCGGGATTCATCAACTGCATTGCAAAAGGCGTGCCTATCAACCCGGATTTCTATCCGGAATATCTAAATGACGATAATATTTCAGTAATAGCGGATAGTTTTAAAGCCCGGGTGCTTGATAAGAAACAATACCTTTTGAGTTACATTGATCAAGGGATACCAACTATATAATTCAAGCGGGAGGGAAGATCAGATGAAAAAGTACCTATGTGCCTTATTTTTTGTTCTTGCAATTAGCTGTATGCCATCGGCCATCTGCGGCGTATTTGCGGAGGTCCCGAACGAAATAACCTACACGGGGAGGCTGCGGGAATACGGTCAGGCCGCAAGCGGGACAAAGACAATTCGTTTTACGATTTATGACGCGTCGTCGGGGGGCAACCAGAAATGGACCAGCGGCGATGTCAGCGTTACGGTGACGAACGGCGTGTTCACACAAACTCTTTCGCCGAATGTGGACTGGAGAGGCGGCTCTTTCTGGATAGAAACCATAATAAGCGGCAAAGTGTTGTCGCCACGCGAAAAACTGACGACACAGGTATTCGCTCTTCATTCGAGGACAGCTGAAGATGTTGAAAAAGCATCAGGCCAAAACATTCATTTTTCGGTAGGGAACAGCACTTATGTGGTGATCCTGGCCACTGGAACTGTACAGATAAACGGTTCATTGGAAGTGTCAAATTATATGAATTCATTCTGGGATAGGGGAGATCCTTCTAGCGCTGATTTTACAGCTGCAAGCTTTACGACAGATAATACTTGGCGCACAATGGATTTGTCGTCTATTGTTCCGACTGGTACAAAAGCAGTATTGCTTTATATTACCGCAAGAAATGATAGTGGTTTAAGAATAATGAAATTCAGAAAGAAAGGGAACAGCAATGAGTATAATGTTAGCGAAATGCAGGCTCTTGCTGGTGAATATAGGTCTGGTGATTATATTGTCCCAGTTTCAACCGCAAGAGAAATTGAATACAAAATTCCTTCCGCGACAAACTGGTTAATTAATGTAGCAGTCAAAGGATGGTGGAAATAGCAATGAAAAGGATCGAGCACAGATACAACGATGTAGTAATATCAAAAACTGAATGGGCTATTAAGGGAAGAGATATTCTTTTATCAGTAGTGAAAAATATCGTTAAGACCAATTGGGGAAAGCAATTAGAATCTACAAATAAGAATAGTGCCCTTGACATTGGTTTTGGGCCCGGATTGTTCATTGAAGCGTATAAAGACATGGGATTTAAGCAGGTAACCGGCATTGACCGTTCAAATGACTGCGTTGAAAAGGCAAAAAATAACGTAAAAAAGGAAGGAATCGATTTTATATGCTCGGATGCCAATGAGTATCTTGAGAAAACAAGCGGTAAATACTCGTTGATCTCGGCATTTCACGTAATCGAACACATGGATACGGAGTATTTGAACAGGTTCATTGAACTTACCTACGGCAGGCTGGAGAACGGCGGAATGTTGCTGCTTGAAACCCCTAACATGAATTATCTTCTTGCGAATTACCACCGATACGGAGACATAACGCACAAGAACGGTTTTACGGCAAACTCACTGACGCAGCTGCTTGAAGGGTATGGTTTCAAGCAGGTCATTGCGGGCGAAAAAAATGTGCAGGCCATGTCTCTTTTTCATGTAATAAGAAAGATTCTGGGTGAGAGCATTGTCCGCAGTATTTACAAAGCGGCTATACTGTTTTTAGAAGGCTTTGAGGAATTAAAAGCGAGAAGAGGTATATTTTCAACTTACTTTTGGGTTATAGGGAAGAAAAATGAAGAATGATATAAAAACGTTTCTTAATACGATTCTATCAGCTTTGGGATTATACAATACTGTTAAAGACATCTATAGGGTAAACATTTTAAACAGATTTGCGAAAGAAGGTTTTGAAAAAACACTAGATATGTTAGAGAGAACGAATAAGATTGGGTTAAAAAAGAACTGTGGAATGTCTATTCTGCACTTTTATCCTGAGTTGAACTATGGTTTTAGCCTATATATTAACTTGTTCATTGATTATATGCTGAAGATTAGAGGGGCAAATGTTGAAGCATTGATTTGCGAAGGGGAGATGACTTTTTGTACTACTTGCAATGATGCTAGAGAAGGACGTTTAACGTGTTACTGTAAAAACTGTATGAGGTGGGGGCAAAGATATCTAGATTTGTTTAAAATAAACGTGAAAAAGTATAGAGAATACATAACAAAAGATGAAATTAAGGGAATTGAAGAAGAAACAAAGAAAATTATCAGAGTCATGTATGAATACAAATATAAGGGAATTAATGTAGGATATCACGCAATAAATTCCGCTGATAGATACTTCATGGGTAAAAAACCGATAAAAAATGAATACCTTGATATATACAAGGAAGAGTTAAGAAATGCCATGATTTCTGTAAAAGTGGCCGAAACGATATTTAAAGAAAATAAATATGACCTTGTAATAATGCAGCATGGGATATATGCATCATGGGGGAGCTTTGTTGAATATGCGAAGAATGTTGGAATAAAGGATAGAGTATATGCGTTTGCAGATTTCTATGATTGCGGACTTGTTTTTGACATATTTAAAGCTGGAAGTGAGTATGAAAAGTATTTAGAGCTTAGAGGTAATCGCGAGTTAAATGAAAAGGAAAAAAAGGAATTAAATGCATTTTTGTCTAAAAGAAAAAAATCTTTGTTAGGGCAAATAAAGCTTTATAAGAATGTGAAGAACCTGCCTCAGGGGTTTATGGAATCGTTAAAATCGTATAAAAGGGTTTATATGATATTTCCAAATCTTACATGGGATCCCGGGATAGAAAACCTGAATACAATTTATAGCAATATATGGGAATGGATAAGTCACACGATAGAATTATTCAAGGACAAACCGGAGTATAAGTTGATACTGAAGCCTCATCCTTCAGACATACTTTCTCAAGAATCTCTAGAGCAAAAAATAAAGCATAAATATGCCGATATAAAAGAAAACATAACGATACTGCCCGCTGATGTGAAGCTTAAGGCATATGATTTTTTTCCGCATATCCATCGCGGTATCGTTTACAGCGGCACGGTCGGCATAGAGATGTCGCTGGACAATATCCCGGTAATTACGGCCGGTATGGCGCGCTATAAGGGCCTGGGATTCACGTTTGACGCGAAAGACAAAAAGGATTATGAACGGTTGCTGTTTTCGGATGAGCTGAAAATAACGGACGAGATGAGAAAACAGCTTGAATTGTTCGCGGATTTCTACTTTATCAAGTCAACCGTCGATTTCCCGGTATTTAAAACGCTTCTGTCCTATCCGATAGAGCTGACCATAGATAATCTAAACGTGTTTAACCCTGGCGAGAACAGGGACATAGACCACATATGCGATTTTCTTATGGGCAAGAAAGAGATCATTCAATACAGGGATTACTGATGTCGGAACACGTAAAAAACTCATTATTCTTCGCGAGCAGCTCATACCTGGCGCGGTTCGTGGGCGTTATAGCGGGCATATTCATGAAAAATATACTCGGGCCCACGGTGATAGGAAGCGCGGCGTTCATAACCGTCGTTGACAGCTACGTTAACTATACGTACGGGGTGGTGCGCGGTGCCGTGGCGAGGGAGATCCCGGTCTTGAGGGGCGCGGGCGACGCTGGCGGAGTGAAGGATCTATACAATACCTCATACGGCTGGATAGTCATCAACACGATAATAGGAAGCGTCGTGTTCCTTGTTTTCGGTTTACTTGGCAATTACAACCCGGTTATTAAATTCGGGTTCTTTGTTTATGCCGCGATAAATGTTTTTCAGAGTTTCAGCAATTATTACTCGATATGCCTGTCTGTCGAGAAGAAATTCAAGCAGATAAGCATAATATATTTTGCTTCGAGCGTGTTCCAGCACATGGCGATGCTCAGCCTTTCGTATTATTTCAATTACAGGGGCTATTTCGTAGGTTTTCTTCTGGGTGTCGCGGTCCAGGGGGCGTGGTACAGGCTGGTCCTCAAGGTAGGTTTCAAATTCGAGATAAAATGGGAGGAAATAAAACGTATCGTCGTGCTCGGGGCCCCGCTGCTGGTGTACGGTTTCATTCAGGTATCGTTCCAGAACATCGACAAGATATTCATACAGGCGAATTACCCGATTGAGTACCTCGGATACTACAACACCGGGGTAGGTATATGCATATTAAGCGTGCTTCTTCCCGAATCGATATATTCGGTTTACACGCCGAAGTATCTCGAATACTTGGGTGCTAAGCAGATCGAAATTGCCAAACAGAAAGCGGTGGAATTGTTCGATATAATACGGACTATAATGCCTTTCGCGCTCGGCGTGGTGTGGGTCAGCCTCACGCCATTGATTCAATACCTGTTGCCGAAGTTCGTGCCGGGCATAATGCCGGCAAAAATCCTGATATTGGGGATATATTTCAATTCGCTTTTCATGATGTACTATTATTACCTTGTCGGAACGCATCAGTTCAGGTATGTCCTGTATATATCCGCGGTGGCATTGGCGGCCACCATAATGCTGAATTACACAGCGGTGAAGCTTCCCTACGGCATAAACGGCGTGGCGGCGGCCGTCGCGACCGCGTACTTTCTGTATTCATTGATGTTCGTGTTCGTAGGAAATTGGAGGATGGGCAACAGGATTTTAGTTTCCGTCAAAGCGTTATCCCGAAACATATTCTACGCGATACCGTTGATAATGCTTTTCCCCGTCAGCAAGTATGTGAGGATAGAGAATACACTTATGAAGGCCACGGCAGAACTGCTCATATTCCTGGGAATGAACGCGTTGTTCATGTATCGCATTAACCGAAAGAGCCAGGCGGTGCAGAAAGTGTACGCGATTATCAGTAAAAGGAGCGTGAAATGAAAGTAGTGATACTCGCAGGAGGAAAAGGGACGCGCCTCAGCGAAGAGACGGAAACAATCCCGAAACCGATGCTTGAGGTCGGCGGCAAACCGATGCTCTGGCACATAATGAAAGCGTATTCGCACTATGGCTTCAACGATTTCGTGCTGTGCCTCGGTTACAAAGGGTATATCATAAAAGAATATTTTTCGCACTATTTCCTGCACACGAGCGACGTGATGATAGACATTGGGAAAAACACCATAAAAACCCTTTTCAGCGAATCGGAGCCCTGGAAGATAACGATGGTGGATACCGGGGTCGATACGATGACCGGCGGCCGGCTCAAAAGGATAGAGAAGTACGTGAAGGATGAGCCGTTCATGATGACGTATGGCGACGGTGTATCGGACATAGACATCAAGAAGCTGGTTGAATTCCACAAGAAGGGCGGAAAGATGGCCACAGTGACGGCGGTCCAGCCGCTGGGGCGCTTCGGGAGCCTTGAGATAGACAAAAACAGAGTCACTTCGTTCCTTGAAAAACCCAAGGGGGACAACGGCTGGATAAACGGCGGTTTTTTCGTCCTTGAGCCGGGAATTTTCAAGTATATCAAGGGAGACCAGGCCATCTGGGAGCAGGAGCCGATGAGGAACATCGCGAAGGATGACAAACTGATAGCGTATAAACATACTGGTTTCTGGAAGCCCATGGACACGTTGAGGGACAAAAGGGAGCTGGAAGAACTTTGGTCGGGCGGCCGTGCGCCCTGGAAAGTGTGGAGATAGAAAATGAACAGCAAGATGTGGAAAAACAGAGTAGTTCTTGTGACCGGCTATGAAGGGTTTCTGGGGTCCAACCTCACGAAGGAACTGATATCATTCGGCGCTAGAGTCGTAGGCATAGATATAAAGACCGGCAGAAAAGACACGGTGTTGACAAGGGAAGAAATAAAGCGGATGAATGTGATAAAAGGCGACGTGGCTGATCACGCTCTGGTAAAAGGAGCCGTAAAAAGGCATAAGCCTTCGGTGATATTTCATCTTGCGGCGGAATCCCTTGTGAACGAGTGCAACAGGAAACCAGTCCGGGGTTTTGAGACTAACATCGAAGGCACATGGAACGTGCTCGAGTCCGCCAGGCTCAATAAATGCATGAAGGCGGTAGTAGTAGCTTCAAGCGACAAGGCGTACGGGAGCCAGAAAATACTACCGTACACAGAACAAACACCCCTTCAGGGGAAGCATCCGTATGACGTATCGAAAAGCTGCGCCGACCTGATATCGCTGGCTTATCACAACACGTACGGCCTGCCGGTTTCGGTCACGAGGTGCGGCAACATATACGGTGCCGGCGATTTCAATTTCTCGCGCATTATTCCCGACGCGATAAGGTGCGCGGTAAAGGGCAGGACACTGGTTATCCGCAGCGACGGTAAGTTCGTCAGGGATTATGTATATGTTGACGACATAGTGAGCGGCTACGTTCTGATAGCCGAACGAATGCTGAAAAGAAAAGTATTCGGAGAAACATTCAACTTGAGCGACGAGAACCCGATAAGCGTCCTTGGACTCCTGAAGAAAATGTACAAGCTGATGCGCAGGAAGCCGGATTATGTAATTCTAAACAAGGCTAAGTACGAAATAAAGGAACAGTACCTTGACTCGAAAAAGGCAAGAAGGCTCCTGAATTGGAAACCGAGGTTCAGCCTTTCGGAAGGCCTGTCAAGGACGATAGAGTGGTACAGACAAATAATCAACTAACGGGAAGAAACAATGAAAACAGAGAAACAGCTGAGGAAGGAAATATCCTCGAAGGTCAGGGATATCGCGAAGCTCAGGGAAAAAGGCAGAAGGTTCACTCCGGGCAAGGACCCGGTGAACTACGCCGGCAGGATCTATGACGCAGAGGAAATGATAAACCTTGTGGATTCTTCCGTGGATTTCTGGCTTACGGCCGGCAAATACGCCAAGGAATTCGAAACAAAAATGGCGGCTTTTCTCGGCGCCAGGCACTGCCTGATGGTCAATTCCGGTTCATCGGCGAATCTTTTGGCGATATCAGCTCTGACTTCGCCTCTTTTGGGAAACAGGCGGCTCAGGCCGGGGGACGAAGTCATAACCACCGCATGTGGTTTTCCGACGACATTGAACCCGATCCTGCAATGCGGTTTGGTGCCGGTGTTCGTTGACGTCGAACTCGGGACTTACAACATCGATTCACGCAAGCTGGAAGGCGCGGTTTCGGCGAAGACAAAGGCGATATTCGTTCCTCACACGCTGGGGAACCCGGCGAACATGTCGAAGATAACTGAGATAACAAAAAAATATAATCTGTGGCTGATAGAAGACAATTGCGACGCGCTGGGCTCAAGGTACGGAGGAAGGTTCACGGGTACTTTCGGGGATATCGGCACGCTGAGTTTCTATCCGGCGCATCACATAACGATGGGCGAAGGCGGGGCGGTAGTCACTAACGATACGCTTCTGAAGAAGGTCCTGCTGTCCATGAGGGACTGGGGGAGGGACTGCTGGTGCGAGCCGGGTGCCGACGATACCTGCCGCAAGCGGTTCTCGCAGAAATTCGCGGGGCTGCCCGAAGGATACGACCACAAGTACGTATATTCACATATAGGGTATAACCTCAAGGCGACTGACATGCAGGCGGCCATCGGGGTAGCGCAGCTGAAGAAACTCAACAGGTTCATAGAAGCGAGGAAAAGAAACTTCGAACGTCTCAATGGCTGTTTAGGGAAATATGAAGAGCATTTCATGCTGCCGATAGCGGAAGCGGGTTCGGATCCGAGCTGGTTCGGCTTCCCGATTTTAGTCCGAAAAGAAGCCGCATTCGGAAGGAATGATATAGTGAACTTCCTTGAAGACAATAAAGTGGCCACGCGCATGCTTTTCGGCGGGAACCTGTTGAAACAGCCGGCTTACAGGGAGATTGATTGCCGAGTTCACGGCTCGCTCGAGAACACGGATATGGTAATGAACAACCTGTTCTGGATAGGCGTGTATCCGGGGATTGACGAAAGAAGGATAGAATACGTGATAAGTAAATTCGAGGAGTTCATAAAAAAGTATGAAAATCAAAAAAACTAAGCTACCCGGCGTGCTGATCGTGGAACCAAGAACCTTCAAAGACAGAAGGGGGAGTTTCGTCAAAACGTTCAATGACGCCGTTTACAGGAAGCACGGAATAAAAACCGCTTTCAAGGAAACCTTCTATTCCGTGAATAAGAAAAATGTTGTCAGGGGGATGCATTTCCATACGACTCCGTTCGAACATGAAAAGCTGGTTTACGTTCCTAAAGGCGAGATAATTGATGTTGTGCTTGACTTGAGGAGGAAACTCCCGACATACGGCAAATACTTAAGCATTAAGATATCAGAACAGAACAAGAAGGCGGTTTTTGTCCCGAAAGGGTGCGCGCACGGCTTTCTTTCTCTGAAGGACGGAACGATAGTCGTCTATGAGCAGACATCGGAATATTCGAAAGTGCACGATTCAGGCATACGCTGGGATTCGTTCGGAATGAAATGGGGAATAAAAAGGCCGGTGATGTCCGAAAAGGACAGTCACCTGCAGGCGTTCAGGAGATTCAAATCGCCGTTTTAATAAAAGGAGCACGTTAAAAGTGAAGATATTGATAACGGGCATTAACGGGTTTGTGGGAAGAAATCTGGCAGAGGCATTGGCAAGGGCCGGGCATACCGTATGCGGCGTGGACAAGGCCGGTAACAAGGTCGGAGGCGCAAAGACATACGAAAATAAAACAGGTGGCATTGACGAGATAAGCGGATTCATAAAGGTCGAGTTGCCAGACGGTATCATACACCTGGCTTCGGTTTTCATAGCGGAGCATACGAAAGAGGAAATAGACGCGCTGATAGAGTCGAATGTGGCATTCCCCTCCAAGGTAATGCAGGCGGCGTCGGAAAACAAGGTAAGGTGGTTCATCAACACTGGTTCGATCTGGCAGAACTACGGGAACAACGAGTACCTGCCGGTTAACCTGTACGCCGCGACGAAACAGGCGTTCGAAGATATAGCCAAATACTATTATGATTCGTGTGATATTAATTTCATAACGTTAAGGTTGAGCGATACTTACGGCCCGGGCGATCCAAGGCCAAAGATTATAAACAAGTGGATAGAAATGTCTCAAAAAGGCGCGGAAATCGATATGTCCGAAGGGCGGCAGGTCATAGATTTTTCGTACATCGACGATGTCGTGTCCGCCTACCTAAAGGCGGTCGAATATGTTTCGTCCGAAAAGAAGGTAAAAGGAGAGGTATTTAACGTTTTGAGCGGAGACCCGCACACGATGCAGGAAGCGGCGGAAATATTCCAGAAGGCGTCGGGAAGGATGCTGAAAATCAATTGGGGAAAAAAGGAGTATCGCAGGAGGGAGATGATGACGCCGGCTGATGTCAACAGGAGGGTGCCTGGCTGGGAGCCGAAAATAAAGCTTGAAGAAGGATTGAGAAGGGTCTTAAAGAAAAATCAATGAAAGCCAGTATCTGCGTGCCTGTTTTCAACCAAGCCAAATATATCGAGAGCGCGTTGAATAGCGCCCTTAAACAGGATTACGATGATTTTGAGATAGTGGTATCGGAGAATTGGTCCACCGACGATACTCCGGAAATACTGAAAAGATACGATGATTCCAGAATCAAGCTTCATAAACCCGAGAGACACCTGAACATGGCTGAAAACTGGAATTACTGCATATCCAAAAGCAGGGGGGAATACATTAACCTGCTTTCGGGTGATGATACTCTCGCGGCTGAGTTCCTTAAGGAACAAGCGGCCGTTCTTGACGGTAATGAAGAAGTCTTGTTCACAAGCAGCGGTGTAAATATTATTAATGAATCCGGCACGATAACGGGCAGATACTTCCCAAGGCTGAAAAAGGGAGTCAACAAGGGAAAGGAAGTTTACGGGCAATATGTTGATTCGAACAGATCGTCTTTGATATCTACGCTGTTCCGTAGAAAAGCCTATGAAAGGACAGGAGGGTTCCCGGGTAAGTATAAAATCTGTCTGGATTGGCTAGTGTGGCTGAGGATGCTGAAATCCGGAGATATGTACTACAATCCGAAAATACTGGCGTCGTACAGGGTGCCGGACAACAGGCATTACGGGGCTTACGCGTATTATGGAGAGATATTCGACTCCATAAAGGAGATAATGAGCGAAGGTAGCGCGTCATCGAGCAAAGACCGCTGCAAAAGGGCGCTCAGGAACAACGCGTACAGGGCAATGCTGTACGCGCTGAGATCGGATAACGAGCCGATAGAGCCAGTTTTGGACATGATCAACAGGAACGTCGACGATGTGCCGGTCAGGGCGGTCAGCGGTTTATTGAGGCGAAAAACGATATACGGCGCGTTAAAGATGCTCCTGGGATGAACTATGAATAAAAAAGCGACGATATTTCTCACTTCCGGCCTGGGCGACAACCTGCTGGCACTACCCCTGCTTTTGGAACTCGAGGCGTTCGCGGATCTTTACGTGGTGGTAAACGATCCCGCATACAAAAGATTGTTTGAAAAATGCCTTGAAAATGCGAAAATAAGTGTTTACAACGGTTCTCTAGGTTCGCTAGCGGCAATACTAAAGGACAATTTCAAAAATGACTACTGGCTATACCCTGTAGGTTCCTGCTCAAGGAAAACAAGATTGCTGAATCTTATATCTTTTGCTGATAAAAAATATGGATTTACGTCGCTGAACTCTGAAAATACGTGGCAAGCGGAAATAGGCCTGGACATTTGCCTTACGCCTAACCTGGCTAAAAGAGCTTGGCAGAACAATCTTAGACTGTTGACTCTCATTGACGAAAAATTGCCAGATCCGGGAAGGACATGGGACTATTATTCGGGGATTTTAAGAGAGAGAATGATTGGAAAGGAATATAAGAATAAGGAGAAGTCGCTTTTCGTTCATGCCGGGTCAAGGAAATATCCCGGTAAGCTTGAGGAGCTCAAGAGATGGCCGCTGGAAAAGTATATCAATGTGACAAGAGCATTGCTGGGCAAGGGGCTATTCGACAGTGTCACGTACTTTGTCGGCCCGGATGACGACAACATTGAAGACTATCTAAAGAATAAGGATGCCGTCAAGAGAATTGAAGTATTGAAAGCTTCCGCGTTGGGAGAAGATCTGCTTTTGCTCGCTCAAAAAATCGCGTCACATTCGTATTTTCTGGGCAATGATTCAGGGGTAGCGCATCTCGCGAGCGTTCTGGGCGTGCCTTCAACGGTTATCATAAGCGGGATATGCGAGCCATCGTACGTGGGACAAAGCGGCGGTAGGACGAAACTTGTATCGTTTCCCGTAGAATGCGGCGGCTGCACGGTAGGTATTTCTCACGAAATGGCCTTGAAGTTCAATTGCAGGTTTGATAATAAGTGCGTAAAAATGATAACTGAAGATATGGTAAAAGAAAGTGTCTTGGGGAATAGAAATGGATAAACTGTCCAAGATAAAGGTCAATTACAATCTTGTAGTACTTCTTGTAATATCGATGATATTATTCTCGAGGAATTTCGCGCACTTGTCGGTAAACACCGGCATGCTGAGCGTGTACACGACGGAACTAGCGCTTATAATTGTAGTGGCAGTATTCTTGATGCGGGCGCTGATTTTAGGGAAAGTAAAGTATTTAAAGCACCCGCTATTGCCCTGGTTTGCCGCGCTTTACGCAGTTATGTTTTTCTCGTTGTGCAGGGGTTTTATTGATTACAATGACAGGATATTCGTTTTACGGCAGAGCAGCCTGTTTTACTATTCTCTGTTTTTCTTTATAATGCCTCTGTTCGTTGACAATATAAAAAAAGTGAAAATACTTTTCAAGTGGTATGTCTATTCATGTGTCGTGATATCCGTGGCGATTTTGCTGAAAATAACATTTTATGGTTTGGGACATTACGGTTACTACTACCTCGGAATGGCGATAGCGGCGCTCTGTTATTTGATAGCGACAAAAAGGAAAAAGAGCGTGATATTCGGTATATTGGTGTTGATATTTTTTATGGCCTTTATTAAGGGGATGGCGCGGGCGTCGTGGGTAGGACTGTTATGCGCGATGCTGGCTATATATTGGCTAAATGCAAGGAAGCTGATCAGGATAGTAACTATAAAAAGGACTTTTTACTCGCTGATAGTGATAGTCGCTTTGGTAACGTGCGCGATGGCGATAGTATCGCCGAAGAGCGTTGAAAGGATAATGAGCAAAGCATTAAGCATTGCAATGGTACAGACGGAAGAAAGCACGAACAGGGGCGCGATATTGAACGCCAAATGGAGGCTGCTGGTTTGGAAGGACATAATAAACGAATCGATGCGAAAACCTCTGCTGGGCTGGGGGTTCGGAAAGAAATTCGTGCCGGAAACAGTCAAAAGCATGGGATGGGGCGGCGCTTTCAGGGACGAAGAAGTCGGTTTTCAGGACCCGCACAATTCCTTCTTGAGCGTGTTGCACAGGACCGGAATAGTGGGATTCACCATATTCGCCGTGATATTGGGGAAATTTTTAAGAAGGACGTTCTTGATGCTGGGGAAAATGCGGGAGGGCGAGATAAAAGATTACGTCGCGATACTTTTTTTATGCGTGATATATATGCTCGCGACGTCATTTTTCATGGTCGTTCTTGAAGGCCCGTATCTGGGTATATTTTTGTGGATTGCCATGGGGCTGGTAGTGTCACTTGAAAGGATATACGAGAGTCAGGAGTATGCGTCCGAATCAAAATAAAAGAAAGGTGCTTGTTCTCGGCTACCTGCCTCCGCCGTACGAAGGAACGGCCAAGCTGACGGAGCTTGTAGTGAACTCCGGTCTGCTCAAGGATGAATTTGACGTGAGTTTCCTGCCGTACTTCAAAAGAAAGAAAACGGAAGGGCGCGGCAAACTGGGGCCTGTCGGTGTTGTCAATAATGTCTTTAATATAGCGTCTCTGCTGTGGCGGCTTCTGACCGTCCATCCGGACGCGGTTTACATGCCCGTTGCGCAAAACAGGTACGGTTTTTTCAGGGATTCGATAGTAATACTTATCGGCAAAATGTTCGGTGCCAAAATATGCGCACATTTCCACGGAGGTGATTTCAGGTCTTTCTATGATTCCCTTGGAGGTATTTATAAGCTCTACGTCAGGCGGGTTTTGGCCCTGGTTGACCGGTTGATCCTGCTGGGAAACAGGATAGTAGAGAGGTTCAGAGGTCTGGTCAAAGATGAACAAATCAGAGTACTGTATAATTGCGTTCCCTACCAGGTGGAGAGGGCAAAAGCCGGCAGGATCCACGGCAAGCGGTTCAACGTGCTGTTTATGGGGTATTTGTCAAAGGCAAAGGGGGCCCTGGACCTTGTAAAAGCGGCTGAAATAGTCCTCAAGGAGCATAATAAAGATATTTTGTTCGTGATGTGCGGGGAACCGGTGGAAATAGAGCGCAATATCGTGTTTATCGAAGATCCGCACCGCGGATATTCGAGAATGATGGAGATAATAGAGAAAAACGGTATTTCTGGATATTTCAAGATGCCGGGCCCTGTTAGCGGCGAAGCAAAGAAGGAGTATTTCACAAATGCCGACTTGTTTGTCTATCCAAGCTACGCCGAAGGGTGCCCGGTGGCAGTCCTCGAGGCGATGGCCTACGGCCTTCCGGTTATAACAACACCGGTGGGTGCCCTGGGCGAAATGCTTAAAGAAGGCCAAAATTGCTTTTTTGTCGAGCCGGGCGACTACGAGGGGTTGAGCCGTCTAATAATGAACTGTCGAAGCGACAGGGTCAGGCTCGAGGACATGGGTAGGAGGAACATGGAACTTGTGAGGGATCGATACAACAGCCAGGAATTCCTGCGCGGGCTGAAAAATATATTCAATGAAATACTTTCAACGGACGGAGTTTAAATGAAAAAAACGGAATACGATGTCAGCATAGTACTGCCCGTGTACAACGAAGAAAAACGCATAAAATACACTGTCGACAGGATCGTGGAGTATTTTATCTCAAGAAATCTTAATTATGAGATTATCGTAGTTGACGACGGTTCGCGGGATAAGACGCTGGATATAGTAAAGGAAGTATGCGAGGGAAGGTCCGAAAACCTTCATTTTCTGCATAACCACGTCAACATGGGCAAGGGTTTTTCGGTCAAGAGGGGGATAATGTTCGCGAGGGGCGATATAATTCTGTTTTCGGACGCGGACCTTTCCACTCCTATCGAAGAATACGAAAAACTCGAAAAGGCCCTGAAAGAGGGAGAATACGACGCGGCGATAGCTTCAAGGGCAATGCCGGATTCAATCAAAACGGTGCCGCAGGGGTTTTTCCGTGACAGGATGGGCAAGCTTTTCGGAAAAATAGTGCAGATCCTCGTCCTTCCTGACATAGAGGATTCCCAGTGCGGGTTCAAGGCCTTCAAGAAAGAGTGCGCGCATTTTGTTTTCTACTGGCAGACCATTTTCGGGTTCGGTTTCGACCCGGAAATACTGTATCTGTGCAAGAAACACGGGTATAAGGTCAAACAGATACCCGTGAAGTGGGAAAACAGCTTTGATTCGAAGCTCAACCCCTTTACGGACACGCTGAAAATCGGATTTGAACTTTTTAAGATACGCCTGAAGATTTTGCTGGGGCATTACGATGTGTGATCAAAGCGTTATGAGTAAAAAGTTATTGCACAATAAGTATTTTCTTTTGTTGGTTATCGTTCTTGGTTCGTTCTGTGTCCGTTACGCTTACATCGACAAAGCGAACTTTGCCTCGATACAGGGAGGCGACCAGGCGATATACGTTCAAATAGCCGATAAAATCGTAAGAGACCACGTGTTCTCGCAGGAGCCGGGCTTGAGGTCGTTTATGCCGCCCATGCTTCCGTGGATTCTTGCCGGCCTGATGGCGTTGTTTGGACAGAACATGTACGTATTCTACATGTTCTTTTTCATTATGAGCGCCGCGACGGCCGTGCTTGTATATGACCTTGTAAGACGGTTGTCAAATAACTGGACGGCGCTTTTAGCGGCGGTCATCTTTGCAGTTTACGAGGAGTTCATTTACTGGACAACGCATATATACACCGAAACGCCGTTTCTTTTCCTTTTCGCCCTGACGCTGGTTTTTGCGGTGAGATACGTAGAAAATAAGAAAATGACGGACGTGTTTTTTACGGCGTTGTTCTCGGTGTGCACGTTTTACACGCGTTCTACAATGCTGCTTATTTATCCTTTCATACTCCTCTACTGGTGGATTAATAATGATGAAGAGTGGCGAAGAAAACTCAGGGCCGCGCTGGTTTTTACTGGGATGGTAGGTATATTGCTTCTTCCCTGGAGCTTGAGGAACTACTCGATACACAAAAAGCTGATACTCGGCAGCACAAACGGCGGCATGAACTTTCTGCAGGGCAATAACCAGTGGGCGTACGGGGAAAAGACCCTCCCGCCGCAGCTGTTCCCGGAACCGAATTACTGGCAAAGGCCCGAAATGACCGAAGCGGGCCAGGAGGAGTATTTTTACGGGGAAGGATGGAAATGGATAAAAAGCAACAAAAAAGGTTTCTATGGCTCGTAACGCAAAAATTGAAGTATATGCTGGAATACAAAATCGACGAAGCAAGTTATCCGGGCAAGGTAGCCGGAAACCGTCTCGGACCGCTGCTAAACTGGCCATATATCGGCATACTGGGCCTGGCGGGCGTGCTGTTGAGTTTCAAGCAATGGAAGAAACTTGTAATATTTTACGGGGTCATAGCCGCGGTGATAGCGACGAACGCGTTGTACTACCCGGCGCAACGGTACCGCCTGCCGATGGATTTCGTGCTGATTTATTTCTCGGCCTGGGCGCTGTTTTACGCGATTGGGAACTTAATCAGGGTGACCGGAATAAGGCAATATTTCAGGGATTGCGCGATAAACGAATATACATTAAACGAGATATTCGGCAGGGAAAACGGTTGGAAGATAAAATACGCGCTGATATCGCTTCTTGTCGCTGGTGTTTTTATCGCGTGGATCGGAGGAAAGGCCGTTCACGTGCAGGGAGTGCTTAGCGGGAAAAATATGTATTATGACGCGAGGACCCTGGTACACGGTCCCGCGAAGCTCGAGATGGACCGGCTATTCCTCCCGTGGGCTTCGTGGCTTCAGAAAAGGATGTGGCTAAAAGACGGCAAGTACCGCATAGGTATCGAGGGATACGGAGAGGAGTGCGAGGGTGAGCTTCCGTTGTTCAAGCTGAACGTGGACGGGCAGAAGGTGGGCGAGCTCACCTTTACAAAAAAACTTGAAGAGCATTACTTTGACGATGTTGAGATCAAGGGTGGTGAAAGGCTGATAGAACTGTTGTTTACCAGAATAAAACCTTCAATGGCTCATGTCTATAACGTAAGCATAAAAAGGACCGGCGATATCAATGCGGAAAAGGCGACTTGGTACGGAGTTTTCATCGGCAGTCCTGCATACATATTTATCTTTCCCGTGCTTCTATCCGGGATTGCGTGCTGGTTCATGTACTTGCTGTACAAGAACCGGGATTCCTTGGATCTAATACTAAAAAAATCGTTGCCTGTTGCGGCAGCGGCATTTTTGCTGATTGTCTTTAAGGTGTTCATATGGGGGAAAATAGTCGTGCCGTTTTACTCGAGCGTAGAACGTATCGCGTCGGGTGGCGTTCTTGAATTCAATCCTTTGGACTGGGAACACGGCCCATTGAAGGAAGAAACGGGCAGAATATACATGCCATGGCCATCGTATCTGGAAAAGAGAATCTATTTGCCAAAAGGTGATTACAGGTTGACCATGTTCGGCTATGGCGAGGAGAGCCGGGGTAATATGCCCGCATTGGATGTCAGAATTGACGATAACCCGGTTGGAAAGATACTTCTGACCAAGCGGGATGAGGAAACATCAGTTGAATTTCACAGTGAAGGCGGGCAAAGGAATATCGCGATAGTGTTTAAAAGGACGAAGGAAGAAATACCGAATATCTATTCGATTAGAATACAAAGGATTGCGAGGCCATGAAAGGGTTCAAGTTGTTCGGGCTGAATTTTAGCAATATAAGTCTTGACGAATCTATCGTCGAGATCGAGAAAATGATAAAAGACAAAACGCCGTCGATGCTGTTTTCTTTATCTGCGGAGCTGATAGTAAGGTCGGATAAGGACGGATTCCTCAAAAAGGTCTATGACGAGGCAAAAATACTAACGCTTGACGGGAACGTGGTGCACAACGCTGCAAGGTTATTAGGTTCCCCTGCGGCCGAGCCGGTAAGCGCGTCAAGAATTATGCTTAGGTTCATGGAAACGGCGGCAAAAAGGAATTATTCCGTTTATCTTCTAGGAGCTTCTGAAGAGGTGGTCAAGGAAACAGCGGAAACCCTCAGAAATAAGCATCCGGGAATCAATATCGCAGGAATGCATAACGGTTATTTTGATATAGAAAACGACCGGGACGTGGTAAGCGATATAAAGGTCAGTAATCCGGACATACTGTTCGTGGCGATGAGCAGTCCTCTAAAGGAGAGGTTCATATACAGAAATCTGCGCGAAATGAATGTGCCTGTTTGTGTCGGGGTCGGCGGAATATTTGATATAATAGCTGGCAAGTGCAAACTTGCGCCGGAATGGATAAGCAGGATAGGATTGGAATGGTTTTACAGGTTCATTCAGGAACCAAAGAGGCTGTGGAAAAGATATTTAATAACCAATACAAAGTTCATATTTTTAGTGGTAAAAGAGTTATTTGCTAGGAAAGGCGGGCAATGAAAAAGATACTAGTTACCGGATCCAACGGTTTCATGGGGAAAAATCTCATTGAGACGCTTGCCAGAAATGAAAATATAAGCTATTTCGGGTACGACTTGGATAAACCGAAAGAGGAATTAAAAAAATACCTGAAAGAAGCCGATATAATATTCCATTTCGCGGGAGTGAACAGGCCCGTGGACGTAAAGGAATTCGAAGAAGGCAACACGGCGTTCACGAAGGAAATGTTGGAGGATCTAAAAAAGAGCGGAAATACGGCAACGGTTGTCTTTATATCGTCGATACAGGTTCATCTCGAGAATCCGTACGGTGTCAGCAAGAAAAAAGCGGAGGACCTGCTTATTGAATACGGCAAGAAGAACAAGGCTAAAGTATACCTGTACAGGCTGACAAACGTATTCGGGAAGTGGAGCAGGCCGAACTACAATTCCGTTGTGGCCACTTTCTGCCATAATGTCTCAAGGGGGATAGAGATAAAGATATCCGACCCTCAAAAGCAGATGGAGTTCAACTATATTGATGACGTTATAGCCGAGTTCACGGCGATAATCGACAAGGACGACAAAGACACGGAGAACTACTATTACGACGTAAAGCCGGTCTACAGGATAAAGCTCAAGGACCTGGCGGAAACGATAGAAGGATTCAGGAAGACGCGCGAAAACCTGCGCGTACCTGACATGTCCGACAAGCTGACAAAATACCTCTACGCGACTTACCTGTCGTACCTGGAAAAGGATGATTTCAAGTACAAGCTCGATATGAAAACTGACCAGAGGGGAATGCTGGCCGAACTGCTGAAATCGGAAAACTCTGGCCAGATATTCGTGTCTAAAACACACAAAGGCATAACGAGGGGTAACCACTACCATAACACGAAAGTGGAAAAATTCTGTGTTATCCAGGGGAAAGCAGTGATACGCTTCAGGAACGTTCTTTCAAAAGACGTGATAGAATATATGGTTTCAGGAGAAAAGATCGAAATCGTGGACATACCGCCCGGCTACACGCATTCGATCCGGAATACAGGCGAAGGTGAGATGATAGTGTTGTTCTGGGCCAGTGAGATATTCAACGCAGATAATCCCGACACGTACTTCAAGGAGGTCTGATAATAATGAGCAAACTGAAAGTTATGACTGTACTAGGCACGAGGCCGGAAATAATAAGGCTCGCGAGAGTGATGGCGAAACTTGACAAGTACACGAATCACATAACTTTGCACACAGGACAGAACTACGACTACGAACTTAACCAGATATTCTACAGGGATCTCGGCATAAGGAAACCGGATTATTTTCTAGGAGTTAAGAGCGCGTTGTTCGGCGAGGTGATAGGGAAGATAATTATTGAGGCGGAAAAGATATTAAGGTCGGAAAAACCTGACGCCGTCCTGATACTCGGGGATACCAATAGCGCGCTTTCCGCCGTGATAGCGAAAAGGCTTAAAATACCGATTTACCATATGGAAGCCGGGAACAGGTGCTTCGATTTCAATGTTCCGGAAGAAATAAACAGGAGAATAGTCGACCACATAAGCGATTTCAATCTTGTCTACACCGAAAACGCCAGAAGGAACCTTTTAAGGGAGGGGCTTCATCCAAGAAAGATATACCTCACTGGTTCGCCGATGAAGGAAGTCTTGACTCACTTCCGGGATAAAATTGAGAGATCGGATATACTGAAAAAACAGGGTTTAAGGGAAGGCAAATATTTCGTCCTGAGCACTCACAGAGAAGAGAACGTGGATTATCCCGCTAATCTCGAGAAAATAATGAAGGCGGTTAACCGTATAGCAGCAAAATACAAGCTTCCGATAATCGTTTCCACTCATCCGCGGACAAAAAAAAGGCTTTCGCAGCTGAAATCCGTAAGGATAAACAAAAACGTAATATTCGCGAAACCCTTCGGATTTTTCGACTATGTTAAACTGCAGAAATCATCGCTGTGCGTGCTCTCGGATAGCGGGACGATAAGCGAGGAGTCGTCAATATTGTCATTCCCGGCGATTACCATACGTAACGCGATGGAAAGGCCGGAGGCGATGGATGCCGGGAGCATAATACTAACCGGGCTTGATACCGACACGATACTAAGGTCCGTTGAACTATCTGTGACGGAGAGAGGCGGAAAGAAGCCGATACCGACGGAATACGAGATAGAGAATACGTCGGACAGGGTCGTCAAGCTTATTCTCGGGACGACGAAGCTGGCGCACCACTGGGAAGGCGTGACAAAGATACTTTAAAATAATTCCTTATAAGCTGGAAGACCGGAAGAAAAACCGACCAAAGCAAACAATGAGCAATACGCTGATATACCTGCTAATAGGACTCATCCCTTTTCAATTCTATTGCACCTTCTATAAAACGTTATCGATATCAGCCGCGCAGATACTGGCAATCATAGTTATCGCGATAGCAATCGTATCTTTGATAAGGAACAAGGCAAAATACGAGAAGTCGACGATGGATTACTGCGTTTTAGGGCTGATAATAGTGATGTTTTGCAGCATACTGTTCGCTCATGACAGGATGACAAGCGTTAAGTACTTCCTGAAATGGGCAAGCTTTATTTTGCTGTTCTTCGCCGTGAAGGTCGCAGTTACAAGGAAAGAGATAATAAAAAAGACGCTGAAAGTCGCGCTTATTACGGGATTTGTCGTTTCAGTGATAGGCATCATCGAATATGAAATCGGTGTTGAGAAGATGTACTACATGGTAAATACGAGCAAATTAATGCCGGTGGTAATGGAACCAGATACCTTGAAGGACCTTTCATCCACGGACAGCCTGAACTGGACCCAGTGGAAAGACGGTAAAAGGCACCTAAGGGTGCCGAGCACGTTCGAGAACGTGATAGATTTCAGCGCGTACCTGGGACTGATGCTGCCGTTTTTTCTGCTGGCATTGAATTACTCCGGAAGACCTGTACGTTTGATATATATGATCTTCATGACGACAATGCTAATTGCGCTATTTCTGACATTTACCAGGAGCGCGTATATCGCGCTGGGTTTGATGTCGGTGGTAATGCTGGTATTCTCGCTGACTAAAACGAAAAACCGAAGGAACGCCTTGATATTCGTGTTCGTGTGCCTTATCTCGATGGGTTTCATTATGGGAACGAAGGGTACGTCAGGGCTGGTGCGGGAAAGGTTCTCAGATTTCATCAAAAAGCAGGACAGGGTCCCGTTTTGGACCAACGGGTTAAAGATATTCATTGCAAGACCGCTTTTGGGCGTGGGTATTGCGAATTACGGTACCGGCCTGGAAAAACACGCCGGTAACGACGCTCCGCGTTCACCGGCGCACAACCAGTACATCACGATGGCGGCTGAAACGGGTATCGCCGGGCTTGTGGTTTATCTGCTGATACTGTATTTCGGTTTCAGGTATTCTTATTTGATATTCGACAGGTCCGAAGGCGAAGAGGAGAAGTTGATCGGTCTGGGTTTTCTGGGTATGTGGACCTGGTATTCGTTCCAGACGATGTTTTCCGACCATTTCTTCAGCGATAAATTCGGGATGATGTTCTGGCTGATGGTGGGGTTGAACGCGAAACTTTATGAGTTGACTGTGGCGAAAAAAGATGCTATTATGCACGGAAATGAGGGAGGGGTTAAGGTATGAAAAGGTTATTCCTGTTATTGTGTATTCAAATAATAGTAACGGCGGCTGTTTTTGCAGAGGTACCGAACGAGATAACCTACACCGGAAGACTTAGGGAGTACGGGCAGCCGGCAAGCGGGACAAAGACGATGTGCTTTAAAATTTACGATGCGGCTACTGCCGGCAGCGAGAAGTGGACGTCCGGCAATGTATCGGTTACTGTGTCGAACGGCGTTTTCACCTACACGCTCGAACCCAATATTGACTGGCGAGGCAAGGATTATTGGATAGAGACGATGATATCAAACAAGACGCTTAGTCCCCGCGAGAAGCTGACTGCCAGCGCATATGCCTTTCATTCAAGGACGGCCGAAGATATCGAAAAATCATCAGGGCAAAATATTCATTTTGCAATAGGCGGAAGTACATTGGCAACGATAACCACCGACGGCAGGATAAAGGACAAAACAGGGTTTGTCATGCCGGTTGGAACGATTCTTTCATATGGTGGTGCAACGGCGCCTGAAGGATGGTTTTTGTGTGATGGTACAGTAAAACCGAAGAATACCTATCTTGAATTGTTTGACGCAATTGGCTACGCATTCGGTGGCAGCGGAGACAATTTTAACCTTCCTGATTTGAGAGGGAGATTTTTAAGAGGCTGGGATAATGGTGCCGGAAGGGATCCTGATTCAGGGAATAGAACAGAAATGAATTCCGGGGGTAATGATGGAGACAATATCGGATCCATCCAAGTATCTACAATTACAGCACATTCACACACAGGGTCCGTTGGAACTTCGAGTTTACAAGTTGAAGAAACGATAGGTGTGAGTTACAGCCAACCCGTAGGTGTGACTTCTATCAATACTGTTGGCGGAAAAGAAACGCGGCCTATAAATGCTTATGTGAATTACATAATCAAGTATTAGGGAAGAACAAAAATATAATGATAAAACTCACCGATCTGAACGAACAGTATTTATCGATAAAAACCGAAATAGACGCGGCGGTGAAAAAGGTCATCGACGAGGCGAATTTCATACTGGGGCCCCAGGTCAGGGAGCTTGAGTCGGGCGTTGCCAAATACTGCGAATGCAAATACGCGGTAGGCGTCGCTTCCGGCACGGAT
Organism: Endomicrobiales bacterium; assembly: GCA_016930715.1. Lineage (GTDB taxonomy): Bacteria > Elusimicrobiota > Endomicrobiia > Endomicrobiales > JAFGGC01 > JAFGGC01. The sequence continues at coordinate 37,560 of JAFGGC010000034.1, forward strand.
GCCCTGCTCCTTGCTCTTATAGCTTCGGGTATCAAACCCGGAGATGAAGTAATAACCACTCCCGTTACGTTTGTAGCGACAACAGAGGCGATAATGCGGTGCGGCGCGGTGCCGGTTTTCTGCGATATCGACCCTAAAACCAACAACATCGACCCGCAACACATAGAAAAGAAAATAACAAAAAAGACAAAGGCCATACTGCCCGTTCATCTCTACGGGCAGCCCTGCGACATCGACGGGATAAAGGCCGCCGCACAGAAACACGGCCTAAAAATTATAGAGGACTGCGCGCAGTCCATAGGTACGCTGTACAAGGGTAAGAAAGCCGGTTCGCTCGGCGACGCGGGCTGTCTCAGCTTTTTCCCGGCAAAAACGCTCGGATGTTACGGCGACGGCGGAATGATAGTGACGAACAACGCCGATATCGCCGAAAAGGCCGTGCTTCTGCGCAACCACGGCTCGAAAGTCAAGAACTTCCTTGACACGCACGGTTTTAACTCGCGTCTTGACACGCTTCAGGCCGCGATCCTTGTCGTAAAACTAAAACATCTCGACAAATGGATAGAAATGAGGAGAAAGAACGCGGCAATCTACGACAAGCTACTTTCTGAAGTAAAAGGGATCGAGATCATACCCGAGGCCCCTTACGGCCGCCATTCATACAACTACTATACGCTCAAGGTTAAAGCCGGCAAAGAAAAGCGTGACGCCCTTGAGAAACACCTGATCGAAAAAGGCGTTGCCTGCGGCGTTTACTATCCGCTCGCCTTGCATCTGCAGAAAATTTACGGACATCTCGGACATAAGAAGGGCGATTTCCCTGTCTCCGAGAAATTCCAGGATGAGACCCTTTCTCTTCCGCTCTACCCGGAGCTGGACAAGGACAAGATGGGGAAAGTAGTCGCGGCGATAAGCGGGTTTCTTGCCGGATCCTGAACCGCCGACCGCATAAAATCACGAGGAAACTGATGGCTAACGCGAAAAAATTGTATAACGAGATACAGCGAAAAAAAACTGGTATCGGCATAATCGGGCTCGGTTACGTAGGTCTTCCCCTGGCGCTGACAGTGGAAAAGAAGGGGTTTGAGGTCCTTGGTTTCGATGTGGACAAGAGGAAGATAGACCTTTTGAACGCCGGCAGGTCCTATATCGCGCATATTCCGCCGAAAAGGATCAAAAATGCCGCCAAATTTTCGGCCACCGATGATTTCTCAAGGCTCAGTGAGTGCGGCGTGATAATAATATGCGTCCCAACGCCCACGACGCCGGCAAACAGGCCCGACCTTTCTTTCATAATAGGCACAGGCAGGACTATATCTAAACATCTCAGGGCGGGCCAGCTGATAGTTCTTGAAAGCACGACCTACCCCACCACAACAAGGGACGTTCTGAAGCCTTTGCTCGACAGGAAAGGCCTTGTATGCGGCCGGGATTATTTCCTCGCGTTTTCGCCCGAAAGGGAAGACCCGGGCAACAAGAAGTACGACACGGAGTCTATAACGAAAGTGGTCGGCGGGATAAACGCGCCGTCAACGCGGCTTGCGAGCCTGTTCTATTCAAAAGTGGTCAGGAAGGTGCAAGTCGTACCGAGCGCGGAGATAGCCGAATCCACGAAAATGCTCGAGAACACCTTCAGGGCGGTCAACATCGCTCTTGTCAACGAGCTCAAGATGCTTTTCGACAGGATGGGCATAGACGTGTGGGAAGTGATAAAGGCCTCGAAGACGAAGCCTTTCGGTTTCATGCCGTTCTATCCCGGGCCGGGCTGGGGCGGGCACTGCATACCGCTTGACCCTTTCTATCTTTCCTACATAGGAGAAAAATACGGTTTCAAGACGAAGTTCGTTGAGCTTGCCGGAAAGATAAACGTCCACATGCCGCGCTATGTTTCCGGAAAAGTCGCGGCGGCTTTAAGAAAGCTCGGCAAGTCCTTGAAAGGTTCAAAGATACTCATTCTCGGCGCGGCGTACAAGAAGGACATCGGCGATCCCAGGGAATCGCCGTTCTTCGAGATTGTCAAGGTGCTTGAGCGGAAGGGCTGCAGGGTGTCCTATAACGACCCTTATATCCCGGTGCTCCCCAAGATGAGGAAGTATTCGCTTTCCAAGAAGTCCGTGCCGCTGAGCCCGTCGAACATCAGGAAATATGACTGCGTGCTTATCGTAACGGACCACTCAAAATACGATTACCGTTTGGTATTCAGGAACGCGAAAATGGTTGTCGATACCAGAAACCGCGTAGAGTACGACCCCGAAAAAGTCATAAAAGCTTGACATAACAGGGTCATAGTTATAAAATACCTTAGTATTTAACGGCCAGGAATAACCTAAAACAAGGAGAAAAACATGGCAACTGACGGACGCTCAAAGGCGCTTGACCTTGCGCTGGCTCAAATCGAAAAAGACTTCGGAAAAGAGGCGATAATGAGGCTCGGAGAAAAACACGCGAAGATGCCCGTTGAAGTAATACCAACGGGGGCGCTTCCGCTCGACATAGCTATAGGCGTGGGCGGGATACCGAGGGGCAGGGTCATCGAGATATACGGGCCTGAATCTTCGGGCAAGACCACTCTCGCGCTCTGCATGGTGGCCCAGACACAGAAAAAGGGAGGTGTCGCTGCCTACATTGACGCCGAGCACGCGATGGACCCGGAGTACGCCAAAAAGCTCGAAGTGGACATAGAGAACCTTCTCATCTCCCAGCCGGATTCAGGCGAACAGGCGCTTGAGATTGCCGACAAGCTTGTCCGCTCGGGCGCGGTGGACGTGATAGTCATCGATTCGGTGGCCGCGCTTGTTCCGAGAGCCGAAATAGAAGGCGAGATGGGCGACTCCCACGTGGGGCTTCAGGCGCGCCTGATGAGCCAGGCGTTAAGAAAGCTCACTTCCAACATTTCAAAGTCAAAAACGTCTATAATTTTTATAAACCAGATACGCCAGAAGATAGGCGTGATGTGGGGAAACCCCGAAACCACGCCCGGAGGGCTTGCCCTGAAATTCTACGCTTCGGTGCGCCTTGACATAAGAAGGGTAGAAGCCGTCAAGAAGGGCGACGAGATAGTGGGCAACAGGGTCAGGGTCAAGGTCGTCAAGAACAAGATCGCGGCCCCTTTCAGGCAGGCGGAGTTCGAAATATTGTTCGGCAGCGGTATTGACAGGAACGGCTACCTCGTGGACATGGGAGTAAGCGAGAACCTGATAGAGAAGTCGGGGGCTTTCTTTTCGTACAAGGGCGAGCGGCTCGGACAGGGAAGGGACAACGCGAAGTTTTTCCTTGAACAAAATCCTCAAGTCAGGGACGAAATAGAATCAACGATAAGACGGAAATACATTGCGAACGGCGAGGATAAACAGGAAAAGCAGGAAGCGCCGGAAGAAAAAACCAAACCTAAACAACCGAAGAAATAAAGGTCTTCGACCCTCTGATTACGCGGATTTAAAAAAAGATTACACAGATTCTGAATTATTTGTGTATCTGCGTAATCGGTTCGGTTTGAGAAATCTGTGTAATCTTGTTCGTTAAATCTTGATGTACTTTGTCATCAGCCAGGCGACGCCGGAACCTATGATGGCTCCGCCGACCACGTCAACGGGAAAGTGCACCCCTATATAAACCCTGGAGAGCCCGGCCATTAGCGCCATCAAATAATACGCCCACCAGTACCTTTTAAACCTCGAAGCGAGATAAGTCGCCACGCCGAACGCTATCTGCGTGTGGCCCGAAGGAAATGAGCCGAGCGTCAGCTTCTCGTGGAATACCCTCACCGAATCCCCGAAAATGAGAAGAGGCCTCCACCTGTCGAAAGTGTCCTTGAGGACGTGGATGATTATCCCGCCGACGCTCACTATCCCGATGAGGAGTATCAGTTCGGCGTAAAACTTCTCTCTTTTCGCGTGCCACAGAACAAAACCCACGGCGACTATGACGATCACGAGCATCGTGTTCACGTTGATCCGCGTGTCGAGCTCCGTGAATTTCCACATGAAGAAATCGACGATGTCTGAGTGAAAATCCCTGTTTATCAACCAGAAAACCTTGTAGTCCGCCTTCCTTATGCCGGCCATGGACGTCGTTTTGTGGCCGACCAGATTCGACGTGCATTCAGGCGGAAGGTCATTAAGTGAAAACGACGTTCCCCGCCATATCCAGAATATCCGCACCTTCCTGCCGTTCCTGTATATTTCTATGGGCTCGAGCTTTTCCCATTTCTTGCAGGGAAAAAGTTGTTGCGGCTCGGCGTAGAAATAGTCGTTTGTGACGAAGAGCGCGTCCCTGCCGTCCAGGTCAGATAAGTCCCTCTGCCAGAAATCGTAAGCGTCGGCCCTGTCGCTTAAAGTGTATATGCGCGGGTGTTTAGGGGTGTAGAAGCTCAGCTGGCTCGATATGTAGTGCCTGTGCGTGAAAATGAAAGGCCTTTTCTCCCCGGGCGCGGCCAGCAGCCCGTCAAGCTTATTTCCTACCTCGTGCCAGCCGTAAAGCTCGTTGGTCACGTCTATCTTTTCGGCCCTCGTGATACCATCCTCAATCCTGCGGGCCTCGTCTTTCGGGAGGAACGCTTCGGGCGGCAGTACCTTGAATATTGCCTGAAGCGGGATAAGAACGGTGATAATGAGCCCAATAGCCCAGGAGACGTAGGTAAAGTACCTGAACCAGGCCCTGTTCCAGGATTTTATGGTAAGGTCCGTGACGGCTGCCGCAAGGATGAGGTAGCCCATAGCGGGCCAGTGCGGAAGGATTTCGTTGAAGCTTGCTATGAAATTGAACAGGAAAAGGGTCGGGAATGAAAAAGAAAGAATAAACAGAAAGGCATCGCTCTTTTCCTTCAAATACTTTTTTCCCGCGTAATAAAGCGAAGCCCAGAACGTGAGGAATAAAAGGGGCGAAACGTACCCGGCCTGCGCGCCGAGGCATTTTCCGAGCAGCGCGAGCGAAAAGTGGGGCGCGGCATTTCCGAAGCCGTGCCGCAGCTGAAAACCGAAGGACGCGAAATTATTTTGAAGGTTCCATATTATGACGGGCAGAAACACGATGCCTGCGATGGCGAGCGCGGCGTAGGGTTCGAAGCGCCTGAACCAGTGGCGGTTGTCCTTCGAAAGCGCGAGATAAAAAGCGGCTGAAACCGCCATCAGGACGGCGTTGTATTTGCTCAAAAGTCCGAGGCCGAGCAGCGCTCCGAGAGCGTACCACAGGTATCCTTTCTGGTTCCTGGTGAGCTTCCAGAACAGGTAAACGTAGAGCATCCAGAACACGGAAAGGGGCGTATCGGGTATGGTAAGCACCGAGCCGACGAAAGAAAAAACGGGGGTAACGTTCAAAAGGACGACCGTCCAGAAGGCGGTTTTTTCGTCGAAGGCGTCTTTCGTCCAGAGGTAGATTATCCAGCATAGGACGAAGAATGCCGCAACGGCTGGAAAACGCACGCCGAATTCGTTATTGCCGAATATCAGCGTGAAAAACTTGATAACCCAGGCGACAAAAGGCGGGTGGTCAAAATAGGACAGTTCCGGGTATTGAGTGTAGGTCCAGTAATGGGCCTCGTCTCCGCTCAGGCCGATGAAACCTATGATCGAGAGCCTCAACAAAGCGGCAGCCGCATTGACTATCCAGAAAAGAGAATAATAGTTCATAGCGGGTCGTTCCCCGAAAATTTCAGTTTCAATACCCTGAACAGGTATTTTACCAGGGTGGAAGATTTAAGCTTGGACTCGCCGCGCGCGCGGGGCAGGAACTCGATGGGGACTTCCTTTATCTTCAAACCGTATTGTTTCGCGTAAAAGAGCACTTCGGTCACTATGAAGGGGTCCCGGGCATTCAGGCGGGGCACTATCTTTCCGAGCGCTTCTCTCGTGAAAACCCTGAAACCGGACGTCGGGTCGGAGACCTTGATGCCGAGGATCGCGCTCAGATACCTCCGCGCGAACATGCTGACCGCCTGCCGGGCGAACGACCTGTGTTCGTCCTTTCCGCCGGCCACGTATCTTGAACCCACGACAATGTCGTTTCCTTCGGTTTGCGCGTGCAGCACGGGTATGAATCTCGGGGAGTGGGAACCGTCGCCGTCCATTTCCACCACGAATTCCGCCCCCATTTCAAGCGCCTTTTTGAAGCCGTCTATGCCGGCCCATCCGCGCCCCCGCCTTTCTTTCCTTAGCAGCAGGTGCACCCGGTTGTCGTTTTTCGACATCTCTTCCACTATTTTTGACGTGCCGTCCGGTGAATCGTCGTCCGCGACCAGGACGTGGATATCCAGAGGCAGGGCAAGTATCTCATCGATAAGGTTTTTAATGTTTTCCGACTCGTTGTAAGTCGGTATCACCGCGGTTATCAGCATAAGTTCATTTCTTAAGGAGCTTTTCGGCGGCTTTAATTACCGTTTGAGGTGAAATCCGCTTCATGCAATCCGGCTTGACGCCGCATCTCGGAAGATAGCAGCATACGCATTTCGCGGGGGAAACTATCTTCTTTCCGAGGCCGTACATTTCGATTTCCGGGGCGGAAGTCGGGCCAAAGAAAGCAAGGACCTTTTTACCGAGTCCCAGCGCCGCGTGAAGCGCCAAAGTGTCCCCGGTCACGACAAGGTCGCACAGGTTCAAAAGGGCGAAAAAATCGGGTATTGAATTGTGAGTCCCCGCCGAGACCGCTTTTCCGCGGGCCGTGCTTATTAGCTTTTTGACAAGGCCGGCTTCTTCGGGCCCGCCGAAAAGGAGGACCTTGTAACCTTTGGAATGAAGATGATCGATTAATTTCACGTAGCCCTTGTCGGTCCACTTCTTGTGCTTCCACCGCCTTCCCGCCCCGGGGTTTATGCCTATGACCTTTTTTCCTTTAAGGGCGTGCCTGCGGGCGAACGCGCGGGCCTTTTTCCTGGACGTTCTTGAAAGCGGCGTGCAGATGGGATAATCGGATTTCGGAAGGCCGGCGATCCTTGACATCCAGTATTGATAGGTTTTTCTGTTGGCCTTTTTTTTGTCGTCGAACGCGCTCATTTCGAGCCATTTCTCCGCGTATGAGTTGGAACAGGCGATCTTTCTTGTGCCGTCGAGCCAGAACCCGTATTTTTTGGAGGCCTGCGCCAGGGACTGAAGCTGAAGGCTTTCGGGGGCTAGGTCGAGGTTTATCGAAACGTCGAAGAATTCCGCAGCGAGTTTCGAAAGTATGTTCTTGTCCGGGAACCAGATACGCTTTATTAGGGGGTTGCCTTTGAGAATATCAGCGGACTCTTTAAAAACCAGCCAGGTTATCTCCGATTTCGGGGATTTTTTCTTGAGGCCGTCGGCGAGGAAGGTCGTCCTCAGGACGTCGCCCATCGCTCCGAGCTTGATTATGAGGATCTTCTGGCGCGCGCGGTTATCCCCGCGGACGCTCTTGAAATGTCCGCAGCCGCGGCAATGGACCCCGCTTTTTTTATGGAAAACGCAGGGCCTGTCGAGCGGAAAATGGGCGCAGTCGGTTTTGATCATCCGCCAATCCTAATGGGTTTCATTTTTGCCGAGAAATTATGCCGGCGGATGCCGCCGCAAGCGCATAGGGAAATTATAATATAGTTATTGTTATGCGGCTTCATCGAGGAAAGATTAGCAAATTTTTATTTTTCCGTCAAATATGATACAATACACCAGCCATGAAGAAATTGCTGAAACTTGACGGCCTTTTGAACCGGTACGGCAGGGTGCTGGTGGCTTTTTCAGGAGGGGTTGATTCCTCTTTTCTTCTGGCGAGAGCCGTGAAGGTGCTGGGCGTAAAAAACGTGCTCGCGGCTACCGCGGTAAGCGAAACATATCCTGAAGACGAGCTTGATTTATCCAGAAAGGTTGCGCGAAAAATAGGCGCGAGGCAGTTGTTCGTTGTCACGCGGGAATTGAAAAACAGGAAGTTCAGCGCGAATCCCAGGAACCGCTGCTTCTACTGCAAGGACGAGCTGTTCTCCAGGCTGTCAAAAATAGCCGGAAATAAAGGGATGGCGCTCTGCGACGGCACGAACGCTTCCGACGCCTTCGATTTCAGGCCCGGGCGGCTTGCAGCCAGAAAATGGGGGGTGCGTTCTCCCATGCTCGATGCTGGTCTGACGAAGGACGATATAAGGAAGGAAAGCAGGAAGATGCGGCTTCCTACCTGGAACCTTCCCGCTCAGGCGTGCCTTGCCTCTCGCTTTCCGTACGGCAGCCGTTTGAGCGCCGGTGAGCTTGAAAAGGTCGAGAAAGGGGAGAAATACCTTAAAAAAAAGGGTTTCAGGGTCGTCCGAATCAGGCATCACGGCGAAACGGCGAGAATCGAGACGGGAAAGAACGAATTGGGCAGGCTTTTGCGATTGAAGTATGACGTTTCAAGGAGGCTGAAAAGGCTCGGGTGGGGCTGTGTTACGGTTGACCCCCGCGGTTACAGGACAGGAAGCCTCAATGCTTCCGGCGGGATAAAAGGAAAGTGAAATATTTTCAATAAATATCTTGAAAAAGCGGAAAAAACAAGTAGAATATTGGTGATGCAAATGGAGCATTCGGATACAAATAGCGGTTCTTTGCAAAAATTTATATTCAAATACGTGAAAATGACCCGCCCGCGCTGAACGCGCCATCAATAATCACGGCTACTTGTCATATTGATGCCACGATTTCGGCGGGTCAAACGAGCGCGCTGTTGAACTTGAATTTGCAGCCCTTTAAGTATCTGCGCGGTCACCAATGCAAAATACGAGAGGTATTTTCGTTTGAAAAAACAGATAAAGGCACCTCTTTTTGAAACTCTTCTTTCTCACGCCAAAAGGGACGTCGTTTCGTTCCACACGCCTGGGCACAAGAACGGCAGGAGCATAGATTCGAAACTGAAATCCTTCACGGGTGAGGACGTGTACTCTTTCGACGTCACGGTTTTTCCCGAAGTCGATTCCCTTCACGATCCGACCGGCCCGATAAAAAAGGCGCAGGAGCTTATGGCTCAGGCTTACGGGGTGAAGAATTCTTTTTTTCTCGTGAACGGTTCCTCGCAGGGCAACATCGCCATGTTCATGGCGGCTTGCGACCCCGGGGATTCAGTTATAATCTCAAGGAGCTCCCATAAATCCATAATGTCGGGCGTCATACTTTCAGGCGTTTGGCCGATCTGGATACAGCCGAAGATAGACCAGAACCTCGACATAATTTTCAATTCATCAGCCGACGAGATAAAGGACGCTCTCGACAAGTTCCCGGAAGCGAAGGCGGTGTTCGTCACAAGCCCCACGTACAACGGCGTGACTATGGACCTTTTCAAGATAGCGGAACTCTGTCACTCGCGGGGTAAAATACTGCTTGTTGACGAAGCGCACGGGCCGCATCTTAAATTCCATCAGGACCTTCCGGTTTCCGCCGTGGAAGCGGGAGCTGACCTTTGCGTGCAGTCGACGCACAAGATACTTTCCGCGATGAGCCAGGGTTCGGTGCTTCACTTCAACTCGGACCTGATTGACTTCAACAGGGTCAGGAAGATAGTTTCTCTTCTTCAGACCACAAGCCCGAATTACCTCGTCCTTGCCAGCATAGACCTTGCGCGCCGCCAGGCTTTTGTACAGGGTGAAGCGATGCTTGAAAAGGTGATGCAGGCGGCTGACTACGGCAGGAAAAAAATAAACCAACTCGGGAAATTCACGTGTTTCACCAGGCAGCACATAATGAGCCTCGGCTATGACCTTGACCCCACCAAGCTTACCATAAACGTGACGCGCACGGGTTTTTCCGGATACCAGATTGAAGATATCCTCGCCAAGGAGTATAATGTCCAGGTTGACTGCGCCGACATCTTCAATGTGATAGCCATAATGGGTATGGGGTCCGACAAGAGCGACGTCAACGCCCTCGTGGACGCGCTCGAAGAGATAGAGGACAAGTACCAGGGGCAGCAGCAGAACTGGATACTCCAGATACCTTCGCTTTCCACCGAGATGGTCATGATGCCGAGGGACGTTTATTTCGCCGCGAAAACGAAACGCGTTCCCTTGAGCAAAGCGGTCGGATACATTTCGGCGCAGACGCTCACGCCGTACCCTCCGGGAATTCCGGTCCTAATACCGGGGGAGAGAATAACCAAGGAGATTTCTGATTACCTCACGGACATGTCCGCAAAGGACATCAGGGTAAGCGGTCAGGAAACGGAAACGTTGAGGACGCTAAAAGTGGTTGTCACATAATTCAACTAAAAAGGGAGATAGAAATGAACAAAAGGGAGATGGAAAAATTCAAAAAGATTCTTATCGAGAAAAGGAACGACCTGCTTGACGTGGTAAAAAAGAAAAAGGAACAGGACCTTACCGAGGGCGAGATCGGAGACGAGATAGACAACGCGCTTCAGAATATCGAAAAGGAAATGTTGTTCGAGCTTGCCGACAATGAAAAAGTGATACTTGACGCCATAGAGTCCGCTTTGAGACGCATCGAGAAAGGGACCTACGGGCACTGCGAGTCCTGCAAGGACAAGATAAAGGAAAAACGCCTCAAGGCCATACCCTGGGTTAGATACTGCATAGAATGCCAGGAGAAACTGGAGGGCTAAGAAAAAAATGATTACACCGGTTTTTTACGTCGATTGCACAGATGAACCTGATACAACGTATTTTAACTGTCAATCCGTGTAATCGTTTTTGAAATCCGTGTAATCATTATTTGTGGAGTTCGAACCACCTGACCGCCAGGCCTGCTGAAAGAAAAACGGCATAGGGCAGAAAGGTGGTTTTTCCTTTGTCGAATTTAAGGCCGTCCGGTATCTTGAAAGTGACAAGCATATAAAGCCCGGCGAACACCTGCTTTAGCGTCGTTAGGAAACGCTTTTCCTTTATGAGCACGAACACGGCCGCGATACCGGCTATCGCGGCGCCGTAGAACCCGCCCCAGAGCGCGGATTCGGCTCCAAGAAGACTGCCGGCCCCCATCATGAACTTAACGTCACCGGCCCCGACGCCGCCGAAAAGATAAAAGGCGAACAAGAAAAGAAATCCCGCGCATATGCCGAAGAACGGATCCTTCAGCCCGTTCAAGCCGCCCTCGAGAAAACCCATCAGCAGTCCCGCCGCCATTGCCGGAAATGAAACCGCGTTATAGACCTTTCTCTTGCTGGTATCAGTGTAGGCGCAGGCGGCTATGTAGATGAAGAACACGATATCCTTGATTTCCAATATTCTATTCCTTTTCGATGACGATTCTTGTTATCTCGTTTTTTGAAAAAAGCCGCATCGGAGGGCCCCAGTAGTTTGTACCGGGAGACGTGTAGCACCATGAATCACCTTTCTTGTACAGGCCGATCGGGTACTTGAACGCCAACCGCACGATGATGTCCATTGGCGGTATCTGCCCGGCGTGGGTGTGCCCCGAGAGCTGCAGGAGAACGCCGAGCTTCTGCGCGGCATCGAAGGTGTCCGGTCTGTGCGAAAGAAGTATTGCCGGAAGCCTTTTGTCCTCAGGCGCGATTTTTGCGAATACTTCTTCCAGGACGGGCAGCGCTCCGGGCCCCCTAGAGCTTATGTCGTCGTCGATACCCATTATTATGAGGCCGCCGGCCTTTTCAAACGAATTCCTTATCGCCTTGATGCCTGATGACTCCGCAAGGCATATGAAATTTTCCATTCCCGCGTAGAATTCGTGGTTCCCGGTAACGGCGAACACGCCGTATCTTGCTCTTAATTCTTTCAGGACATTGGAGAAGGTTTTGGTCTCGCACAGGTTCGCGTCAACCAGGTCGCCGGTTATGAACACCGCGTCTGGATCCAGCGAATTCGTCATCTCGACGATTTTGGCGACCCGTGTCGGAGAGGTATAATTATTTATGTGGATATCGGTGAGATGCACGATCGAGAGCGGTTCCGGCCGCGCGAGCCTTCCGGTCTTGATTTTTATTTCTCTTATGGAAGGCAGCCTGGTGCCGTTAAAAAGCGCGTAGGACGATAAAACGGTTATCAATAGGACGCAGAACAGGGTGCCCTGCCTGATAAAAGCCTGCGAGCGGAAGAATATTCTCAAAATGTCGAAAACAAGGAAAACGCTCACCGCTATCGAAAGCGTGCCAAGCCACACGGTTCCGGAAAACTCAAAGAACTTGAGGAACACGTTATAGGCGCGCCTTGAGATGAATTCGCCCAGTACGAACGAAAGCCCCGCGGAGAGAAAGAACAGCCGCAGCAGCCATCTCGCGTTACCCGCAAGGAGGAAACCTTTCGCGACGTGAATGTATGCATAGTAATGCATGCCGAAAAAAACGGACAAAAAAACAGTCAGAAAAACAACGAAGGCAATGGTATTATGCATGGTTCAGTATCCTTTTTTTCAGAATGATTGCCGAAAGCCCCAGGGAAAACCCGCCGAGCGCTATGGTCAGAGGCGCCGAGATGTAATGCGCCAGGGAGCCGGCCACGAGGCTTCCTACGGGCATGAAACCCATGAAGGCCATTACGAAAAAGCCCATAATGCGCCCGCGCATTTTTTCGGGCGAGGTCATTTGTATCAGAGTGTTGGAAAAGCCGAGCTGTATCACCATCGCGTATCCCGCGACCGCAAGCGTCAACAGGGCGAACGGGACGTTCCGCACCAGCGCGAATACGCTCATGCACGCGGCGATTCCCCAGGCGCCTGCGTAAATTACCTTTGGCAGGCCTTCGGTCGTTTTTCTGGACGCTATCTGAAACGTCGCAAGCACCGCGCCGGTCCCGAGCGCGGCCATGAACATGCCAAAGCCCTTGGCTCCGAGGCCGTAGATATCCTTGGCGAATATGGGCATCAGCGTGACTGGAAAGACGCCTACAAGCCCGGTGACGGAGAGCAGGAGAAGTATCGAAGAAATATGCGGAGTGCCCTTGACGTAGGAAATGCCCTCGCGGAATTTCTCGACAATTGAAATTTCCCGGGAGTCGTCGTGAACCCTCGCGGGTACTATGTAGTAAAGAGCGATTATCGCGGCTATGTAGGTGACGCCGTTTAATACGAAGCAGAGGCCTTCGCCGAATTTGCTGATGAGCAGTCCGCCGATGGCGGGCCCGACCAGACGGGCGCTGTTGAAAAGCATGCCGTTAAGGCCTATGGCGTTCATCAGGTCGTTCTTGGGGACTATTTCCATGAGGAACGCCTGCCTGAACGGCATGTCGAACGCGGCGACGACGCCCAAAAAAGTCGATATGGCGAATATGTGCCACATCTGTACAGTACCCGAATACACTAGCACGCCCAAAAGGAGGGCCTGAAGCATGGCGAAGAATTCTATCACTATCAGCGCTTTTCTTTTGTCTATGTGGTCGGCTATCGCGCCGGTGAACGGGGAAAAAAGGACGAATATCTGGGTCACGAAACTGATGAACCCGAGAAGGAACGCCGAGCCGGTCAGCCTGTAAACCAGCCAGGGCGTCGCCACCATCTGGAGCCATATGCCCACGACCGAAATGAACTGGCCGGCGTAAAAAAACTGGTAGTTCCTGTGCCTGAACGATTTAAATATGGAATCCTTCATTAGTTTTTCCTTAAAAACATATCGTTGAATATACTACAATTCTCTTGAAAAATCAATACGTCCGACGGTATGAAGAGGCCGGCGGGCGCGGATTGACATTAACGGGCTACTTTAGTACAATTTATCCAGCGACATGGACAAAAAACCGCTGATACTGATAGCAGATGACGACGCCCAGGCGCTCGGCGTGCTTGAGCAGATAATGACCGCCCATGGGTACGAGGTCGTCACCGCCAGCGAAGGCGTGAGCGCCCAGCAGAAGGTACTCGAAAGAACCCCCGATCTGGTGATCCTCGACAACTACATGCCCGGCATTTCCGGAAGCGAAATAACAAGGCAGATAAAAAACAATCCGGCAACGCAGTTCGTGCCGGTCATAATGCTCACCGGGTTCACGGAAACGCCCGACAAGGTGGAAGCCATTGAATCAGGCGCCGACGATTTTGTCAACAAGCCGTACAAATCCGTGGAGCTTACAACCCGCATAAAATCGCTTCTTAAAGTCAAGGCTCTTCACGATGAGCTTGATTCCGCCGAAAGCGTTATTTTCGCCCTTGCCCGCGCGATCGAAGCCAAGGACAATTACACGGTGGGCCATACCGAAAGGGTGAGCCAGTTCGCGCTCGTTGTCGGCTACAGGCTGGGATTGAGCACGGAAGAGATAGACGCCTTGAGAAAAGGCGGAATACTGCACGATATCGGAAAGATAGCCATACCGGATTCGATACTCAACAAGCCCGGCCGGCTCACGCCCGAGGAATTCGACACTATACGCACGCATCCGGACAGGGGCGAAAAGATCTGCAAGCCGCTCAATTCCGTGCAGTCGGCGCTCAAGATCGTCCGCCACCACCACGAGAAAATGGACGGGTCCGGATATCCGGACGGCCTCAGGGAAGACCAGATACCGGTCATTGCCCGGATAATGTCCATAGTTGACGTGTACGACGCCCTCACCACGACCCGTTCGTACAGGGCGGCGCTCTCGCACGATATAGCCATGTCTATCTTGGAAGAAGAAGCCCGCAAGGGCTGGTGGGACTGGGAAATTCTCGAGGAGTTCAGGGAAGTCGCCGGATCCCATAACTGACCTTGCCGTCTTGAAAATCCATTCAAAAAAAGGTATCATTTTTAATCCGTAAAAAATGAAGCTCCGTTTATTTACCGTTGTGTTATCCTAATATTCTTCGGTGTAGCGGAATCCCCCGAAGCATCCGCGTACGCTAAACATCCGTCACGGAATCAATGGCGGGCAGCTTCGGCAAATCCCATCCTTCGTGTTCAACTGCGAAGGGGGATAAACGATTTATTGTAATTACGATATGAAAACGATTGGCGTTATCACATCAGGAGGGGACGCGCCCGGCATGAACGCCGTCATAAGGGCGGTGGTCAGGACAGCGGTCGCGTCCGGCCTTGAGGTCATAGGAATAGAGCGCGGTTTCGCGGGGTTGATAGAACAGCGCTACGTTCACCTTAACGCCCGGTCGGTGAGCGGCATTATTAACCGCGGGGGGACGATACTAAAGACCGTCCGGTGCGCGGAGATAAAGAGCGCTTCCGGAATGAAACGAGCCGTGGACACGCTAAAAGAAATCGGCGTTGACGGTCTTGTTATAATAGGCGGCGACGGCTCTCTGGCGGCGGGGAACGCTCTTTCAAAGCACGGCGTGAACGTCGTCAACATACCGGCGTCTATCGACAATGACGTTTACGGCACCGACGAGACGGTTGGTTTCGATACGGCCCTTGACACGGCGGTGGACGCCGTCGACAAGATACGCGACACGGCCACCAGCCACGAGAGAATATTCATCGTCGAGGTGATGGGCAGGGAGCACGGTTTCCTGGCGCTTTCCATCGGGGTCGCGGCCGGGGCTGAGTTCGTGCTCATACCCGAGATGAGGTACGACCTGTCCGCGATCTGCGGGAAGTTGAAGGAAGCAAGGCAGCGCGGCAAGACGTCGCTTGTGATGATTTTTGCCGAAGGCGCGGGCAATCCGCAGGAATTCGCTTCAAGGATAACCAAGCGCACGGGTTTTGAAACGCGCGTCAGCGCGCTCGGTTATATTCAGAGAGGGGGTACTCCAACGGGAAGGTCGAGGATACTTGCCAGCCGTTTCGGAACCAGGGCGGTCGAACTCCTTCTTGGCGGCAGGAAAAACAGGCTCGTCGTCGTGTCCCGCGGCAGGATTTCCGACATACCCATATCGACCGCGATTCATAACGAAAAAAAACTCGACTTGTCCTTTTACAGGATGGCGAAGGAATTGTCGAAATAGCATAAATGAAAAATTGAAGCCTGCCACTGAATATTTGGCGGGCCCCGCCGGCGGCGGGGGAGGAAAGAATGGAACTGAACGAAATTGATGTTCAATGGGCGAAAGACACCCTGCGCAAGATCGATATCTTTTGCGGCTGTTCGGAATCCGAATTCACTCAGCTTGTCGGCGGCCTTGAGAAGAAGGAGTACAAGGCCAATTCGACCGTGCTTTTCCAGGGCGAGATATCGTGCCGGCTCTGCATAGTCAAATCCGGCAAGGTCTCGATAAACGTCCGCAAGGGCAAGGACAAGCTAAAAGTCGCGGAGCTTGAGCCAAACGCGTATTTCGGCGAGATATCCCTTCTGATGCCGCGCGCGGCTACCGCGACGGTAAAAGCAGAGATAGACAGCGAGATAGTATTCCTCCCGGGGGAGGTCGTGCAGGCGCTGGTGAAAAACAATCCTTCGCTTGCCGGTACCATCAACAAAAAAATTCAGGAGCGCCTTGATTCGCACAAGGACCCCGAGCATAAATCCGAACAGGGCAGTTAATCGATGAACAAGCAGCTTGACAGGATACGACGTGGGGTAAACGAGATAATATCCGAAGACGAGCTAAAGAAGAAGCTCGCCAGGGGTAAGCCCTTGAGGATAAAGCTCGGAGTAGACCCGACCGCGCCGGACATTCACCTAGGGCATACCGTCTTGCTGAACAAGCTGAGAGTTTTCCAGGAACTGGGCCACCAGGTAGTGTTCCTCGTCGGCGATTTCACGGCCCGGATAGGCGATCCGTCAGGACGTTCTGAAACCCGCACCATGATGGGCGAGGACGAAATCGCCAAGAACGCCAAGACCTATCAGGACCAGGTTTTCAAGATTCTCGACCGGTCGAAAACCGAGGTGGTCTTTAACAGCCACTGGCTCTATCCGCTTGGCATAGAAGGCCTTCTGAAGCTTGCCGGAAAATACACCGTGTCCCAGATGCTCGAGCGGGACGATTTTCACAAGCGGTTCGATTCCGAAAATCCGATATCCATAGTCGAGTTTTTGTATCCCCTGCTTCAGGGGTACGATTCGGTAGCGGTCAACGCCGACGTGGAACTCGGCGGCAACGACCAGAAATTCAACCTGCTTGTCGGCAGGGAGCTCCAGCGCGACGCCGGCCAGGAGCCGCAGGTGGTAATGACCCTGCCGCTCCTTGAGGGAACCGACGGCGTCAGGAAGATGTCAAAATCGTACGACAACTACATTGCCTTGAACGACTCGCCGAAGGACATGTTCGGCAAGATAATGTCCATACCGGACGCCGTGATGTTCAAGTATTTCGAGCTCCTGACCGACAGGGACATCGGCGAAGTAAAAAAACTTCATCCCCGCCAGGCGAAAGCCGAGCTCGCCGAGGAAGTGACGGCGCGCTACCACGGCGCCGGCGCCGCCGGTACCGCGCGGGAAGAGTTTGACAGTTTTTTTTCACGAAAACAAATAAATACCGATACTATACCTGTATTTGAACTTCCGGATGAACCTGTTGCATTTTCTGCGGCCATAACCAAGGCAAACCTTGCCGCAAGTAGAAAAGAAGCAAAGAGATTGATTGAGCAAGGGGCTTTTGAAATCAATGGGCAGAAAATTACGGATGATAAGGTATTCACGCTTGAAAAAGAACAGATATGGAGGGTCGGAAAGAGGAAAATTAAAAGGATTATTCCTCAGAAACACAGAAAATGAAAAATTATGGATTTTGAATCAGTATTTAGCTGATCTTGGAGAAATTTAAGAAAGAGAATATTGATTTCGGCTGATAGGTGGATTTGCTGTTCATTCCGCTGGTTATACCAGGGCCACTGACGACATCGATTTTCTAATAAAATCGGAAGATATGAAGAAGGTCAAGGAGATTATGCTGTCTTACGGATACAGTTTGCTAAATGAGGACGAGGACATATCGAATTATTTGGGGAAAATGGAGGACCTCGGTAAAGTCGACTTCTTGCATGCTCATAGAAAATATTCCAGAGCAATGCTTGTTAGGGCTGTTGACAAAGACATACTCGGCGGTAGTTTTAGAACAAAAGTAGTAATTCCCGAAGATATTATTGGTCTAAAGCTGCAGTCCGGCGTGAATGACCCGAAGAGACTCAAGAAGGATATGCTGGATATTGAGGCTTTGATAAGGATCAATCATAAAACACTTGATATGAATCTCGCGGGGGAATATTTTGACTTGTTTGAAAAAAAAGACGAGTTAAACCGGATTCTTGAAGGGATGGAAAATGTTGAGCGCTGAAGAAAAAAAGGAACTAATTGCCGACGCACGTAATATGCATCGAAGAAAGGCGTTTGCAAGATGCAAGGACGTTAACGTCAATAAATCAAATTCCTTGGATATATACATTAGGTTCTTGGCTGGTATCCAGAAGGTTTTCGGGCCTTTTAAAATTAGAAAAGAAAAATCTGTTACGGGCAATAACAAAATGTAAAAATTTAAGAAAATAAAATCCGGACGAAAGTCCGGAAACAAGGAGGTTGAACATGGTTTTGAGACGTTTGTTCGTTTTTGCGGTTTTTGCGGCTGTGGCGGCGATGGGTTTGAGTTCGTGCGCTTCGACGCCTAAGGTCTCCCGAGTCGAAGTGGGCGAGCAGATAGACCTTTCGGGCGAATGGAACGACACGGATTCGCAGATGGTCTCCGCCGAGATGGTGCCGGATTCCTTAAGCTGGCCGTGGATCAAGGAATTCACGGAAAAGAAAGGGACCAAGCCCCGCGTCATAGTAGGAACGGTCGCCAACAAGAGCCACGAGCACATCAACACGGAAACTTTCGTAAAGGACCTTGAACGCGAGCTCATTAAATCGGGAAAGGTGGCTTTCGTGGCGTCGAAAGAGCAGAGAGGCGAGGTCCGCGAGGAGCGTATGGACCAGCAGGACAACGCCCGGGCTGATACAGTAAAGAGCATGGGGCAGGAGTACGGCGCCGACTACATGCTTAAAGGGCAGATAAACACGATACTTGACCAGGCGGGCAAGAAGCAGGTCAGGTTCTACCAGATAGAACTCGAGATGATAGACATGCTCTCGAACGAAAAGGTGTGGATAGGCCAGAAAAAAATAAAAAAAGAAGTGAAAAGGCCGAAATCGAAATTCTAGTTAAGGCGGTTCGTAGTCCTTAGTTCGTGGTTCGTAGTTCATCATCCGGAGAATGATTAAATGGTTTTTTCCTTCAGGAAAATGTCGTCTTTTCTCGTATGCGCGTTGCTGCTCGCGTCCTGCGCGACCAAAACCGCCTACTACAACGACCTGGGAAACCTCGTTTCTAACCGGAAATACTCCGAAGCTGCAAACCTCATAGAACAATCCAAGGAAAAAGAGTACGGCAAGAAGAACGCTCTCCTGTACTATCTTGACAGGGGAATGCTGCTTCATATTGCAGGCGATTACGCCGCAAGCAACGCCGCTTTCGAAAGGGCCAAACAGCTCGCCGCGGAATATTTCACGAAAAGCGTGACGACCGAGGCTTCTACCCTCCTGGTGTCGGACAACATGCGCCCGTATTACGGGGAGGATTTTGAACGGGCGCTCATCAATGTCTTTTCCGCGCTGAATTACGTTTTCCTGGGCAAGGAATCCGAGGCGCTTGTCGAGGCCCGTCAGGTCGACCATTTCCTGAAGACCCTGCAGGTGGACTACGGCCACAAGAACACGTATCAGGAGGACGCCTTCGCCAGGTATCTGATGGGTATGCTCTATGAGAACCAGGGCCAGATCAATGACGCGTTCATCTCCTACAGGAAAGCGCTCGACGCCTACAGGATGTACGAAAAAGCATTCGGCGTGCCCTGCCCGAAGGACCTGCCGGGCGACGCGGTCAGGACCGCCCGCCGGATGGGTTTCAACGCCGAGATAAAGGAGATAGAAAAGACCTGGGGCAGGACCGAAAGCAGCGCTGACGCCGGGGGTGAAGCTGTTGTTGTCGTGTATAACGGTTTTTCGCCGGAAAAAATCGACAGTTTTTTCGAAATAAGTTTCGGAAGGGGCTGGATTTACGTTGACCAGGTCAACGCGAAAGGAGAGGAAGCTCAGAAGGTGGAACAGGCAAGGGGCATAGCGAGGTCCATACTCTCCAAGGAAATAGTCAGGATGGCATTCCCGAAGTACACGCCCATCGGCTACAGGGTTAAGAATATAGGCGTATATTCCGGAGGTTCAAGCGTTCCCGGGACGGTAGTAGAGGACATAGGCGCGATCGCCGAAAAAGGCCTGGAAGACAGGATAGGAAGGATAAGGGCAAGGACGATTGCCCGGTCGGTGATAAAGTTCGCGCTCGCGAAAAACATAAGCCAGAAGGTTGGGGACAAGAAAGGCGAGGTAGCCGGATGGCTGGCTAAAAAACTCCTGACAGTGGCGGCGACGGCCACCGAACTCGCGGACAAGAGGTCGTGGCGTTCGCTTCCGGATAAGATAATCCTCGCGAGGATGCCGCTGCCCGAAGGCGAGCACGAAATAGTTTTAAAGCTTGCTGACTCGCGGGGTGTCGAGGTGGCGTCAATGCCCGTGAAAGTGAGAATAAAAGACGGTAAAAAGACATTTGTCGTGGCCAGGGTGGCTCAATGAGTTTTCTGTTCGCCCAGCGCGCGCGCGGAAGGAAGGTAATATGAGCAAGGTAAAGATGGTGGGCGGAATTATGCTGGTTTTGTCCGTGCTTTTCATCGTGGCCCTTGTCGTTCAAAGCAGGGTATTCTTTTTTATTCTTGATTTCGTGACGATAGCTGTCTGCGGTATCGGCGGCGCGCTGCTTTTTGTGGAGAAAAAACAGGGTTAGAACGCGGAGTTATCAGATGAAGAGGTTATTTTTGACGGGGATGTTGTTGTTTGCGGTGTCGGGGCAATGCCTTGCCGGTGACGATAAACCCGGCTGGATAAACGGGAAAAGCAAAGACTATCCTCCCGATGGTTTCATTATGGGTGTCGGAACGGGCGCGGACGAAGGCCAGGCAAAGGCCGCTTCGCGGGAGAAGCTGATTCTTGCCGCAAAAAAACAGATTGCAAAGTATTCGGCGAAAAACCGGAAATACATCAAGAAGAACAAGCTTTCAAAGGATAATTTATTCTCTTCGCAGGATTTCGTACAGGTGTTTTCTGTCGAGATATCTTCGGAGGTCTCTGTGCAGGAAAAGTGGCTTCATCCCAAGAAGAACTACTGGTACGCGTTATCGGTTTTTGACAGGGAACAATATTCCGGGAAACTTGCTAAAGCGCTTGAAGAGAATTCGTCGGAAATAACCCGTCTTACCGACGAAATAATGTCGGACGATTCTCAGGTCAGAAGGGTTAGGCTTGCCCTGGGCGTGAAAGAATCAGTCAAGCGGCGTTTTGCCCTGGCTGAGAAAAAGAATTTCGCTGAAAATGCTTGGAACGCCGGTGACGCCGGCGAGCTTATGGCCGGCGCCGATACGCTTTATAAAGACGCGATCTCGAAAATACTTTACACAGTTAATACAGGCACCGATGAAACAGGCCTGAAGGCAGAAGTCGAAAGGGCGCTCGAATCGTCTGGTTTTAAAGTAATACGTTCGACGTCGGAAGCCGCGCCGGATTCGACTATCGTAGTCGTGCGGAGCGGGATGGAAATATCGGGCTCGAACGGCGGTTATGGATGGAGCGCGAGAGCCGAAATCAGGGAATACGGCACCTCGGCAGGGTCGTTTATAAGCGCCGCGAGGAAAGGTTCCGGAGAAACTTCGGAAGGCGAAGCCATTGGAAGCGCCCAGAAAGCAATATCCGAACGGATAACGGCGGAACTGAAAAAATACCTCGGCATTGACTGACCGGAGAAAGACGATGATATTACTGCGTTTTGAGGCCGGAGGCAGGAAAAGGCACGGGATGCTTGAGAAAAAGACCGTGCACGAGATAAAATCTGATTTTTTTTCGAAGTTAAGCAAGACCGGGAAGCAATATCCGTTATCCAAGGTTAAACTGCTTGCTCCGGTGGAGCCGTCAAAAATAGTGGCAATGGGGCTCAATTACATAGACCACGCAAGGGAACTCAAGATGCCCATACCCTTGAGGCCGCTTTTCTTTTTAAAGGCCCAGTCCGCGGTGGCGGGGCCGGGGGACGCCATTGTCTATCCGGAGGCGTCGAATCAGGTGGACTATGAAGCGGAACTGGCCGTGGTGATAAAGAAGAAAACAAGGAATGTTTCGCCGAAAGAGGCGATGGGCTGCGTCCTCGGTTACACCTGCCTGAACGACGTGACCGCGAGGGACCTTCAGAGGGAGGACGGACAGTGGGCGCGGTCAAAATCTTTCGACACGTTCTCTCCGATAGGGCCCTGGATAGTAACGGGGATAGACCCGCACCGGCTGAAAGTTGAAACGTTCCTGAACGGGCGCAAGAAACAGTCCTCGAACACGTCCGAGCTTATTTTCAAGATAGACGAGCTCGTTTCGTTCGTGTCGCGCGTGATGACGCTTCTTCCCGGGGACGTGATATCCACGGGAACGCCGCCGGGCGTCGGGCCGATGAAGCCCGGTGACCGCGTCGAGGTCAAGATAGAAAAGATAGGAACGCTCAGGAATGCGGTGGTGAAATGAATAGGTTTTTCGAGGAAATAAAGGAGTTTTTCCTGGATATCGAGGACCCGGCCGAGCCTAAGTATGACCCCGTCCACGTGGCCGGGATGATAGTGATAGTGCTTCTGGCCAACACCGTGCTTTTCTGGCTTCTTTGGTCTCTGCTGGTTTTCGGCGGAGGGATACAGGCGAAGGTTTTGCCGTTTTTGGCCGTTCTTTTCACGTCAAAGACCGCGGGGGATTTCGGTTACGTGGGCTATCCGTATGAAATGGGGGTGTTCGAGGGCTGGGTGACTAACGTCGTAGCGCTCGCGCTTGCCGTGTTCGTCCTGTGGGCGTTCTGGTACGCGTACAACAACAGTTATACTGGAAAGAGGAAAGACATCAATGAAGACAAGAAGCAACAAGAAACTTGAAAAACTTCCGCCGTACTTGTTCGTGGAAATAGACAGAAAGAAAAAGGCCGCCATGGAGAGAGGTGTTGATATCATATCTCTGGGGGTGGGCGACCCCGACAGGCCGACGCCCGCGCACATAATAAAGGCCGGGCAAAAGGCGCTTGAAAAGCCCGCCAACCATCAGTATCCGTTCGGCGCGGGGCTAATCTCCTTCAGAAAGGCCGTGGCCGGATGGTACAAGTCAAGGTTCAACGTCACGCTTGATCCTGAAACAGAGATATGGACCCTGCTCGGTTCCAAGGAGGGCATAGGGCATTTCCATCTTGCCTTCGTTGACCCCGGCGACGTGGTCCTTATACCCGAACCCGGGTATCCCGTCTACAACACCGGGACGATATTCACGGACGGCGAGCCGTACTTCATGCCGCTTGTTGAAGAAAACGGTTTTCTCCCGGACCTGAAAAAAATACCAGAAAGCGTCGCCAGGAAGGCGAAGGTGATATTCGTCAATTCTCCCTGCAACCCGACCGCCGCCGTGGCGCCGAGGAGTTTTTTTGAGGAGCTCGTAGCGTTCGCGAAGAAATACGGTATAATAGTCGCGCACGACGCCGCCTACTCCGAAATATTCTACGAGGAAAAACCGATGAGCTTTCTTGAAGTTCCGGGCGCGATGGAAGTCGGCGTCGAGTTTCATTCGCTTTCGAAAACCTACAACATGACCGGCTGGAGGCTCGGATGGGTGTGCGGGAATGCCGGCATCGTGAAAGGCCTTGGCACCGTCAAGGATAACTACGATTCGGGGGTTTTCCAAGCGGTGCAGGAAGCGGGAACGGAAGCCCTTAACGGCAGTCAGCAGTGCGTGGAAGAGATGAGGAATCTTTACAGGGAAAGAAGGGACGTTTTCGTTGATGGGCTCCGGAAGCTCGGTTGGAAAGTGAACAAGCCGAAGGCGACGTTTTACGTCTGGGCGCGCACGCCGCAGGGCTACGGCTCGGAGGAAACGGTCGGCAAGCTTCTTGACGAAGCCGGCATAGTGTGCACGCCGGGTAACGGGATGGGGCCGTCCGGAGAGGGCTACGTCAGGTTCGCCCTCACGGTGGACGTCCCGCGCCTCAAGGAAGCGCTCGGGCGAATGTCAAAGATAAAGTGGTAATCCGCAGTGAGTCAAGCGATAGCGTTCATCGCGCTCGGTTCCAACGCCGGCAACAGGGCGTTTAACATAAAAAAGGCGGTTGACGGTATTTCAAGATTTTCCGGCACGCGGATAATAAAAGCCTCTCCTCTGTACGAAACTTCGCCGGTCGGCCCGAAACAGAGGGATTTCTTGAACGCGGTGATAAAGCTTGAAACGCCGGACGGGCCGCAGGCTCTCTTGAAAAGGCTTAAAAAACTCGAAACCCTGCTTGGAAGGAACAAAAACCCGTTCAGGTGGGGCCCGAGGACGATAGACCTGGACATACTCTTTTACGGCGGGAAGGCCTTCGCGACGAAAGTTCTCACGGTTCCGCACAGGGAAATAGAGAACAGGATGTTCGTTCTCCGGCCTTTTTGCGACATAGCCCCGGAATTCGTACATCCGGTTATCAAAAAGACCATTAAAGAGCTGTTATACGAGGCAAAAAAAAGACGCCCGGAGCAAAGAATAAGGAAAACAAGATTTAATCTGTGTCCCGCAAATGCGGGATTTCATCGAAATAGATTAAGGAAGTCATAATCGCATTAGGGAATCCGTGTAATCTTGATTGTAGTGTTTTATGGAAAAAATAACCACGACCAGGCTCATCGAGATGAAGCAGCGGGGCGAGAAGATAACCGCGCTCACCGCTTATGACTGCCCCACGGCAAGGCTTCTCAACGAGGCTGGCATAGACGTCGTTCTCGTCGGGGATTCCGTGGGCATGGTGAAGCTCGGTTACGAGTCCACCTTGTCCGTCAACATGGAGGACATGCTCTACCACGCGAGGTCAGTCAAGAAGGGCAATTCAAGGGCGTTTCTTGCGGTGGACATGCCTTTTCTTTCATACGAATCAAAACCGTCCGACGCGGTTTATAACGCCGGGCTTCTCGTCAAGATCGGCGGGGCCGAAGCGGTGAAGCTCGAGGGCGGAAGGGAAATGCTGAAGAGCATAAGAGCCGTGATCGAAGCCAAGATACCCGTCATCGGGCACCTCGGGCTGACCCCTCAGGGCATACACAAGTTCGGCGGGTACAAGGTGCAGGGCAGGGACCCGAAATCCGCGCAGAAGATGATAGACGATGCGTTGGCGCTCGAGGAATCCGGCGTGTTCATGTTAGTGCTTGAATGCATACCGGCCGGCCTCGCGAAAAAAATAACGTCTCTTCTGTCGATCCCGACGATTGGCATAGGCGCGGGCCCCCACTGCGACGGACAGGTCCTCGTGACGGACGACCTGCTCGGGCTTTCGGGAATGTCTCCGAAATTCGTCAAAAAGTACGCGAACCTGCAAGGCGATATATCAAAAGCGGTCAAAAAATACAGAAAGGAAGTCAGGGCGTCGAGGTTTCCTTCGAGGTCCAACTCATATTGAACATGAACTATTCAAAAACGCCAGGAAAACGCGGAAAATCCGGGAAGGTCGTCTATAAGGTAGTCCACGGAAGAGGCAAGTTCGAAATCAAAAGCCTTTGGGAGAAGCTAAACGCCATACACAGGAAGGAATCGGTGTACTTCAAGAGGTACTTCGAGAAACTGCATTTCAGGCAGAGGATGAAGGTGCTTACCGGAAAGAGGCTGAGGGTGGAGACCGCGGAGCTTAAAGGCCGGATGATAGGTTACTGTGTTTCTTCGATGCACCGCGGGACAGGAGAAATAGAATCGCTGATAGTGGACTCGAAATACAGGGGCTACGGCGTCGGCAAGCGGCTGGTGTCGAACGCCTTGAGGTGGTTCAAGAAAAATCATTCCAAGAAAGAGCAGCTGCGCGTTGTTTTCGGACACGAAAGCGTCCTGCCTTTCTATATGAGCCAGGGTTTTTTCCCCAGAGAAATCGAACTTCGCAAGAAATAACAGGAGCGCTCCCGCTTGAAGACCATTTCGTTCCCGCGAAAAATTCAAAAACACCTGTCAAAGCTTAAAAGGGCCGGCAAGACGGTGGGGCTCGTGCCGACTATGGGGGCGCTGCACGGCGGCCATTTGTCCCTCATAAGAAGGGCGCGCAGGGAAAATGACGTCGTGGTGGTTTCCGTTTTCGTCAACCCGTCCCAGTTCGGCCAAGGAGAGGACTTCAGGAGATACCCCAGGCCTTTCGCGAGGGACAAAAAGCTCTGCGAAAAAGAAAAAGTAGACGTGATATTCAACCCGCCGCCGCAAACGATGTATCCGAAAGGATATCTTACTTATATCAGCGTGGACAGGATGTCGGACGTCCTGTGCGGAAAGCACAGGCCCGGGCATTTCAAGGGCGTGGCGACGGTGGTGGCGAAGCTCTTCAATATCGTTCAGCCAGACAGGGCATACTTCGGCCTGAAGGATTTCCAACAGGCCAGAATTATCGGGCGCATGACCGCTGACCTCAACGTGCCCGTGGATGTCGTAACCTGTCCGACCGTAAGGGAAAAAGACGGCCTTGCGATGTCCAGCAGGAACGTCTATCTTGGAAAAAGTCAGCGCAAAAACAGTGTGCTGATATCGGAAGCTTTACATTCGGCGGTCGATATGGTAAAATGTCGAAAAGCAAAAAATGCCGATAAAATCATAGAGAAAGTTAAAAAGGATATCAGGCGGATTGCGGGCGCGAGGGTGGATTATGTCGATATTTGCGACCCGGAAACACTTGAGAAGAAAACCGTCGCGAAACCGCCGTTTGTCATTCTTGCAGCGGTCCGGATAGGCAAGACCAGGCTGATTGATAACGTAATTTTACTGAAATAGAGCAATTTCTAATCTCTAATTTCAAACGGGCGGGAAAACAGACACTTATAACGCTGTTTTTAGAATTTAGAAATTGAATATTAGAAATTATTTCTAGAAGGGGAGGAAAAATGAGAAAAACTTACTTCGTGAAACCTGGGATACAGATCAAGTATCTCTTGATTGTCCTTTTCGTGGTCTGCCTGACGGCGGCCGCGGTGTATTTCACTTTCTGGAGCACGCTGATCAAATCACCCGGAATGGACCAGCTGAGCGCGGGAGAGTTCATGGCCCTTCAGCGGGCTTACCAGGTGAATTTCATATGGGTGGTGCTTATCATCCTGTTCGGCGTGGGGCTTGAAAGCGTGTTTCTTTTTCACCGCATAATCGGGCCGATATTCGTTTTTGAAAGGACCATCAAAAGCCTTGCCGAGGGAGATTTCACGGCGGGTGTTTCCCTGCGCAAGAAAGACGAGCTCAAGGACCTTGCCGACAGCCTTCAGGAGTTCATAGACAACGTCAAGTCCAACGTCGAGAACGACAGGAAACAGATCCAGGAGATAAAATCCCAGGTCGGCGGAGACCTCCACAACAAGCTTGCCGCGCTTACGTCCTGGTTCAGGTTCTAGGCCGGTCGAAAACCAGATGATTAAAACTGATTTCTTGGTGATAGGCAGCGGAATAGCGGGCCTGAGTTTCGCCATAAAGGCGAGTTCCGCGGGCTCGGTGGCGCTCGTGACGAAAAGAGGGCTGTCGGCCTCGGCGACCGAATACGCCCAGGGCGGGGTTGCCGTGGCGTGGAGCCCGGAAGATTCTTTCGAGCAGCACGTGGAAGATACGCTGTCGGCCGGGGCGGGGTTGTGCGACAGGAAGGTTGTCGAGCTGGTGGTCAAGGAAGGCCCCGCCAGGATAAAAGAGCTCATAGATCTCGGCGTTCATTTCACCGTGGCCGAAGACGATCCCGAGAACACGTTCGAGCTGGGGCTTGAGGGCGGACATTCGAGAAGAAGGATACTTCACGTCGGAGACAAGACGGGGCACGAAATAGAAAAAGTGCTCTCGGACATCGTCCGAGCCAATAAGGGCATAATGCTGTTTGAGGATCACGCCGCGGTCGACCTGATAACTACCGGCAAAATAAAAAAGAGATTCCAGGGTGCTAAGGAAAGGTGCTGGGGCGCCTACGTTCTTGACAAGAAGACCGGCAAGGTGGAGACGTTCCTCGCCAGGGCCGTGGTTCTTGCGGCGGGAGGCGGAGGCAAGGTCTATCTTTACACCTCCAATCCCGATGTTTCCACCGGCGACGGAGTCGCGATGGCGTACCGCTGCGGTGCCGGAATCGCCAACATGGAATTCGTTCAGTTCCATCCGACCTGCCTGTACCATCCGGACGCGAAATCTTTTCTGATATCAGAAGCCGTGAGGGGCGAGGGCGCAGTGCTTCGCCTTAAAGACGGCAGGCCGTTCATGGACAAGTACCACCCCAAAAAGGAGCTTGCGCCCAGGGACATAGTGGCGCGCGCCATAGACAACGAACTGAAAATCCGAGGTGACGACTGCGTCTATCTCGATATCACGGGAGCCGACGGGGAGTTCGTGAAGAGGCGTTTTCCGGGGATATATTCAAAGTGCCTTGAGTTCGGCATCGATATGACAAGGGACTGGATCCCGGTGGTGCCTGCGGCGCATTATTTCTGCGGCGGGGTCAGGACGGACTCGGCGGGCGAAACATCGGTCAAAAACCTTTTTGCCATAGGCGAGGTCGCCTGCACTGGGCTGCACGGGGCAAATCGCCTGGCCTCCAATTCGCTTCTCGAGGCGCTGGTCGTCGCGGACAGGGCGTCAAAAAGGGCCGGTGAGCTGATGGGAAAAAGAGCGCCCTTTCCGAAAATACCACAGTGGGACATAGGCAGGGCGAAGGATTCAGACGAGTCGGTAGTCGTGACGCAAAACTGGGACGAGATCAGGCGGTTCATGTGGAATTACGTCGGGATAGTCAGGAGCAACAAGCGCCTGAACAGGGCCTTGAGCCGCATAGAGCTCCTGAAGAAGGAGATACAGGAGTATTACTGGGATTTCATTGTCACTAATGATTTGATAGAATTGAGGAACATCGCGACAGTGGCCGGGCTGATCGTTGAATCCGCCATAAAGAGAAAAGAAAGCAGGGGCCTCCATTACAACATAGATTATCCCTCAAAAGGCGGGAAGGCGTCTGACACGGTCTTGAAGCGTTTCAATTAACAAATGATTCCACGGATTATGCACGGCGATTACACAGATTGGATCAAATTCGTTGACCCAGACGTGTCTGTGTAATCTATTTAAAATCTGTGTAATCGTGTCCATTTATGAAACTATTCCATAAATTTCTCATCGCGCTTCTGGTGATAGCCATAATACCGCTGGTCATCTACAGCGTCATACTCCTGAAGACCACCGCCATAACCCTGCGCAGCGTTATAAACCAGAACCATTTCCATACCGCCGAGAACGTGGCCAGGGAGGTCAACAAGTACTTTGCCGAAGTCGAGGGCAAGCTTGACCTTGCCAGGCAGATGGAACGCGAAAAAAACATGTCCGAATCCGAACGGATAGCGGCGATACTCAACGAGATGAGCTCAAGCCGGATGCTTTTCGGGATTCTGCTGCTTGACGACGGTTACGGAATCGTTTCGGGGATGACTGACGAAGGCGGGACCTACGCAGTTGACATCGACAAGGCGCTGGTCAGAAGCGCGCACGTGTCGAACGGGGTAGAGGTGGGAAGCATCTTTTATGACGTGTCTAAGGCGCCGTTCGTCGACATAGTGTATCCCCTGAGCTCGAAGCCGCGGCAGTTCATTTACTACCGTTTCAAGCTTAACTACCTGGTGAACAGGATAAAACTGGGATTGAAGAACCCGGACGAGTCGGTGACGAAAAACGTCCTTCTCGTGGACAAGGACGGGAAATTCGCGGCGACTTCCGAGCTGATGAAGGCCCTGCCTCACGAGCTTTTCGGGAAGTACAAGGAAGCGGAGAGGGACAGGGCTTTTGTCGCGGAAGGCCTCGTGACGGTCGTCTCTCAGTCCCGGGGGCCGGGATGGCTGATAGTCGTGCAGGAGCCGGCGAAGGTCGCCTATGCCGCGATAATAAGAATGCAGGTCGCCGGGATAACGCTCATCCTGCTGACGATGGGGTTCGCGCTTTTCGGGGCGATGTTTCTTGCGAAAAATCTTTCGAAACCCATAGAGAAGCTCCTTCGCGGAATGGACGTCGTCGCCAAGGGCAATCTCGACAGCAAGGTCGAGAAGGTTTCGGGCGACGAGCTCGGAAAACTCGCCGATATCTTCAACGATATGATAGAAAAGGTGAAACAGATGCAGGAGGAGGTCAGGAAGAACGCCCGCCTGTCCAGCATCGGCCAGATGGCCAACATACTGGGCCACGAAATACGGAACCCTTTAAGCGCGATGACGAATTCGGTGTTCCTGCTGAGAAGACTGATGGCGAAAACCAAGGAGCCGGAGCCGATAATGGTCAAATCCGTGACAATAATCGAGAACGAGATAAAATCGACTTCCCGCATAGTGGACAACATGCTTGATTTTTCGCGCCAGAGGCCTCCGGTTCTTTCCGAGCAGGATTACAACACAGTGGTCAGGGAGATAGTTGAAGGCGTAAAGATGCCGCCGAACGTTGAGCTGGAGCTGGCTCTTGACGGCTCCAACAAGGTAATGATAGATATTGAAGAGATGAAACAGGTTATAAGAAACCTCGTGAACAACGCCGTTGACGCGATGGGGGACAAGGAAAATTCCAAGCTTAAAGTCGGCGTGTACAAGGCGAATATCGTGCAGGGCGACAAGAACATCTCGGCGGTTTCAGCCGATATCTCCGACAACGGCTGCGGGATGAGCCAGGAAACGATAAAGAAGATATTCGAACCGTTTTTTTCGACGAAGTCAAAGGGGACGGGCCTCGGGCTGGCGGTCGTGCAGAAGATAGTGGAAGAGCGCCATAACGGCGTGATAGAGGTAAAAAGCGTGGTAGGAAAAGGCACGACGTTTTCGGTGAAACTGCCCCTGAAGACGTAGGATGCGCGGGTTCCCTGTCCGGAGAAGGGGACGGGGAGAGGAGGGTTATGAAGACCTTGGAAAAGAGAAAGAGGCTGGTATTAAGCAGGGAAGAAAGCGACATACTGAAGTGGATCTATTTAAAAACGCTGCTGCCCGTCACAATAATTATCGTGCTGAGCTCGATAGTGCTCTACGCCGGGCTGCAGTACCTGATGCGGAACATCGCCTTCACGAATTACGGCGTCCTGCCCGGGGGAACCATACAGGACGTTTCCAGGTTCATAAAGGGCTACATCGGCATATCGGCGGCGAACGTCTTTTTGATGATAGCGCTTTCGGTAGTCGTGATGTACCTTGTCATACAGAACCTCGTAATGCCGGTCATGAGGGTGACGCGCGAATTGAGGAAGGTTGTCGAAACGAACATGAAGTCCGAGATAACCGTGAGAAACAGCGACAAGCTTCTGGTCCCCCTGGTGGCGGTTATAAACAGGCTGATAAGATAAGCGTCGGAACAGCCGGTAGCGGCAACACCCTCCCCCGGCCTGAAAGCTGTTGTTAAAATACCTTCCGGTGACCTGGCGGCCATCAGACAACATTCATAGCGGAAGCATTCTGTCGTGCGCACAGCGCTGAAAACCATGGAAAAAATAACGATCCGCGGAGCCCGCGAGCACAACCTTAAGAATCTGAACCTCGAAATACCGAGGAACAGGCTTGTCGTCATCACGGGGCTTTCCGGGTCCGGCAAGTCATCGCTGGCTTTCGACACGATATACGCGGAAGGCCAGCGCCGCTACGTGGAGTCCCTTTCGGCATACGCCAGGCAGTTCCTGGAGCTGATGGACAAGCCCGACGTGGACATCATAGAAGGCCTGTCTCCCGCCATATCAATAGAGCAGAAAACGCCCTCGCACAATCCCCGTTCGACAGTCGGCACCGTCACCGAAATTTATGATTACCTAAGGCTTCTTTTCGCGCGGATAGGGCAGCCGAACTGCCCGCAGTGCGGAAAAGAGATCAAGCCCCAGTCCTCGCAGCAGATAATAGACGAAATAATGAGGTATCCCAAAGGCACCAGGCTCCAGATACTCTCGCCCCTTGTCAGGGGAAGGATAGGCACCTACGAGGAGCTGTTCGCCAGGCTGGCCAGGTCCGGTTACGCCAGGGTGAGGGTGGACGGTAAAGTCCGCCTTCTTGAAGAAAAAATAAAACTTGACCGCTACAGAAAGCACGCGATAGAGCTCGTCGTGGACAGGATAATAGCCGAGGACGGCGCCAGGGCCCGGGCGGCGGATTCCGTGGAGACGGCGCTGAAGGAATCAAAGGGCCTGGTGCTTGTCGTTTCGGGCGAGGGGAAGGCCCAGAAGGAGAGGTTTTTCAGCGAGCATCACGCCTGCACCGGGTGCGGCATCAGTCTGCCGGAGATCGAGCCGAGGCTTTTTTCGTTCAACTCGCCCTACGGCGCCTGTTCCGAATGCACCGGGCTAGGGAACAAGATAGAGATTGACGAGGAGCTCGTGGTCCCAGACAAATCGCTCTCGGTTTCCAAAGGCGCGCTCCTGCCCTGGTCGAACCCGATAACCACCCGGACCCACAGGTGGAAGGGCGCCTGGGGAGGTTATTACTGGGAGATGATTAGCGCCGTGAGCCGCAGGCACGGCATATCAATGAACAAACCGTGGAAACAGCTTTCGAAAAAGCAGCAGGACATACTCCTTCACGGCGACGGAGATGATTTTGAGGGCGTTGTCACGAACATGGACAGGCGCTACAGGGAGACCGCATCCGATTACGTCAAGGAAGAGATATACAACAAGTACATGAGGAGGAGGGTCTGCCCGACCTGCGGCGGAAAGCGCCTCAAGAAAGAGGCGCTGTCGGTCACGGTCAGGGGGAAAACCATCGCTGACGTCACGGCGATGTCGGTCCAGCAGGCGAAGGAGTTTTTCGCGGACCTTCCGATGAGCGAAAAGGAAAAGGTCATAAGCAGGGCGGTGCTCAAGGAGATAAATTCCCGCCTCGCTTTTTTGAACAACGTGGGACTGGGTTATTTGACGCTTGAAAGGGAAAGCTCGACGCTTGCCGGCGGCGAGGCCCAGAGGATAAACCTTGCCACGCAGATCGGTTCGGGCCTGACGGGCGTGTTGTACGTCCTTGACGAGCCGTCCATAGGCCTTCATCAGAGGGACAACAAGCGGCTTCTTGACACGCTGATAACGCTCCGGGACCTCGGCAACACCCTTCTTGTCGTCGAGCACGACGAGGAGACGATGAGGATAGCCGACTGGATAATAGACCTCGGGCCCGGCGCGGGCATACACGGCGGACAGGTTGTCGCGCAGGGGCCTGTGAAGGAAATACTCAAAGAGAAAAAATCGCTTACGGCGCAGTACCTCAACGGAGGATTGAGGATACCTTTCCCGCAAAAAA
Source organism: Endomicrobiales bacterium (assembly GCA_016930715.1). Classification (GTDB taxonomy): domain Bacteria; phylum Elusimicrobiota; class Endomicrobiia; order Endomicrobiales; family JAFGGC01; genus JAFGGC01. The sequence continues at coordinate 70,617 of JAFGGC010000034.1, forward strand.
GAAAGAAACCGGGAGCCAAGTTCGTTGAGATCAAAGGGGCCGCGCAGTTCAACCTCAAAAACATAGACGTCAAGATACCGCTGGGCCTGTGCGTCTGCGTGACCGGGGTTTCGGGTTCGGGCAAATCGACGCTCGTGCACGAGATACTCTACAAGGCGCTGGCTAAAGAACTGCACGAGAGCAAGGACCTGCCCGGCAGGCACAGGAGCATTTCGGGGTTCGAGCACCTCGACAAGGCGATAATAGTGGACCAGTCGCCCATAGGAAGGACGCCGCGCTCCAACCCCGCCACATACACCGGGGCCTTTTCGCCCATTAGGGACCTTTTCGCCGCCCTGCCCGAGTCCAAGGCGCGCGGCTACCAGCCGGGAAGGTTCTCGTTCAACGTAAAAGGGGGCAGGTGCGAGAACTGCCAGGGCGACGGGACCCTCAAGATAGAGATGCAGTTCCTTCCGAACGTCTATGTCCACTGCGAGGTTTGCGGGGGAAAACGGTTCAACGAGGAGACGCTTCAGATAAGGTACAAGGGAAAGAACATAAGCGAAGTGCTCGATATGACGGTGGAGGAAGGCGCCGAGTTCTTCAAAAACATTCCCAACCTGAAAAGGGTCCTTGAGACGCTAAACGACGTCGGGCTCGGCTACATAAAACTGGGCCAGCCGGCCACGACGCTTTCCGGCGGCGAAGCCCAGAGGGTGAAACTTGCCGCCGAACTGTCGAAACGTTCGACAGGCAGGACGCTCTACATACTTGACGAGCCGACGACAGGCCTTCATTTCGCCGACGTAGAGAAACTGCTCGGCGTACTGCACAGGCTCGTTGACGCCGGCAACACGGTCCTCGTGATAGAGCATAACCTCGAGGTCGTCAAAACCGCCGACTGGATAATAGACCTCGGCCCGGAAGGCGGGGACAAGGGCGGCGGGATCACGGCGCAGGGCAGGCCGGAGGACGTGGCTGCGGTTCCGGGGTCCCATACCGGAAGGTATCTCAAACCTTATTTAAAAAACTGATTTTAAGCGGTATTTTTAATGTGATTCATCCAATTTGACACGCAACGAAATATTAGTTAGAATTGAAACAACGAAAAAACAAAAAGGAGGCGGTACTATGTTCAAAAAGGCGATTTTTATTCTTGTTGCGGGAGTGTTTCTGTTCGGATGCGCCAAAAAACAGGTGTTGAAATCCGACCGGGACAGCATGGTCCCGCCGGGGCAGGAGGATGTTGACGAAACATCGATCCGCTATGATGACTGGACAAAGATATCCGAGCTTAAAACCGTGAATTTTGACTATGACAGTTCGGTGCTGACCGATTCCGCGAGGGCGGTACTGAAGAAAAACGCCGAGTACCTGAAGTCCAATCCTGATATTACCGTGCTCGTGGCTGGCCACTGCGACGAACGCGGCACGATAGAATACAACCTCGCTCTCGGACAGAGAAGGGCGGCGGCCGTCCGACGGTATTACGGCAACCTCGGCGTGAAACTCGGCAACATAGGCACGATATCCTACGGCGAAGAAGACCCCGTTGACCCGGCCAGCAACGAGACGGCCTGGTCAAAAAACCGCAGGGCCGAGACCAAGGTCAGGAAGAAATAAGTTAAACGGCAAAAAAGTCTTTTGAAGAAATACAACCGATGAATATTTACTCAAGATGTTTGTGCCTTCCCGCGCTGCTGCTTGTCTTGGCCGGGTTTTCGGGCTGCATCGCGACGTCCTCAGAGATGTCCGGCCTTCGCGACGATATCTACGAGCTCCAGCTCAAACTGAACGAGCTTCAGAGCAACCAGGCCGACCTTTCCTCAAAAATGGACACTATGATGTCCAAGATGGACCTCCTCTCCTCGGACCTTGAGGAAACGAGGAACAGGATGTCGCTTCTGGGCCAGCGCCTTGACGACGTGGAATCCAACATCTCGCAGAGAGTTAACAAGCTTTCCCAGCACCTTTCCGGCTCCTCCATTTCCGTTCCGCCCCCGCCTTCCGAAGTCTACCGCATGGCGTACAGCGATTTCTCAAGAGGGAAATTCGAGCTTGCCATAACGGGTTTCAGGTCGTACCTTGAAAAATACCCCCAAGGGGAGATGGCGCCGCAGAGCCGCTATTACATAGGCGAAAGCTATTACGCGCAGGACGACTGGCAGAAGGCCGCGGAGGAATTCGACCTCGTGGAGAAAGAGTACCCCAAAATCGGTTCGGTCGCATCGGCGCGTTTCAAGAAAGCGCTCTGCCTTGAACAGTCGGGCAAGAAAGAGGAAGCCAAAGACCTTTTCGAATCGCTATTGAAGGACTACCCTAACAGCCCCGAAGCTTTCAGTGCTAAGGATAAACTTAAAATCACTGATGGAAAATGATATCAAGCTGTATCTTGCGCTCTCCCTGGCGGCCCACCTGAGCGTGTTCGCGGTTTCCGGCGCCCTGTCAAAACGTTCAACTTACATCGTAGTCCCGATAGACCTTATGCTACACGGCCCCGCGCGGCCGGCCGCCCGGAAGGCGGAACAAGCTGTCCCCGACAAGATAGAAAACCTCGTCAAGAAGCAGGAAAAGGCCGAAGAAATACCTGTGGCCGAGAAAAAAAAGGCCGATGAGAAAAAAAAGGCGGCGGAAGAGGTCTCCGATAAAAAAGCCGAGGACAGCGCCAAGGGGGCGCCCGGCGGCGACGGCTATTCCGGGCCGGTCAGCTTCGATATATCCAACTTTCCGTTCACATACTACACGAACCAGATAGTGAGAAAGATAGGCCGTTTCTGGCAGTGGTCGCGCGAGTTCGGGCGGCTGAAGACTGTCGTGTATTTCAAGATACTGCGCGACGGGCAGGTGGCAAAGATTGACGTGAAAGATTCTTCGGGAGATTCGCTGTTCGACGCCCAGGCCGTGAGGGCCGTCACTCTTTCGACGCCCTTTCCGCCTTTGCCAGAGAGTTATCCCGGGGAAGACCTGGGGGTTTATTTCGAGTTCACTTATCGGGAGTAGGTAAATGGTAAAGGGTAAAAGGTAAAAGGTACAAGTTAAAGATCAAGACTAAAAAGTCATTGCCGCTAACTTTTACCATTTACCTTGCACCTTGTGCCTTTATCACACAGATTCTATGACGCGACAAAAAGCATTATTTATCTCGGTATTTATCTTATTCATAGCTCTTCGTGCGGGGGCGATGGACGTCTATTTGAGTTTGTCGGCGCACGGCCAGAGGACGGATTTCGCTTTCGCGGGTTTCATCCCGGAAAACGAGAGCATAGAGGAAGCCAAGTTCTGCAGGATGACGGGCGCGGTCTTGAGGGCTGACCTTCTGTTCTCGAGGTACTTCAACCTTGTCGAGGGCGGCCCCTTTTTCACCGGAAAAGACGAAGAGCTTCTCAAGTGGGCCGACCTCGGGGTGGACATACTCATAGCGGGCTGGGTGTCCGTTTCCGGAGAGAACCTGAAAGTGAAGGCCGCTATGATGGACGTCGGTTCCAGAAGGCACATCTGGCAGAGGACCTACAAGGGAACGGTGCACGAGTACCGGCGCCTCGCGCACGAGATAAACGACGACATAGTCCTTCATTTCACGGGAGAGCGCGGCATAGCGCACACCAAGATAGTTTTTACCAACAACCAGACCGGGAAAAAGGAACTCTACGTGATGGACTACGACGGACAGAACGTCCGCCGGCTCACGAGCGACAATTCGATAAACATACTTCCTGAATGGTCGCCTGACGGCGAAGAAATACTGTACACCACGTACAAGCACGGCAACCCCGATCTCTACGCGCTCAAACTATCGAACAACTCCAAGCGCGCGGTGTCGGTCGTGCAGGGCCTCAACGCCGCCGGCTCGTATTCCCCGGACGGCAGGATGATAGCCCTCACAATATCCGCCGGCAAGAACCCGAATCTTTATCTCATCACGCCGAGGGGAGAGGCGCTCAGGAAGCTCACCAGGGGCACTTCCATCGAAACAAGCCCGTCGTTCGCCCCCAACGGCAGGGAGATAGTGTTCATTTCCGACAAGCCCGGGTATCCTCAGCCGTACATAATGAACCTTGACGGCACGAACATCCGCCGGCTTTACACCGAGGGTTTTTCGGATTCTCCGGCCTGGTCTCCAAGGGGCGATATGATAGTGTTTTCGATGCGCCTCGGAAGGGAGAACTACGACCTCTACATATACAACCTCGAAAGAGACAGGATATCCCGCCTGACGCAGGACGAGAAAAACAACGAGAACCCTTCCTGGTCCCCCGACGGCAGGTTCATCGCTTTCACGTCAACGCGCTCCGGCAGAAGCGAGATATACGTGATAGCGGCCGACGGTTCCGGGCAGAAGAAGGTGGCCGATATCCCGGGTGCGTCTTTCACTCCTTCCTGGTCGCCGTAAAGTCAGCAAAAGGACAGTTCTATGGTAAAGACGAAAATAGTTTGCACGCTCGGCCCCGCATCTGCATCCGAGACGGTTTTGAGGAAGATGATGCTCGAGGGGATGGACGTTGCGCGCCTCAATTTCTCCCACGGCAGTCCTTCGGGTCACTTCGGACGAATGCGGATAGTCAGGAAACTCAACAAGAAGTACGGAAGGCGCGTTAAGGTGCTTCAGGACCTCGAAGGATACAGGATACGGGTCGGTTCACCGGCCGCCGGGCAGGTGGAACTCAAACCCCGGCAGAACGTGTTCATAGTGAATGAAGGCGCGAAAAAAAAGGCCCCGGGTGTTCTGCCCATAGACTACGACGGGCGGCTTTCGGCGATAAGGCCGGGCCACCGCGTATTCATAGACGACGGCAGGATAGCTCTTGAAGTGAAATCATCTTCGGCAAGGCGCGTCTGCGCCAAGGTCATAGTGGGCGGGACGCTAAAGGCGCGCAAGGGCGTCAACCTGCCCGACACGGAGCTTAAATTCAGCGGCCTCACCGAAAAGGACAGGCGCGACCTTGAGTTCGGAATAAAACACAAGGTTGATTTCATCGCGCAGTCTTTCGTGCGGGACAAAGGCGACATCGAACTCATCCGTGATATAGTCAAAAAAAGGCATCCTTCCTGCGGGCTGATAGCCAAGATCGAGAACCGCGACGGTATAAAAAACATCGGACGCATACTCGACGCCGCCGACGGCATTATGATAGCGCGCGGCGATATGGGGATATCGATACCGATATATGAGGTGCCGATCGTGCAAAAAGAGATAATCAGGGAATGCAACAGGCGCAGGAAACTCGTCATAACCGCCACGCAGATGCTTGAAAGCATGACCGAAAACCCCGTGCCGACCAGGGCGGAAGTGACGGACGTCGCCAACGCGGTGATAGACGGCACGGATATGGTGATGCTCTCCGGCGAGACCGCGGTCGGAAAATACCCGCAAAAAACCGTGCGAATGATGAACCAGATACTCAAGTTCACGGAATCGCGCAGGCCTTGATTCCTGTTCAGGGGAACACTTGCCTAAACTTAAAAAATACATCTTGAACCTTTTGCTTGTGTTTTTAGGGATTGCCGCCGCTTTGGTTGCCGGCGAGCTCGCGGCGCGTTTCATTCCGGGCTGCGGTTTCGAAGAAATGGCGCTTTCCAACCTGCTTACCGGGGCCGCGAACTGGAAAAGGCAGTACCGTCGTTCGCCGGAGCTCGGGTACGAACTTGTCCCGAACGCCGTGCCGGGTATAAACTCGTTCGGAATGAGGGACAAGGAGTACAGCTTGAAAAAGAGCGCGGGCGTTTTCAGGATACTGCTTCTTGGTGACAGCATTACCGAGGAGGGAAAATGGAGCGAGTACGTCGAGGACGCTCTCAACGCCGCTCACGGTGGAAAGTATGAGCTGCTTAACGCTGCCGTGCGCGGTTGGAATATATGGCCCTACTGGGCTTACGTGACTAAGAAGTCCAGGAAGTTCGAGCCGGATATGATAATGCTGGGCCTCTGCCTGAATGATATGGACGGCGGGGCATACGCTCCTACCATCCTGTATAATTCCAGGGACGCGTCGGTCAGTTTTTTCTGCGTGCAGGCGGGCGGCAAGGCAATACCCGAGCTGACAATGAAGGTCTCTCCGTATCTCTACGTGCACTCGTACCTTTACAGGTCATTGGTGAAGATGCTGAACTCAAAAAGGTTCTCCTCGGCAGGCGAGGACATATCAAAATATGAGCCCGTGAATATGATGTCCGATATCGTCCGGATGTACCCCGGCAGGGTCCTGGCGGTGGTATTCCCTTATTTGAAGCCCCTGCGGGAATACACGCCTTTTGAAAGGATGCGCTACGACAAGACGATTGAAGTTCTTCGGGAATGTTCGGTTCCCTATCTTGACCTCACGCCGCATTTCAACAGCTACGGAAAGCGGATAATTGAGTTCAGGGACCGGCCGGACGACCCGGTACATTTTAACGACGAAGCCAACAGGATCAAAGCCGGAATAATACAACGCTGGCTGTCTATTGAACTTGAAAAGATGCGGAACAGCCGTACCTGACGCCGGTTTTAGACTATGACCACCAACATCAAACCTCTACAATTATCCGCGGTGCTTCTCATTTCGTTTGTTTCTTTCTCGCTGGCCTACCACTGGGAAATACTGAATCCATTTAACATAGACTGGCTGATGACCCGTATCGACCGGGCGATGACCTACCTCGGATGGCTGTTCTTCAAGAACGGGAGCTGGTCGCTCCCTCTGGGGAGCATACCGGAATACTTCTATCCCGCGGGAAGCACGGTGGGCTTCACGGACTCGATACCTCTTCTGGCGTTTTTCTTCAAGCCGTTCGTCGGCGGATTCGCGGGCGATTTCCAGTATTTCGGCGCGTGGCTGCTGGCGTGTTTCCTTCTTCAGGGGGTGTTCGCCTGGTTTCTTTCGAAAGAGATTTTGAAAAACGGATGGGTCAGGGTCCTTGCGGCCGCCTTTTTCGCCTTCAGCCCGGTGATGCTGATGAGAAGGGCGCACCTGTCGCTCAACGCGCACTGGATCATACTTGCCTCATTGTGGCTGATCCTGTCAAGAAACGCGCCGGAAGGAAGAAAGCGTGTTGTTTTTTTCTGCGTTCTGGCAGTCCTGGGGGCGCTGGTGCACCCGTATCTTTCGCTGATGGTTTTCGCCGTGTTCCTTGCCGATATTGTCGGCGAGGTTGCCGTCAGGAGGCGGCCGGTCTTGGAATACTCCGTGTATTTTACCGCGTGCGCCGTTCTCGTTGTATTTTTATGGAAACTGATGGGTTATTTTGACTTGCCTCTTGCGACCCGGATGACATCGGTGAACTACGGCGAGTACGCGATGAACCTGAACTCGTTTTTCAATCCCGTCGGCACGTCAAGATTGCTTCCCGATTCCCCGCTTTATTACGAGGGGCAGTGGGAGGGCTACGCCTATCTCGGCGCGGGGATGATGGTTTTGTGCGCCGCCGCGGTTGTTTTCATTTTCAGGGATAAAGGCGCGTTCGTCGGCGGGATAAAGAAGCACTATCCCGTGGTCGCCGCGGCGGTTCTGATGGCGCTTTTCGCGCTTGGCCCGGAGGTAACGGCTGGCAAGGCGCTACTGTTCAAGATAGGGCGCTCCGGCGTTATAGAGTACCTCTCCCAGACGATGAGGGCCGGCGGGAGGTTCGTCTGGGTGTTGTACTATCTGGTCGTTTTTTTCGCGCTGAAAGCGTCTGTCCTGCTGGCGAAAAAGCCGGCAAGGGCGGTATGCCTGCTTTCCCTGGCGCTGGCGCTCCAGCTGTGGGACATCTCACCGCTTTTTATGCGCCTGTATTCGCCCCTTCCCGGCAGGGAATGGGTGTCGATAGACGAGGCGAAATGGCGGGAGGCGCTTAAAGGGTATGAAAAACTTTATTTCTGCCCGCCGGGTCTGTTGAGCTACGAAAAGGATTTCGATTTCGGTCAGTTCGTATATCTCGCGGGGATAAACCGTATGGTTGTAAACACCGGGCGGATCACGAGGGGCAATGTTGACAGGATTAACGCCTACATATTCGATTTCTGCGATAAAACCGCCAAAGGCGGGTTTGAGCCCGACGCGCTCTACGTGCTGGGCGGGCCCGCAAAGGAATCGGTCATAGAAGCCGTCAGGAAATACCGGAAGGTGTTCTATCTGGACGGCTACGCCCTCGCCAGCGGCAGGCCGGGTGGTTGAACAGGTTGTTTTCTTGTCCGAAACGGTGTCAGGCTGTAGGAAACTGAATAAAAAGTGTCGGTTTGAGGGGGTTGACAAGGAAAAAATGAAGTGGTAACATTTTATAGGCAGTTCAAATTAGGGGAAGATAGCCAAACAACAAATCCAAAACGAAAGTAGACAAAACATGGGGATGGGTGTCTATTTGTGCAAGAGATGTGAATCCCGGGAGCAAGCAGTTGGCTTGCTTGCGGGTTTTTTTTTATAAGTTGACCCTCAAGGTTTCGGCCGCAGGTGGCGTGGGTAAAGTAAGTTGTTTTGAGCTTGGAATAGGTGAAAAGTATTTTTTGACATCAAACGGGCAAGATGGTTGAATAGCTAAATAACGTATTTTTGAAAGGTGACGATTAGAATGAAAAGAACAAATCAACGACAAGATGGCAACAGAGTATTAGTCTGTGTTCTGCTGTCTACACTGACGGTATTCCTTTGCATGCACTCCTGCGCCCGACAGAAGGCGGACGGTGTAGATATGGGAAAAGTAAAGAAGTTTATAAAAGAAACATCCGTATTTATTAAAAATTATCCAAATCCGTATGATTGGGATGTTAAGATTGTGAAAGAATATAAAGAAGTAAAGCTAAATGAGAAAGAATATTTAAAGGTACAGGATATTCTAGCAAATAAAATGAATATATTGGATGAGAATAACTGGGCAATGGATAAAGATAGGGAACAATGGATAAAGTATCTGACATGTATATCAGCAAGAGATAAATTGATGGGCATATGGGAAAAGACCCTCACGGAAGAGCAAATAGTAATGGGGAAAATTAGACAATTGATAATAGATGATAAAAGGACACAGCAAACCAGAATAATATGGGTCAAAAAGTTAGAAGATTATTTAGTTGGTGTTAAAAACAAGAAAAAGAACTTTTCATATAGGAAAAGAAATGAAGTAATGAATGAATTGATTGACATATTTACAAATAATAAAAATAGTAATGAATTACGATACTATGCTGCTAAAGCATGGGTTTATGGGGAAACAAGGGAAGATATAATAAATAAGGAATTTGAAATGCTAAAAAAGGATGAATACGTGTTTGAAAAGGTGGGGTCTGATTTATGGTTTTTAAACAGACCGATAAAAAAAGAAGGGAAATTGCATGTCGAAATGTTTGAAGTGTTAGAAAACAGTATAAAATATCCAGAAGGGGTCGTTAAGGGTGCATTGGAATATTTTATTAGAGATTCTATGAGTTTTAGGGATGATTCGGGTGGAGCAAGAAGGGAAAGACTTAAACGGGTATTGAGTGAAATGGTTGCTAATAGCAAGAAAAGAGAGATTTGTAGCAGATCTGCACAGCTATTGGAATATATACAAAAAAATGAATCAAGGGGGAAGTATAAATGAAGAAAGCATTATTATTGTCCGGTTTTGTAGCATTGATGATAATTTCATGTCCACTAAGAGGAAATTCCCTGGAAAAGGGAGATGCCGTATTTCGTGATTTGCCAATGCTAAAATACTTAGAATTAAAGTAGTCGGGTTTGTCAAGGCCAGTCTTTGACCTGTATTAAGGTGTAAACGTCTTTTGCCTGAGAGACGTCGCTTTTCAGGCAA
>JAFGGC010000035.1 GCA_016930715.1 Endomicrobiales bacterium
AGGCAAGCTCGGTTTCGTCTATACCAGCCCTGAAACTGAATATCTTTGCCAACTCGTATTCTCCCCCAATATGCAGCTTATAGTCTCTTTTTGCCGTTTTATTCACATCACACGCGACAAGAAGCTTGTTTTTTAATAGCTTGTATCCTGCTCCCGCGGTTATGCTTAACGGGTACTCGTCGGCTGTCTGGTACAGCGTAAGCTTCGGCGCTATTACGTTCTGCATGCTTAATCCAACAGTCATATTGTCCATAACCCTGCAAAGGGCGCCTATGTCCGCGCCATAGCCTGTAGCTGACTGGGAGTCAACTATCTGCCTGACTACTTTTACGCTTGCCCCGGCAGTTAAGAACGGCTTATTGTTCCTGTTTACAAGCTCCCTGCCGAAAGAGAGTATACCTGCCGTTTCGCTAACGCCTGCTTCGCCCATTTCATAGTTATAAGCATCTCTCAATTGAAATCCTTTGCTGTCAAGGTTGACTACCGCAAGACCAAGCGCGCCGGATTTATTGTTTAATGGATGCGCGTACCCTATGAAGCTGTAACCGGTGTTTTCGTAAAGGCTTGCATAAAGCGCGGTGACTTCCCTCTGCTTCATCTGTCCCAACCCGGCGGGGTTCCAGTAAACCGTGCTCGCATCGTCCGCTACGCCTACAAAGGTTTTCCCCATACCGAGCGCTCTTGCCCCGGCGCCATAGCTGAGGAATGCTCCCGGCTGGCCGCCGTCCTGCTTTGCAAAACCGAGGTCCAGACCATAAGCATACCCTATAGTCAGGAACACCAGAATCAGCATGATGGTCAGTTGATTTGTTCGTTTCATTTCATAATCTCCATTCGGTCTGAAAATATTCTTTTGTTGCCGATTATGCGTCATTTAATGACCAACATCTTAAATCTCTTGCTCTTATTATCACCGTTTACGCAAACAATATAGCCGCCGTTTGCAACTATATCTCCCTGTCCGTTCTTGCCGTCCCATAATACCTGATTCAATCCCTGCATCGCGCCGCTATCCCCGGAAGGTATCTCCCATGCTTTAACTAGGTTGCCCATAATGTCATATATCGCCATCTGAACATTTCCGGCGCTAATAAGGTAGTATTGAATAGTCACCGGCTGGCTGACAGGATTGAACGGGCTCGGGTAGCAACTTAAATCATCTAACGAAGCGCTGGGAGCCGCAAACCCGGCAAGCGTGAATAAACCGAACGAACTTACGTCAGCCGATACTTCCTGCGTTATATCGTTTGCCGCCTGCGAAGGCACAAGCATCGGTTTAGGGATACTCCCTTGTGAGAGATCTTCAATCCCGGGGGCCCCTTGAGCATGCATACGGCCTATTGAAAGCTTTGCCGCATCGTGCACAGCCCCTACCTGGTAGAGTTTAACGTTCTTGAGCTCTGCCTGTTGCTGGGCCCCTCCGGAAGAAGACGGCGCAAACGCCACCCATTTGTTCCTGAGTATTATCACAAGCTTGAACGCTTTCTTGACTTCCTGCTCCACTATCTGGCCGTCCTCGTCCCGGTAAAGTATCAAATACGCTTTCTTTCCGTTAAACAACCATTGGAACGGTCTCGGTATTCTGGGCAGGCAGACGTTATCAACCATCGATACTTCAAAATAACCGTCGCAAGGCAGCGTATTTGGCAAGGCCACAATTATCAGACCTGTCTTATCATCTTCATACCTGCAACCTTCTTTTGCAGATATGAACGTCCTGAAACTGAACGTGTAAGGCTCAAGCTTGTTGCCTACAAGGTCCGTTATCCCGTTCTTTAGCGTTATTTCGTACTCACTGTTTGTTTCAAACCTGCCGGTAATTAGTATAGTGCAGGTAGAGGTATCGTAATCTACGTCAAAATCTTTGCCCCTGCCGCACCTGCGCTCATCTATATCCCGGCACTTGCCGCAGCCGTCAACTTCCTTTATCTTAACGTGTGCTTCCCATTTACTGCAAACAACAGGCTCGCTGATCTTTATGGTAACTGTACGGCATTTCTTTGCGTTCATCCACCCGCCGTCCACGGGCGAGGTTTCAACGACACACGGCTTTGTCGTGTCCACCATGAACGCGCAGGCGTACTCCGCGCTAACGTTACCCGCATTATCTTCTGCCCTGTAGTAGAGCGTGTGAGCGCCGTCGGCAGGGTTCAAATGGAACGGTTCTGCATACGGCTGCCAGCTGCCGCCATCTACACGGTATTGTATCAGCTTTACACCGCTCGCGGGTACCGCGCCAGCAAGGTCGACTGCCGTTATCGTAAACACGCTGTGATCATTGAGGTATGTCATGCCGTTAACCTGCACCCTGTAACCTGTAACTTTTAACTGGCATGTCGGGGGCACGGTGTCGGCATTTATGCTGAAATGATAATTCCTGACCTGTTCCTCATTGCCTGCAAGGTCAACCGAATAGTAATCCATATCGAGCGTCGAAACCGGAACAGTCACGGTCGCCGTATATTGCATCCAGTTTCCCATATCGACCCTGTAAAGCGTTTTTTCTACGCCGGAAATATCGTCAACGGCTGTAAGTGCCACTAATTGCCCAGAAACAGCTATTGTCGTAAGCGGAGGCGTAGTGTCAAACTGCACTTCGAACGCGCCGGACGTGGCTGAACTTATGTTCCCGCTCCAGTCATGCGCGACAACAACAAGTTCCCAGTAACCGGCCGACAAATCGCGCAGATCGACCGTCTGGCCGTTCGCAACATCAATGACTCCCGGTCCCGAAGCTTGCACGATCTTACTTTGAACGACAGTCGCCGGATCGGCATCCGTAACGCTAAAAACAACCGTCAAAGTGCTGATGCCAACTATGTATTTTGCATCGCTTAAAGGCGAATGTATCGCTATAGCAGGCCTGCTTGTATCGACAATGGTGACGTGTTGATATCCTCTGGAGACATTCCCGACAATATCGACCGCGGTCCAGGTTACGGTTGTTGTTCCGATCCTGAAAGCCGCAGGCGCGTCGCTTGTAATAACCACGTTGTACGTGCTCGTAGCCGTGGCAATGCCGATGAATACGGGCGTTTCGACGCCTGTAGCTTCGGCAGTTATGTCCGGCGGCACTGTAAGCACGGGCGAAGAAATGTAAAGAGTGACGCTTGCGGCGGCGGTACCGTTGTTGCCCGCAAGATCCGTAGCTTTTACTGTCAGGTTGTTCAATCCCTCAGCAAGCGTTACATCCGCGCTGTACGTTTTCGTGTTCGTGTCGATGATAACATTCCCGCCGTTAAGCGTAATAACATCGAGGTTCAGTTCGTTATAAACGCCGGACACTTTCAATACCGCCGTGTTAGTAAGCGCCTCGACAGGATCAATTCCTACAACGGGCGGCGTATTGTCTACTGTAAATTTAAAGGTTTGTTCTTCGCCCGTGTTGCCCAGGTTATCCGATGTGCAGTAATGCAGAGAGTGCAGGCCGTCTTGCAGGTTCAAATTGAATGTTCCTGCGTATATTGTCCCGGTGCCGCCATCTATCCGGTAGACTATTTCTTTTAGCCCGCTGCCGGGAATGACGGTCGAAGGATGCACGGTAAAGCACGAAGGGTCATCGGCGATTATTGAAAACGTGCTTTGCGAAGTCACATACGTTCTGCCGTCGCCCTGCAATTTGCCGGAATTTTGCAAATGGCTGGCCGGGGGCGTTGTGTCTACAAAGACTTTGAAGGTATTCGTCGACTCTGCGTTTCCGGTGGTATCAACGCTAAAATAGCTTACAACGTATTCCCCTTCAGTTGTTATGCTGAATGGTCCGGCGTAGTCCTGCCAATGAGGCGGCGATGCCGCGCTATCAACGCCCAACTCGTAACTAACGTATGTCCTTGCTGTTCCGAGCCCGATGCTGTCGCCAGGAAGCATCAAGTCATCCGTGGCCGACAATTTAAGCGTGCTTTCCGCGGTTACATAGGTTCTGCCTTCGATCCTATACTCCGGTCCGGATATTTCCAGTCCTGTCCTGGGAGGGCGCGTGTCATTAATAACTTCAAAACAGGCAGTAGTCGTTGATGCGCGATTGCCCGCCCAATCAACGCTGTCGACAGTCAAAGTCCAAAATCCGCCATCTATGGTTTTCGGAGCTATCTGCTGTCCGTTAACAACCTGCACAGTAGTGCCTTTTGCAACATCCTTGAGATACGCCGAGACTGAAGGATTTGAATCCGTATTGTCGGTAACGGCATAGCTTATCGTTATCGGGGCGGCACCCTGCGCCGACGTGTATTTCTCCCCCGCTGATGGCGAGACGATATCAATTACCGGCGGCGTTATGTCCGGCGGTCTCACGTCGAATGAAACCTTGCCTCCGGCTAACAGCAGCCCGTCTTGACCCTGAACCGGAGCGTTCAACGAATACGACAAGAACACCATCTCGTTCAATCCCGCAGGCACCTTGCCGTCAACAACTATGGTATTCTTTCCCTCATACAGGCTGACTGCCTTTACGAAGCATTCGGCGTCGCCTTTAGACGACCTTACGATGCCTTTCAGCGAAACGTTGTCTATGTTCTTATTCGATTCGATATTTAAGCTTGCCTTCATATCATCGCCAGCATAGTAAAGCCCTTTATCCAGATCGCATCCCTTTATGCTCACAAAATAACCTGAAATATCGTAAGGATACCTGTGCGCCGCCGCGCTTTCCGGAGACAACGCCGGAGTGAACTTGTAATCAACATAATAAGTCCCGGAATTTATATTTTGCGGGCTGTTAAAACTCAGCTCGTACTGCCCCGTCGTGTCTATTTCAAGGGTTCGTTTGTCTCCATGCGCCGATATCTCGAGATAACCTGTGGCATCGGCGGTTACGGTGGCTTTCAGGATATCGCCCGCCTGGTAAACGTCCTTATCGAGACAAACGCTCAGTTGCTCGGCTTTCTGCCTGACGTAAGCCGTATTGATATACATGGAACGTCCGGAATCGAGATAAACGCCGTATGTGACCAGTATGCTGCCAAAATCATCGTTTGGAAGCGGAATGTCAAAGGCAATCGTCTGGGTTGCCTGGCCCAGAGCGTAAACCTGGCTGGATTGCGAGTAAACGCTGCTTGTGAGCTTGGCGAAGGCTTTCGGCGAAATGCCGTTCAGACTGCTCATGTCCAGTGTCAACCTTGCGGTCTCGCCTTTTTCATACACCTGCTTGTCAAGGCAGGCGCTTACGCCGATCTTATAGCCGTTGACGTGAAACGCGAATGCCATGCTCTTCGTATTCTTGTTGAATTCGTTAAATGTCGCGATAGTCCCAGCATAATCCTTATCTTCAAGGTCGGCGGGCAGGATGACGCTGAAGCTGTAAACCTTCTCTTCGCCCACTTCAAGCCATTGGCTCGCCTTCAAGTCCAGCAGGTCGCCGGCTTTGACGTTCAGCGTGCACATTCCCGCGCCCGAACCGTTGTTTCTCACCTTTACCGATATCGCAGCTTCCTGTCCGGCGTTGTATGCCGCGGCTATCGTGCTTTCAACTATCGCAAAATCCGGCGATAACGTAAGCGGGGTTGTTCTCTCTGCGATAGTTTTGCCGTCGCACAATGCTTTTACGTTCACATCGTAGGTTCCCGCCGCCGGGCCGCTCGGCACCGAGAATGTGTGGTACTTTTCGGCTTCAGGCGCGAGGTCAAACCCGGTTTTGTCCTGGTAGAACCCTGTGTCAAGCGCAAGCGAACCGACCAGCGAGTTGAACCCTCTGTTCCTGGCTCTTACGTCGACGTCTATGATTTTCGTGCTGGCCGTATTTGCAGTATTGGGCAACAGCTTTGTGATCTCCATCGAGTAGGTCTTTGCCACTCTTAAAAGCGCCGTCCCCGACATGAGGGGAGAATTGTATGAAAGCACGTGTTCCCCTTCGGTCATCCCGGCAAAGGCTATATTATCGGATATCTCTCCCCCGGCGGGGATCGAATAGCTCTTCGTGAAAGTGCTGCCGTCCAATTCGAACGTAATGTCTCCGCTTAAGTCGAGAATACCCGTGTTCCTGACCTTGAACGGGACATCCACTATCCCTTCCGCGTAAACCTGGCCGGGATTCAGCTCGATGTTCGCGCCCAGGCCGAAACGCACGCATTTTTGCATCTGTTTTTGCGCGTCCCCGGATAACGTAAAGTAATAGGTGGTGTCTTTTGTTATCTGGAAATTCCTGCTGAATAGCTGCGTTTTGCCGGCCGCAAGCGTTATAGTAGACACTTCCCCGTCATAATCGAAGTATACGTCCGCGTTTACCCTGCCGGTATTCTTAAGCAGCACGTCCATCCCGAACGGCTCGAACCCGGCCGTCTCGGGCCCGGTAACGAGCATTTCCACCCTGGCGGTTTCAACATTGACGATATCTACGACTTTCAGGTCGTTTAGATTGCCTTCAAGGTAGAAAGTCTGGTCAGCGGTGGAAGGCACCGTGAAGCTCCTTGATTCGCCCGGCGCGAGGCTGACCGCCGTGCTGTAAAAACCTGTCCCGTTATGCTTCAGCGCAAAGGTTCCGTCTTCCTGAAGAAGCCCCATGTTCTTCAGCTCGCAGGTTATATACATCTGTTCGCCGGGCTTGTATACGCTCTTGTTTTGCGCGAGCGTAACGGAAACGTTCCCGGGTATTATGTAAAATGACGTGGCCGATTCGCAGAGCAACTGTCCGCGGGCGGAAGTCACCCGTCCCGTCAGGTAGAATTTGCCGGCCCCGGGAATGTGCGACAACGTCTCTGAAACGTTTATATCCCCCTGCCCGGCAAGAGGCACGTCTTTTTCCCATATCGTGCCGCCTGCGTAGGTCAGCCGGCTCAATCCCTTTTCCGTGCCCATCCAGACATAGGTGTCGTCAGAAGCTATCGTTCTTACGTTGTTGTTTATAAGGCCGTCCTGGGTGGTAAAGTGGCTCCATTCCCCGTTGCCCTTCGAATACCTGTACAAGCCGTCGTCCGCGCCCGCCCATACGTCGCTTATCGTGGCGTTCAGGCACTTTATCTCGCCGTATATCGCTGAGCAGTCGATCTTGCTCCATGTCCCGGCTGCCTTGTCGAACTTCGCAAGGCCCGTCTCGCTCGCGGCCCAGACAGCGTCCTGTTCCGCGCATATTCCAGTGATCACGCTGCCGGCAAGCATGCTGGCGAGGTCATACTCCTGGAACGACTCCGAGGCGATGTCGAACCTGTATACCATCCTGCTTTCGTTCGAGCCGATCCATACCGAGTTCGCGTCTGCCGATATCTTGTAATACGGGTCGTTATAGCCTGCTGGCATGTTCCAGACGCTGCGCTCTCCCGTGACCTTATCGTACCTGCACAGACGCGTGAAATACTCCCAGGTTGACGTATTGAACTCTCCCTGCATCGTCCACAAGCTCCCGCCGGTCGCGCACATGTTGCTTATAAGGTAGAAATAATCGCTGTAGAAGTCCGTATAAGCGCCGGTAGACCTGTCGTATCGCACGATGGGCGCCCACGGGCCCTCGAACGAACCGACCCAAACGTAATTGTCGTCGAATGCCAGCCTTCTTTCGCCGTTTTGATAGGTACTGAACCCGTGGCTGGACCACTTTTGCGTATTGTAATCGTACCGGCTTACTCCCGCGAAAGTGCCCTGTTCGGTCGCAATGTTATCGTGGCCTATCCATACCTCTTCGTCCGTAGCGGATATATCGTCTATGACGTTGCCGCCTATTTCGTTGTCAAAGTAGTTGGCCCACATGCTTGAGGGGGTGTATTTCGTGAGCCCGTTCGATGAATACCCGAACCAGACGGATCCCGCGCCGGTGTTTATAAAGCTTATGCTATTGCTCATCAAGCCGTTGTCTATGTTGTAATTGGACAGCACGCCGGTTTCGGTATTGAAACAGTACGCGCCGTTATCCTGAGAGCCTATCCAGAGCTCTTTGCCGTTAATGGCCATGCAGGTCGGCGACCAGCTTAGGTCGGAAGATAGAAGCGTATTGCTCAGAGTGTTCTTGTCGAATCTGTAGATGTTGCCCGAGTTTACCCAGAAAATGTTGTTGCCGGAAGAAACAAAATATACCGTCCCGTCGTTCAGGTCCCAGTTTCCCGCGATCTCTACCGTGCTCCACTGCCCGGACGATTTGTCGTATCTTTCAAAATGCGGCTCGTATTTCGCGGCGCCGCCGTTCCATGTTTCCCCGAGCAGCCAAACACTGTTGTCGTCCGCGATAATGTCTTTAACGTAGAACGAGGGGTCGTATTCCTTGACCGCCCACTGGCCGGTCGACTTGTTGTAGCTTACGAGGCCGTAGTTTTTCGACATAAACCAGAGAATGTTGCCGTCGTTAATGCTCTTGTCCGGGAAGAAGTTGTTGTAGAATATGTCTTCCGGAACGGTTATCGTTTCAAAAGTGTCGGTGGGTATGTCGTACTTGAAAAGGCCCCTTTCCCAGCGGCTTATCTCGTACACGAACCAGCCAGTGTTGCCGTCAGGTATTATGTCGTCAATATACTCGTGCTGCGGCAGCCCGGGAGGCATCCTTTGGGTCAGGTTCTTCCATTCGCCGGTCGCCTTGTTGAAAACGCACAGGTCGTGCGGGTCTCCGCCATTGATCAGGTAGGCGTAAACCGACCATACCAGGTCTCCGGTCACTACTACCTTGGCGATGGAATCGTACTTGTAATTTGGGTTTGTCTCCGGGGTATTATATTCTGCCCATGCCCCCGAAACCGAGTCGTATTTCTTGATGAAATTGTCCGCGGCGAACCACATGTCGTTGCCGTCTGCGCAGGCGTAATTCATTTTTCCCGTGTTCGTGAAGTTCTTCCACCCGGGAAGCGGGCTGAATACCTTCATTTTCAGCACCGACCCGCTCGTATCCTGGTTTGCGTTAATGCCGGCGCTTGCCGAAATCTCTTCGTTCGTCTTATATACCGTTTTGTCCGTTCCGAGATTGATCTCGGCGGCGAGTCCATTCACAACTTGCAGGTATTTCGTGCATACTTGTTCCTTCCCGGTATTCCGGTTCTTTATCCTTAAATTCAATGCATAAGAACCGTCTGTTATGCCGTTCGGTACCGAAAACTGGATCTGGGCGGACTGTTCCGAAACCAAGCTCAGGCTGTTTGACATTTCGACGAGTTTATTGCCGGTGTGGTCTTCTACGGTCAATACGTAATCAAATGTCCCGGTAACCCCGCCGGCGTTCCTTAAAGTGATACTGGCGCTGCCTCCCGCATTCAGGGTTAGATTGTCGATGGAATATTCCACGAACGCTTCGGGAACCGTAAAATTGTATTTTCTCGCGTCGTGGTATGTCATGGTTGGATAAATGACGCCGTAATTGCACATATCGATATTTACGTCATGCGTGCCAGGCTGGACATCAGCGGGCAGATTAAGACTGACTGGCAGGGTCAATACGCATGAGCTCGAAAGGCTTATATCCCATTGATTTGCATAGTTAACGGCTGGAATTGTCACAGTCAGCGTTGAATGGTCGATCAAAAACATGCCCCTGTTCGTCAATTTGAGGGCCGCATTGATGGTGCCGGATTCCTTGTACGCGTTTTTGTCGAATGCAAGTTCATACAGCACGTCGCACGGGAAATCGTATTTTCCGTTGAATGAATACGGACCGTAACGCAAGACATAAGTCATAAAGTAGTTCCCGGCGGCTAAATTGTTTATGGGAACGTCGAATGCCAGATATTTCTGTCCGCGCCCCGGCAGGTCGGTGCCGCTAGCCGTGCCCCTGAATATTTCATTTCCTGCGGGATTGAACATGTACACGTCCGCGCCGAAGTCTGCCACGTAGATGTCGCTGGTATTTTCAAGTCCTATGCTTATCCGGTTCATCCCGGCATGAAGCTGTTCGTCTATTTTGAGTCCCGTTTCGATTTTGGGATAGGGTATGGAGAAGAAGGCCGAAGAATTTGCCAGGATAGTGTTCTCCCGCGAGACGGATGCATTAATAGCGTAGCTTCCGGCAGGTAAATTTTCCTGAAGCCTGTATTGTATTTCCCGGTTAAGCTTGCCGAGCGGAATGTCTATGATCCCGCTTGAAATTAGCACTTCAGAACCGCCGGATGCAGCCGCTTTAATTGTAAGTACCATGTTATCCGCCGGTATAGTCGTATTTGATATCTCCAGCGGTATTTTGACGGTTTCTCCCGGCATGTATTCGGTCTTATCGGCGGACATGGCGATATCTATTTTAGGTATCGTGAGCCAGACGCCTTTTTCGCAGCTTATAATGGCATTCGTAAAAAATGCTGATTCTCCGTCTGACGGATCAATGGCCGCTCCCTGCTTGTACAGTCCGAAGTACGTGCTGGTCGGGAAAGGAACGCGCCTCGAATATGTGAAAGACGCCTGCGAATGCGCTGGAACGTTGATGGATGTGATCGAGGAATAGAATATCCACCAGTTCCCGCCCTGCTCATGGCCTCCGACGCCGATTGTGCCGTTGACGAAGTCTTCTCCGGTATTATTGTTCACGAATATCGTATATGTGACTTCATCGTTCCAGCCGACGTTTTCGCTAGGGATATTCGCCCATATCTGAAAATCTCCCGGCTTGTACCCTCCGACCGTTATGTCCGTTTTAACGCCGATGCGCCCTGCGCAGGTTTCGCTTTGCACTATGTTTCCGGCAGTGTCTTTTAACAGATACTTATAATCGCAGATGCCGAGTTGGGCGGGCGCGGCGCCCGAAAGATTGATGCTTGCGCTTTCGCCTGTCTGCGGCACATTCTGCTCAACGCTGTTGACTAACGCGCCCGAAGGGCTGTACACATTGATAACCGCCTTCTGCGCGAGAGGCGCTCCGCTTTCATCGTAAGGCAGCTGGATAACCACGGATTCATTAACCTGGCCTGAAGCATAGTACTCGTTTATCGGCGTTTTGATGTCCTTGGCGTAGTTTACTATGTCGCGCACAAGAGCGCCTTCTTCGGTCGAGCATTGCCCGTGGCCGTACCCCCAGTCCGAAAACATCGTTCCGGCTATAACCTTTCCGCTCCCGTACGGGTACTCCAGCAGCGCCGGCATCTGGTTCTTTGTCCTTTTCAATAATACCTTCGCGTTGTCAGGATATTTCGTGAAGTAACCGTCAATGGACGAATTGATGACCGATTGCGCCTGCCCCGCGAAAAGCGGCGAACCGTCGTTGATATATACGGCATTTGAAAAGCACGCCTGGTCTTCGCTCCAGCCGTAGCCCTCGATATTCCCGGGCAAGGCGGCAAAATCCCTGCCCAGCGGCTGGGTAAGACATAATATGACACCACCGTTCGACACGAACTGCTCAAGTTTCTGCTTGAATATTTGTGAAGTATTGCCCGAAAGACCTGCCGAACCTATCATAAGCACCTTCAAATCGTTTAAAGTCCTGCCGGGTTCGTTTATTATTTCAAGCGTAGGCGAAACCACCGCCGTTTGTATGTTGTATTTGCCGAGCAGGTGGCCCAGTGCGTCGCCGTTGCCTGAAAGAAGTATGCCTATGTTCGACTTTGTGTCGACAAGCCAGGGCGTTGGGTACTGCGGGCTTGAAATCGAGTAGTTCTCATCGGGATGGTCGCGGACGTGGTCTTCGGTCGCCCAGTCGAAAGCGTTCCCTTCCTTGTCTATCCCGTTAACCGTCACCTTTACAGTTGCAGTGAAATAATCCAAGGCATCCTTTCGCGTAACGAAGAAATAAAACTCCTTTGACGCTCCTGGAGCAAGCGTAAACGTCTGCCCGTCAAGATTTTGTATATTGGTGTTCCAGCCCTCTGAACTGACCGAAGTGATATGTACCGTAAATACAGCGTCAGCGGGGATGGTCTTGTTGGTTATTATCACTTTGTGATTCTGGGTCTCCCCCGGGTGAATGCTCGTAAAAGGCGGGTCGATCTTGACTATAAAAGGTTCGAGATGATAAATCATAGCTTGAGTAAAATGATTAAGATAGTTATCTATGTTAAAATCTATCCTGTCGTTTGTATGAGCGGCAAAATACATATTTTCTTTTTTGCCGCTAGTGGCAAATACAGCATGTATATTATTGAAGATGACCACATCGCCGGGCTCAAATTCAGATGGTAGTTCGGAATAGTTATATCTCGGCTTGGCGGCAGAAGTCTTATCTATTGTGGTCACAGACCCGTATTCGTTCAGATATTCTCCAAGCTTATCTGCCTTTACGATCGTTCCGCCTAAACCTTTATAATTTTCATCGTTAGTCATTGGGGTCTTGAGGCCGCCTGCTATCAGGCACTGGCTCACGAAATTCGCGCAGTCAACACCAGAAGTTGTAGAAACAGTATTGTATCCATCATCATGGAATATATCAGTGCCCATTTTATAGTAGAAGGTGTATGGTCCAGCGGTAGGCGTTGCAAGCGAACTATTTATGTGATCTACCTTTGTGTTTGAATCAATGTCAGTATTCCACCACAGCCCTGCATAATTGACCGCCGCTTGACGATCATATGCAAATGCAAAAGAGATAGGTAAAAATAGTCCCGCAATTAATAGTGTTGTTATCTTCTTTTGCATACTACTCCCCCTTTTGAATCTTATCATAGAGTTCCCTGGCTTCATTTTTTACTTTTTCCGATGGGCCATTTATTATAGCTTGCTTAATAATTGCTGTGGCTTCACTATTTTTGTATTCTGCAAGTTTCCTAACTGATCTTAACATCAACATCTCATCAGCTTTTTTGAAATCTTTCATCTCTGCTACTTCTTTGTAAACGGTAAAAGCCGCCATTCTTTTACCTACTGAAAATAGTTCATCAGCGGCATTAACACGTAATAAGTAGCTTTTATATTTCAGTACTTTTTTCAAAGCAACTACTCCGCCTTTGTAACCTTTTACCACAGGTATTGCATACCTTATTCCTTCCTCGTTCTTACAGGTCTCGATTATTTCTATATATAAATCCTGTATTCGTTTATCACCGGATAATCCTATAAGGGTTCTGAACGTGTAATCCTCGCCTTCCTTCGAAGGCAGGTCATTATCCTTTATCCTTTGTCTTATGTCTTGTATCAATACCGGTATCGCCTCATTTATGAAGTTCTTGCTTAATGCAGCATTCCAGTCACCGAGCATCCAGATTATCTTTTTGTCTCTTGTAGATTGATTGAACCAATATTTGTCGATATCCAGTTTCAGGTTATTGTAATAGGCCGTTATCTCGTCATTGATGTTATACGTATTAGTGCTTTTTAAGACAGTTTCTTCTTTTGGGGTTGCTTTTATTGCTTCTTCTTTCGCCCAAACAGTCCCGCCCAAAAGCAAACCACAGCCAATTACGCACAGTGTCATTTTCAGTTTCATTAGATCCTCCAGTTACCATGTTATTCTTTATCGTCTTTTTGTTATTTCAAGTTCATTTTCCCAAAAGAAAAACCGCCACCGGTAATTGCCGGTAAACGGTTAAAATTAGTGATGCCCGCCTATTAGTGCCCCCATGCTCCCCTGTCCCGCCATTTCTGGCACGTGGCTTTAGGTAGATTTAAGCATTTTTCCTACCTATTGTCAATCTTATGCCAAAGAATGCCATAACTGTTATTGCAACATAATTATTGTATGGCAATAATCACAATAATCCCAACCGATTTGCTTACGTAAACTAGTCAATAGCTACCAGACTACTTCGTAACTCACATTCCGGCCTTTCCCGGCGACGTGGCGGATCACACGCTTTTCAAGCATGTCACTGATCTCCCTGAAAGCCGTGGCTCTGCTGGTTTTTGCAATGCCGACATACTTTCTGGTAGTCAACCCGCCTTCAAATCCTTCTGGACTGGCCTCAAGAAGTCTTGTCAGCACCTTTCTTTGTCTCTCGTTCAATTGCGTATGAGTATGCTTCTTCCAAAATTCCGCCCTTTTAAACACCTGTGCTATGATGCTCTGGGAGTTCTCTATAGCATCGCGAACGCATTGCAGGTACCACAGGAACCATTCAGTGACATCTAACCTGCCTTTCTGCACGTTTTCCAGGACTTTATAATAATCATCCCTGGTCTTCATTATCTGCGAAGAAACGCTGTAAAACCTCACCTTAAGGCGCTCGTCCTGAGCAAGAGCCATATCGGTCAAAGCCCTGGCTATTCTGCCGTTGCCATCTTCGTATGGGTGGATGGTGATAAAGCGCAAATGGGCCGCGGCTGAACGCAGAATGCCATCCATTTTTCCAAAAGATCCGTTCCACCACTGTATGAACAACCGGAGCTCTTCCTTTGCCTGTTCTTTGGGAGGCGCCTCAAAATGCACCTTTTCCCTGCCTATAGGCCCTGAAACAACCTGCATCGGCTCGTGGCCGCGTAATTCGCCTACTTTTATCTTTTTGAGGCCGGAATAGCCCGTAGGGAACAAAGCGGCCTGCCAGCCGTTAAGCCGGGCCAAAGCCAGCGCTTTAGCGTTGTTCCGCACTGCATCTAGCAGCACCTCAACAAGGCCGTCAGCGTTCCCGTCCCTTACCACAACGCCATGGGGCAGTCCCAATCTGACCGCGACCGAAGAGCGTACGGCATCCCTGTTCAACGCCATACCCTCTATTTCGGCAGTTCTTACAGCATCCTCAACCAACACCTCAGCATGAGCCTGAACTTCCTGTTTTATATCCAGCAGGGATATTTTTCCAAGCAAACTACCCTGAGCTTTCCTTGCTTCAGCCAGAGGACCTATAAGCGATTCCGATTCAAGCTCAAAATCATACCAGCCAGATTTTTCCCAGATATATTTTGTCATCTAAATCCCTCCAAAATCCATGAAGCGTTAATCGCTTCATATTATGATACAATTATACTACATAATCGCTTCAAATACAAGCCCCCCCCTAAATAAAAAATAATGGACAAAATATACTTCTGTCCATTATTTTCTAAACATATCGTCTGTTATTTTAAATCATCACTTTCGGTGATTTTTAACCAAGTTAGATTGCTATTATTTACTCATAGCATTTTTTTAACACAATTTTTACCGTCTAAGAGTCCATTATACCGTCAATCTGTCAGACGATTAAGAGTCGTCTGCTCTACCAGTTGAGCTAGCGGTGCAATCTACTACAATTTCCAATTTCGAATTCCGAATTTCCAAAAAACCCGACAACCAAACACACCAGTTGTCCCCCTCCGATTAGCATTTCATCAATGACCAGGCCTATTCGGCCTATTGATGACATATCTTCGGGGGATCCGCCGCAGGCGGAAGCCAGCGGTGCGCTAATAAAAAGAAAGGCCTTACCAAGCCCGGCCTTTATGTCCAAAGATTTTAACAAACTATTGAAAATAAGTCAAATTATCGCGGCCAGCAAAGACACTCATACCCCAAAAAGGTCATTTTCTTCTATTTTTACAACAAATATCCGCAAAAACCTTGATTCACCCGCGGCAAAAAACTCCTTGACAGAATCCAAAAGATTTATTATATTAAAAATGCTGAAAATTCATCAATTTATTGGTGTTTAACGGCTGCTTCGGACATCTATAAATCGCAATTTTTTAGGTCTTGTTTGGAATTCCCTGGGGGGATAGTCCATTCCTAAAAACGTTAAAGCTTAACGTCAAAACATAGAAGGTGTTTATGCTAACAAAAAATCTCGCCCCGAAGTTCCTCATCCCCATTTCCCTTCTCATAGTCTTCACGTCACTGGTTTTAAGCATCTTTTTTGTCCGGCATGAAACGCGCGTCGTAAGGGCAGAACGTAAAAACTACGCTGACTCCCTGGCGAGGAACCTCGCCTATAACGCCGAATACGGCGTGATAACCAGGAACAGCGAAATCCTGAACACCCTTATCACGGGCGTTATGAAGGAAAAAGACGTTATTTCTATAGAGATAACGGACAATAAAGGGTTCCTGCTGACCACCATGGGCCAGAAAAAAGAGCCTTTTTACGAGAGCAAATCCGATATAACCACGGTTAAAATGGAATCCAGGGAAGGAGCCCTTGCCGATATTGACATAGACAGCGCGTTCCGCATGGAAACCCCGGACAAAGGCTCGCAAGAGGTGATAGGAAAAGTCGTTCTGAGAACATCCCTGGTGGAGATGCAGAATAAAATAAACCAGATTAAGAGAAGGATCGTTGAAGTAACGCTTATAGTCATTATCATAGCTATCGCCATCACCTTTTTCCTTGTTAACAAGATAACTTCTCCCCTCAAGGACCTGGTCCTGGCCACGAAAAAAATATCGAACGGGGACCTCGGGCATAAAGTGTACATCAACACTAGCGACGAAATCGGGGAACTTGCCGTTTCGTTCAACAAGATGACCGAGGACCTCTCGCGCACTCTTGTTTCCAAAGACTACGTGGACAACATAATAAAATCCATGCTTGACACGCTTATCGTCGCAGATCCGGACGGGACCATCCGCACGATAAACCAGGCGACGACGGACCTCCTTGGCTACACGGAGGGCGAGCTCAGGGGCAAGCAAGTCAGCATGCTGTTCGCCAAATCCATCTTCAAGGCCAACGATTCCAGGGTTTGGGCGAAGGAACTTGTTCAAAAAACCAACATCCTCAACGTCGAAACTGCATACCTATCCAAGGACGGCAGGGAAATACCAATAATACTCTCGGGTTCCGTGATGAAAAGCGAAATGGGCCTGATACAAGGATTTGTTTTTGTCGCTCTCGACATAACGGAACGCAAGAGGTCGGAAGAACTGATAAGGCAGTCTGAAGAACGCTTCAGGAACCTGGTCGAAACCGCGCCCGATGTCATTTACAGTCTAGCGGTCACCAACGGCAACATCATCTCCCTGAACCCGGCTTTTGAACGGACAACCGGCTTCAAGCGCGAAGAATGGCTCGGAAGACCGTTCCATGAATTGATACACCAGGATGACCTTCCCCTCGCAATGAAGATGTTCGATCTGATAAAGTCCGGAAAACCGCAGGTAACCTTCGAACTGAGGGTTCAGTCAAAATCCGGCGAATATATGATCGGAGAGTTCACGAGCGCCCCCCAGTTCGAGAACGGCCAAATAATCGCGGAATTCGGCATAGTGCGCGATATAACGGAAAGAAAGAAAATGGAAAAAGAAAGAGAAAACCTCACGAAACAGCTTCTTCAGTCCGAAAAAATGGCCGCCGTCGGCCAGCTGGCGGGAGGCGTAGCCCACGAAATAAACAACCCTCTCGGCGTGATACTCGGGTTCGCCCAGAGCCTTTTAAGAAGGATAAAGGAAGATGACCCCCTTCTAATGCCGCTCCAGTCCATAGAAAGAGAATCAAAACGATGCAAGAACCTCGTCCAGGACCTGCTGACGTTTTCAAGGATAGGCAAAACCGAGAAAGAAAGCTGCGACATAAATGAAGTCGTAAAAAGCGCCCTCACGCTGGTGGAGGCACAGACAAAGGTAAGGTCGGTGGAACTGATAAGGGACTTCGGGGCCAACATACCTAAACTCCTGATAAGCAGGAACCAGATACAGCAGGTAATCGTCAATTTGTGCAACAACGGCATCGACTCCATGACCAATAACGGGACGCTTACCATCAAAACAATTGGAAAAAAGATTGACGGCAGGGATTTCGTCGAACTGCACATAAAAGACACCGGGAGCGGCATTCCGAAAGAAATACAGACAAAGATCTTCGAACCTTTCTTCACGACCAAAGAGGTCGGGAAGGGAACAGGCCTCGGGCTTTCGCTTGTTTATGAAATCATCCAAAAGCATCAGGGAAAAATAGAGCTGGAAAGCGACGTCGGAAAGGGAAGCCTCTTCAGGGTAATCCTGCCCGCCGAGCAATTTAGCATCAGTCAGGGGTAATGTCTATGAATCCTACGAGCGACGACGCGCAGAAAAAGACAAGGATACTTGTCATTGACGACGAACAGGGCATTCTTGACCTCATTTCCTTTGAACTCACCTCACGCGGGTATTTCGTCGACAAAGCCCATAACGGCGAAGAGGGTGTCGAGAAGGTAAAGAGCGGCAAGTTCCACGTTATCATATGCGACGTGAAAATGCCGAAACTCGGAGGTCTCGAAACTTTGAGCGCCATAAAGGGAATAGACCCGTCGATTGAAATTCTAATGACAACGGGATTCGGCACGATCGACATGGCGGTCGAATGCATGAAAAAAGGCGCCTATGACTTCATCAGCAAACCCTACAATCTTGACGAGCTGGTTTCAAGGATAGAAAAAGCCGTAGAAAAACAGCAGCTGAAAGCCGAGCTTGTTTCCCTGAAGGAATTGAACCGCCTCAAATCCGAGTTCCTCGCAAACACCAGCCACGAACTGCGCACCCCGATGAACGCCATAATCGGATACACTTCGCTCCTGGTCGATAAGATATACGGAGACCTCACCGACAAACAACTTACGGCCCTGAAACGAATCAACTTGAGCGCCAACAACCTGCTTCAGCTCATCAACAACATACTCGATATCTCCAAACTCTCCGCGGGCAAGATCAATCTTTTCATCGAGGACTTCAGGCTCAGCGACCTTATGCAGGAAACAGTGTCCGTAATGAGCGCCCTTGCCCAGGAAAAGAAGCTTTATCTTAAACTCGACCCCGTACCCGACGTGACGGTCTCGGCCGACAAGACCAGGCTGCGGCAGATTCTTATAAACCTCATCGGAAACGCCGTTAAATTCACCAACAGCGGCGGCGTTAAAGTATCCTTGGAAACCGTGAAGGAACACGCCGACGCACAGGCAGAATCCTCTTACATAAAAATAAGCATTACTGATACGGGCATCGGCATAAAACCTGAAAACCTCAAGAAAATATTCGAAGAATTCCATCAGGCCGACGCCTCTACCACGCGGGAATACGGCGGGACTGGGCTAGGGCTTTCCATATCAAAAAAGCTGGCGGAGCTAATGAACGGAAGAATCGAGGTCGAAAGCACTCCTCAAAAAGGCTCGACCTTTTTCCTCATTCTCCCCCACAAAATAGAGCAACCTGCCGACAGCGAGTTTCTTCAGGCCATACATCCCCTTACATCGGCCATAGAAACCGAAAAAACGGATAAGAAGTACCTGCTCGCCATCGATGATAATCCGGAAGTGCACAAACTCCTGAAGGACAGCCTAGAAAACACCGAGTTTACCTACGTGGGAGCGATGTCCGGCGATGAAGGCATCGCGCTGGCAAAACAGATAAAACCTTTCGCGATAACGCTCGACATACTTATGCCCCACCGGGACGGCTGGTCCGTACTGCAAACCCTGAAAAACGACACGGAAACGTGGTCAATACCCATCATCATATTGTCTGTCATGGAAAACAAGACACTGGCTTTTTCGATGGGCGTGGCGGACTACATAATCAAACCTTTTGAAAGAGAAGCCCTCATCAAGCGCCTTAACCGGCTGGCGGAAGCCAAGAACCAGAAAATCCTCGTCGTTGATGACGACAAGGAACTGAATCTTGTGATGCAGATGCTTCTCACCAACGCCGGTTACCAGGCGATACCGGCCCTGGGCGGCCAGGAAGCGCTGATAGCCCTTGAAAGGGAAAAACCGGAAATAGTGCTTCTTGACCTAATGATGCCCGAGATAAGCGGCTTTGACGTCCTTGAAAAGATTCAGCTTAACCCTGAATATTCAAACGTAAGGGTAATGATAATGACTGCCAAGATACTGACAAAAAAGGAAATAGAAGATCTAAACAAGCGCGCTGAATCCGTCATAGAAAAGGGTTCAAGGAACGTGAACGAAATATTGTCTCTCATCAAGAAAAACCTTGAAACCTCAAAAACCAGAAAGGACTGACCTTATGCCGTCTAAGATTCTCGTGGCCGACGACGATTTCGACAACAGGGCTATCGCATCTGAAATACTTGCTTCGCAGGGGTACGAAGTCATCGTCGCCCTCAACGGGCGCGAGGCCGTCCAGAAAGCGCTGAAAGAGTCGCCTTCGCTTATTTTTCTTGACCTGTCGATGCCGCAAATGGACGGCTGGCAGGCGGCTTCGGAAATCAAAAAGAACCCCGCGACCTCCGGAATACCGATAGTGGCTTTCACTGCCCACGCGATGGTCGGCGACGAGAAAAAGGCGCTTGAAGCAGGATGCGACGATTACCTTTCAAAACCCTGCACGCCGCAAAGCGTCATCGAAAAAGTAAATAAATGGATGAAATAACACTAATGCATAAAATACTTGTAGTCGACGACGACGTTTACGGCAGGGAGATACTTAAAACAAGGCTGGAACACGAAGGTTTCGGCGTTATCGAGGCGGCGAACGGCGAAGAGGCCAAGAAACAAGCGGACGAAAACGATTGCAGCCTCATAATCCTGGACGTAATGATGCCGAAGGAAAACGGCTGGCAGGTCTGCAAGTTCCTTAAAAACAGCGATAGAACGAAAAACGTCCCGGTCATAATGCTGACAGCCCTCGCGCAGCCCATCGACGAGTTGAGGAGTTTCGAGAGCGGCGCCGACGCGTACGTCACTAAACCGGTTGAACACAAGGGACTCATCGAAACGATCAACAAACTGCTCAAAAGGTAGGTAAAAATGGAAAAAGCAAAAAAAGTAAATCTTGAAACGCTCACGATACCCAAAGACATTCACAAACTTGTGCCGTTCGATTTGATGCAGAAGTACGGCTTTGTCCCTTTTAACCTCAAGAACGACATTCTCTCGGTGGTTCTTGAAAACCCGAACGACATCAATGCCGTAGACACAATCCGCACCATACTAGGCTACGACCTCGACCTGTTCTGGGACTCCGCGGAAGCGGTCGCGCAAACCCTTAAGAAGATAATGGAAGAAAGCGGTCTTGCGATGGAAAACAAGGAACTTTCCGTCGTTTCTTCGGCCCTGATTTCCGAAAAGAACGCCTCGCACGAACAGCCGAAAGTGGTACACCTTGTGGATAAACTGCTGAACATCGCCGTGGAACGCAGGGCAAGCGACATACATCTCGAACCGCAGGAGGACGGGCTTTACGTGAGGTTCAGGATAGACGGAATATTGACCACCATACACAAGTTCCCGAAAGAAATACAAGCGACATTGATCTCGAGAATAAAAATAATCGCAAACATGGACATCACCGAACGCCGTCTGCCTCAGGACGGACAGATAACGATGACGATAAAAAACAAGAACATCGATTTCAGGGTCTCCACGCTGCCGGGCAAACACGGAGAAAAGACGGTCATAAGGGTGCTCGACAAGTCAAGTTTCGCTCTGGACCTAAGCCAGCTCGGTTTCGAGCCTACAATGCAGAGTATTTTCGAGACTATGATACTGAAACCCCAGGGCATAATACTCGTGACCGGGCCGACAGGCAGCGGCAAGACAACGACCCTCTATTCGGTCCTGAACCGCCTCAGGTCGCCCCTGAAAAACGTGATTACCCTCGAGGACCCCATCGAATACGAGCTTCTTGCCGGAAAAGCCAACGAGTCCGGCATAACCCAGGTCCAGATAAACCATAAGATAGGAATGACGTTCGCCGCGGGTCTTAGGGCATCATTGAGGCAGGACCCGGATATAATAATGGTAGGAGAAATAAGGGATAAAGATACGGCCGAAATCGCAATGAAAGCCTCGCTCACCGGCCATCTAGTGCTTTCGACACTTCACTCGAACGACGCGACGGGCACGCTCTTGCGGCTCAAAGACATGGGCATAGAACCCTATCTGATCAGTTCCACTATAATCGGTGTTCTTGCTCAAAGACTTGTCCGAGTCCTCTGCCCAAACTGCAAGGAAGAATACACCCCCCCTCAACGGGCGCTCAAGTTATTCTTTCCCAATCCGGCTTCGACTCCCGAAAAACCCATTCTCTACCGGGCCAAGGGGTGCGCAAAATGCGACAACTCCGGATATGTCGGGAGAAAAGGCATCTTCGAGCTCATTACCATGACTGAAGAGCTCAAACAAATTTCAACTTCGGGGCTCGTGCCGAGCGCCCTTACGGAATATTCAAAAAAAGCGAAAATCAAAAGTCTCCGTGAAAGCGGGCTCGACCTCGTGCGCCAGGGGCTGACGACAACGGAAGAAATTTTCAGGGTCACATCCGAATAAATTATGAAAAAGCCCAAGAAGATCCTAATTATCGACGACGAAAAGGGATACAGGGATTTTTACAAGTTCATCCTGGAACCCATAGGCTTTTTCGTTGAGACCGCCGAAGACGGCGAAACAGGCCTGAAAATTGCAAAAGAAAATAATTTTGATATAATATTCCTCGATGTCCACATGCCCAAGATGAAGGGCCCCGAGGTCCTCAGGGAAATAAAAAAGGCGAAGCCGGAGCAGGTCGTCGTCGTTTTCAGTTCGAGTTCGGACCCGAGCTTCAGCTTCGAAAACAAGGCAAAGGACATGGGCGCGTTCGACTGCCTTTTCAAGCCCGTCGAGTTGGATGACATCCTGAAAATAGTGGACAGGGTAGTGGAGCTGTCAAAACAAGATGAATCAGAACCTGGATAAATCAAGCATAAAGATCCTCGTGATAGACGACGAGGAAGGCATAAGGAACCTGCTCAGCTATGAGCTCGGCCTGCAGGGTTATTCCGTTTCCACGGCCCCGAGCGGAGAGGACGGGCTGGAGCTCATCAAAAAAAACAAGTACCAGCTCGTGATAACGGACATCAAGATGCCCAAGATGGACGGGATACGCGTCCTCGAGGCGACAAAAAAGATTGACCCCGAGGTCGAGGTCATCGTCATAACCGGTTTCGGGACTATAGGAATGGCGGTCGAGGCGATCAAAAAGGGCGCTTACGACTTCATACAAAAACCATTCAACCTCGAGGAGATTCTCTCTCTGGTCGAAAAGGCTCTCGAGAAGGCTGAACTAAAAGTCCTCGTCGCCCTTTACGAAACGAGCAAGGCTGTTTTCTCCACTATAAAATTCGAGGACCTCCTGCCGACGCTTATATCCATTTCCCTTCAGATCCTGAAGGCCGACGATGTCTCGATCATTCTCCTCAACAACGACGGCGAACCGGAGATAGCCGCCTCTCACGGCATAGAGGACGACTATTCCACGAAGCTCCGGCTTTTGCTCGCGAAAAACATCCTTCAGAAACTCGAAAAGACTCCCGAAAAGGAAAACGTTTTCCTCCTGGGGCCGCTCGAGAAAAACCCTGAATTCGCGAAGATAGACGAAAAAAAGCAGATAAAATCAGGCCTTGTCTGCCCGCTCATCTCAAAGACGAAAATCACGGGTATAGTATGCGCCGCGAGGACGAAAAACGAGATACCTTTCAATTTTTCCGACCAGCGCTACGCAAACATTTTCGCGTCGCAGATATCGCAGGCCGTGGAAAACGCCCAGCTTTACAAGGAGCTTGAACACAAAATAAAAGCCCTCAATGAGGCCTATGCCAAGCTTTCAACAACCCAGAAAGAGCTCGTGCAGTCCGAAAAGCTCGCCGCCATAGGACAGCTTTCCGCCGGCGTCGCCCACGAAATAAACAACCCCCTGACGATAGTCATAGGGCTCACGGAGCTCCAGC
The DNA here is from genome assembly GCA_016930715.1 of Endomicrobiales bacterium. Classification (GTDB taxonomy): domain Bacteria; phylum Elusimicrobiota; class Endomicrobiia; order Endomicrobiales; family JAFGGC01; genus JAFGGC01. The sequence continues at coordinate 23,364 of JAFGGC010000035.1, forward strand.
TTGAGGATATGGACCTGGCCGATGAAAAAAAGGCCGACCTAATTTCGATAAAACAGCAGGCCGAACGATGCCGTAACATAATACTGAACCTGATGCAGTTCGCCCAGAAAAACGAAACCGAAAAGAAATCGGTGCAAATAAACGAGCTCATTCTCAAGACCTTGGAATTGTACGAATTCAACCTCCAGAAAGCCAAAATAAGCGTTTCGAAGGAATTCTCGCCTAACCTGCCCCTGACAACGGTAAATCCCTACCAGATACAGCAGGTTTTCCTTAATATATTCAACAACGCACAGGATGCCCTTAAAAAAACGAAATCGCCCAAATTGTCCATAAAGACCGAATTCAAAGACAACAAGATAATGGCGCACATAACCGACAACGGCTGCGGCATACCGTCCTCAAGAATATCAAAGATATTCGACCCCTTCTTCACGACAAAGGAAGTCGGCAAAGGGGTCGGCCTTGGCCTCAGCATAGCCTACGGAATAATAAAAGAGCATAACGGCGAAATCAGGGCCGAAAGCAAGGAAGGTGAAGGATCTACCTTCGCCGTAGAACTCCCCGTTGTCTCTGAATAACCGATACCTCATGTCCTTGAACAAATCCAAGAAAAGTTACTTAAAAGAACTTTATGATTTCTGGCTCTCGCGCAGGAATGAAATATCCTCAAGGCTCGGAGATTTCAGGTCCGTGTGGAAAAACGGAACGGACGAACGGATCTTCGAGGAACTAGTGTTCTGCCTTTTTACCCCGCAGTCCAAAGCGAAATCCTGCTGGGCTTCCGTCTGCTTCCTGAAGGACAGAAATCTGATAATGAAAGGAAAACACGGCCAAATCGCAAAACGCATAAACACGGTGCGTTTCCGCAACAACAAGGCAAAATACCTGGTTTCGGCCAGAAGATTGTTCGCGAATTCCGGAAAGCTGGATATCAAAAGAATCATCTCATCTTTTCCCGACGCTGCCTCAGCCAGGGAATGGCTCGTGAAAAACGTTAAAGGCATGGGCTACAAGGAGGCGGGGCACTTTTTGAGGAACATAGGTTTGGGAGAAGAGATAGCCATACTCGACAGGCACATATTGAAAAACCTGAAAACCGCCGGGGTCATCGGCAGGATACCCAAGACCATATCCGCAAAAGAATACTTGACAATAGAACAAAAAATGATAGAATTTTCGAAAAGCGCCGGGATCCCCCTAAGCCACCTTGACCTGCTGCTTTGGTGCAGGGAGACCGGCGAGATATTCAAGTGAACAAAATCGAGATTTATCCGCATGAATCCGGTTTTATTCATCCTTGACGAGTGAAACGAAGCGAAGGATCCGTACTAAGGGGTTCAAATGGACTACAAACCGCTGCAGAAGATAAAATACGGAATGTATATCGTCTCGTCAAGAAAGGGCGATAAATTCAACGGCCAGATAGCAAACACCGTCTTTCAGATAACTGCCGAGCCGGTCACCATGGCCGTGAGCATATCAAAACAAAATTTCACTCACGACTATATAGCCGAAAGCGGCGTTTTCTCGGTTTCGGTCCTGACGGTTGACGCTCCGATGACCCTCATCGGGCAGTTCGGCTTTAAATCCGGCAGGGACATAGACAAATTCGCCAACGTGGATTTCAAGACGGGGCAGACGGGCGCGCCGGTAGTTTTAGACCATTCGGCGGCGTGGCTCGAGGCAAAAGTCATATCCAGCACGGACTGCGGGACGCACACGCTCTTCATAGGGGAAGTAGTCAACTGCGAAAACATCAAAGACACAAAAACCATGAGCTACAATTTCTACCACAGGATAAAGGGAGGGTTCACGCCTAAAAACGCCCCTACATACCAGAAACCCCCGAAAAAGGAGCAGGAAACCATGAAAAAGTATAAATGCAAGGTCTGCGGATACGTCTACGAACCGGAAAAAGGCGACCCCGAGGCAGATATAAGAGCGGGAACTCCTTTCGAAAAACTCCCCGAGAATTGGAAGTGCCCGGTATGCGGCGCACCGAAATCGGAATTCGAACCGGTCTGACGCCCTTAAATATCCCTCTTCCGTTTTATCCTGTAAACAACGAAAGTGTCCAGAGGCGCTTTCGACACATTCGCCGGCAGTATGCCCCAAAAACTCGAATAGAAACCCGAATAACTCTCCCCGCTCATAACCCTGACCGGATAAGCGCTCTCCGCCGGCACCTGTTCAACCAATTCGAGCCGTTTCAAAAGATCTGACGGCGGCCTCTGTGGGTCGGCGTTCTTTGCCATTATCACGTAGCCTTCGATCTGGCCGGCCTTGTTGAAATCCAGGGCCTCGATGCCTTCCTTTTCCAGATAATACTGAAAACCAAAGTGCCCCACCGAATGCGCCGGCATATAACCTTTGGACCTGACGTAATCCGGAAAATCCCGATAAGCCCTGGCCCATAAATAATCCGACAAATTGAACATCGCCCCGACCACGGCCGCAATGGCGACAAACACCCTGCCGTATTTGGCTATAACAACATTGGTTTTTTCCGTTATAAAAGAGAAAGCTATCAGGGAAGGCGCGAGGGCAAAAAGCACGTAGCGCGCGGAAACCCAGGGCTCGAGCCCAAATAGCATGAGAATCGAAACGGAAAACCAGATTAAGACGAACCAGTCCTTCGCGAGGGCGCCGCGGCCCGCCTGAAAAACGAACGTGAACCCCGAAACCCAGAGAAACGAGAAAAGCAGAGCGCTCAACCTGTCGTTGAGGATATTACCTACCACGGCGAAAAGCAGCGCGAGCTCAACCAGAAAAACCACGATACCCTTCTTTTTCAGCATCAGCAGAGAAACAAGAGGGAAAACCATTACCCCCGCCATAAAAGCCGGCACCGCCAGCGCCTTGTGCAGAGTCAGTCCCTTGCCGATGTGCGCCGATGCCAGAAAAAAATGTATGCCGCCGTATACGGCAAGATTATGGGCCCACCACAACAGGGTAAGCGCGACCGGCAGGGTGATCCAGACAGCGTATTTGTATTTTTTGTTCTGAATGACATACGCGGCAAAAAGGAACGGCAGAACAAGCGCCGAGTATTTGACGAGACCCGCCATGCCGGCCAAAAAGGCTCCCGCGACTATTTTCGGGACATTGTCCGAATCAACCCCGTACATAAAAAGGACAAGCGACGACAGGAAAAAAGCGGCCAGCGGAACGTCAAGCATCACGCTGGTTGCCGAAACCGCGAAACACGGCACTGAAACGAAGATGAGGGAATAAAAAAGCGGGGTTTTGGTGTATTTCTTGAGAAGAAAGTATATGCCGATGCCCGAAACGACCGGAAAGAAAAGAAAGAGAAGGTGCAGGGCAAGCTCGTTTTCGCCGAAAACACCGATTATTGCCGCGATGAAGGCGGGAACCAGCGGAGGAAACGTCGCCTCCATCCTTTCCCACGCGTCCCTTGTTTCCCCGCTCCAGTTTATGGAAAAACTGTACGGGCGCAGCGGGTCTTTGAGTATCTGATGGGCCGCTTTTAGATAAAAAGGATCGTCCACGTTGAAGGGTTTTGCCAGGAAAGGCGCCTGAAGCAAAACGCAGAACAGCGATACGAGCAATATGTCCCTGGTCGCCGGGTTCTTAAACGGACCTTTCATTTATTGAGTCAATCCCGGCACCTTCATACCGCCGGTCAGTTTTTTAGCCTCTTCGGCCATCATTTCCTGCGATTTCTTGACGGCTCTCTGCACGGCTTCAAGGACTCTTTTTTCCACTTTTTCCCTGCCGGCGTTAAAGGCCTCATCCGATATCCTTACATCCGTTATCTCTGACTTGCCGTTTATCTTCACATCCACCCCGGACTCGGAAACCTCGATGATTCTGCCCCTGAGTTCCTTGTCCAGTTCCGTCAGGCGCGACCTCATCGCCGCCGCTTCCTTCATCATCTTGAACATGTCCATGTCGAATGCCTCCGTTTCCTGTCAGATTATTTTCACCGATGCCGGTCTCTTGGGAGGCCCTTCCGGGAAGCCTTCCTTCGGATAGCCCAGGGCTATCGGGCCGTACACCTTCTCGCCTTCCTGGAGCTCAAGGGCCTTCTTCACTTCGTCTTCCCCCACCGCCATCTGGCCGAAAAAGACCCAGCAGCTGCCTATGCCCAGCGAGCGCGCCGCGAGCATGATGTTCTGGCAGGCCATAGGGCAGTCGAAATCGCTCGTCATGCCCTTGCCGACCACGAAAACCACCGCCGAAGCTCCGTAGTATATGGGGTCCGAGACCTTGGCGTCTATTTCCTTTCTCATATCCTTGAGCTGCTGCGGGGCGTTCTCCATCCACTTCCTGTACCTGGGCTCGCAGAGCCCCGAAAGCTTCTTGATGAACCCCGGGTCCTGCACGACCACGAACCTCCACGGCTGCGAATTGGCCCCTGTGGGGGCGAGGTTCGCGGAGTCCATCAGGGCGTCCACGACGTCTTTCGGTATCGGGCGGCCGTCAAAGGACCTCACCGACCTCCTTGCGCGTATATTCTCGATAACCTGGTTCATATATGCCTCCTTTTGTCCTCATATTCTATCTTTTTAAGGGCGCATTTTCCACAGCGTCAGCGCTTCGGCCTGAAGTGGTACCTTCCTATGAGGCCGCAGCGCTCCTCGATGCCGAAGTTCTCTGCTATCAGCACCGAAGAGGGTTTCAGGGTCGAGCTCCCGTACTTTCTGTTTATTTCGTCAACAACGTCAAGGAGCTTTTCATCCCTCTCCATCTCCTCGAGGAACACCCTCTGCCCCGTGTCCCTGGAGAGACCGGATATGCTCACGCCTATGAGGCGCACGGGTTTTTTGAGCGGCAGCGCTTCCTTGAATATCTCCCGGGCCGCCTTGTATATGTCCCGCCCGGTTTTAATGTCGGACGCAAGGGTCCTCTGTTTTCCCCAGGACGTGAAATCGCCGAAGCGCACGTAAAAATGTACGGTCCTGCCCATCTTCCCGGCCTTCCTGAGCCGCCAGCCGGTTTTTTCCGCAAGCATTAGAAGGTACGAATTGACGACTTGAAGGTCACGCGTGTCTTTCGGCAGTGTGTGGCTGTGACCCACCGATTTTACGGGGTCCTCATCCCAGTAACTCTTGACCCTTGACGAATCAACGCCTAAACCGACCCTTTTAAGGTGCCAGCCGAGTATCCCGAAGTGGAACATAAGGAATTCCTCTTTCGCCCGTCCCATCTCCGCCGCCGTCTTTATGCCGAGCTCCTTGAGCTTTTGCGATATTTTTTTCCCTATGCCTATCCCCTGGAGGTCCTCGACCGAGAGCTTCGAGTATATAACCGGTATGTCCTCTTTCCTTATCTCGACCAGGCCGTCGGGCTTGCGCATCTTCGAGGCGAGCTTTGCGACGGTCCTGTTCGGGCCTATACCTATGGAGCAGAGAAGGTTCAGGTCCTCTTTTATCCGCTGCTTGACCCTAAGAGCGATGTCTTTCGGCGCTTCCCCGTTCTTCACCAGGTGCGTCACGTCCACGAAACACTCGTCTATCGAGAAAGGTTCGGTAAGTTCGGAGAACTCAAGCAGTATCTCGTGTATCCTCATCGACGTGCCGACGTACTTGTGCATGTCGCCGCGCACGTTTATAACGCCGGGGCAAAGCCTTTTCGCCTCGTACGGCGTCATGCCGGTCTTTATGCCGAAGGCCCGGGCCTCGTAGGAGGCGGTCGTGACTATGGTGCGCCCGTCGCCGCAGACGACCACGGGCTTTCCCCTTAAAGCGGGGTTGGCCGCCTGCTCGATGGAGGCGAAAAACGAGTTCATGTCGATGAGGAATATGGTTCTTTCCATTGGACGGCCGCCGGGAAGACAGCGAAGGTATCAGCGCTTGTACTTGCAGTTCTTTAAAAACGCGCACGCCGGGCAGTTGTCGTCGCACGGCTCGGAATGCACCAGGACTTTGGTGTTGCTGAGGATCTTCTCTATGTCCTGCTCTATGTGGTCGCTTAAGTCGTGGAACTCCTTGACGGTCATGCCCGAGGGTATGGTCATGTGCAGGTCTATGTGCTTTATCTTTCCGGAACGCCGGGTCCTCAGCTCGTGGAAATCCAGGAAAAGCCCGTTGTGGGAGCCTATTATCTCCTTGATGCGTCCGACCTCCTCGTCGGAAAGGTTGGCGTCCATGAGCGGGCTGAAAGACCTCTTCAGCAGCTCGCAGGCTTCTTTCAGTATCATCAGGGCTATCAGGATGGCCGCTATCGGGTCTATTATGTGCCAGTCCCATATCCAGATGACAAGAAGCCCCGCCGCGACGCCGATGGATGTCAGGACGTCGGCCTTGAGGTGCAGGGCGTCGGCCTCGATGGCGATGGATTCCTCCTCCTTGGCCACCTTGTAGAGCTTCGCCGAGACCACGACGTTGATGACGGCCGATACCACCATTACGGCGAAACCCAGCCCCACCGACTCGACCTCCGAGCTCCTGGCAAGCTTTTTCGCCGCCTCGACGAGTATCACGAAGGCCGCTATTATTATGAGAACGGCCTCTATCACGCCCGATATGTTCTCGGCCTTCTCGTGGCCGTACGGGTGGCTCTCGTCCGGCGGCTTGTCCGAGACCCTAACGGAAATATAGGCGACTATGGCCGCCGCGAGGTCCATGGTGGAATGTATGGCCTCCGATATTATGCTGACGGCCCCCGTGAATATCCCGACCGCGAATTTCAGAAGTATCAGCGCGGTGTTGGACATTATGGAAAGCTTGGCGACGTTGGTTTTTCTGCTCATGCAATATTTTTCAGGAGTTTTTTAAAACCAAATGTATTCACAAAATAATTTTCTTTGTTCCTCTTCAAAATTGAATATATATCCTGTTTTATTTTTAACAACTTGTTTGTACCATAATTACCGGACAATTCACCAAATAGAGGTCCATCAAGAAAAGAAATATAAGATACATTTTCATCTTTGTTTCTAATAAAATCTACTATTTCTACATTCGCACTGTTTTGCCCACCGCCGCCTTCTTTCTTGTATTTATGTTCAACAATGTAGATATGCCCGCCTTTTTGAATATATGCATCTGGCATTTTGTTTTGCTTTGTCTTACTCCATTTAAAACCTATACCTTTGTGCTGTATACAATGCAAAAACGCCTTCTTGCCTTCTTTGTCAGGAAGTAAATAAAATGTGCCTCTTTGAATACTTTGATTGCCATTATATCGCCTGATGCCCGATTTAATTAACATTTGTTCTATTTTTTTAACCCCCACAACACCCTTCCTTTTATGAGAGTAATTATCAGCTATTACCTGCAAAATAATATCGGAATACCCGTGTTTTTTATATAATTCATGTCTATCTTTTACATATTTATCTACTAACTTTTTCATTATTTTTATTCTATCCTTTTTATCTAAATTGCTTAAAAAAGAGTGGGATTGATTCCAGACCATAAAGTACTGTGATACTGCACTGTAATTCATTTTGCTTGTTGTAAACATTATATTTTCGATCTGTTCTAAAATTCTATCTTTTTGTTTCTCATTAAGTTCTTTAGACAATGTTTCATAGGAAGTGATCAAGTCTATGAGCTTTTCATTATTTCTCATTAATTCATTCTTTTTAGTCGGGGTGTCGGTTAAAACCATATCTTCATTTTTGTTTTCATCCAATAATAGTTCAGAATTCTTTAGAGAATACTCAAATAGCTGGACATTATTCATCTCATACCTCCGACTTTACTATAGGCTTCTTCCAAAATCGCCCTTGCAGACTCGTAGTCCAACCGCCTTCTCCTTATACCGTTTTTCATATTACCCTTAAAAGGCGACAAAAGAATATCCCTTGTTTTATTACGATAATCATCCAATATTTTATTCGACTGATCAATAATCTTATCAATTAAACGATTGTCTAATTTGTGTGAATTTATTACCGTAATCAGCCTGGAGCTATGTTTAATATTTGTCAATTTGTAATCCAGGTCGTCTTTTTTCATAAACCTAATCATATTATTCGGATCGGTCGCATCTATCGCCCTTAGAGCAATGACACCATTCACATCGTTAAACTTAATTTGAATTAAACTTTTGGGTTTTAACCTTAAATTCTCAAAATAATTTAATGTATTGATATACTTGCTGTTTTTATAAATTTTTATTAATTTATCTTCCTTATAATCTCCATCAAAACAAACAACACATACTGGATTTTCAGTATCATTAAAACAATTATCTTCTATTACTGTAATGGACACAAGTCTTGGCTTATGAAGAAAACTGTTATTTATAAATGTTTCAGGAACAATTGCAACCACATATTCTTGTGCCGCTAACATTCTATCTAATGCAATTAAATATAAATCGTCATAAATAGAAGATGAGAAATATCTTTCTACTTTGTTATAAATCTTTTTTCTTCTGGCGCTGTAATTCGTTAAATAGGGCGGGTTTGTAATAATTATTGCATCTTTGTATGACGGAATACGGAGCAGGCTGTCATTTTTTAGTTGATTCTTTTGGGGTTCTATATCAAGTCCTACGGTTTTACTAAATCCTATTTGTTTGGCTGTTTCTAAAATATCCCCGTTTCCTGCAAATGGGTCATAGGCAACTCTACATCCCGAATTGATTATAAAATCCTTTATATGCCCTTTTAACCAAAAATCTTTCTTTGTAAAAAACTGCCCTAAGATTCTCTTTTCCATTTTCGTTCTCCCCTAATTTCCTGGTTAAATTCTACAACTATATTAGAACCGAGTCAATAAACAACTTAAAAAACCAATGCTTTCTCAAGGCACCACTGCATCGTTTTCTGGTTCAGCGATATCTCGAAAGCGGTGGCGCCGTCCGTAACTGCGAAATAAATTATAGGGGCCTCCCCCTGCCTTGCCTTCCAGGTGTGGGTAGTCTCTTTTACCGTTACTTTCCGTCCGTTCCACACAAACCACTTCGGCCTGATTTTGGTTTTTCCGAAAACGGCTCCGACGTCTATTGATTCGTTGATCGATTCCATAAAATTAATAATTAGGCATTCTTGTTCCAGCGTTTAACACGTGGATGCTTTTTCATTTTTTCTTGAAACCTTCTAACCTTTGCCAATAACCTATTAGCTTTACTGTCAAAGCCATCTATAAAATTAGCGAGAGGGTATTGTTTTAATACATCTGAGAAAAATAAAAGCAGCCCTATAGCTATATCAGCTATCAACCACATTTGTGTGGTTGTAAAAAATGAGTCTTTTTTATCAAAATAATAATTATTAAACCCGTGACCCAAATCTTCAAAAGTATTATCACTGTTTATTAGATTTGCATGTGCAAAACGCTTATTTATTTGATTTTTTACTCTTTTGGTAGATTCTGAATGTTTTGGGAATTCTTCTTCTATCCATTTATAAACTTTATTTTTAAAAGTATCGTTTAAATCTATCGTTCCATCTTCCATAATTTCTCCATGCTCTTTAAAATCTGGCTTGTGCAACCCGTAAGCGGCAAACATTGCAGATTCCAGCGCTTGCCGAAGCATCATATATGTTTGAACTTCATGCCTGCGAATACACGATAAAAACGCAAGCGCCAAAGAAGACCTGACCTGAGATAGAAATTGCACAAATATGATTGCTTGAGGATCAAAACTTTCAAAACATTCCAATAACAAAGCAACAGATTCCGAGGTGGTGTTATATATATCCCCATAATCAGCATATGAATTTTTCACCATTTCATTTTCGTCATTTGATAGCTTTTCTAACAAAAGATTTTCACCCATAAACACTCCTTTTGCCATTACCGATCCCGCATCGGTAATGGCTTATAACAACCCTGTTTAATCTCCTTTTTTATCAAACCCCTTCACCCTGACATCTTTTTCTTTAAAAACGGGCAGGGACAGCTTGCGAAATTCATCAAAAAGCCGTTGTATCTGGTAATCGTGATGCTCATATTTTCTTTGAAGCTGGCTAAGCTTCTGGGCAAATTCCCTGTTACCGTCTATCAAGTGCCTTATTCTCACAAAGGCACGCATTATGGCAATGTTTACCTGAATGGCTCTTTCACTGTTTAATACCGATGATAACATAGCTATGCCATGTTCGGTAAAAGCATACGGCGCAAATCGTGTGCCCCCACGCCCTTTCTTTGATATTCCAATTTGGAATACCAAAGATTTATGTTCTGTTTTATTAATCTGGAATATAAAATCTTCCGGGAAGCGTTTAATTTTTCTTTTTACCGCTTTATTCAAATTTCCAGTTGACACGCCATATAATGCGGCTAAATCACGGTCAAACATTACTTTTTGTCCTCTTAATAAATAAATTTTATTCTCGATAAGTTCTTGCGTAACAATCTTCATTCTTTTCACATTGCCCCCTTAAAAACTGAAGTTATACGTTACAGTCTGGAAGACTGTGGCAAGTTCCGGGTTTTCTATCTCCTGAACGCACTCGTAGCCAACCTTCGCCAACCAGCGTTTAAACGGTTCCGCCTTGGGCGATGGTATTGACTGGATTATGCGGAAAATCCCTTGAGTATTAGCGCAATTTAGCTTCTGAATACCGCCTTCTGTCTCAATGGAAAGGGGGGTGGCAATTTGCCCCCACCCTTTATTGACTTCAGGATCCCTGCGACGCATATCCTTGATATACCCCTGTGGATTCACGGAATCCGTTAATACCGCAACCACATCCGCAATGACAAACCACCATTCGTTGTTGTGAACGGTTCTTCTGACTTGCCTGCCGTGAAATACCGCGATTTTTGTCTCCATCCTTCCTCCCTCTAAAGCCACAACTTGTGACCTTACCATTAAGATTAAGTTGTTAAGGATTTCTGAATAACTGAACTATTCGGAAATTCCTAATAGTTGGATTTTCTGACTCAATTACCGAACCTTTCTTGCCAGATAAACGACCTTTCCGGATATTTCTATGTCGCCGCCTATCGGCTCGTACCTGGGGTTCTCGGGATGCAGCCACACCGCGCCGCCCTTTTTCCTGAGGCGCTTCACCGTGCCCTCGGCGCCGCCGACTTTCGCCACCACTATCTCGCCGTCCTCGGCCGTGGGCTGGTGGCGCACGACAACCGTGTCCCCTTCGAATATCCCAGCGCCGGTCATGCTGTCGCCTTTCACTTTCAGCGCGAAATACGTTCCGCTCGGAGCGATGTCCTTATCAAGATAGATATAATCCTCTATGCCTTCTATGGCCTCGGTAGGCCGCCCTGCCGGCACCGAGCCCAAAAGCGGCACTCGCACCCACGGCTTGTGGGAGGACGCCACAATGCCCCTTGAAAGCCCCCCCTTGTGCCTTAAATGCCCTTTTTTCTCCAGGGCCTTGAGATACCTCTGTACGGGGCCTATGGTTATGCCGAATTTGGAAGCTATCTCCCTTATTGTGGGCGCGTGGCCCTCTTTTGACATATGGTTCATTATGAAACCCAGTATTTTTTTCTGTTTTTCGGTCAAATGCTCCATGGCAGTTACCTCACTCTTTAATAAAACCTTTGATTTGGGGGGGCTTTTCTTCAATAAAAGGGTACCGTTTTATAAGATCAAAAAGTTTCTGTATCTGGAAGTCGTGATGTTCATATTTTCGCTCAATTTGCGACAGTTTCTGGGCTATTTCTTTGTTAACGGAAATAAGCTCCCTGAACTTTACGAATACCCTCATTATCTGAATATTGACTTCAATGGCTTTACCGCTGTTCAATACTGAAGAAAGCATTGGCAATGCCTTCCTGAGTGAATGCACAAGGGCTAGATGTAGAATGCTTCAATAATCCGAACCGGTCACAATTTGTGACCAGTTCTAAAGCCTCTTCTTTTGTAAGCCGGAACATGAAATCTTCAGGAAATCGTTTTTTGTTGCGTTTCACCGCTTGATTAAGCGCCCTTGTCGGAACACCATACAATTCCGAAAGGTCACGGTCTATCATAACCTTTTGGCCGCGAATAATAAGAATCATGCTTTCAATCCGCCCATGAACAACAATTTTTTTACCCATAATCCCCTCTCTCTTCTATGATTCATTTATGGTCAGCTATATTATAGGATACATATGTATCCCCTGTCAAGAGGTTTGACGGCACGGGCGTGAAAGAAGAGAAATAAGCGTTGCGGGATATTGATCCGGAGTCTTTAGCGAGTAAGCCTGTAGGCGAGCCAGATGCCGAGCGCCGCGCCGGCGGCGCCGGTAATGAGCGACAGGAACGAGAAGGCGCTTGCGCCGAAGAGCACCGGCAGGTATCCCCCGGCGAACGAACCGGCTACCATTCCCACCATAATGAGTTTCTTGTTCGGCATATCAATGAAAACCTCTGTTTCATTATGCAAAATATCATTTTATATCCAGAAGCTTCTTGAGTGCGACGGCATTCTTGACCGCGCTCCCGGCGTGGCAGTTGTTGAAGAAAACGTAGGTTTTCTTGGCGGACTTTTCCATCTGCTCTATATCCGGTATGAATTCCTCAAGTTCTTCATCCGAATAAAGGTAGTCGTAGCGCTCGGCAAGGGAGGCGTTGAACCAGTTCCTGTTCCTGCCGTGGAAGCGCAGGTAAGCGGTGTCGGAGGTCACCTCATTCATAAAAGGCATTAGGCGAGGCAGTTTCGGCTCGTCCACGGCGCAGTAGGCGAGCCCGTTATTCCTTAAAAAACCGAATGTTTCAGGTTTTGCCCACGAATTATTGCGGAATTCGACAACAAGCGGTATATCGCCGAACTTTCCTTTGCATTGCTCCAGATATTGCTTGGAAGGCTCCGAAGGCTCGAAGAATACGGGAAACTGCAATAAAACGCATCCGAGCTTGCCCTTGTCTTTGAGCGGCCCGAGGGAATATATGAACTTGTCAATGTTCGCCTCGGCGTCATTGAGCGGGGGCCTCTTGTCCCCCAGGCGCGGGTCGAACGGGTCGTGGGTTATGCCCCTGAAGCCCTTCACTGCAAATTCAAAATCCGGCCCGGTTTTTTTCTCCATGCCTTCGAAAGATTTCGCCGAAACAAGGGTGTAATAGGTCGAGTTTATCTCTACGCAATCAAAACCGAGCTCTTTTTCGTAATAAAAAAGCGCCTCGGCCGGTTTTATACCCTTGGGGTAAACCGGCCCCATCCAGTCCCTGAAAGAAAAACCCGAAGTCCCGATTTTTATCATACCGTCACCCGTAGGATTTCCTTGCCATTTCTCCCCAGGATCTATTCTTCTTGAAGAAAAAATCGAACATGGCAACGAAGCGCCACCAGGAGTTTATCTGCCTATAGCCGAAGTTCTCAAGCACCGCCAGCGCGAAAAGCCTCAGGATATCGGCAAGTTTTTCGTAACGCTTGACCGTGAACTCTTCAAGAAGCAGGGAATAAAGCGAAAGAAGCGTTCCGAACACTATTGAAACCGCAAGAAACAACGCGAAATACCCGAAATTTATCCAGTTAAAAAGAAAACACAAAACAAAAACAATATATCCGGATATTTCCACGAAAGGCCCGAGTATCTCGAAAAAAACAAAATAAGGCATAGCAAGCACACCCGCCGAGCCGTACTTCGGATTAAAAAACATACCGAAATTATATATGACCGATTCTATAAGCCCCCTCTGCCAACGGTTTCTCTGCTTTGAGAGTATCTTTAGAGTATCCGGCACCTGCGTCCAACATACCGGTTCAGGCACGAAGACCATTTTATAGTCCTTTTTCTTGTCGCGCATAATCCTGTGGAGACGAACCACAAGCTCCATATCTTCGCCAACAATATCCGTCCTGTATCCGCCGGCTTCCATCACGGCCTTTCTTTCAAAAAGTCCGAACGCACCAGAAATTATCAAAAGGGCGTCAAGCTCCGACCAACCCATCCTTCCGCACAAGAAAGCCCTTATGTATTCCATAACCTGCGTGGCAGCAAGATAATTCTCGGGAAGATTGACCTCGGTCACCTCGCCTTTTACTATTTTGCAGTCGTTTGATACTCTCACGATCCCGCCCACGGCGACCGTTTTCGAGTCCCTCTCAAGGTATGGACTTACTATCCTGTAAAGCGCGCCCTTTTCTATAAGAGTGTCAGCATCTATCCCGCAGAAGAGCCTGCTCCTTGAGTAATTAAGACCGACATTCAGAGCGTCCGCCTTGCCGCCGTTTTCCTTATCTATGACGATAAGTCGCTCGTCCAGCATGGATGCATATACCTGTTGCACTCTTTTGGTTTTCAGGACCTGCTCAGCTGCGTACGATATGGGAAAAAGGTTGAACTTTTCCCTGAGGACATCCATAGTCCTGTCTTTTGAGCCGTCATTGACCACTATGACTTCCAGGTTCGGGTATTCTACCTGCAACAGCGCCCAGACGCTTTCGACAACAGTCAGCTCTTCGTTGAAAGACGGAGCGATGATCGCGACATCCGGAATAAGCGCGCAATACTTGTCGCGGCAGAAGCTAAGCCCTCTCCTTGCCTTGTGATAAAAAAGCTTTTTTGACGCGATCACGAGAAGCAGAAGGTATATGAAGTTTATCGCGATGAAATAGAAAAGCACGAAATAGCTGTAAACAAGAATAATGTTCAGAAGCGTTGCCTTCATCTTTTTAGGAATTCACCTGCCATATCAGGATATTTTGCGGAAAGAGACCTGATAATCTCAACACCGGCTTCTCCTTTTTTCAGGAGTTGGCGGAACGCCTGCAACCTGACCCGGAAATCCCCGTCATCGGCAAGAGCTTTCAAGAAATCCGTCGCTCTGCCGTCCGGTATGCCCCCAAGAGCTCTCGCGCAGGCGGCCCTTACGTCGGATTCTGAATGCGTTATCCGCAAGCCAATAGCGTCAACAGTCTCCGGCAAACCGATTTTCCCAAGTGAAACGACGGCCTCCCTGACGACATCCTTGACCTGGTCCTCCGCAAGCTTTTTCAAGGCGCCTATTGCCCCCGCGTTCCCGAGCTTGCCGAGAAGTATCGCCGCAGCCTTCCTGTAATCCCTGTTTTCAGAAACGATCAGCGGCATTATGCTTTCAAGCGGAAGGTCGAGAAAATACAGCTTGTTGACAAGCAACCGAAACATCCACCTGCTGCTCCTTGAAAAAATGCCATAGAGATCGCGGTACACCTTTGAACTCTTTATGCTTACCAAATGTGTTACGGCAGATATACTCACTTCATATTCCCTTGCCTCAAGCATGGGGTAGGCATATCTCTCAAAATCAGCCACTTCGAGCAATGTCATTCTTTCAAGTACCCGGGCCTTTACCCACCAAAATGGGCTTTTTGCCTCCCTGACATCCCTGGCGTAAAAGCCGAGTTTCTTGTACAGCACGCCAAGCTTTTTTCTAACTCTAGGATCGGCTCCGTACGCCTTGTCCACGATAAAATCTCTGATAAAAGACTTGTTGAAAAGCGTGAATTTTACGTTTTCCGCATCAACTTTGCCGGACAAGTACATATCAAGTATACTCATAAAATGCGGCATTATGCTCTTCCTGCGCTTTTCAAGAATATTATGATACACCGTGACGGATATGTAAATCACAAAAAGGACCGCAAAAAATACCGAAAGGAATGCTATGAGGTAAATGGTTACTTTCAGAACGAAATTGGCAAGAATTATTAAATCAGTCGGCATTTGATTTTTTTATCAGGCAATTTGTTATTTCTCCGACGTACATCCTGTGATAGTCCTTCTTGGGGTAGTTGACGTCTATGGACTTGTCAATGAAGTTCTTCGGGTCGATGTCCGAAAAATATATCTTTTTACACTCTATCACCATGCGGGCTTCGGCAAAACACACCGACCCGGACGGGCTTTTTGCCGGGGTGAGCTTTGCCGCCTTCGCCTTGTCGATATCACGGCCGGATTTCGTGCCGCAGAGGTTAAGCGCGTCCCTGTATTTCTCCTCAAAGAATGACAGCGTGAAAACGCTGTTTTTCTCCATGAACGAATACGTGTGCCTCGTCGGCCGGACAAAGCAGAAGGCCACGTGCTTGCTCCAGAGAACACCCAGCCCTCCCCAGCTCGCCGTCATCATGTTGAACGAGCCGATATCTCCCGCGGTTATCAGCATCCAGTCGGAATCTATCAGCTTAAAGACATTGTCGGCCACCTTTTCAGCTGGGATTCTCCCAAGTCCGTTTGTCATGTCCTCTCTCCTTCCAAAATATTCCTGTTCCTGAAATAAAGCCCCAGGTCGGCCGCCACCAGCGCCGCGTTTAAAACATACAGCCACAGAACGATGTCCATATTATAAAACATTTTATGCATTATGCCGGAAACGTATCCGACGAGAACGACCGCCATGAAAAGCAGGCTCTTTCCCTTGTTCGTGCGGGACTTATACGACTTATAAATCGAAAAAGGCCACGCCGCCCCGAAACAAACCAGCATGACAGCTTCAAAAACACTCACTATAACTCCTTAATTTCGAAACTTCAATCTCGAATTTCGAAAAAACAACCCTTAAAAACCGCGAACATCCGTGAACTTGACTATTTTTTCGGAATTGTTGTTTCGAAATTTGAAATTGCCCCGCCTGCCGCGGATTCGCCGGCAAGATATCCCGTCGAGAAAGCGGCCTGAAGATTGTATCCACCGGTAACTCCGTCTATATCGAGCACTTCGCCGCAAAAATACAGCCCTTTTATGAGCCTTGATTCCATCGTATACGGGTCCACTTCTTTAAGAGAAACACCTCCGGCCGTCACAATGGCTTCTTCTATCGGCCTTGCCCGTTTAACATTGAGCTTAAACCCGGTCAGGAGCCCGTATATTTTTTCCCTGTCCGATTTAGTTATCTGATTCCCCTTCTTGTCGGCGGGTATGCCGGAAAGCTTCACGAAAACCGGTATGAGGCTTTTCGGAAGAAGCGTCTTCAATATGTTCTGATAGGATTTCAGCCCGAAAGAGTCGAATTCCCTCTGGAGCCTCGCGTGGAGCTGTTCTTTGGACAATGCGGGCTTCAGATTGACGGAAACGCAAGGATTCTTCCCTCTCTCCGTCAACTCGACGGCCTTCCCGCTCAGGGTAAGTATGATGGGACCCGACACCCCGAAATGTGTAAAAAGCATCTCGCCGAACTCAGTCCCGACGGTTTTGCCTTCACAGAGAAGTTCGGCCTCAACATTTTTCAGCGCGAGCCCCTGCAGTTCTCTAACGAAACTTTCTTCCGTTTCGAGCGGAACGAGCGCCGGTCTCAAACAGGTTACGGTGTGTCCCAGTTCCCGGGCGAACCCGTAGCCGTCGCCGGTCGAACCCGTCAGCGGATAGGATAACCCTCCCGTCGCGACGATTACTCTTTTTGCCGGGATTCTCTCGCCGGTTTCAACCAGAACACCTTCAACCTTTCTACCGCTCCCCCCGCCGGACACGAGCAACTTTTTAACTTTCGATTTCAAAACGAGTTTCGCGCCGTTTCCGGCGGTATACGAAACGAGGGCGTCGACCACTTCCGACGACCTGTCAGATTCTGGGAAATACCTGCCGCCCCTCTCGAGCTTCAGCGCCACGCCCCGCGCCCTGAAAAACCCCATCAGTTCGTCCCTGAAAAAAACGGAGAAAGCCCTGTAAAGGAACCTGCCGTTCTTCCCGAAAGCCCCGATGAAATCTTTCAAGTCCCCGGAATTCGTGACGTTGGACCGGCCCTTTCCGGTTATGAGAAGTTTTCTCCCCGGCCTGTCGCAACCGTCTATCAGGACGACACCAGCTCCCAGCTCGGCGGCGCGGCCGGCCGCCATCATGCCTGAGGCGCCCGCGCCCACGACGGCTATGTCATACTCGTTTTTTTTCACGGGGTTTGGGAAGTCGTTTTTCAAGGTTTGTCCGCTTTCTAGAACGAATAGCTCAGGCGGGTATTTACGCCGTGTTCGACATAAGTGTTGTCCGCGGTTATCTCGTCCTGGACGTCCAGATACGACGTCCCGAGGGTCCAGGTGAAACCGTCGACTACCAGCCAGGTCAGTTCGGCGTTTCCGGACCGCTCCTGCTGGTCGATCTGGTCCGATACGTTTACCGCGTCGTTTTTCCGCGTTATCATAGTGCCCCAGAGCTGTGCCGTCAGTTTCTCGGGCAGGACGCCCACGTTGACGGAAAGGCTGTACGAGGGAGTATCGTTCACCGTTTCGGTGACGATATTGCTAGTCTTTGTCTGCGTCAATCCGACGTTCATGCTCAGACGGCTGCCGAAACTGGAATTGGCTATGAAGTTTACGATGTCCGAATCGAGGTCGTCTGCGATCTTGTTATTGTCCCTGAAGGCCGACTGCTGCAAGCTAAGCACTATGTTGACGGCGCTGACTTTCCCGGTGAGACCGAAAGAAATGCTGTTCGTGTAGTTGTCCTGGGCGGTCTTGGGGTCGCCTACCGCGGTATTGAGCGAATACGCGAGGAAGGGGCTGGGCCACCTGCCGGGCGACGAATAATTGGCGCCTGCCGAGTATATGTTTTGGGTCGTGGTGACCTTGTCGGGATCCTTGTCGAGGTTATCGCTGAAGCTGTTCAAGCCGGCGTTGACGCTGAGGCGGTTGAAAAACCTCTTGTTGGTATAAACGTCGATGGTCTTCCTGTCGCGGGCCGCACCGGGAGACCCGAACGAGTAAAAATCCGGCCTTGTTTCCTGATACATTGTCTTGATGAGGAAGTTTTCGGGATTATATTTTATCTCCGCGCGGTAGGCGTAGTCGGTTATGGTGGTCGAGCTGTTTTTAACGTCGGGGACGTAGCTCGAGCTCTGGTATTCGACGTCCAGCACGGTCTGTTCTGTTATGTCCCAACGGACCGTGCCTCCCACGACCCCGTTGCTCGCCGGCGTAAGAGAAGGCCCTGGCGTCGTCAGCGACTCCTGCCTGTCGAAACTTGACACGTAGTCGGCACCGACGTTGACGCCCGCGACAACGTCATAACCCATTCTTCCGCCTATGATCCAGCGCTCGTACGTGCCATTCGATGTCGTGTTGCCCTCGAGGGCCTTGACGGTTCTCGCTCCCACGAGCCCGTACGAGAACCTGTCCCCCTTGTATTCGTACTGCGCGCCCCTCATTCCCGTCCCGTACAAGGAAAGGGGCGAAAAGATCGGCAGGACATCGCCCGCGCCGAAATTCCAGTTATCACCGTAATAATTGAACAGTATCGTGTATATCTCGTGGTCCATGCCTTCGGACGTTGTCGTGGATTTGGGGGTGTGGAACGTGTACATATTGAAGAGCATCGCCCTTTCCATTATCTGGCCGACAAGATTCAGGTTGAGGTTCCCCACGTAGTCCTTGCCCTCGTATTTTGAAGTCTGCTTGTACGAAAGAACCGCGTTGCCCCCTATCCTGAAATCCGCCGGTTTCGGCTTCATCGCCGGCAATGGGGTCACGTTAAACGTGTAATACTCGCTCTCCACAACCCTCTGTTCCTTGAAATAAATAAATACCCTGTAATGATATACCCCGACAAAACCATTAGGCACTGAAAATGGGATGTAAAAAAGGTTGGTTTTCTGCGGGTCCACGTTCACGGTGCCTTTTATCCTGCTCGGCTTGGCTATGTAGTTCTTCTGCGCGTCGTACACCTCGGCTTCCACGTAATAGTCGCCGGCCGACCATCTCGTGGTGCCCGCGTTGACCACTATCACCTGAAATGTAACGTCTCCTCCGGCCACAACGGGATCCGGGGCCGCCACCGCCAGCTGTATCTTTCCGGCCTCAAGCGCCAAAACATCCACGGCCGCGCAAAGAATTACCGCGCCGCACAATAAAAAAGTAATCGCTCTGTTCATTTCACCAACCTTCATTTTAATTTAAGAAATTTCCTTAACTCTTTGTCTTTAGGGCTTATTTTCGCCGCTCTGGCCCATATCTCCTTTGCTTTCTTCTTGTTGCCTGAAGCGTAGTAGGCGGAACCGGCCCTTTTATAGGCCAGCACGTTCTTCGGCTCAATGTCTATCACGTCGGTGCATTCGATTATGGCAAGGTCGTATTTGCCGTCGTAAATGTTACTTAAAGAAGCCTGAAGTTTCTGCTCCACGACGTTCATTCCGGAGATCACGCGTTCGCGCTGGGAGTACTGGCGGTAAACATCTTCCATGAACTCCTTGAGATCGGCGGCGCGGGCGTTCTTCGGGTCAGTCTGATTGGCGTACCTCGCGGCATTGACGGCAAGCCGCGGATTTTCGCTGTACGAGAGATACGCGCCGGCGCTTTTTCTTATCAGCGTTTCCGTTTTCCCGGCCCCCGTTTCCTGAGCGACGATGACGGTAATTTTCTGGAGTTTCGTGCTTATCGTTTCCCACTTCGCGTTTCCAGGATCAAGCGCCAAAAGCTCCCTGCTTTTCGGAAGAGCCAGGTTATATTTGCCCGAATCTATCAATTTTTCCATTTGGTCGCTCGTCGGCTTTATTTTTTCCGACATCCTCTGGCGCGCCATGTCGATGAGGTTTTGGGCCTGCTTCTGTTCCGGGTCAATCTTCAATATCTCGTTCCAATGGCTTATTGCCCTGGTAAAATCCTCCTTGTGAAACGCCTCCATTGCCACCTTGTAATACTCGCCCATCAGCCTGTTGTTGGCTTTCATTTCTTCCGCCGTGGCGGCGGAAGCCGCGGAACACGCAAAAACCGACAACACCAGAATCGCGATTCTCTTTATCATTTCTGCCTCATTATGTTTATTTCTATGCGCCTGTTCATGGCGCGGTGCGCCTCGGTGTCGTTGTCATAGAGAGGCCTGAACTCGCCGTAGCCGAAAGCCGTGAAACGCTCCGGAGATATTTTCTCCGAATCTATGAAATACCTTATGACGCTGAAGGCCCTCGCCGCGGAAAGCTCGAAATTCGAACGAAACTTTTTCCCCGATACCGGAATATTGTCCGTGTGTCCGTCAACAATTACGGGATTGGGCATATTCTTAATAAGCTGGCCGATCTCTTTTAGAGCCGGGACGGCATCGGGTTTCAAGTTACTGGAACCGAGGTCGAAAAGTATCGGATTTGACAGCGAGATCTTCACCCTCTGCGCGTCAGTTTCAACCTTGGCGAATTCAGCCAGGTTCTTGTTTTTTATATAACCCTCCATGGCGTAAGCCATTTCGGCTTCTTTTTCCTGCTTCTCTATTCTTTGGAGCTGGGCGCTGTCTCCACCCATTTGTTTCTGTATGCTTGCCATCGCTTTTTCGTAGTTTGCAGAACCAGCCATGGTAGAGAACGCGTAAAGTATCATGAAAAAGAACATCAATATCGTCACGAGGTTAGCGTAATGTATGATCCATTCCATCTCAAAACTGATGCCGTACGCCTCGGCCGTTTCTTCCCTGGTGATCTTCCTCTTTTCTTCGCCGACTCCTAGTTCACCCAAAAAATCGTCTGACGTTTCAAATTCCTTGTTAAAATCCGGCGCCATTATCGTTTCCTTACCATTACTATTTCGATCCTTCTGTTGGCCGCCCTTCCTTCCGGCGTGTTGTTCGGCGCGACCGGGCGGTATTCGCCGTAACCGGCGGCGATGAACCGCGACGGGTCAAGCCTGCGTTCCTGGACGAAATATTCTATCACGCTGTAAGCCCTTGCCACGGAAAGTTCCCAGTTTGACGCGTAAAGCCCTTGCGATACCGGCAAGTTATCCGTATGCCCTTCAATTATGACCTTATTGGAGACGGAACGAAGGATATTTGAAACTCCGGAGAGAGCCGACTTTGCGGAATCGGCGAGGTCCGCGTTACCTGAGGCGAAAAGGACGGGAATATTGAGCGTTATCTTTATCTGTTTTTCGTTTATCTCAACTTGCGTGTATTTGCTGACGCCTTGTTTTTCCATAAGCGAACTTACTCTTTGCGCCGCCTCTTCTTCTTTCACGTCCTTAAGCACCTTCTGTGCCCGGAACTCAACGGCGCTTTTCCCGCGAAATTTCTCTTCCATACCCTGCATGATCTCTTGCCTGGCGTCCCCACCCATCCTTGAAAGAGCGTAAAGCATGAGAAAGAACAGCATGAGGTTCGTTATCATGTCCGAATAGACTATGGTCCATATGCGTTCTATGGCGGAGTCCTGTTCGTGATTGACGAGATCGCTTGACATAAGTCAAACCTTCACTTTATTCAGGTACCAATCATTACCCGCGGAGTCCCTTTAGGGACTCAGGCCCTATCTTAAATCCCTGCAATCGCTTTGCTATCCGTGTGATCAGGCCTTCATCCCGCCTTGCGGGATTCAACGGTCATTTTTTCCCTTTTTCCGCGGGTTTCACCGTCGCGCGCAGCCTGTACGCAAGGAAAGCTTCAAGCTTTCTTTCCACGACAAGAGGCACCTCGCCCTTTTGAATGGCAAGTACTCCTCTTGTTATGAGTTCCTTTATGATAAGCTCATCTTCGCTGTAAATGGTCAGCTTGCCCGCTATCGGAAGAAAAATAAAGTTCGCTCCGAATATACCGTAGAAAGTGGCGGTAACGGCAATAGCCATTGAAGCGCCCATCCCCTGGGCGTCGGTAAGGTTCCTTAACACCTGCACCACGCCGAGCAGGGTCCCCAGAAGCCCGAATATCGGGGCATAGCCGCCCATCGAACGAAAAACCGAGGAAACCTGATAATGCCTTCTTCTCACTATTGCAAGCTCCTTTTCCAGCTTCTCATGAACGGTTTCAGCTTCAAGACCGTCAATGATCATTTGAAGAGAATCTCTCAAAAAAGGCACTTCAAGCCCCGCAAGGTCGCTCTGCAGGGACTCAACTCCCGAGCGTTTGGCTTTTTCGGCAAGCTTCACTAACAAATTGATGGCGGCGTCGGGTAATATCCGTTTCGGCGGGATAATCATCATCAGCACTGCCCTGGGCGTGACTTTTATTATTTTCCAAGGGTAGGTTATGAGAGTGCAACCGAACGTACCGCCGAAAACAAGCACGGCGGCTTCAACGTTAAAAAGAAGGTTAACGACATTACCCGTCCACATCACGTAGAACATGGCGCCGCCGCCGACCAACAAGCCCAAAATAGTCATGAGATCCATTTTTAATGCTCCTTGATTACACAGATTACTAAAACCTGATTACACGGATAAACCTGAATCCTCTTATCTTGTTATCAGGCCTCTTGCTTCCATTCTTCTTATCGTATCAACTACACGGCGTTTTTCCATCTCAAGCCTGGCGGCTGAAAACGGGCGGCCGAGTTCCATTTCCTGTTTGAGCCTCGCCGCGGCGCCTGCGGGCAGGATATTCAACACCTTTTCCCTGAGAGCTTCATTCATCGTTTTGAGTATCTGGCTGAAAACAGCCGGAGACACGGCCTTTATTACCGTCTGAAGCGCAGTGACGTCAAACGTTGAAATCACATCAATCGTTATTAACGACTTGTTTATCTGTTCGGCCTCGGACGGGTTCGCCGATTTTATCTGCGCCAGGATCGTGTTCTTCGTGCGCTCGTCGGCGTAATCGAGGACCTTCACTATTCTGTCGGCACCGCCGGCAAGATATCCTATTCGTTTCTTGAGGTTCGCTTCTATTTCGTCTATCTCCGAAGGGTCAAGCTCGGTAACCTTTGAAAGCATCGCGCCGACTTCCCTCTGCTTGTCCAGCGCCACAGAAGCAAGCACCTTCGCCGAAAGCTCGGCGTCCAGATAATTCATCACGGCGGCTATCGTATCGGGCTTCTCGTCTTTTATCAGGTATATGAAAGAATCAATATTGCCCGCGTTCACGAACGAAAACAGAGGTTCGCCCTTTCCGTAAATTCCCGTCGTGCCTTTTCCCGGCTCAGAAGGCACCGCCGTCAGATCCTCGCCGCCGCCGGCTTTGAAAAACGCCTCTTCGCTCGCCGCAGAGCCTTCCTTGAGGGCGGAAGCCGTGGCAAGGACGCCCTGGGCAAAATCACGCGTAAACACCTTGAAAGGGCCGAACAGGAACAGCGTCAGACCCGCGGTCAGGGTTACCGCCGCGATTATAAGTAATATCCAGTATATGTTCGGGGGATACAGCAGCGACCCCCAGTAGAACGGGTTCTTCTGGAAATGTATCTGCTTTATTACCAGCTGGTCCCCCCTTTCGGCATCGATGCCCAGAAGCCCGGTCGCCACTTCGTTGACAACTTTTACGACCGACTGGGACACACTCTTATCGAGTATTATCGTCGCGCTCAGTTTCTTGATCATCGTCCTCGTGTCGTCGCCCAGCGCCGCCATGACGGCATCGCCCACCTGCTTCTCCGATATCGCCTGCTTGATCGGCACACCCGGGAGTATGAAATCGTCGTCTTGCTCTTTATTTTTCGCAGCAGCCTCATTGTCAGTTTTTTCTGAAATGAGCTGGACGTTTATTATAACTATGATTTTTTCCGTGCCGGTTATATCCTGAAGCACCCGCCTGACCCTGTTCTCAAGGCTTGTTTCAAGGGCAATCTTCGCCTCTATGCCACCTTTGGCTTCTTTCTGCGCGAACGAGTTTACGGCAAAAAACAGAATGACCGCCAGAAATAGAAGAACCGTCCGGCGGCGGCCGGATAAAAAGTTCATTTTTCCTCCCGAAGCGTTTTGATTTTTGTGATTGTTTCGCACCAGTCGATTTTCATTTAGGCTTGAACTTGAACAACAGCTCTTTCTCCTTGCCTTCCGCGTCTCTTATTTTAAGTTTAAGGTCTTTCCGGGCAGGAAGCTTCGCCTCCACGCTTATCATCGAGGCGCCCAGGTCCTCTCCGGAAACCGATATCCCGGCCGAAAGCGCCGCGTACGCCTTGATCTTGAATTTCAATTCGCCATTGGACGGGACGGCCGAATAGGAAGCCGCCCAGCTGTTCTTGTCATAAGCCGAAAAAACAATCTGTGAATTGTCCGATGTTATTTTAAGCTCCTTTGAATAGTCCTTGTCCTTTTTATCGGAGGGATCAAGAACCGTCACTTCGCATTCAACCTCTTCTTTCACGGTGAAGCTTGTCGATTTCGCCTCTATTTTCACGCTTCCCATCGACTTTGCCTCTTCCTTCCATTCCGTCTCTTCGCCTTTTTTCAAAGGAACCGGTGCCTGCGGCGCCTGGCCCGGTTCGACCGAGCTCTTTGAATCTTTCTTTATCTTTACGGAACCGAACTCGTTGGCAAGCTCGACTTCGCCGGCAAAAACCTTTATCTCGGTCCTTCCGCTCTTTTCAACCGAAGTTTCGTATTCCGTCCCGCGCACGGAGGCGACGGCGACCGGAGTTTTTATCTCGAACTTCGTTTTTGGCTTGAGTATCCTCGTCCAGACCTTGCCGAATATCATCTTTATCTTTCCCAATCCTTCGGCCTTCTCGGAAATATCCTTTTTTTCCACTTTGTACGTCGTGTTGGAGTTCAACTTCGTCTCGACGCCGTTGTTGAAGAGAACCCCTCCCCTCGACGAAGCGCCCGTCCTGACGGTGTCCCCCTCGTGGATGAACTGCCCCGGCCTGACTTGGGCCCATTTCTTCGAACCCTCCTCAAGCACCATGAACTGCCCTTTGGAGTACGCGACCACACCTGAAACGTCGCGTTTCTGCGCCGCGAACGCCGCGGCACAAAACAACAATACAGCCAAAATGGAATAAAGTACTTTTTTCATTTTCGCTCCGCGTCAATAGCTTACCGATGCTTCCGTTATTTTAGCCGAACCTTTTTTTATCTGTTCTATGAGCCCATCGACGGTTTTCTTGCCGGCTCCCGTAATGTCAAAAAGTTCGTAACCGCTCAGTTCGCCCGCTATCTCTATGGGCAGCTCTATCTCGATGACCTTCCATATCTCGGCGAGCGTCAGGCCCTTGCCTTTCAGTTTCTTGAGCTCGAAATCTATGTTGGGGTAGGCCTTTTCTTTCTCCACGGTTACGGTCTTTTCCTCGGGTTCAAAATCCGGATGGGTCACCTTTATCTTGTATGTGCCCTCGAAAAGGCCTTCCACCTTGTATTGCCCTCCGGAAAGGCTCGCCGTCTCTCCGGATTTGGGACCGGAAAATTCTATCTTGGCGTTCTCGATTCCGCTCTTCTCGCCTGAAACCGTTATTTTTCCAAGGATTTTCGCGAATTTTCCGCCCCAGAAACCTTCTTTTATCGAAATAGGCGCGGTCAGTATGTTGTTCTGAACGTTATCGTCAAAAAGGTCGTGCGTTGCGCTTACGAAAAGCGGCTGACCGGGCTGTGTCACCGGAGGTTCTATCAGGAACGTCATGGTTTTTGTCTCGGCAACGCCTATGATGGCGATTTTCTGAGTCCCGTACACCATTCCGGCGACATACAGGGTCAACGTCACGTTTGATTCGGCCTGCGAACCGGCATTCACCACCTCTACCTTGATAGCCAGCTGCGGCGGCGCTGATTCGTCCGAAGCGTATATCTTGGATATGCCGAGGTCTCTCGTGTTCGAGGCACCGCTCTGCTTGAGCGTGAAAGAGAAAGGGATCTGACTGGAAGCCACCCTGTTGCCCGACGCGTCAAGCCCCTCCACCTTCCAGTAGTATTCCTGTCCGCCCGCGAGCTTCTGCCTCTGGTCAGTCGGGTTCTGCGGGTAGGTGTGGTTCGTCAGTGTCGTTTCGGCCGTGTACATCGTATTGTAGAACGACTGGTCGTCGTCCACGTATATCTTGTACTTCGAGGCGCCGGACCCAACCCATCTGAAAACAAGCGGCTGGTCGACGAGGTCCCTTGCCCCGTTCGAAGGGTAGGTGAGTATTATTATGGGCGAATAAACCGAGAAAGCCGTCCTCTGCGAAACCGTGCCAGCGCCGTCGGTAACCGTCACCTCGAGCGCGTAGCTTCCGGGGTTAGTATAGAACCTCGATATCGAAACGTTGCCAACTTCGCTCCCGCCGGCGCCTACGGTCCCCGGTATGGAGTTGCCGGTATGCCTGAACACGAGGGAATTTGCCGGATCGTACACATTGAACTCGAAATTTATCCTGTCGCCTTCCTCCGCGGAACTCACTTTGCAGGAAAGCACGACGTTTTCCGAAGAAGAATAGTTGGTCCGGACGGCGCGGAGCGAATCAAGCACCTGGACGGACGTTATCGTGGCGCACAACCCACTTGAAGCGGCCAGAAAAATTACTATGGAACACAGGAAGATAGTTTTGTTTTTCATACTTGCCCTTTGTTTTTGCCGTTAACCTTCAACTTTTAACCTGCAACCTGCAACTTTATTTTATAATCGCCAGTTTCTTGGTCACGAAAGCGTAATCCCCGGTCGCAAGGTTCCTCACCTTGACCTGGTATATGTACACGCCCGAAGCGACGTTTTGGCCTTCAGAGTTAGTCATGTCCCAGACGTACTCGTATATGCTGATATCCACCTTGCTCAACTCTTCATAGCGCACGGCCCTGACAAGCTCGCCGGAGATGGTGTAAATGTGCACCTGGCAGTCTATGTCCTGTCCCGAGGTCTGGAAATGTATAGTCAGCTGCTTCTGGCTGACCGCCGGGTTCGGATAGCTGTAGACCGTGTCGGGGTTCAGCAGCTCGTAGTCGAACGACAGGCTGAAGTTCTGTCCCTCTTGGAGGTCGACAATCGCGGGCTTCGAATACGCCACGCCGTTGAAGGCCCTCACCGTGAACCTGCCCGGAAGAAGGTTGGGCACTTCGTACTTGCCTTCGGAATCGGTTCCCACGCGCGCTATCACGTTGCCGTTCTGCGTGAGCTCGATGAAGGCCGGCGCCTCGAAACTTATACCGAGCGCCCGTCTTGCCGCCTTCGAAACGGATTTCACTATGGTGACCTGCCCGGATATGGTCCCGAGCTCGTAATTGGTCTCAAGGGTGAAGTCCACATTCTGCGAACCGTTCGACACGCCTTCCTTGTAGACGCTTGAAACGACGTTGTTCGCCGTCCAGGACGCCTGTATCCTGTAGACGCCGTCGGCCGTGTTGGAGTCAAGGTTGAAAACATACGCTCCGGCGGTCGAGGTGTAAACCGTGTAGGTCACGTTCGTGCCGTCCTTCTGGGCCGTGACCGTGACGCCGGTTATGGGCGTGCCGTTGGCCTGGGTTACCACTCCCGAGATGACCTGAGGCGCCACGTACTGGGTTTTTTTCACGAGCGCCGAGGAGAGCTCCGACAGTATGCCGTCGCCGTTGTAGCCTCCTATCTTGTAATAATATGTGGTGTCGACTTTGAGCCCTGAATCCGTGTATGTCGTGCCCGTAACATTATTGTCCCAGTTGAAAACGGTCGTATATGTTACGCCTCCGGTAGAACGCGCAAGGTAATACCTCGTGTTCGTCCCGGCGCCTGCCGCCCAGGAAAGGGTTATGCTCGTCGATGTCTGCTCGCCCGAAGAAAGGCCCGTCGGGGTGTTGGCAAGGGTGTATCTCGAGATGTTTCCGGACGACACGCCTTCGCCCGATACGTTGTACCCGACCACGTACCTCGTGTACTGCTTGTTCGGTTCGAGCCCGCCCTCGGTATACGAAGTGGCGTTAGCGACAAAGCTCGATATCATAACGCTGGTTATATCATAGACCCTGTAACCTTCCTCTTTTACGCTGTTGTCGGTCCAACTGTACCTGATGGAACCGGTCGAGACCGCTACCGCCTCGATCCAGGCGGGCGCTGCGGGCGGGCCGGCGGGAGTGAAGGTCGAAAGCGTCGTCTCATAACCGCTGTATATACTGTCGCCGTTCTGAGCGTAGACCCTGAAATAATAGGAGGTCTCGGGATCAAGGGCGCTGGTAAGGTAGGTGGTCGTGGAAGCAGAGCCCGAGGAATACGCGCCGAATCCGGAATCGGTCGACCACCATATTTCGTAGTTCGTGCCAGAGGCGTTGCCGTTTGAATCCCAGTTGAGCCTGACGCCGTTATATGCCACGCTCGCAAACGACACGCTTGTCGGCATGTTCGCGAGCGCGTATCGGACCACGGTATTGGAATCGCCGCTTTCGCCCGAGTTGTTATAGGCCCTTATCATGCAGCTTAAACGCTGGTTGGCGTAAAGGTTCCCCAGCGTGTAATAAGTGACGTTGGAAGTGAGATTATAAATATAGCCGCCGGTCGTGAAATACAGCCTGAACTGGGTTTCATTTGACGAATTATCCGTCCACTCAAGATGTATCCGAGTGGTCGAAATGGCGGTCGCGTAGAGGTCCGATGGGTCAGTGGGAGTATTGGTAAAAACATTGACCGAGTAAGTCGTCGACCACACCGAATAGTTCCCGGCCGCGTCAAGCGCTATGACTCTCCACCAGCGCACGCCCTCGGTCAACCCTTGCGAAAGCGTCACGGAATTGCCGGAGGTCACCGTAGTGGAAACAAGCAGGTTGGAGCAGGCTTCGTTGGAATGCATTTCAAGCGTATAGGAAACTATACCGCTCAAAGCGTCAGCGTTCGAGCCCCACTGGAAGAATATCGGCGTCGCCTGCGATGAATTATCAGCAGGGCTGACATTCAAGAAACTCGGCGGCGGCGTCGTGTCTTTAAGCACATAGAACGCGTCAACGTATTCGGTGCTGTTGCCGGCAAGGTCAAAGGCGCGCACGGAAACGTAATTATAGTTCTCGGTAAGCGAACTGAAGTTAACGCTCCAATCCGTCGTGTAATCGTGGTTGCCGCCGGGCGAGGATATGAAGCTCCAGGTCGTTCTTTCCACGCCGGTCTTGTTAGGCCCCGTCCAGGAACAGTACTGTATGTAGTCCAATCCCGAATCGGGGTCGTTGAAATCGACGTTGTAAAGCGCGCCGCCGGCGTTTCGCCAGGTGTCCGAGCCTGGCTGATAATCGTAAACAACCGGATTGACTATGTCCGCCGCCTGCGCGGCGCTCAAGGTATTAACACCGGACATAGACCAGCTTGACTGGTTGCCCGAGCTGTCCCTTGTTTCTATCGCGAAATAATACGTGGTCCAGGAGACCAGACCCGTGACAATAAAGCTCTGTGGGCTACCCGCTATCATATTGGTGGACCTGACAATCTCAAAACTCGTCGGAAGAGGTGCGTCAAAATCAGTAATGGGGCCGCCGTTAGAACATCTTATTATTATCGTTCCGCCGGTTATGTCAAAAAGATCCTCGTCGTCGCCGGGCGCGGTCCAGGTCAGAAGCACGCTGCTGTGATACGGGCCTATGAGGGCGGTGAGGTCCGAGACCGCCCCGGGAGGCGTCGCGTCCCCGGCGTCGACAACGGAGCTCGTGGAAGATATCAACCCCGCGCCGTCCGCCCATATATACGCAGTCCCCTGTGAAACAAGAGTGACTTGATAAATCTGCACGCCGTTGACAAGCGCCACGGGCGTCGGTTCAATGTCGGCCGGATCCGTCGTATGCACGGAGACCACGGGATTGCTTCCGGCCTGCAGGTTCCACCAGTCGTCCGTCGCGTACACGGTCACGTTAAAAGACGTGTTGATATTCTGTCCCGTCACGGTGTCCATCTTGCCCGTGGCCGTACCGGGATCGTATGTTTCATTGGGGACAATCACGAGCAGGCGCGTGCCGTAGTTCGGGTTTACGACGACTCCCGTAGTAATGTAATTACCGTAATCGGCGCCGGCGCCGTCCGTGTCCGTTATGGTAAGGACCCAGCCCGTGGTATTCGCGGTGAGAAGCGTGACATTGAAGTAAGTGGCGCCAAGCTCCAGCGTGGCGGCGGCCGGAGGCACGCAGTTCGGGTCGGAAGCCGTCAGCGTCACTTCGGGCTCGTTCAACTTCACTACGTTCCAGTAGTCGTCGACAAGACTGGCGGTGACCTGAAACGATACGCCGGCAGTTCTTGCCGAAGGCACGCCCAGCTTGCCCGTTGCCGAGCCAGGATCAGCAATCTGGTTCGGGCAAAGAAGCAGAAGACCCGTAGGCGTCGCGGTGGTCACGAATACCGTTGAATTGCCGGGCATAACAGTGTTCGCCTGGGCGGTCAAGTTCGTGGTCCGCGAGGTCCTCAATGTCACGGAAAATGATTCAGTCCCGTTGGTCAGTGCGGCCGAACCCTGCGGGGCGCTGTTGCCGTCGTCACTCGATATGGTAACGTAGGTATTGGTCGTGTCCACGAGATAGTAGTTATGGTCAACGGCGTAAGCCGTGACGAAAAACGCGGTTCCGGCAGTGACTTCCGCCGGCGTTCCGGACTTGCCCGGCACGTAACCCGACAGAAGGTTCTCGCCGGGCGCTGTCAGCACGAGGCTGGAAACGGGCCCGGTGTGGTATATCTCGACAGTCGAGAAATTTATTTCGTAATTGCCGGCATAATCTATGGCTCTGGAGTTTATCCTGTAGTAACCCGAAGTAAGGCCGGGAAGGGCGTAAGTCCAGGTGTTGGTCCCCGCCGCCACGAACCAGGTTGAAACGCTCAGGTCCCAGTTCGCCCCGTTGTAATACCTTCCGATATCCCCGTTATAGAGACGAAGCTCAACCTGCGCGACGGTCGAAAAATTCATTCCGAACTCGTCGCTTGACGTGCCGGATATGACGTTCAGGTTGCTGTAGGTCGTGCTCGAAACCGGGAATGTCACGTTGGAAACCGGGTTGGTGTCGTCATAGACAAAATAGACGGGCGAAAGAATCGTTTCCTCTCTGGCGTAATTGTCGAACGCTTTTGCCTGCGCCATATAAAGCATGTCGCCATCGGGGACCGGCGCCGAGTGTGACCATTCTCCCTTGCCCGTAACGTCGAACCACGTGGCTCCGCCCCAGCTCGCAGTCCCGTCCCAGTACTGGTTATCCGCCACCCTCTGCAGCTGCAGCTGCACGAGCGTCACCGTGGCGGGGTCAACCACGTAGGCCGTCCCTGATATCGTCGAAATCGGCTTCAGCGGCGAATAGTAGACCCAATTCTGCGGGAAGGTTACCTCTGATTCAGGCTCGACGAACGGCGGGTGCGTCACGCTCGAAACGACGACGTCAAAAATGGTCTCGACGTTTTCCTCGTTTAACGCCTGCACCTTGTACCAGTACGTCGTGTAGGTCTCGATTTCGGTATCGGTGAAATCGGTCAGGTAATAATTCGACGCCATCGCGACGACCGTGTTCGTGCTGACCGTGAAATTCGTCGAAGAACGCAGCACCACGTATCTCGTGTAACCGGGGTTGTCGTTCCCGTCCCAGTCTATGGATATCGAATAGCTTGTCACGGCCGTCACGTATGTGTTCATTGGCGGTCTCGCGTACGTGAACCTCGGAACGAGCGTCGAGCTGCTTGACGCTATCGGGTTGAGCGCCTGAAGATATCTGTAATAAGACGTGTTTGCCCCGAGATCTCCCACGATGTGCTGGACAACATTGTAGTTATACTGGACCTCCATTCCGTTGGTCGATGTCAGTATGTAGTAGAACATCACGTCGTCGGCCGGGTCGGCGCTCCAGTCGCACTGCAGAGAACCTGTCGATAGCGTCGTTATGTTGAACGTCGGCACGGTCGGCGTGGACCAGTATATCACGTGGTTCGGGTCCTGTTCGTACTGGTATCCGGCCCTCGGGCCGGAAGCGTCGTTCATGGCGACGTACCCGTCGGGGTAAGACATGTTCGGGACGTACACGTTGGTCGAAATCGAGGCGTCGAAATAGACGGACCTGAAAACATAGGTAGACGTGCCGTGCTGCAGAAGCTGGATTCCGAAAGAGTCGGGCGCAAAACCCGTCAGGACGACGTTTTCGAAGGACTGGACATCGCTTGAGTCCTCTATGACTATACCGTTGGCGTTGACCGAGCTTATCGATATGCCTGTTATCGAAACCGTGCCCCTTATTACCTTGAACGACCCGTACACGTCGCTGGATACTATGACATCCGAAGTGCTGTTCGAGCTTATCCTGCCGCCGGGATATACCACGACGCCGGTACCGAGTATCACGGACGCGTTCTCAGTATCCGACAGGTTGAGGACGCCGCCGCCGTGAATTTCGAGGAGTTCGTTTGCCATCAACGTCCCGCCCTTTGGCCTGAGATCCCCGTATATATCCGTTGTCCCGTCCGACATCAGGGCGCTTTCTCCGTTGAGTTCAACGACCGAACCCGTGCCGATCTGCACGCCGAAACCCACCAGAACGTGCGTGCTTATGCTCACGTTCGAATTGCGGTCGAAAACAAGCACATTGAAAAAGAACGTCGTGCTGCCCGAAAGGCCTCCGGGCGCGCCGTTTATGACGACCGTTGAACCGTACGTATTGAAGGAAACGTTGAAAGGCATACCCAAAGAAATGTATTTCACCTTTAAAACCTTGTTCGTGATATCCATCGTTCCCCTCGTGACCGTGAGATTGGATCCTATGGTCAGTGTCGGCGAGG
The DNA here is from genome assembly GCA_016930715.1 of Endomicrobiales bacterium. Taxonomy (GTDB): domain Bacteria; phylum Elusimicrobiota; class Endomicrobiia; order Endomicrobiales; family JAFGGC01; genus JAFGGC01. The sequence continues at coordinate 56,420 of JAFGGC010000035.1, forward strand.
ATATGCTAACGATATTGTAGGCGTAATCCTTATTAAGGACAATATTGGACAGCGTCTGATAAGACGGCAGATTGATAAATGTGTTCTTGTTTCCTATGAACCTGAACGCCGACGATTGACAATTCATAAACGTCCCGGGACCCTGCGACAGGTTGCCCCAGATATCCACGTACACGTCCGGATCGACGCAGAAAACGCCGCTCTTGACCTCAAGGTCTTTTCTGACTTCAAGCGATTTCGTGCTCAGCGCCGTCACGGTGAAAGTACTTCCGTTCGTCTTGTTTATGGTAAAATTCCCGAAAAACGTTCCCGTCAATGACGACAGGTCGAGGGTCTGGTCATTGTCTCCGTCAAGAATCCACGCGCCGCTGCTCTGCTGCACGCCGAGACCGGAACCCAGAATACTGCCCCGGTGGCTCACGCTCGACATATACGCGTCGAACGAACCGCCTTCGAAACGGATATCCCCGTTTATGGCCATGACCGTGCTCTGGCAGTGCACCGTGGTATCTCCGATGAGCGTCATATGCCACAGCGTCGCGCCGTTATTTAGAATCAGATACTGGTGCTTTCCGCCGGCAAACGCCATTGTCGAAGTTCCGGGATTAAAACCCCCGACGCCAGTGGTGTTCACGTTGCCGTTAATCGTTATGCTGCTTGCCGCTATCGTCATATTCTGGGCGGGAAAAGTGAAATCCCCGTCTATCGTCAGATGACTGCTTATTATGATATTAGAGCTGTATGCGATTTCGACGGTAAAAGAGCTTACTGCTATAGAAGGCAGATTCCAGACGCACGCGGTTGAATACAACCCCTCAAACACGACGTTATCGCCGTCCGAAGGTATAGAGTTATTCTCCCAGTTGGCGGAGTTGGAAGCATAGGTGTCCTGATAGCCGCGCCATCTATGAGTGAGAATGTTCGTGGAGTAGGTCGTCGCTCCCGTCGATATGTCGGACCAGTTGCCCCTGTTGTCCCTGTACCATACCCTGAAGAAATACGTCGTGTCTTTCTGGAGGCCGGTGACCAGGTGCTGAACCCAAGTGTTGGGAACCGCGCCGAACGTCGAGACGTTTATCGTGGCCGAATCGTGGTTCCATATGGTGGCGGCGATATCCGAAGAGAACTGTATGCTGTACTGCGAACCCGGGTCCAGGGGCTTGTCCATGCCGTCGTCACCGGGCACGTACCAGCCGAGCTGTATGCTTCCTTCCTCGTTACCCTGGGTCGCGATGAAATTCGCGTAAATAGAGGTCGGAGGCGTGAGGTCAAGCGTCAGCGTGGTCACCCTGACGTCGAAAACCGACGGGACCTGATACTCGTTGACGGCGCGGACCTGATAATAGTAAGTTGTATCGGATATCACGCTCGTGCTGTCCACATACACCGTGCTCGTGTAATTCGTCCAGTAATTGGTAAGCTGTTCCTGGTTGGTGACAAAATTATCCGATGAGCGCCAGACCTCCCAGCGGGTATAGGACGGATTGATGTCCCCGCTCCAGCCGATACCCACGCTCCACGAAGTGCGGGAAACAACGTACGTCCCGACGGGCGGGCTTGCCAGCGTGCACGTTCCCGAAGGAATCGAATACCTCTCCCCGACGGGGTTGTAAGCCCTGACATACGCTTCGTAGGTAGTGTTGGCAAGCAGTTCCGTCACGGAATATCTCGTTGTGTCCGCAAGCAGCTGGAAATACAAAACTTCCGCCCCCGAACTTAACGTTAACTCGTAAGCGCTTTCGTCGTACGCGTCCTGCCATTCCCAAGTCACCGAGGAAATCCCGACGTCAGAAATGAAATATTGCGTAAAAATTGTCGGGCTTGACCAGAAAATAACGTTGTTGGGGTCGTTTTCGTAAGGATAACCCGACTTTATGCCGGTCGCATCCTTCATATATATGTATCCCGGAGACGTGAGATACGGCGCGTAGACGTTCGTGCTGGTGAAGGTATCGAAAAAGAAACCGTTGAAAACGTACTGGGTCGTACCGGCCTGAAAAACACGCAACGCCGCGCCGCCGGCCTGAGCGTTCGTAAACGAAACGCTCGAGAAATTGAGCAGGTAGGCGCCGTCGTTTATCGTCAAGCCGTTGGAGTCTATCCTGTCTATCGACAAACCGTTGACGTTGACCGTGGCTTTGTTTATCATAAACGAAACGTACGTGAAAGGATCGGTGGAAGTCACAACGTCCGCAACGGAATCCGAAACAAGGAGCCCGCCGTCCTGGATCAGCACATTCTGTGCGCGGATTCTCCCGGCATATGGCGTGCTCAGGTCCAGTTCCCCGCCGTCAAGAACGTTGAGCTGGTTCACGACCGTGACAGTAGAGCCGTTGACGTCGAGCTTGCCGCCCAGGTCGAGCCTGCTTTTAACGATCAGTTCGGAGGGCGACCCCACGTCCAGGTTCACTAACCCCGTGCCGGGCACCTCGAACTTGTTGGCATCGACCCTTGTCTGTATCCAGAGGTTCGCGCCGCTGTCCACTTGCACGGTATCGAACCATATGGTATTACCGCTGATCAGGCTCTGCCCGTAAAAAGTGACGGTCGAACCCGAAACCTCAAGCTTGCCACCGCCGTATCCCCTTTCGATCGCGTTTATCCTCTGGTTGGTGTTGGTAATGTCAAAAACACCGGAATTGACCGCCACCGTACTCGTGAATATGTAATCGTTAGTGAGCGAAACGCTGGCGGTCGAGTTCTTGTTCACGTATATGCCCGGCAGCTGCTTCTGGAAAGGCGCGGTAACGACCGTGGGCGTGCTTCCGAAGAACTCTACCTGAGTGCTCGACGAAATGCATACCAGCGAACCCTGCGCCGTTATGTCCAGGTTCCCGCCAATTCTCAGCCTGTCGTATTGTCCCATCGAAGAAACCAGGATACCGTTATTGACGCACACGTTCCCTATGACGTTGTTTTGGCTGG
>JAFGGC010000036.1 GCA_016930715.1 Endomicrobiales bacterium
GCCGATAGCTATGGAGAAGCAGCTGAGGTTCGCCATACGCGAGGGTGGGCATACGGTCGGCGCGGGCGTAGTGACGGAGATCGTTGAATAACGAAATAAAAGCGTTCGCGAGTTCATAAGCTTGAGTGTTTTGAGATTGAAACATTCGAACATAAGAACTTAACAATATATGGGCACCACAAGATGTTCAATAGAGAGGTTTAACGTATGGCTGGAGAAAGAGTAGTGATCACGCTTGGCTGCACGGTCTGCAAGGACAGAAATTACTATTTCGCAAGAGGCAAGAAAAAAGAGAAAAAACTTGAAATAAAGAAATTCTGCCCGAAATGCGGAAAGCGCACCCCGCATAAAGAAACAAAGTAACAAGGTCGTATCGGTCGCGGATCAGGCATCTTGAATTAACTTCATTTCGTGATTCACTTGCGCAGGATGGGAGTGTCGGTTAATGGCAAACCACCGGTCTCCAAAACCGGGACTAGGGGTTCGAGTCCTCTCACTCCCGCTCTTATCAGCGCAATCGACCGTCGTGTGTTTTCAGAACTTCAATAAAGGGTCTGTTTATGAATGAATGGCTTAGAAATGCGGTACAGTTCGTCAAGGAGGCCATAGGAGAACTCAAAAAAGTTACGTGGCTTTCAAAAAAGGAAGTCTTGGCGTCGACGATAGTGGTAATTTTGCTGGTATCGATAATCGCCCTGTTCGTCGGTTTCGCTGATTTCATTCTTTCAAAAATCTTGGCGATACTATTATAGTTTAACGAGGATAAAAATGGCAAACAACAAATGGTACGTAGTGCACACTTATTCAGGCCATGAAGACCGGGTGAAATCCAGCCTAGACAAGGCTGTCGCGAACCTTGGTCTTCTGGAGCGCATTTCCCAGATACTTGTCCCGACGGAAGAAGTGGTCGAAATAAAGCGGAACAAGAAACACTTCAAGAAGAGGAAATTCTTTCCCGGTTACGTTTTCATAGAAATGGAAATTGACAACGAAACGTACTGGCTCGTGCGAAACACGGCCGGCGTAACTGGCTTCCTTGGCGGCGTGAAACCAGTGCCCATGCCGGACGACGAGGTGGCGAACCTCATCGAAACAATGACGACCCCGTCCGCGAAGCCGAGGCCGGCCATACAGTTTGAAAAAGAAGAGAACGTCCGCATCATTGAAGGGCCTTTCAAGCACTTCATCGGCGTGGTGGAAGACATCAACGAGGAACGCGGCAAGCTCAAGGTAATGGTCACGATCTTCGGGCGTCCGACACCGGTGGAACTCGATTTTCTTCAGGTTGAAAAACTGTAAAAATAGTCGCCCATCCGCCAAAGGCGGATTCGCATAAGGCAATTAAAAAAGACACTAATAAGGAGTTCAAAATGCCACCCAAAAAGAAAATTAAAACACAAATTAAGCTCCAAATACCTGCGGGAAACGCCAATCCGGCGCCGCCAGTGGGCCCGGCGCTCGGCCAGCAGGGCGTGAACATAATGGACTTCTGCAAACAGTTCAACGCGAGGACGGCCAACATGGAAGCCGGTATGACTATACCGGTGGTAATCACGGTATTTGAGGACAGGTCTTTCACATTCATCACGAAAATGCCTCCGGTATCGGCGCTCGTTAAAAAGGCGGCCGGGATCGCGAAATCCTCCGGAACGCCTAACAAAGAAAAAGCAGGCAAGATAACTAAAGCCCAGGTTGAAGCGATAGCCAAGGAAAAAATGCCGGACCTGAACGCTAACGACATTGATGCAGCCAAACAGATGGTCATAGGAACGGCAAAGAGCATGGGAATAGAAGTAGAAGAATAAATCACGAAACGTGGGAGTCCTCAGCGCTTCGCGCCTATGGACGAAGAACCACAGGAGGAAAAAATGGGTAAAAGACTGGACGAGACGTTAAAACTGGTTGACAAAACGAAGCTCTATGGGCTTGACGAGGCCGTGAAGCTCGTGAAAAGCACGGCAAAGGCCAAATTCGACGAAACGGTCGAGATCCACATACGGCTCAGCATAGACCCGAAAAAGAGCGATCAGATCGTTCGCGGGATCGTGACGCTTCCTCACGGCATTGGTAAAACAAGGAAGGTGGCCGTGATAACCAAAGGCGAGAAGCTAAAAGAGGCCGAAGGCGCCGGCGCGGATTTCACGGGCACGGAAGACCTGATAGAGAAGATATCGAAGGGATGGATGGATTTCGACGTGCTTGTTTGCACGCCTGACATAATGAAAGATGTTTCAAAACTTGGTAAAACCTTAGGCCCCAAGGGTCTCATGCCAAATCCGAAAGCTGGAACCGTTACATTCGAGGTCGCACAGGCCGTAAAAGAGCTTAAAAAGGGCCGTGTTGAATACAAAAACGACTCTTACGGCATCATACATTGCCCCGTGGGTAAAGCGTCTTTCGACGAAAACAAGCTTCTTGAGAATACTAAAATGCTGGTTGAGGCCGTCGTACGTTCTAAACCTGCCACCTCAAAAGGAGCATATCTTAAAAGCATTACTCTTTCTTCCACAATGGGGCCCGGAATAAAACTCGACACTAACCAGAAATTCTAGACAAAAACCTACCCGGTGTTTATGTAAAAGAACCGCCGCAAGGCGGTTTTTTTATATGTTCCTTGCCCCGCAGCGCGAACAGACCGGAAGCATTTTTTTAGAAATGTATTTCCTGAAATTATCCGCTTCAAGCGAGTTCCAGACGTCTTTTATCGTGTTTTCACGGACGCTCCCAACAGAGATATCAGCGTAATCAACACAGAAATCGGCTTCCCCGTCCGGTTGTATATTGATCAGCTTCCAGGGGTTTTTGCACGGAGCGGATCCGATGCTTCTGCTGCCCGGGGAGAACCACGCGTTCAGCGAATCGTGTGACAGGTCTGAAAAAGAAATGAGACTTATCCCCCCAAGGTTCCTTCTGAATTTATCCATTTCCTCGTTCAGCGCTGCCGGGTCAACGCCCGTTTTATCGCGCAAAAAGCCTTTCCAGTGTTTTCCGGGCCTTCCCGTCATGGCTTTGACGATTTTATCGTATTTTACGCCATCTTTGTCCGTCACGTAATACTGAGGCGCGACCGCTATGGCCGGAATCCGCAATTTCCTCGCGATATCCGGCATTAACGAAAGCCCCCTGTATGAATCTTCGCTTATGACAAAACATATCGCCCCCAAGCATGAATTTTTGTTTTCCATTTTTTCCAGCATTTGCACCTTTTTTATGCCGTTTACTATCTTTTTGAAACTTCCGCGAACTCCCCTTACCTTATCGTGCTGCCTCTCGGGACCGTCTATCGATACGGTGATATTATCAACGCCCGAGCCGGCAATAAATCCGGCGTATTTGCCGAGAAACATACCGTTGGTATCGATCGAAAGTTTAATGCCCTTGGATTTTACGTGCGAAATTAGGCGTGTTATTCCCGGAAATAGAAAAGGCTCACCTCCCCTCAAGAGCAAGTGCGCTTTGCCGTTGGCTGCTATTTCATCTACGAGCCTGATCCAGGAATGCAGATCAAGCGCCCCGCCCGGACGGCGTTTGAGTTCTCTTTGGCCGCACATTCCGCACTTTAGATTGCAGTCATAGGTTAGCGTGAAAGATACCAGCGAAGGGAAGTCCCGCATTTAAAGCGTATCCTCCATAGAAAAACGCACGGCTTCGAACATTTTCTCAAGCTCTTTCACTTTTATCGCAAGGGGCGGCATCAATACCAAAACATTACCCAGAGGTCTTATCATAAGGCCGTACCTTCTTGCCGCCGCGCACACGCGCGCGCCTATTTTTTGATTTGCAGGATAATCTTCGGCCGTTTCCCTGTTTTTCACGAGCTCAATCCCGGCCATTAACCCGAGCTGACGGACATTACCCACGTTGGGATGTTCATTAAATTCATCCAGCCTTTTCTTAAAGTATTTGATCTTAGGCCCGAGGGTACGCAGGGTGTTCTCGGTCTTGAAAAGTTCAAGATTGGCTATCGCAGCGGCGCAGGCAAGGGGATTTGCGGTGTACGTGTGACCGTGAAAGAAGGTTTTAAAATCCTCGTACCTGCCCAAAAATGCCCCGTAAACCCGTTCCGTCGTGATGGTTGCGGCAAGCGGCAGATATCCTCCCGTCATACCCTTGGCGACGCACAGAAAATCCGGTTCTACCCCTTCGTGTTCCACGGCAAACATCTTGCCGGTTCTTCCGAAACCGGTGGCGACTTCATCGCATATCAGAAGAACGCCGTGCTGCCTGCACAACCGCTCAAGGGCCTTGGTGTAACCGGTTGGAAATGTAAGCATGCCGGCCGCGCCTTGTATAAGTGGTTCCATCACGAGGGCTGCCGTTCTTTTGCCGTATTTCTTGAAGGTATCCGCGGCCTCTTTAAGGCATTCTCCGCCGCAGCCCGTTTTGGCGGTATGATCCTTAAAATCCTCAGCCCTGCCTCCGGGTACCGCGAGCTTCCTGTGCCTGCACCTGTAGCAATAGGGTGAAGGTATGTGTTTTGCCTCAAACAGCAGCGGTGAAAATTTTGAATGAAAAAGACCCATTCCTCCTACCGAAACAGAGCCGATAGTGTCTCCGTGATAAGCGTTTTCCAGTGAAATGAAAACATCTCTTTTTGCGGAACGGTTTTTCTGGACGTGGTACTGGTACGCCATTTTAAGGGCCACTTCTACGGAGGTGGAGCCGTTATCCGAGTAAAAAACCCGGCTTAGATTACCAGGGGCGATTTTCAAAAGTATTTCTGCAAGCAGTATCGCTGGTTCGTGCGTCAAGCCAAGGAACGTCGTGTGTGATATCTTTTTTGCCTGGCTTGAAATCGCCGCGTCTATCTCCCTTTTTCCGTGCCCGTGCACCGTCACCCATAAAGAGGATATCCCGTCGATATATTTGTTCCCGCGCTTGTCCCAGAGGTACGCGCCTCTTCCTTTTTCGATCACGATGGGCCTTGAAGGGTCGTCCCTGACCCAGTCCCCCATCTGGGTAAAAGGATGCCAGATACGTTTCTTGTCGCTTCTTAAGAGTTCTTCTATACTTTTATTAACCATTCGCATTCTCCCAAATTAATTTTATTTCCGCGTTCCAATTCCAAGACATTAGTATTTGCAAGTTCCCTTATTATGCCCGGATTTGTTTTTTCCGCAAGACCGTTTCCGGATCTATTCGACAAAACAATCCCGGCGACCGGCAATTTCGCCGTTTTCAGCATTCCGATCGTAAGGAGCGTGTGATTGATCGTGCCGAGGCCGGGTTTTGCCACGATCACCGAAGGCAGTTTGAGGTCTTTTATCAGGTCGATCACCTGATAATCTCTAGCAAGCGGGACCAGAACCCCTCCGGCACCTTCAACTATCATATATTCATACTTTTTTCGAAGGTAATTAAATGACCTGAAAATAGCCTTCAAATGCGTATTTCTTTTTTCAAGACTCGCCGAGACCATTGGAGCAAGCGGATATTTAAAGCACATCGGATTTATAACATCAATGTTCTCCCTTATTCCAGCGCTTTTTATGAGCCTGACGGCGTCCCGCCTGTCTCCCGATGCAAAAGGTTTGAAAACACCCACTTTAAACCCTTTTTTCCTAAGCTCTTCCGCCAATTTACAGGCAAAATATGTTTTTCCGGCGCCCGTATCGGTGGCGGTGATGAATACCCCTTTTCGCGCGCTTCTCATATGAGGTTATCCTTCATTATTTTGACCGCTTTATCCAAATCTTGCTCTGTGTGCTCACTGGTAAGCGAAAATCTCAGGCGGGCAGAACCCTCTGGCACGGTCGGCGGCCTGATCGGCGGAACAAATACGCCTTCTTCGATGAATACTTGAGAGAGCTCAAGCGTCCTTCCTATGTCCTTCGTTACAGCCGGAATAATCTGGGTCGACGACCCGCTCGTTTCCACGCCGATTTTCGAAAGCTTTTTTCTGAATGTTTCAGAAAGCTTTTTGAGTGTGTTCCTGCGTGCAGGCTCTTTATTGGATATATCTATCGCCTTGATAGCCGCGGCCGTGCTTGCAGGCGAAAGCGCGGTCGTGTATATGAAAGACCTGCATTTATTAATGAGGTAATTGCATACCGCCTTGCTCGCGCAGACGAAGCCTCCCTGAGAACCGAGGGCTTTCGAGAGAGTCCCCATCACGATATCAACCTGGCCTTCGATCCCGAGCAGTTCCGGGAGCCCTCTTCCGCCGTCCCCCAGGACACCGGTGGCGTGCGCTTCATCGATCATCAGCACCGCTTCAAACTCCTTTGAAAGCTCGATTATTTCCTCGAGCGGAGCGGTGTCCCCGTCCATCGAAAACACGCTGTCGGTTACTATCAACCTTCTCTTGTAGTCCCTTGACCTGATCAGTACTTTTTCAAGGCCATTCATATCCTTGTGCTGATATACAAAAACCCTCGCGTGAGAAAGTTTCGCCGCGTCCCACAGTGAAGCGTGGTTCAGGCGGTCCATAATAATGCAGTCGCCTTCGCCGAAAAGCGCCGACAATATCCCAAGATTCGTCTGGAAACCGCTCGGAAATACAAGCGCCGCTTCCGTGTTTTTCATTTTTGCCAGTTTCTCCTCAAGCTCCCCGTGCATGTCAAGAGTGCCGGCTACAAGACGCGACGAGGTACCGCCCGTACCGTATTTTTCTATGGCTTCTTTAGCCGCTTTTTTGACTTCGGGATGAAAAGACAGCCCAAGATAGTTATTTGATGAAAAATTGAGGTAGCTCTTTCCCGATATCGTGATTTCTCTGGCGGGCGCGGATGAAATCGCGTTGACCTTCCTCAGCATGCCTGCCTGTTTTGCCTCGCTTAATTCCTTTTCGAGTTCCTTTTCAAATTCCATATCATCTCCCGCCGGCGGCCTGTACCGCGGCCTCAAAATTTCGTCTTGCCGGCTCAAAATCCGGATTTGTTTCCATCGCTTTGCCGAAAAGCATTTTGGCCGCCGCGTAATCGCCCTTTTTATAATATATCGTTCCAAGGTTGTTATAAGCTTCCGGCGCGCCGGGGTTCGTCCGTATCGCGAATTTATATATCCGCTCAGCTTCCCCGATTTCCCCCTTGTCCTCCAGAATACCCGCCAGATTGACGAGCGGTCCGGTCTGGGGCATTATCGCTATGGCCCGCCTGTAGGTATCCTCGGCTTTCTTACTCATTCCGTTTTGTTCGTACGTGACGCCCATTCCGAAATATGAGTTTGATAGATTTGATTTTTTGTACGTGTCGAAACCGAACAGTTTCGAATAAATATCAACATTAGCCAAAAGCAGGAATGCGGTGAATACGGCAAGCGGAGTAATAATGGTTTTGACGTTATTCTTGAGCATAACGCGCTTGACGCCTTCGGCCAAGAATACCCCCGCATATATGCAAAGGAGCGGAACCACGGGAAACCTGTATTCCGAAACCACGAAGAAAATAATGCCTGAAATGAAATATAAAGCAAGATATCCGGCAAAAAGCGCGTTCAGCGGCGCCAGGACGATCCCTCCCGCCGCAAGGGGCAATAGTATCCCGTACCTTACCGGAAGATAAGAAAGCATTGAACGGTACTCGTTCTTGAAGAAATAGTAGTCCAGATTGATCGGCGTTTCATAACCGTTAAAGAAAACAAGGGCCTTTCTTGCCAGAAGGTTTAGCCACCTGCCGGGATCCGCAAGTATTTCTTTTTTCGCTTCGCCAAACCAGAAATTCGACGACTCTGCCGGCGATAGGGTCCTTCCGGCCCTTTTTGACGCTTCCTTGATGAAGTCATCCTGCTCCACTTCCGGATCGGTCCGGGCAAAAGGCATCGGCGTGTATGGCCCGAGGCAATGTTTGGAATTCCCGGTATAGAAATTCATTCCGCCGTGCGCGGTTGAAAACGCGAACTCCCCGCCTACGGCAAGATTCCTGATCCCTACAGGCAAAAGCATTATCGACAAGCCCGCCACAAACATCAGCACCGGCACGTATGATTTCCTTTTATATTTAATCAAGATCCAGGCTGCCGCCAGCAGCGCGATAAGCGCCGCGTTCGGCCGTAGATGTATCGAAAAACCCGTTGCAATGCCGGAAAACACAATAGCCGCAGGCCCTCCCGCGCTCAACAAATACAGCGCAAGAGTATTAAGAAAATTTATTAGCGAGGTTTTAAGCAGCGTGCTTTCGTAAAAAAGGGCCGGAGAATAAAAAAGATACAGCGCCATCGCCACTATGCCGGTTGTTTCGGAAAACAGTCTTTTACCCAGCAGGTATACCAACACTGCCGTGGCAATGCCCAGCAAAAATTGTATCAGAACGACACCGGCGCTTGCGTTACCTAAAACTGAATACACGAACGCCAGGAAGTACGAATAACCGGGGCTCATCATAAAAACGCCGCGGTTCTTTCCGAATATGTCGCCGTCCGCTATCTCAATCGCCCATTCGTGATAATATTTAGCGTCAAGTATGGGCGTCTTGAAAAGGAATTCGTCTTTCACCTGCGAAAAGTACAAAAGTCTCACGAGTATCCCGGCAATGATGAGCGTCCAAATAATGTATTTTTTCATCTTTTAACCGCCAAAACCGCGATTTGGCCCCCGAAACCAAACGATAGTGAAAGTATGCCGTCCACAGTCCTGAAAACCGGCACGTTGGGCGTATAGTCAAGGTCACATTCAGGATCGGGTTCGTGCAGGTTCAGAGTCGGAGGAATAGCGTGGTCGCGCATTGCAAGAAGCGAGAATATCAACTCCACCGCCCCTGAGGCTCCGAGAAGATGGCCAGTGGCGGCCTTTGTGGAGGATACCGAGACATTTCTCGTTTTTTTGCCCAACGCTTTTTTTATCGCGTTCGTTTCAGTAACATCGTTCAATATCGTACCCGTGCCGTGAGCGTTTATGTAGTCCGGAAAGTCCATTTTGGCTTTCCCAAGGGCCTGTTTAATGGAATACGCTATCACGCTGCCCGCTGGGTCAAACGAAACCGCACTTTTTGTTTCGCACGACATTGACCATCCCGAAATCTCGCCGTAGTTTTTCGCGCCCCTCATCACGGCAAGTTCCTTTCTTTCAAGCACAAGGACCCCCGCGCCCTCCCCCATCGCGAAACCCTCTCTCCGCCGGCTGAAAGGGCTTACTCTGCTTTTTGCCAAAACACCCATCTTTTTAAACCCAGCCACGTAAAAAGGATGAAACGAACTTTCCGCCGCGCCGCATATCGCCATATCGCAGGCCCCGGACTCTATCCAACGCGCCCCGAGAACAACCGAACCGGCGCCCGTCGCGCAGGCCGCCGTGATGTTCTGCTGCGGGCCTTTCAATTTCAATATTTTTGATATCTGGTTTGTCAGCGTCGACTGCAAAAAGTACTCTGAAATAAAAATGTCCGCGCTTGAGGCAATCGCCAGGTTTGGCTTGCTCGTGCTCACGGTATTCGCGAACCTCGAAGGGTCCTGAACCGAAAAATCTATCCCGGCGTCCGTCATGGCCTCGGCTGCCGCGAGAAACCCCATAGACAGAAGTCTTGTTTCGGACGGAACGTTCAGGTTTTCTACGCGCGCGGAAAGAATGCCCGGATATTCTTTGTCCGGTTTCACGGCGCTTCTTGCGCTCATAAGCTCATTCCAGCATTTTTCCCTTCCAAGTCCCAGCGGTGTCGCAAGCCCAATGCCGGTTATGACCACGTTTTTCATTGAAAGCGCCTCTTTGCCGATTGCCTGTAGTATTCCGCCGCCTCATTTTCTCCCATTTGATCGAAAAACATCGACAACCGCAGATAGGTCATTGATACGGCATTTTCGCGGAGTCCGCATTTCTTGATATATACACCGTCACTTTGTAGTTTTTGTATATCCCATTTATCTTTCGGCGCGATGATGTTATGCCCGGCCATATCCTTTACGATCCTCCTCGCGAAAAGCGCATAACCCCTGTAATCCGGGTGCAGGCTCGGCGGAGGAATTACCACTTCTTCTTCTTTGAAACCGGACGACGTCAGCTCGTCTTGCACGTCAACAAGGTGCACGCCGTTTGACGAACAAAATTCCTTAAGATATCCGTTCAAGCTATTGACGGCGCCGGCATTATCATTTTCGGATGAGTGAACAAGTTGCGTTAACAAAATAACATCACATCCGTTTCTACGGCATTGAAGCGTCATTTCTTTGAGATTGCCAAGTAAATAAGCTTTAAGCCCGGCATTGTCGATTGATGGCAGTTTATCAGCATAATCCCTCGCTGCCTTCGCGTGATTAAAGTGTTTACTAGAAAATAACGCTTTTATCCAACTATACAGGCGTACGTTTCTTAGCATCCACCCGTGCGATCTCAGAATAAATCCATTGCCTGAGGCATGCAGTGGAAAATTCCAGAGGTCGTTTCTTCCCTCGTTTACTACAATAAGGTCTGGGTCATAACCGACGAGTTCGTTCACAAGAAATTTATCCGCGAAAGAATCCGACCCATGGAAACCCGCGTTTATTACCTCCACGCTTTTACAGGGAAGCGCGTCGCTTAACATGAACCCGAGTATTTTAGGGTACGACAGCGTTTTGTGAAAAGGCCAGCCTCTCGTGGTGGAGCCGCCTATGCAGAATATCCTGAACGTGTCTTTCTCCTTTACCTTGCTAAACGTCTCCCGGGGATTGTCAAGAAACACCAGCTCTTGATTCGTGTAAACAAATAGTCTATCTTCCGCTGATTCCAGAAAATGTATTTTCGGGCTTGTAATCCATAAAAACTGCAGGTCGTTGCCCGTTAAAAACGGCTTAACATAAACATGATTCACTGTAATCACGGCGACAGAAACAGAAACGAGCATTGCCAGCCCCAGCAACAGAATGTCTCTTATGCGCGGCTTAATACCCATTTAAGTTATCCTCGAATCCCAGTTGAAGACCTGGCCCGAAACAGTCCTCTGCTCGGACAGCAGCACAACGAATTTCGCAAGACCGTTTATATCGGTCGTTGTTTGGAGCACGCTCTCGTTTCTAATGCTTTCTATGACATCATCAGGAGCGTCCCTTCCCATATCGGTCAGGTGAAAACCCGGAAGCACGGCATTGACAGTTATCCCGAACCTTCCGAGCTCTTTTGCCGCCGTTTTGGTAAGGGCGGTGAGCCCGCCTTTGGCCGACGAATAGTTGCCGCCGCCGAAGACACCCCTTGCGCCCGCGATGGACCCTATGTTGACGATCGAACCGTGCTTTTGCTTGGCCATTATCTTCGCGCACGCTCTCATAACGTAGAATGGCCCGTATAGATCCGTTTTCACAACCTCGTCCCATTCCGCTTCGGACATTTTCAAAATTGTCCTGTGGCGGCATATCGCGGCGTTATTGACGATTACGTCTATCTTTCCCTCTTCGGCCTTGATTTCGGATATCATTCTGTCGACCTGGCCTGCGTCAGAAACGTCCGCTCCGCAAAGAAAGGCCGACCCCTTGTAGGATTCTATTTCCTTTAAAAGAGATTCCGCTTCTTCCCTGCTCTTATTGAAGTTGATACCTACCCTGTAACCGGAGCGGGCGAATTCCGAGGCAAGGCGCCTTCCTATGCCTCTTGAAGCTCCTGTCACGACCGCTGTCCTTTTATCGGATACGTTATTTTCCACAATAAACCCTAAACCCCATTTTTTTTATCATTGCAAGGTCCTTTTTCACCGGCCTGCCCGGAGTTGTAAGATATCCCCCGACCATCATACCATTGGCGCCGGCGTAAAAAATCCTGTTCTGGTACTTCCCGAGGTTCACCTCCCTCCCGCCGCAGACAAAAATGTCTTTTCCCGGCAATATGAACCTGAAAACCGCTATTGTTCTCAACATTTCTTCAACCGTGAGCCTTTTGGCGTTTGCAAGCCGCGTTCCTTTCACTGGATTCAGGAAATTCATGGGCACCGAATCCACGTCGAGCCTTTTTAAGGCGAAAGCAAGTTCGACTCGCTGCCTAAAATCTTCTCCGAGCCCGAATATCCCCCCCGAGCAGACTTTGAAACCGGCTTTTTTGGAGTTTTTTATCGTCCTTTCTCTTTCTGCGTACGTATGGGTGGTGCAGATTTGGTCGAAATGGCTTTTCGGGGCCTCAAGGTTGTGGTGGAATTTGCCGACGCCGGCTTTTTTAAGAAGCACCATGTTCTTCAGGCTTACCCTGCCCAAGGAAACGCTTTTGGCAATTCCCTGCCGTCCGATATACTTTATGGCTGAGATTATTTCTTTAACTTCTTTTTCCGCCAACGCGTTTCCGCTCGTAACAATCCCGAAACACGACGCGCGGTTCATTTTAGCGTTCAAGAACGCTTTCTTTATGATTTTTCGAGAAACGAGAGGGTAAATTTTTATTCCCGTATCGTGCCTTGCCGACTGCGGGCAAAAGGCGCAGTCCTCGCCGCACGATCCCGATTTGGCGTTTATTATGCTGCAGAGCTTTATGCTGTTTTTCTTGAAGCGTCTCCTGATCCTGTCGGCATAAAAAAGAAGCGCCGAAATCCCGCAGGATTCCAGCGCAACGGCGTCCTTAAAACTGACATCGCGGCCTCTCAGTACGCCTTTGTAGAGTATTTCAGGTGAATTCGCCTGTTTCATTTTATATTTGTCAACCTTGAGTTGGCGATAAGGTTGACATATCAGCAAAAAAAATTTAACTCTCTATCTTAAAAGAAATGCTCTTCGCTTTTATTATTGAAAGCCTGTCTATCGCCTTTAGCGCGTGCACAAGGTCCGCCTTTGTGGCGCCGTGAGTGAGTATTATTATCGGCACGCCCCTTCTCCTGCGGGTAAGAGGTTCTTCCTGGTACACGCTTGCTATCGAAATCCTGTGCTTGCCGAGTATGCCGGCTATCTTGGCAAGAACACCCGGTTTGTCGACAGTGTTAAAACGCAGGTAGTACATCCCTTTTCTTTTCGATTCCGGCAGTATTTGTATCCTGCTTGCGGGATCGTAAGTCACGTAAGGGACTATTCCGGCGGTTCCGCTCGCCGCCTGGCGCGCAAGGTATATTATGTCCGACACCACGGAGCTGGCTGCCGGAAATTTTCCGGCGCCTTTGCCCGAAAACATTACTTCGCCAGCCGCATCGCCCTTGATTAGTATGGCGTTGTTCTCCCTGTCTATGTTGGCGAGCGCCTGCCTCTTCGGGACAAGGCACGGCTCGACGGAAAGCTCGAGGCCCTCCCTTGTTTTCTTCGCCGAGCCGATGAGCTTTATGACATATCCGAACCTGCCGGAAAATATAATATCGTCCTGGGATATCTGCGCTATGCCCCTGGTGTCCACGTCTTTCAGCTTGATCCAGCACGACCACGCGAGCGACGAAAGTATCGCGAGCTTGTTCGCGGTGTCGGTGCCGTTTATGTCGTATGACGGGTCGGCCTCGGCAAAACCGGAGGCTTGCGCCTTTGAAAGGGCCGTGTCAAAATTTATCCTGCTTTTGGTCATCTCGCTCAGGATATAGTTGGTCGTGCCGTTGAGTATTCCTTTAACGCTTTCAATTTTATTCGCGACGAGCCCCTCGTTGATGCCCTGTATGACCGGGATGGCCCCCCCGACGGCGGCCTCGAAATAAACAAGGCGGCTGAATTTCCTCGCTGTCTCGAATATCTCTCCCCAGTATTTCACCAGGACGGCCTTGTTCGCGGTAACGACGTTTTTGCCGCTTTCAAGCGATTCGATTATTATTGTACGGGCCGGCTCGTATCCACCGATAAGTTCGACTATTATGTCTATGTCGTCCCTCTTTATCAGTCTCCTGTAGTCCCTGACCCTGAGAGATTTCGGCGGAGTAGGCCTCATATCGCAAATGCCCGCGATCTTGAAGCCGCAGCCGATGCTGGACTCTACAAGCTTTCTGTTCTCCTCCAGGAGCTTGTACACGCCCTGCCCGACTGTCCCGAAACCTATGATTCCTACTTTTATGCTTTCTTTCATTTATCGTATTCCTTTAATGTGGCTCATTTTTTCATCAGTTCCTTAAACCTCAACAACACATCGTGAAAACGCTTGTCGTGGGTCACCAGCGCCATCCTGACGTACCCTTCCCCGTGCTCGCCGAAACCCACTCCCGGCGTCACCACGACCCCGGTCTCCTTTATCACCCTTTCGGCAAAGGCGAGTGAGCCTTCCTGCCTGAATTTTTCCGGCAGTTTAAGCCATAGATACATCGTACCTTTGGTTTTCTCGGCAGGCCAGCCCAATTTGTTCAGACCTTCCACCATCTTTTCCATCCTGCGCCTGTATATTTCGCACTGCTGCTTGACGCAGTCCTGCGGATTCTCAAGCGCCGCGCAGGCCGCAAGCTGAATGAACGTGGGCGCGCCGTAATCCAGGAACGACTTGAATTTTTCCAACGGGTACAGGAATTCCTTTTTTCCGCAGGCCCAGCCAATGCGCCATCCCGCCATGTTGAAAGTCTTTGAAAACGAATGGAATTCAATGGCTATGTCACGGGCTCCCGGCACCTGAAAGATGGACGGGGCGACGTAGTCGCCGAACGTCACTTCCGAATAGGCGTTGTCATAGACGAGGAGTATCTCGTGTTTCTTGCAAAAAGCCACCGTCTTCTCAAGGAAACCAAGGTCCTCGACCACCGCCGCGGTCGGGTTGTTCGGATAGTTTAGGAACAGTATCTTGGCCTTTTTGGCCACGTCCTCCGGTATTTTGTCAAGGTCCGGCAGAAATTTGTTCTCTTCAAGAAGCGGAACGGAATAAACCGTCCCTCCCGCCAGAATAACCCCGTTAAAATGAACGGGATAACACGGGCTGCACACGAGGACTAAGTCCCCGGGGTTCAAATACGCCATGCAGAGGTGGGCGACACCCTCTTTCGAACCGATGAGCGCCATTACTTCGCTTTCCGGGTCGAACCTGGCGCACTCCCCGAAGCGTTTTTCCATCCAGACGGCCACGGACTTCCTGAAGCGCGGCATCCCCTTGGCCTGGGGATAGCGGTGCGTCCTGTCGTGGTTCATCACGGTGTCAACGAGCCTTTCTACCACGTGTTTCGGAGTGGGCAGGTCGGGGTTTCCCATACCAAGGTCTATGACGTCGAGCTTTTTCTCGTACGCCTCGTTTTTAAGCGCGTTTATCTTTGCAAATAGATAAGGCGGCAAAGCGTCTATTTTTTTCGATGGTTTTATCTTCACCCGAACTTACTCCTTAAAACACAGCAAAGTAAATGCAGACTAACATTTTTGTAAATCTGTCCCGGCTACTTAAATTCCAGGGTGACCCGCCGCTGAGGCGGATTTTTACGATTCTTGCCCTTTTTCTTTTCGTTTTTCAATGAATTCCGGCAGCCTTGGCGCGTATTTCCACAGGACCAGCGCGATGGCCACGCACGCAAGCCCGTACGTTATCTCAAAGCCGGACCACGTGAGCCACTGTTTCTGCGACACGAAATCCCATTTATTCAGCGAGTAGTAATTCGCCTCGGGTTCTCCCAGAAAAACATCCCAAAAACCCTTAACGGCCACTAAGCCCCCCCACGCCACGAAAATCCAGCCGGCCGAACGGACGAGCCCTCGAACCTTTATTTTTTCCATTTATAGACCCTGTCTTATATTATATATGGATACCAGCTTCTGTCTTTAATTTAAAACCCGCACAGGCCCCCGAAAACTCCGGCGGACCCGATAAATACTGTCCAATAACATGCCCTTTGCATAAAGTAATTGATTTTCTTGGTTGAATGCGGGTGTGTTTATTGAATCAATTTGCGCAAAGTCGTGGTCGGTTTGAATGAAACCTTTTTCCCGGGAGGAACCGGAATGACCTCGCCGGTCTTGGGGTTTCTGCCCTGGCGTGCTTTGCGTGCTTTTGCTCGGAATGAGCCGAGCCCCGAAAGGGAAATGACTTCGCCTTTCTTGAGCGCGTCCTGGATGACTTTAACCAGGGCTTTAATGGCCTTTGTCGCGCTACCCTGTGTTAGACCGGAAACTTCAGCCACCTGCTTAACTACATCTGGTTTTTTCATAATGGCTCACCTCTCATTTTCCCTTGTTCTCAAAGCACGCTGCATTTTCGTATAATGCATTAAAAATATAATAAAATTTAAGAAAAAAGTCAAGGGCTTTTTATTATTTTTAAAATTGCATTGATTTAATAGATACTATCCCTTTTTGACAAAAATTCATTCTTGACAATTTAAATTGAAATAATATATAATTTTAAAACGCATTTTCAAAAAGGTCCGATAAAATGCAGAACGATGTCCTCGTATTGAACCGCAGTTTTTACGCCATACAGATCACCTCGTGGCAGAGGGCGCTGAGCCTCGTCTACCTCGACCACGCCTCGGTGGTTGATGAGGATTACAAGACGTACAGCTTCGAAGACTGGCGGAACGTTTCCAGGGCCATCAAGGACCACCCCGCGGGCTTCATCCATACCCCCACCTTCAAAATAGCCGTCCCGGAGGTCATCGCCCTTAAAGTATATGACCGACTTCCGACCACTGAAGTCAAATTCACTAGAAGAAACATATACGAACACTATAACCACCGCTGCTGCTACTGCGGAAAAAAACTTGCGACCTCGGAACTGAACCTCGAACACGTCGTGCCGAAGAGCCGCGGCGGCAAAACCTGCTGGGAAAACATAGTAACGTCCTGCATCCCGTGCAACCTCAAAAAGGCCAACAGACTGCCGGCCGAGGTCGGCATGGAGCTCCTCATAAAACCCTCAAAGCCCAAATGGCGCGGCAATATCTCTCTCATAATGCGCTCGCCCGTGCGGATGAGGACTTCCTGGCAGAGGTTCATAGACACCGTTTACTGGAACCAGGAACTCGAAAAAGACAACTCATAACCGAAAACCTTTCTAAAATCAAGCATAAATGCGCCGTTCCTCTCCCGGAAACCTGCATTAATGAACACAGATCAC
>JAFGGC010000037.1 GCA_016930715.1 Endomicrobiales bacterium
GGCGGCACCGGGGTTTACACGTTCCCGAACACGCTCACGGTGACCTCCAGCGTGACTTTCCTGAACAGCGGATTCAGCGTCGCCGTCGGGACATTCGTTATCGACAGCAGCGGTTATGTGGGGATAGGCACGGCCACGCCGTTGTACCCCCTGCACGCAGTGAGTAACTACAATACCGACTGTTTTGTTTTTGACGGATACAGCGCTACCGGAAACGAGAAGGACATATTCACGATAGTGGACAAGGACGGCGGGAGCAGCGGCGGCCAGGATGAAAGCTCGATTCTGAAAGTGCTGAAGGAGAATAACTGGAATAATAACGACGACGGCGCGACGCTGGTTGAGCTTACCTACAACGCCGCCGTGCCGTCGGTGGATGACAGGCATTTCTATATGTTGGGCCGCGCCGGTTCCGGCATAGACGAAGGCATCGTCAGCTGGGGCATCGCCCTTGCCGATTCCGATTTCTGGACGAGCGGTTCCATCCGCGCGGGCGCGACGGGCAAAGATATGCAGGGGTCCGGGGCTGCCGGGTTCGATTCCCAGACAATAGCCCTTGAAACCTCCACGCATTCCTACATAAACACCGGAAGCGGTTTTGGTCTCGGGACGGCAACCCCTGTCAGGCAAATGCATATTTACGGAGCCGGCCAGGAGGCCACTGACTTGACCGATTCCGGCAATACCGGCGGTACGCTTTATATTCAGGACAGCGGCAGCGCTTCAAATAACGGCGGCGCGATAATATTCGGCGCGTCCCAGGGCTATTTCGCGGGTATAAAGTCGGCAATGGATGACGGGACGGCGAACACGACCGGCGACCTGCTTTTTCAGACAAGAAACGATACAAGCGATACTTCGCTTACTACAAGGATGTACATCAAGCGCGGAGGGCAGGTCGGGGTGGGCGGCGATCCCGGCGCGAACGATTTTCGCGTGATGGGCGGAAGCAATTTTATCGGAGTTGTCACTTCAACAAACACCAGCAACCAGGTTTACGCGGTGTACGCGCCGTAACAAGACGGTAATTGGTAATGAGTTATGGGTTCGGAATCAAGGCCAAGGATCGATAAAAGGAATGTTTCGGTGATCGCGGCTGTATTGGTAATATTCGCTTCCGCGGTTTTTAGCCACATCGGTTCTTTGAAAAACGGCTGGGTGATGGACGATTTCGCGGTGATAGCGGGCAACGAGTACGTCAGGGAGTGGGACAGCTTCAAAATGCTTCTGACGAAAGACTATTTCTTGATGCCTTTCCCGGTAAAGACCGGGGCGAGGCCGCTGACGCTGGCGTCGCTCGCGCTTGACACCGCCCTCCATAAGGGAAAAGAATACGGCTACCATTTGACAAACATCCTGCTGCACGGCCTGAACTCGGTTCTCGTGTTTTTTGTCGCGCTGTTTGTGCTGGGAAAACGCGGGGTTTTGAATTCTCTCGAAACCCGAAATCCGCGGCTTGAGACTGTCGCGTACGCCTTTTTCGCCGCGCTGGTCTTTGCGCTGCACCCTATAACGGCCGAACCCGTAAACGTGGCGTCGTTCCGGGGGGACCTTCTCTCGGGGTTCTTTTACATCGGCGCCGTCGTATTTATGGCTGCTGCGGCGGAGTTAAGGATGCCGGCGCTTTACGCGGGCTCGCTCGGTTTTTTCGCTCTGGGAATGCTGACAAAGGAGACGGCAGTGACGTTCCCTCTGGCCGCGCTGGTTTATTTCAGCGTTTTCAAAAGAGAAGAATTGAAAACCGGTTTTCTAAGGGTATTCATTATAGCGGGATTCATAATAGCTCTTTCGATATTCCTTTTCTGGTCGGAAAGGGTATCATACAGGCTCCATAACGTGCTTTATCTGGCGATAGTGGGCGGAGTCTCGCCGCTTTCAGGCGCGTGGGCGTATTTTAACACGGTTTTCGCTTCTTTTTGGCATAATGCGTTGGCGCTTGTTCTGCCGGCGGGACTGTCGGTCGAGTATCAGTTTGCGATTTCAAGGGACGCCCCGGTACCCGGCGCGATATCGGGATTTATGGTTTTCGCCGCGCTTATCTTCGTTCTCTTTATGGCGAGGAACAAAACAATAAGGTTCGGCCTAGGTTTTCTGGTCGCGGCGTATCTGCCGTTTTCGAACCTCATTCCGCTGACGAACGTCGCGTGCGACCGTTACATGTACCTTCCGCTCGTCGGATTTTCGATTATCGCGGCGGAATTGCTGAGATTGTTCGTTAAAAAGAATGGAATTGCCGGTATGGGAGCGGCGGTTCTGGTCCTTTCGCTCTTTGCTTCGGGTACGGTATCTTATGGAAAAAATTTCAGAAAAATGTACCCGCTTTATTTAAACGCCGCGCGCGTTTCGCCCGAGAACCCCAAGGCGCGTTACAACCTGGGGCTTGCGTACATGGGCAACGGCGACTACCGGGCGGCGCTGAAGGAATTTAACGCCGCCGAGACCCTTAGCCCGCTGTTCAACAAGAGCGACATATGGCTTTCAATGGCGGAATGCCACGGGAAACTCGGCGAAACCGGCAAAGCGAAGGAGTATTACGTGAGGCTGATAAGGACGTATCCGAGAAAAGAGGCGTACAACGGGCTTGCGGACATCTTCTGGAAGGAGAAAAAAACCGCGCAGGTGGTAGCCCTTCTTGAGGAAAGCGTGAAGATTTTGCCGGACCCGTTTTCGTACAATAACCTCGGGGCCTGCCACGCGAAATACGGGAATTTCGGGAAAGCCGCCGTGTATTTCGAGAAGGCGGTGAACCTGAAGCCCGACTACGTCGAGGCCTGGTGCAGCCTGATAAACTCGCACGAAAGGCTCGGAGATAACAAAAAGGTCCAGCAGGAGACTGACAGGATGGCAACGCTCTTTTTGGCGAACGGATGGTCCCTTCCGGAGGTGCCGGCTGATGAAAGATAAGGTGCGTTTTCTGCCGTTTTTTATCGTTGCGGTCTGCCTCGCGCCGCTGTTCGCGACGCCGACGATAACCGAGATAAAATCTCCGGCCGATAATGACGGGCTCGAGTTCAACAGGCGCCCCTGGATAGTCTTCAGCGCGACCGACACTACACACTGGATAAACGACGTGAACGTCCAGATAGACTCTGATTCCGGTTTTTCGCCGGCCACATACGATTACTGGGCCTCGGACAACGATACTAACCGGGACAGTTTTTACCCTCTGCCGGCAAAAAGCACGAACACTATCCGCCACAGGCTGAACCCCGGCGGTACGAACCTCACGCTGGGCCCGTGGTGGGTGCGGGTGCGGGTTTCCTGCGATGACACCGTCGACAGGGACGGGGACTGGTCAAGCGCCGTTCTCATAAACATTTCCTCCGTTACCTGGACTGACCCGACGATTTCCGCGGGATCGACGCTGATAAGGGCCGTTCATTTCACCCAGCTCAGGACCGCGATAGACGAGGTGAGGAACTACAGAAAATTCAGCAATTATGCTTACACGACCGTTTCGATTGCTTCGGGAGGTCTTATACGTTACCTTGACCTGCAGGAGATGAGGACGGCCCTGTCGGGCCCGTATGAGGCGGCGACGGGCACGGCCCCGTCATTTACCGACGATCCGGTTTCGGCGGGCGACCTTATGCGGCAGATACACATGGACGAGCTGAGATGGAAAACGACGTCGTACCCTTGAACTACAGTAATGAGTAATGAGTTCGGAGTTATGAGTTGACGGTAAAAGGTATGAAATACAGAATAACCTTTTTAACCATGATTCTTTGCTTATTCACGCTGCCGGCAACGGCGGCGCCGGCAAAATCCGGCGGCGTTTACGAGATTACCGTCGAAAACATAGACTGCGGCGGCGACCCTACCCCCGGGTACTCCGGAGGCACCTACGAGCACGTGTTCTCTTTCTGCGAGCCGGGCGGCATAACGAAGCTCACTGCCGGCACTTACGAGCTTTTCTCCGGCTACTTCGGCCAGGACCTGACGCCTCCCGTTAAGATAAACGACCTTGACGTGACCTTGAACAAGTACCAGGGCGCGCTGAACTTGAGCTGGTCGGCGCCGGGCGACGACCTAACCCAGCACCAGCTCCTTGGCAACACGAAGTTCTACATAGCCACGACCACCGTTCTCACCGACGCGCAGAACATCGGCTACTGGTACGGCCGCAGGAACGCCGGCGACTGCGAGGTGATAATCACGACGGCGAACGTCAATTACAGCGACGGGTGTTACAACACGATGCTGGACCTTTTTGAAAGCGCGACGTACTTCATCAGGATTTGGACCCTGGACCAGGCGGCGAACTGGTCGGAAGTATCAAACGGCGCCACGATACAGTATTTCTGGTCGCCCGCCGCCGTCACGAGCCTGAACGCGAGGCAGGGCATTTACGGAAGGTACGTCACGCTGAACTGGTCGGCGCCGGGCGACGACGGATGGAACAGGCAGCTCATCAACGGCAGCCAGTACGCGGTTCAGCGCTCCACCTGGGCGGAGGTGTTTTTCAGCACGGATTCCGTCGACACTGTCAGGTTCTCCACAAGCAGTGTCAATTCCGGCGACTATCAGGCGTACAACCTCACGAGCCTCATTCCCGGGGTTACGTACTACGTCCGCCTCTGGACGGCGGACGAGTGGGGCAACTGGTCCGACATATCTAATTCCACCAACGCCTGGGCGACCATAACACTGCTTGCCGTTTCCCTTGATCCTCATTCCGTTGATTTTAGCAACGTTGACACTGATTATTCGACCCACACTCCTGTAGGAGTTGAAAATACCGGCAACGTGATACAAACTTACACGATACGGTCGGGGGACAGCGTGGATTGGACCCTTGCTTCATCGCAGGGGGAGGATGCGTTCAGATTGCGGGCTGCGTTTCACGATGATGAACCGCTGATAGCGGACTATGATGCCAACGACAATGTATTGACAACTTCCGACAAGACCGCTTCGTCAACTGTTTTGACTATCGACGGAAGCCACGTTGGATCGGGGGTCGATCCGTTCACTGACGACACACGCACGGTATGGTTCCAGATATCTACACCTCTTTCTGTCAGCAATGGGAATGAACAGACTATAACAGTGATTGTCACGGCGCAGGAATCGCCGTAGTAAATTATTGGAGGATTAATGAAACGTTACTTATTTACTGGCACATGTGTTCTTCTTTTTGCTTTTTCTTCGTTGTTTGCCGGTCTTGAGACGCCCACGGCCGATATCTCGGTCACGAATCTTAGAATAGGTGAAACGTATAACCTCACTCAGCTCGGCAACATGCCGTTCAGGGTAAAGGCTAATAATATCGGGTACAAAGTAAACATCTCGCTTCTTACGCCAAAGCCAGGTCAGACTATCTCCGGCTATGAACCCATACCTGATATCACATGGATTACCCTCTCAAAATACGATTTCACCCTTCTTGCTGGAGAGACCGGTGCAGCGGACATTACCATCAAGATACCTAATGATGAGGCGCTTTTAGGCAAGCAGTACGAGGCCTGGATATGGGCGCGGACGCTGCTGGGCGATGAAATCGGCGGCACGGTAGGTATAGCGGTCGCCGTGATGGGCAAGCTGAGGTTCACCATAGCCCCGCGCCCGCCTACCGAGGAGGAACTGCGGCAGATAAGGAATACAAAGGTAAAGCTCATTAATATAAGCCTTGTGCCGAATGACCTAATGGTAGAAAATGTGCCTCTCGGCAGGAAGGTTTCAGCCGAAAAACACGCGGGCAAATTCCTCAAGCTTGTCAACACAAGCAACGAACCCATTACGATGTCTTTGGGGTGCATACCCGTGTCTTCTACGGGTATACAGGCGCCCCAAGGCTGGGAAGAGGGGCCTGATACGTCAATCATTAAGTTCAAGAAAAGCAAGGTTAAGGTGAAGCCTCTTGAAATAAAAAAGATTGATTTTACAATCAATTTCCCCAATAACTCCGAAATGAGCGGCAAGAAGTATATGTTCGTGGTTGAAGCGGTCACTGAAGGCGAGATTATAACCACCAACTACCGGTCGAAAATCTATATAACAACCAGTGAATAGGGAGGCGGACGAAGAAAAAGTACTTGACAAAAAAGGCGTAATCTTGTAAATTATTCGTGCGATGTTTGAGTAACTACGAGTAGGGGGTTACTTGCCTTGCAGGGGATTCAAAGACGACTATTGTGATAACAATACACTAAACCGGGTCTAAATGACCACGGTTTTTTTTATCTATGGAGGATTTATGAACAAAAAGGGATTAGTTTTCGCGCTGTCGGTGCTTTTAAGCTTCTATCAGTGTGCGTGGGCTGTCGTGGGTGTTCAGGTGACGCCGGACAACTGGGACATAGGCGAGGGCGGGCCGGGTGAGTGGACGAGCCCCGAGTTTACGGTTAAGAACATTGGGAATGAAACTGCTAAAATTAACATCCGCGGAACGGATACCCAGAATTGGACTTTAGGGCCTGGGCCGGGCATCAATATGTTCTCCGTGGATTTTACTCACAACACGGGTGGATGGGACACGGTTAAAAAAATAGATTTAGCACTTCATAACGGTATGGATGGCGGTTCAAGTTACAATTTTAGTTTAAAGTTTCGTGCGCCGGGAGTTATCACTCCTCCGACTCTGACAACACTGCAGAACTTCGCAATAACTCTATCTGCGGTTTCTCCCGCCATCGGATCTTGGCAGTTTCAGACTATAGACACTAGAAATATCAGTTATCCATGTGTCGCAGCTGGTCCTAATTGCAGGCCAAGTATAGCGTATTCAATAAGCGGTAGTTTATACTTTGCAAAGTGGGACGGTGCAGTTTGGGTAATCGAAAGTTTAAATGAGAACGGTTGGAATCCTTGCGTTGTTTTTGATGCAAACAATATACCACATATCGTTTGGTATGCCAACAATGAATTAAAATATGCTGTTTGGAATGTAAATAGTTCTGCTTGGGATAAGAAAACGATAGACACTAGTCCTCCCGAAGGGTCGCTAACTATAACTAAAAGATCTGTGGTGATTGACTCATTAGGTAATCCT
This sequence comes from Endomicrobiales bacterium, assembly GCA_016930715.1. Lineage (GTDB taxonomy): Bacteria > Elusimicrobiota > Endomicrobiia > Endomicrobiales > JAFGGC01 > JAFGGC01. The sequence goes on from JAFGGC010000037.1 coordinate 6,995, forward strand.
AATGTTTGCTATCGCAAATATGGCGTAGGATTATGCTATGCAAAGTGGAACGGGGTATCTTGGGATATACAGATAGTTGATTCATATCAGTATAGTGGTTCCGCGCGAATAGCGTTAGGTGCAAACAACGACGTCCATATTGTTTATACAGGACTTAACAGTATAAAATACGCTAGATTAATTGATAATTCATGGTCAATAGAAACAGTTGATCAAGTTACTAATCAGCCTTCAATAGCTATTGATTCGCAAAACGTTCCGCATGTGGCATATTGGACATCGAGCGGGTTAAAATACGCAAAAAAAGACGGGCAAAGCTGGTATAGTTACATTATACTCAATTCGGCCCCTCCACCCACTCAAGGCATAGACATTGATGTAGATAATAATGATTTGCCATATATTGCTTACAATCTTTACATGCCAAATTTATATATAGCTAAATGGGACGGTTATATGTGGGTTTTTAATCAGATAGGTGCAGCTGCTAATAGTTTTTCTATGGCGCTTGGCTCTAATAATAATATATTTTATGCAATGGACGGCGGTTTGAGAATCGGAATTTGGAGATAAGTCTGTGCGATGGATTGTAAAGGTAGTGTTATCCTTGTTTCTAATTACTTCGTACGCCGTGGCAATCGTTTCGGCATTTTCAGTGGATCCGTCGACTATAAAAGCAACAAGCATTAAGGCAGGGAAGGAATACCAAGTGCTTGTGAGCACGGATTCCGGCGGGTACTTCCTGAAGGTGTTTAATGCCGGGAAGACCGATTCCAAATACAAAGTGACATTGATGTCCTGCAAGGAGTACGGCTGTGACCCGTATATCGGCTATGAAGAAATCCCGGATACTAAATGGCTTGAGGTAGCAGAGCCGGACTTGTCCGTTCCCGCGGGCAAAACGGGATATTTTAAAGGCGTATCGGTTAAGGTCCCCAAAAGCAAGAAGTATTACGGCAAAAAGTATCAGGCGGTCGTCAAGGTTACGGAAGAGTCCGTGGCGGGCCGGACGATGAACGTGGAAGTCGTCCTCCCACTATGGCTTGAGGTCGAAAAGAAGAAATAATCCGGAGTTAAGAACGTGAAAATCAGACTGTTATACCTTTCATTTGCGCTTGTCTATTTAACGTTGAGTATTCAGTCTGTTTTTGCTGATGAAAAAAAGGCCTTTACTTTTGGAAAGCATAAATCACCCTGGACCTGGCAAAAACCTTTCCCCGAAGACATCGAAGACGCGATTATCGAAACAAAACCCGGCAAAAAGTCAGCTTATCCTAAAGCGGTAATAACGAAAAGAGGGCTGCGCTTTTTTAATGAGAACATGCAGGAACGCAGATTCGTAAGTTATGAATCTCTGGGGCCGGCGGATTGGAGAAAAAAAGCTTCCAAAGGAAAAAGGCATATAGGCGTGCTGGCAAACAAGCTTGCGCACCGGGCAAAGGGCGGGAACTCAAAGGCGGTTTTCAAGGTTTTTGATACGGACGGCAACATGCTCTGGGAAAAGGACATCAGCAAGGTCGGTTATGAAATGCCGAGCGTATCGCCGGACGGCTCCTACATAGTATGCACGGGTGACCCGTCATTGATCCTTTCGGATTTTGAACCTTCCATATTGGACAGAAACGGCGCGAAAATAAAATTATTCGCCATAGACCTCAGCAAGCCTTTAGGGAGGGTCAAATGCGTGAGTTTTGACGGCGATGGAGGGTATTTCACGTTAGTCAGGATATTTAATGACATCAATCCGCAGGTTTGCAGTTTAATGAAGTTTGCCCGGAGCGGCGAGCTGATATGGGAGCAAAAATACTATGACCGGCAGGTTATCCTGACCGAGATGTCGGACAGCGGAAGGTACATATTCTGCGTTACCACGAAGGTGATTGAAGTGTATACGGGTAACGTAGTTCAAGTGAAAGGCCACAGTGTTAGGGAGAAATACATTTCTGGCGTCGAGTACTACCTGAGGATGCTGGATGGCAGCGGCAACGAGCTATGGACAACTAAATCCGAGCCGGGGAACTACTCGGTTGAGTTTATCCGGAACGAGAGCGCCCTAAAGGCCGTTGTTAACGGCAATACTATGCTTTTTAACGCTGGGACAGGGCAAAAACTAGGGGAATAATCTAATATTGAAAGGAAAGGCCATGAGAAAGACAGTTTTAGCGTGTTTGATGTTGGCGGTGTCGTGCAGCCTGGTTTTGGGAGCCGATGACGCGGAAAAAGCGAAGGGCAAGGCGGAATCCTCCGTAAAACAGGAAGTCTACGAACCGAAGGTGATAATCGAGGGGAAGTGGGGTTCCGGACCGGGGGAGTTTGGGTTCACAATGTGGGAAGGATCGCCAGATTATGCGAGAAGTTTCGCAATTAACAGTAAGGGGAATATTCTTATTTTTGACTTTTTGAATAACAGGATCCAGAGGTTTGATAAGAAAGGTAAGTATCTGGACAGTATTCCTGTAGAAAGCTATCGCAGGGCAACGGACGAAGAGATGAAGAAGGCAGAAATAGATAGAAAGGCGGCTGGAAAACAGGGTTCCGTAATGCCGTTTGCCACTTTGTATATGAAAGAGATGTATATTGATGAAGATAATGACAACATTTATCTTTCGTCAAGAGCAAGACTGGCAAGAAAAGGAAATACTTCATATAGGTTAGTATCTTTAAATAGAAATGGCAGTAAGTTGAAAGAAAATAGGGCAAGATACAATAAGATAGTGGAAAAGAGGTATCCAAAAGAAATAAGGATCAAAAATAGGATATATCAAATAGAAAAAGAAAATAGCAATGTGTATCTGGGCATTATTGATCCTCAAGGAAAAGCAATTGATAGACTGCAAATAAATAAATATGCCGATATGTTTGGGTATTTAAGTCATGATAATAAAGATAATGTATATGTAACAACATATGTTCTAAGCAGGGGGGGCGCAAATGTTGAAATATTTAGTGTGTCTGGACAAAAGATAGGAGCAATGGAGTTTAAGTATCTTGTTAAAGAGCCGTTTATTGATAATAATGGAAATATATGGATTTTTGAGCGATTGATGAATGCAGAAAATCCTGAGGTAATAAGTTGGTCAAAGGGTTTAAGATTAATTAAGTGGGAGCAAAAATAAATTATGAAACAACTTAAGGTAATAATGATTATATTGTCATTACTATCTTCAATGAGTAATATAGCAATTGCTATATCTCGAAGCGAAATTATTGCTAATGCGATCTTGTACAAAGATATTGGCTGGACATGCGAAAAGGATATTGAGACTTATTTTACCCCTGTATACAATTCAGATTTTATGGAGGGAACCACAGCTTATGGTGTAGCGTATGTGTACGGCGGATATGACAAATATAGCGGTGAAAGAGAGGATATAGCATGGCTCAACGGCGGATATACTTTTACTCAACGGATCGCATTGCCTGTCTGCCCGGGTGGAAGTGGTACTCAAATATTGTATGACCCAGTAATCGAAGGGGGTTATGGATACGGAAGTGATGTGCCAAAATATCTTGCCGGCATTGACTGTTCGGGTTATGTAACGCGTGCATGGGGAATGAACAGTAAAGTAGTCGGGTTTGTCAAGGCCAGTCTTTGACCTGTATTAAGGTGTAAACGTCTTTTGCCTGAGAGACGTCGCTTTTCAGGCAA
>JAFGGC010000003.1 GCA_016930715.1 Endomicrobiales bacterium
GATGACACTCCGTCCGATTTTTAGGAAGGGTTCCCCCCGGCTTCGCGGGGGATTTCGCTTGAAGCTCAACAATTCCCTCCCTCGGCATGTTCCTGCGCAAAAACCAATGACCACCCTGCCCGTGATGTCAATTACCTTCTTCAGCTTTTATTTTTTTCGTCGTTTCAATGTCAAGCAGTTCGCCCAACGTTACGATTTCATAACCTTCTTTATCCGCGTATTCGATTACCTTTTCCAGTAGACTTACGGTATTTTTCCTGTTCCAACCACCGTCATGCATGAGAAGTATCGCCCCGGGCTGGACGCTCTGCCTGTATCCGGCAAGCATCTCGCCGTATTCAATCTTTTTCCAGTCGCACCCGAACGTCCAATTCACGAGAATACACCCGTTCTCCCTGGCGATTTCCTTGACCCAGTCTCTTACGTAACCGTGCGGCATCCGTATAGCATAACACTTTATCCCCAGCTCGTCCTTGAATACCTGTTCGGATTTTTCTATTTCACCCCTCAGCCTTTTCCTGATATCCTTTTTTTTATATTGATAAAAATTTATGTGGCTGTACAGGTGGTTGCCAACCTCATGACCCGCTTCCAAAACCTCTTTTGCCGTGCCGGGGTCCGCCTCTACCCTGGAAGCGTCCATGAAGAACGTCGCCTTTAAATCGTGTTCATTTAAAACCTCAAGTATTTTTTTCGTGTAAGGCCCGGGGCCGTCGTCAAACGTGAGGACTATTTTATTCCTGTCCTTCGGGCCAATAGTAAAAAAATCGCCGGGCTCCGCGCTAAAAGCCGCGCCGACGGAAAAAATAAAAACAGCTAGAAAAAGAGTTCTTTTCATGTCACCTTTCCAAAGAATGAAGGGATTTTAACCCGAAATATGCCGGGGTCAAAACGGCGGCCAGATTCAACAATAATATCCATATCGCAGGCCAAAGGAGATTCTGCCAGTTTATAACCCCGTTGTTTAATTTTACCATATAATACGCCTTCATTGGAACAGCCCAAAGGGAAAGATTAAGCCCGAGGTAGAAGAGCGCCGCCATCATATAGAACAACCCACCCTGCGATGATTCGATCTCCGACACGCTGGAATGCCCGAATTTCGGAAACACGCTGCCGGCTCCCATGGCAAGAGAACTCATCCCCGCCATTATCAGAACCGAGGCAACCATTGAAACAATGAATATCGGCGTGTCTGTCTTTAAAAGTATATTTGAAAGAATTACGAGCAGCGTACCGAGAACCACGACCGGAATGCCAGAAAAAAAAAGTTTCGACAAATATATTTTGGATCTCGAGACCGGCGCCGACAACAGGAACCAGAAGCTATCGCCCTCCAGGCTCACTGAAGGGAACACGAAGCGCAAGGCCACGGCAGCGGATATGAACCCTATCAACCCGACGTTGAAAAAAGCAACAAGGTTCTGCAGATAAACGGTGTCAAGCGGCAGTTTGTAAATACTGAAAAGGTACACCGCCGTCAGTGCCCCCAGAAACATGAGCTGAGACCACTGGTTGGCGTCCCTTATGAATACACTCGCATCTTTCTGCACTATTGCCGCGAACACTTTTTTCGTTTTAAAAGAGTGTCTCCTTGTATTTTGCGCCGAATCCGAAGCCTGGCTTCCGCTCAAGCCCTTAAAATAGAGGCTTCTGGCCGTGAAAACCAGTATGGCGAACATCAATCCGCTTGATCCCAATATCAATACCGCATAGAAAACAAAATCGTTAAAATTCCTGCCGATCAAGCTGAACACAGCCGCCGTTATCCACCATGAAGGCATATGAACCGCAATCGGCGCGTCCAGGTAATTGAGATACTGCGCCGCTATTTCAAGGCCGTCCGGTTTCACGAACCTCTCCGGCTCTATGAGGCGCATCGTTACGTAAACGCCCGTCACGAAGAAAACACCCACGAACAACAGGATATCCCTGGTTTTTCTGGCCGGAAAAACGCGAACGAGCGTGAGGGCAAAAAAGGTCCCGATAAAACTTGCCGTCCCAAAAAAAGGCACAAGAAGCGCGAACACCAGCGGATAAAAAACGAGCTCAACGCCCTTTACGTAGCCAAGCGCGAGTATGAACGGAATTATGGCAACGACAACCATCCACGCGGAATAAAACGACGTTAAAAGCGCCTTGAAGGCGAATACCTTCGTCACGGGAACCGGCGCCGACAAGAGCCATTGCAGGTCCTTGCTGAAATATATGGTATTGAAAGATATTATCAGCGCCGAAAACGCGACCATTGAAAAAGACGCCAAAAAAACAAAACCCGATAGCTTGTTGACCAGAAGATTGCCTGCCATAGGGACGAAATTCAGCACTGACAGGAGTTTCCACGCTCCCCAGAAAAGTCCTGTAAAAAACACGAAATTCAGAAACAGGAAAAAAGCCGTCCGTGAGGCGTCCGCAAAACTCATCGCCGCCACCCTGTTCCTGAAAGACATTATGTTCACTGACAGCATTTTTAGCATAATTCAAAGATATTTCAACATCTCGGAGTATTCCGTCCCGCCCGTTATCTCAAGAAAAACCTCCTCAAGGTTGCCTCTTGAAGCGTGCAGTTTCTTCAGTCCCTCCACGGATTCCATCGCGACAATCCTGCCTTTGTCGATTATGCACACCCTGTCACAGAGCCTCTCGGCTATCTCGAGCACGTGAGTGCACATGAATATCGTAGTCCCTCTTTTCGACAACGCCCTGAAAACGTCTTTAACAAGCCTTGCGCTCTTCGGGTCAAGACCGACGAGCGGTTCATCCAGAAAAAGTATCCTGGGCTTATGAAGAAGGACGCTTGCTATCACGAGTTTCTGCTTCATCCCGTGCGAATAGGACTCTATAAGCGCGTCCTGCCAGCCCGTGAGCTCGAACATCTCGAGCAGTTCGGGTATCCTCGTTCTTTGCATTTCTGGACTCACGCCGTAGATGTCCCCCACGAACCTCATGAACTCGAAACCCGTGAGGTACGGATAAACGAAAGGCTGGTCCGAAACATAGCCCGAAACCGCCTTGGCCTTGAGCGGCTCTTTGGCAATGTCGTAACCGGCAATCGCAATGCTGCCGCTTGTGGGAAGCAATAGCCCCGTCAGAAGCTTCACCATCGTCGTTTTTCCCGCGCCGTTCGGCCCCAGGAAAGCGAACACTTCCCCTTGCGCGACTTCAATGCTGATGTTGTCGACGGCAATGAGTTTACCGAACTTCTTGGTAAGGTTTCCCGTTTTTATCATATCGCGAATGCAGCAAAAAGCGTCAATGACAGCGCTGAAATGCCCGGAAGCCAGAAATTATCGTTCAGGGGCCACGGGACTAGCTCGGCAAGCGTCGCGACAAACGCTCCGAAAACAGCCAGTCTCCAGTCCAGAAACGCAAATCCTATGGCAAGACAGACGACAAAACAAGCCGCGCTCCCCTCAAGCGTTTTACCCCAGACAAACCTGATGCGCCCGTAGCTTCTTCCGACCAGCGCCGCGAAGGCGTCCCCCAGCGCCGTGTACAGCATGCTTGCCGTCACTATGTTCCTGTCGCCGAACAACAGCATGGTCAGAAACGCGCCGGACAGCGTCCACGCGAGTCCGCTCATCCTGTCAACCTCGCCCCCCCTGTGCACCCCGCCGAGGAAACCAAGCAGTTTCCTGTTGAACTCCGGAAAGCGCAGCCTTAGCGTCTCAAGTATGAGCGTTATCGCTATCGCGACTCCCATACCCCACAAAGTGAACCACCTCGGCGCGAACCAATACACCGTCACGTATATCAGCGTCAAAAGGTGGAAAGCCTTGCGCTTTATCTCGTCTTCTGAAAATAGCCCCATAGTATCAGCATCCTTTCATATATGAAGAAATAATTTGACAGGGATCTTCCCCAGCCCGTCAAAAAGTATTTTTTGAGGTCTATCAGCGAAGGGAACAGGAGTTTCATAAAAAGCATGATAACAATGCAGTTTACCAGAAGTATGAGAACGCTCGAAAAAAACACCCCGAAGACCTTCAGGTCGCTCTGTCCCTGGGATAAGGCGTAGTATGTAAGCCCGAAATGGAACGAAATGCTGAAACCGCAGAGGAACAGGAAATATGGATAAAGCCGTTCCGCGCTGCCGAACGCGCCGTAAATCTTGTAGACGAGTATCAGAATGACCGTGTATATGGGAACGAAATACGGGCTTAACGCTATGAACACTCCGGTCCTGCTCAGCACGACGCTTCCTCCGGATGAAGACACCTTGAAACTCTTGACCCGCGCCCCGCTCAACAGGCCCGCTATGGCGTGCGTGAGCTCATGGCCGAACACATACGTTCTGACCGGCTTAAAAAAAACAGCCTGAAAAACGAAATAGCTTCCGAGCCCCAGCCAGAAAGGTATGGAGACGTCGCTTGCGGATTTACCAAAGGATATCACGGCATCCACGAGCCCGGACACGAAAGCCGCGACAAACGGCAAAATGAATATGGCGATCAGGAACCTGGCGTATTTCATCATAAAAGCTACTTCCGCTACTCTGAATTTGTCCAGCTGAAGGTTTTCACGCCGTTCCTTCCGTGGCTCTTCACCCAGTAAAGGGCCTGATCCACGCCGGCGAGAAGCTCGTGCGCGTCAGCGGCGTCCTTCTGGTATTGCGCCACTCCGAAACTCAGCGTCACGCTGAACCGCGAATGGCCCGAGGTAAACTCCTTCTTCGTCACCATCCTGCTCATTTCGGACGCGACCGCCGCAGCTTCCTCGGCGCCGGCCATCGGAAGCAGTATGATGAACTCCTCGCCGCCGTACCGGCCGACTATGTCTCCCGGGCGCGTGCAGTCCACCAGGATCCTCGATATCGCGCAGAGCACCTTATCTCCGACAAGATGCCCGTATGTATCGTTTACCTTCTTGAAAAAATCAATGTCCGCCAAAATTATCGAAAAGACGGACGAGTACCTTTTCGCTCTTTGAATTTCGGACTGGAGCCTTTCAAGAAAATACCTTCTCAAATAGAGCCCCGTCAACCCGTCCGTCCTCGAACGGTCCTGCACTTCCGCAAAAAGCAGCGTCCTCTTGAGGCCCAGCGCTATCTGCGGAACAAAAATATTGCCCTCTTCCACGTATCTCAAAGCCAACTCGTCTTCAACAACAAGAAAAACAACGGCAAGCAGGTCCTTCTCGATACGCACAGGCCACAATACCACGCTGGCATCGTTCATCCACTCGGCACGGCTGACGATCCTGTATTTCTTCTCCCACTTGAGTCCTTTTGTCTGATTGATATAATCAAGCCAAAGCGCCGTGTTCTCCTCGTTACCGCAAAGAAGCATCCTCCACCTGTTCTTTTCCCAACCCGCTACCGTCACGCTTTTTACCCCTGGACGGTTCATAAGCGTCCTGTTGAGGTTCTCAAGCACGTCTTCAAGCTCAAGATGCTCGACAAGTTCTTTTCCCAGCACGTAAAGATGGTTTATTTTTTCTATCTCTCCTTCGAGTTCCTTTCTTTCAGATTTTTTTTCTTCAACCATTTTTTCCAGCGTTTCCGACCTTTTTTTCAGAGCGGCGTTGCGGTTCCTGCAGCTTTCCTTTTCGGCGGTCATCAACTGCCCGTAATAGAACGGTATGATGGCCGTACCGCCAAGAAGCAGTATGAGCCCGGAGGTCACCGCCGGCCAGGTCATAAGAGAATCATTTACTAAAACAAGCGTCACGCCGATCCCGTTCAGGAAAACTGTTATCCTCGGCTTCGAAGAACCTAACGCGAGGCTCACGGGCACGAGAAAAAATATCAGCACCTGCCTCAATACGGCGTCCGGCACTAGCTTGTAAGCAAACAGGAATACAAGCACGGCGAATCCGGCGATAATTTCCGGCTTTATCCTTTGAAAAATCATTTTTTTACGCTAAGGACCTCCGTCCTGTTCCTTCCGGAGCTCTTGGCCTTATAGAGGGCTTCATCGGCCAGTTTCAGGAGTTTTTCTTCGCCGACAGACTTTTCGCCGAGGCTCGCCACGCCAATGCTCACCGTGATTTTGATCTGCACGGGGTGAAAACTCTCGACCGGAAGGAAAAATTTTTCCTCCTCCGTGTTCTTTCTTATCTCTTCGAGCACGCTATGCGCCTCTTTGGGATCCGTCTGCGGCATTATGACGGCGAATTCCTCCCCGCCGTAACGGCTGACAAAATCAGTTTCCCTCAAGCGGTGGCGCAGGAGGTCTGATATCTGCCTCAATGCCACGTCCCCGGCGGAATGGCCGTACGTGTCGTTAACGTTCTTGAAATGGTCCACGTCAAGTATCGCAACGCTCAAGGGCAGGCTGTGGCTTTTTGAACGCAGGATTTCTTCCGACAGCCTCTCCCTGAAATAACTCTGCACGTAGAGCCCGGTGAGGCCGTCCGTTATCGCCAGCTCCTGAGTCCTCTGGTAAAGCTTGGAATTGGTGATGGCGAGAGACGCTATCCCGCCTATGACCGAGAGAAGCCTCAGGTCGCTTTCGTCAAAGAAATCGGCCCGGGTCGAAACACCTTTCAGGATCCCCCAAAACCTCTGGTTGGCTCCGATCGGAACGGCTACAAGGGACAGAAATCTCGGATTCTTGACGGCGAACCTGTTGTCGGTGGCAAGATTGCTCACGATGAGAGGAACTTCCTGGTTTTTGATGTATTGCGTGAAAATGTCGTTGTGAAAGCCCTTTTTGAGCTTCCACGTGCCCTTGCCTATGAACTTCGAGGCAAGGTCCTCTATTAAAGGTATGAGCTTTTCCTCCTGCAGGGAAGAACTGAGCGTCTCCACCACTTTTCCGAGAAGCTGATAATTGGATATTCTCTGGTTGAGGTTGAGAGAAACGCTGCGGTCCTCCTCCAGCTTGCTTTCGGACAAGGTTATTTTCGTTTCAAGTACCTCCACGATCTCGGTGTTGCTGTTGCATAGCTTCTGATACGACCATCTAAAACGCTCGTATAACAAAAACAGCCCACACAACCACAGCGTTTCAAGGAAAAACACGGACTTGTCTACGATTCCGCCGGCAAGAAAGAACGACAGGAAACCGACTATGACAAGAAAGGCAAGCATCACGCCGCCGTAAATGAAACCCGAAAAGAAATAAAGCACCGACAGCAGCACGGAGCTGAGAGGAAAAAACAGAAGCTTGTACTCGGTTTTCACGAGAAAAAGCAGCCACACGAAAAAACCAATCCCGAAGACCACCGGCAAAACAACGGTCTTCAGGATCTCGACCAACGCCTGCCTTCTTTTTTCGTTGATATGCATTCTACAGGCCTTCTTCCTCTTCGAGCGTGTCGTATTTCAAAAGCAGCTGGCGTTCTATGGATTCGCGGAGCGTTTTATCGCTTACTATGACGAGTTTTTCGTACCTGCCGGATTTTCCGGATGATTTTTTCGAAGGCCATCCGATCCAGACCCCCGTCTTTCCCTTGAACACCCTGCATTCCACCTCAACCGAGTCGTTGAAACACACGGTTCCCACAGCCTTGAGGCTTTTCGCGTTGTTTACCTGCCTGATGCCGGTTATCTTGAAATCCAGGGCGGGTTCGTTGCCCGGGAAGGACTTGCCTCCCGCGAGAGCCTCTCTGAACGCCTCTATCGCCTGCCTGGTCAGTAGCGTTACCTGAGGGTATTTTCTCCCTTTTTTTGAAACGTACACCGGAAGCCGCACTATAGGCCTGTCGCCGAGCTTTTCAAGAGACACGTCCTTTATTACCAAAACACCGTTTATCGTGACGGTATAGTTCGGCGGGCCTCCCTTTTCGGCACCGGTCTTGCTGAGCTCGGTGACAAATATCTCTTCCGCGAACGCGGCAACGATCAGCAGGGCCGATACCGCCAGAACTTGAATAAAAAGAATTACGGATTTTTTCCCCATAACGGAATTAGGATGCGTAAATCGGGAAGGCGGGATTCGGCCTTCCTTAGAAAAAATCGGGGCGACTGGACTCGAACCAGTGACCTCTTGCTCCCAAAGCAAGCGTTCTAGCCAACTGAACTACGCCCCGGAAAATATTTGCGACCTTCCCGATCTTATCGGGACGCGCTAGCCAGCTGCGCTACTTCCCGAATTTAAAACTTTATAGCCAAAAGAACCAATCACCAAGAACAGCGACCTTCCAAATTTCAATCAGGGCGTTCAGCCAACTGCCTGCCCGCCGAAGAGGCGGGAACTCCGCCCCGGATTCACTAGCGCATAGATGGTAGCGTTTAGCGGATAGAAAAATCAAAATCCTTTATTGCGTCTCTGACTACACGCTATCCGCTATGCGCTAAACGCTGCATTATCAGTTTCTTCGCCTTCCCAAGCGCCCGTCCCCTGTGGCTTATCCTGTTCTTCAGGCCAAGCGGCATTTCGGCAAAGGTTTTGCGGTATTTGCGTATATAAAAGACAGGGTCGTAACCAAAACCGTTTTTGCCCCTGATATTCTCAGTTATGACCCCCGAAATCCCGCCTTTTGCCAGTTTTACTTTTCCGCTGGGATCGGACAGCGCCATCACGCATTTAAAGACAGCCTTCCTTTTTTCCCCGCGGGCGTTTTTCAGTTCCCTTAACAGCTTCACGTTGTTGTCGTGATAACTGCATCCCGGGCCCGCCCACCTTGCCGAGTAAACGCCCGGTTTGCCGCCGAGATATTTCACTTCGAGGCCCGTATCGTCGGCAAGCGCCCAGCTGTCCGTGTACAGCGCCGTCTCCCTTGCCTTTTTCGCGGCGTTTTCCTCAAGTGTCTTGCCGTCTTCAACGACTTCCGGGGCTCCCGGAAAACAATCAAGGGTCAACACCTTGATTCCAAGGCCTCTGAGAAGCTTTTTTATCTCCCTGACCTTGTGCCTGTTCTGCGTGGCAAGGACTATTTTTTTCATTCCACTTCGTTACCTTGGGGAACTAGTTTATTGACCAAATTTTAAAAGAAGATTACACTGATTAAGTTTTGAATCTGTGTAATCAGGTAAAAGAGTCTTGTCTTTTACTCCAAAGAACCGATCGCTTTCCTCTGCACCGCGGCGACCTGCCTTATTCCGCCCGCGGCAATGTCGATCATCGCGTTCAGGTCTTTTCTCGAGAAACTCTCGCCTTCGGCCGTTCCCTGTATCTCAACTATCCTGCCGGAACCGGTCATCACGAGATTCAAATCCACCTCGGCGTTGTTATCCTCTTCTGCGCAGAGGTCCAGGATCTTCCTCCCCTCCACTATGCCGACGCTGACCGCTGAAAGATAATCCTCGACAGGGGAAGTCTTAAGCGTGCCTTTCTTCACAAGATATCCGGCCGCCATCACTAAAGATATGAAAGCACCGTTAATTGCCGTCGTTCTGGTTCCGCCGTCGGCTCTAAGGACGTCGCAATCCAATATTATAGTGCGTTTACCGAGTTTTTCAAGGTCAACCACGGCCCTGAGCGACCGGCCTATCAAACGCGAGATTTCCTGGCTCCTGCCCCCGCCGCCGCCCCTCTGCCTCGGCGTTCGTTCTTTGCCCGCCCTCGGAAGGAACGAGTATTCGGCCGTCAACCAGCCCTGGTTGCCTCCTTTTTGTTCTATGAACTGCGGCACTTTTTCCTCTACGGACGCGACGCAAAGGACCGTCGTGTCGCCCATGGAGAACAGGCACGACCCTTCCGCGTGCGGAATGTAGTTCTTGATGAATTTGACCGGTCTTATTTTCAAATGACAACCTCCCGTGAGCAGTCAGATTTTCTGCAAATATTGCCGGCGCTAAAAATTAAAATCTAACTCCGCGTTCATTTGACCCGCCGAAGCTATGATGACAATGCGGCGAATAGCCGCGTCTATTGACATCATGCCCGGCGTAGGCGGGCCATTCACTCTCCGTGTTCAGCCGAGATTCTGAAGGCTTACCGCTATTCTTTCGGACTTGAGCTGGGCGTCGCCGAGGCGCTGTTTTATCTTGTCGACTTCCGCGGCGGGCGCTCTCGTAACGAAACTTTCGTTGCCGAGCTTCTGGTTGCAGCGCTCTATCTCCTGCCTGGCGCCCGTAAGCTCTTTCTCAAGCCTTGTTTTCTCCTTGTTCAGGTCTATCAGGCCCGAGAGCGGAACAAATATCTCATAGCCCGATATGACGGCAAGCGCCGACTGCTTCGGCCTTGAAGCTTTGGAGTTTATCTCCATCGTTTCGATCTTGGCCAGGCATTGCAGGTACGACCCGTTTCTTTCGATAACCTTCCTTTTTTCGTCTGAATGCGGCTTCACTGTCACCGTTATCCCCTTGCCGGGCGGAACGTTCATCTCGCTTCTTATGGTGCGGACCGAGGTTATGACCTGCTGGACGAGGGCCATCTCGTCGAGCGCCTGCTGGTCTATCTTGCTTTCGTCGGCCTCGGGCCAGGACGAGAGCATTATGTTTTCTGAGCTTCCCGTGTGTTTCACGAACCCGCGGATAGACTGCCACAGCTCTTCAGTCAGGTACGGCATCACCGGCGAAAGCATCCTCAATGTCCCGGCCAGAAGCTCGATCAGTATCGAAAGCGCCGCCTTTCTCTGTTTCAGGTCGTCGGAGCCTATCCTAATCTTGGCGAGTTCTATGTACCAGTCGCAGTATTTTGACCAGAAAAACTCGTAAAGGGTCCTGGCCGCGACGTCCATGTCGTAGTTTTCGATCGCCTTCGTGACGTCGCGGACGGTCTTCCTGTACTCGGAAAGTATCCACCTGTCCGCCAGCTCCATGGGCCAGACCGTCATTATGTGGTTCTCGTCCCACACGATGCCTTCCACGTTCATCATTACGAAACGGCTCGCGTTCCATATCTTGTTGGCGAAGTTCCTGGCGCTGACGAAAGAATCCTCCGACAGCTGCATGTCCCTGCCCGGCGCGGCGCTCTGTGTCAGGGCGAAACGCAGGGCGTCCGTACCGTATTTTTCCATGACACCCAGAGGGTCTATGACGTTGCCGAGCGATTTCGACATCTTCTTGCCGGATTTGTCCCTGACTATCCCGTGTATGAAAACCTCTGAAAAAGGTATGTCTCCCATGAATGTTAGCCCCATTTGCACCATTCGGGCAACCCATAGGTAAAGTATTTCGTGGCCGGTGACAAGCACCGATGTAGGGTAGTAATACTCCAAGTCGTTTAGTCCCTCACCTGACCCCTGACCCTTGCCCCTGCCTTTATCAGGCCAGCCGAAAACGGAGAACGGCCATAAAGCCGACGAAAACCAGGTGTCCAGGACGTCCGGGTCCTGCTCTATGTTCGTTCCGCCGCATTTGGGGCATTTTTTTGGGGGCTCCGCAGAAACAATAGGCGGACAAGCACTTTGCTTCATCTCTTCCTTGCTGCTTGCCCCTTGCTCCTTGCCCCTGCAGTAGTATACCGGTATCCTGTGCCCCCACCATATCTGCCTTGATATGCACCAGTCCCGGAGGTTCTCAAGCCACATCATGTACGGTTTCCTCCAGGACTCGGGATAGAATTTTATCCTGCCGTCTTCGGCCGCCTTCATTGCCTTCCGCGACATTTCCTCCACTTTCAAGAACCACTGTTCGGAAACAAGCGGTTCCACGACCGAATTGCAGCGGTAACAGTGCCCTATGGAATGAGGATGGTCGACAGTCTCAAGCAGTAACCCTCTTGCCTCAAGGTCGTGAAGAACCTTCTTCCTCGCCTCGTACCTGTCCAGCCCCTTGTAGTCCGCGCCGGCATCCTCGGTCATCCTGCCGTGGAAATCTATGACCACCACGTGCGGCAGTTTGTGCCTTGCCGCTATCTCAAAATCTGTAGGGTCGTGCGCCGGGGTCACCTTCACCGCGCCGGTTCCGAACGTCATGTCCACCGCGTCGTCGTAAACCAGCGGTATCTCGCGACCGACAAGAGGCAGTAAAATCTTACTGCCCTTCAGTTTCTTGTACCTCTTGTCCTCCGGATTGACGGCAACACCGGTATCCCCGAGCATCGTCTCTGGGCGGGTGGTGGCTACCACCAAAAACTTTTCTTTTTTGTCTCCCTTTGCTTTTTCTATCGGGTATTTTATATGCCAGAGTTTTCCTATCTCTTCCTCGTGCTCCACCTCGATGTCCGCCAGCGCCGTATGGCACCTGGGGCACCAGTTGACGAGCCGTTTTCCCCTGTAAATGAGCCCGCGGTTGAAAAGCTCGATAAAAGCCGCCAAGACCGCGCGCGAACAGGTCTCGTCCATAGTGAATCGCGTCCTCTCCCAGTCGAGCGCGCACCCCAGCCTCGTGAGCTGGTTCAATATAGTGTCCCCGGATTCGGCCCTCCACTGCCACATCCTCTCAATGAACTTTTCCCTGCCCAGGGCGTGCCGGTCTTTGCCTTCGGCTTTCAGGAGCTTCTCAACCACGTTCTGCGTCGCTATCCCGCCGTGGTCGGTCCCGGGAACCCAAAGCGCATTGAAATTACGCATCTTTTTGAATCTGATTATTATGTCCTGGAGCGTGTTGTTGAGGGCGTGGCCCATATGAAGCGAGCCGGTAACGTTCGGAGGTGGTATGACTATGGTGAAAGGCTTCTTGCCGGCTTCAGGCCTTGACCTGAAAAAACCGCCGTCTTTCCATTTTTTATACCATTTGGACTCGGTTTTTGAGGGCTCGTATACCTTTTCTATTTCAACTTTCATTAAAAAAAATGTCCTTTCCGCAGGGTTATGTCAGCTTGGTTATGATAGCAAAACAAAACTCATTTTTCAAGGAAAAAATGCTTGACATATGAGGCTTTTTGTGTTATAAGATAATGGGATTTTATGGGAAACAGGGTGTTAAAACCCGTTTTTAATGTATTTTATGAAATTTACCGAACTAATCAAGAAAGAATTGAAAAGAAGCATCACGGTGATGTTCATACCGCACAACAACGTGAAACCCCTGCGGATAAGCTTCACTTTAAACTTCTTCCTATTCATCATCCTGGGCTGGACCTTCATCACCATAAGCGCCGGCTATCTCTACAGCAGGCACATAGACTACATAATGGTGAAAGCGGACAACAAGCTCATGCAATTGAAGGTTAAATTCTTCGCCTCAGAGGTGAAAAAATCCCGCGAAATGCTCGATCAGGTGCGCGAAAAAGACCAGAGGGTCAGGAACCTCCTGGAGATGAAATCAAAGAAAGCTATCGTCGAGGACGACGGTTACGGAAGGGGCGGGCCGACAAAAGAAGAAAGAAAAGACCTTAAACTGCTTCTCTCCGGCAGGATATACGAGATGAACCAGCAGGACATAAGAAGGCAGGCAACCGCGCTTTACGAGGAAACAAAGCAGCAGCTGTCGAGTTTTTCCGAGATATTCGATTACGTGGAAGCCCAAAGGGAGATATACCGGGCAACTCCCAACATCTGGCCGTGCACGGGGCACGTGACCTCGACCTACGGCTTCAGGATACACCCTTTCTACCGCTCAAGCGATTTTCACACGGGAATAGACATAGCGAACGAAAAAAACACCCCCATATACGCGACCGCGGACGGAACGGTCAGGTTCTGCGACTGGCAGCCCGGCTACGGCAGATTAATAATACTTGACCACGGGCACAATTACCGCACGTACTACGGGCACTTGAACAAATCGCTTGTGCGCGGAGGCGAAAAGATACGCAGGGGACAGCTGATAGGCCTTATGGGCGCCACCGGAACCGCCACGGGCAGCCATCTTCATTACGAAGTACAATATCGCGGCAAAGCGACAAACCCCGCGAGGTTCCTCAAGAAGGTTCCCAAGGGCAGTCTTTCGCTGATGGACCAGTTCTAACAAGCAGGGAAAGACAACTCCGTGACATATTCATCAAGTTAGAATACAAGGAAATCCTGCGGGGCAAAAGAGAGGTGAGCTTAAATGTTCGGAAAGAAGAAAGACGCGGAATTCGGAGTGCTCGAAACTATCGTCGGCAGCGAGACTGTTTTTCAGGGCACGATACGTTCGAAAAGCTCGGTCCGGATAGACGGCAAACTTGAAGGCGGGGTGGCGGAAGCTAACGGTGTCATCATTGGAGAAAAAGGGCAGGTCCAGGGAGACATCAACGCAAAAATGGTGGTCGTTGGAGGAAAAGTAACTGGCAATATAACGGCAACGCACAGCCTTGAGATCCTCTCAAAGGCGCAGGTCTACGGAGACATACACAGCGCCCTACTTTGCATCGGTGAAGGCGCGGTATTCGAAGGCAACTGCGTGATGTCAACGGAAAAAAACAAGGTAATCGAGCTTGACTCCGAAGTAAGGAGACGGTGATACGCCAGTGATGAGTAATGAGAAGTGAGTTAAAGCCTTTGAACCGAAAACTAAGGCCGGGTAATTCCCCGGCCTTTTTTATTCGCTTGGCTCAAGATCAAAAGATATAACGAAAGTTTGCCGCCGCGCGATAGACTAATACGCCCGCCACTCCGCCGCGAATAACCCGCCGAAGCTGTCCCGCATGGGACGTCAAGCGCAGGCGGGCATTTTACCTTGATTGTTCCTATCTTTCGGCATACCTGATCTTGAAACCCAGCCTCTTGAGTGATTTTATCGCCTGTTCTTTCACGGCTTTTTTTTCGTGCCTGTTGTTGATAGCCCGCAAAAGCGGCCTCTTTGCGTCGTAATTTTCCAGGTATCCCATTATGTCTATTATCCAGAACCTGACCTTCCAGTCAGGTTCTCCCATATGCAGGGAAAGCGCGTAAACCGCCGACGGCCCCATGTCGAGGATCTCTTGCGCGTGTGCAAGCGTCTGCTTGCCCAGTTCTTCTATGTCGGGACAGCCCCGGCTTATTTCGGACACGGCCGAGATTATCCGGCCGACCCTCTGTTTTTCTTGCACGGAAGGATACTCCGAAGCGTTCAACCGGCAGAAAACTAAAATGAACAACAGCGCTAACGCGACCTGCTTCATAACAATAAGTAAGCTATTAGCGGGATTGTCAAAACGGAGACTATCGTGCCGACAAAAACTGCCGCCGCGGCAAAACCCGCGTCCCTTGAATATCTTTCGGTCAGTATGTAAGAAAATACGGCAGCGGGCATGCTTGAAGACATTATCGCCACGTTTTTTTCAACACCGCGTATCCCCAGGAGCGAAACCACCGCCGCGGCCACGGCGAACCCGCCCGCTATCCTGAAGACCACGCCCCAGAAAGCCTCTCCCATCACCCGGAACTTCACGCCGCCGAGCCTGTAACCTACAAACGCGAGCATCAGGGGAAGCGTGACCGCCGTTGTCACGGAGTTCACTTTCACGAGCGCCGGGGCTATCGGCACGGACAGCCAGTTCAACGCTATGCCGGCGAGCGTGGCGTAGATTATCGGTATGCTTGCCATTTCGTATAGCGGTTTCTCTTTTGCCACAAGCCATATGCCGAACGTGAAATTCAGCATCGTGACCGCGATATTGTAGAAAATGGCGTATACCATGCCTTGTTTCCCCCACAGCAACGCGTTCACGGGTATCGCAAGGTACGCCGAATTCATTATTATCACTGGAAGGCATAGTTCGCTAAAATCTCTCTTTATCAGAAGCGAAAGGGTCTTGGCAAAAACCGCGCCGCACAGCACGACGACGACCGCGACCAGCATGATTTTCGCCCACGACGCGCCCTGGAAATCCGAGGACCACATTGAAAGGAACATGAACACCGGTATGACGGCGTATATCAGAAGCCGCACCAGAAATTCAACGGCTTTTTCAAGGCCTTTCGGCGCGACCTTGCGGACAACCGCCCCCAGCGCTACGAAAACGAACACCCTGCTCACAAGCGACCACACAAGCCCCGTCATGCCCTCATTATACGATATTTGATTTAACGTGGCAATTTTGTTAAAATTATCACACGCATGAAAAAGGCGCTTGTTTTAATTTTCTTCATCGCCGCCGCCAGCGTTTCTGCCGAGGAGCTGAAGGTCCTTCTTGTCGGCGACATACTTACCGGCGTCGTCGAACCGGAAGACCACTGGTTCAACAAAAAACTCAAGGAACACGGCCACGGATACCCCTTCGAAAAACTTTCGGATTTCATTAAAGCGCACGACGTGGCCGTCGGCAACCTCGAAGGGGTATTGAGCGAACGGGGCGTCCAGAGAGAAAAGGAGTTCGTGTTCAGGGGCTCGCCCGCCTTCGCCGAGGCCCTTAAAGACGCCGGGTTCACCATAATGGCCCTTGCCAACAACCACTCTTTCGACTTCAGCGAAGAGGGCCTTTTCGACACGATAGACGCGCTTGAAAAAAACGGCATTGAAACCATCGGCGCCGGAAGGCACTTCAAGCAGGCCTACGGCCCGGTAATCATTGGCAGCAGTTCCACGTTGAAGGCTGGATTCCTGGCGTTCTCCGACGTCGGATACCCCGTTCAGCCGCTCGTCGCCTGTTCTAAAGAGGAAGTCTCGTGGCGCATCATAAACGACGCCAAAAAGGAATGCGATTTCCTGTTCGTCAGCTTCCACTGGGGCAAGGAAAAAGCGCAGAAGCCGAACGAAAGGCAGAAAACCCTTGCCAGGAAAGCCATCGAAGCCGGCGCTGACGTCGTCTGGGGCCATCATCCGCATTACACCCAGGCTTTCGGGACATACATAGGAAAACCCATATTCTACAGCCTGGGAGAATTCGTTTTTTACAGGACGGAAAGAAACCAGGAAATAGCCCAGGTCACTCTGACCAAAAACGGGAAATCAAAAAAGATAGAACACAAGATCATTCCCATAGTGATAATCGACGGCCAGCCCCAATTCGCGGCTCCGGAAGACAAAGACATTTTACCTGAACAAAGCGCGAATTAGCGAATCAGCGAGTTTGCCGGCAAGTTCACTAATTCGCCGATTAACCAGTTAACGACTTAGGAGGTTTACAAGACAATGATGGATTTTTTAAGAAAACACATGAGGACGATATTCCTTATAACGATAGTGGGCTTCCTGGCCGGAGCTTTCATCGGGTTCGGAGGATACTTCTTCGGCACGAAAACGCCGCAGGACGCGGTAATAGAGGTCAATGGCTCAAAAGTGCCTTACAAAAGGTTCCTAACGATGCTTAACCAGACGATCGACCAGATGCACAAATCCAAGGAACAGATAACCGACGCAATGCTCAAGCAAAAAAAGCAGGAAATAATACAGGACCTGCTCCAGGAGGAGGTCTTCTCCCAGGAAGCGAAAAAGTACGGCATAACGGTTTCTGACGGGGAGCTTGCCGCCGATCTCCAGCGCTATCCCGCCTTCCAGGTGGACGGGCGCTTCGACCAGAGGGCGTATTTCGAGGTCATCTACAGGATAATGCGCACGACGCCCAAGGAATTCGAGGAATCAAGAAGAAAACAGATAGCCATCGCAAAGCTCAGGCACCTTATCGCTTCGAACGTCAAGATCACCGAGCCGGAGCTCCAGCTCGAGTGGGCAAGCAAAAACCGGGGCAATATGGACAACTACCCGAAAGAACGCGGCAAGTTCCTCGAGCAGGTAAGACAGGAAAAGACAATGATGGTTTTCTCGGAATGGTTCAAGCTGCTGAATCAGCAGTTGAAAGTAAAGATTTACCTAGATGAGATAGAAAAAGGCGCATAAAAATGATTACACAGATTCCAAAAATAGATTACACGGATACGTTAAAGGTCTTAATCTGTGTAATCTCAGTGCATAATCTGTATAATCAAGCGCCTGGCTTCAGATGCTTCTTCTAAGCCTAGCGCGGAAAGACTTCGGCTTGCTCTTCAGTATATCGTTGAGATACCCTATCTGCCTGTTCATCGACACGTGATAAAGGTTCATATTTATGCGGTAGCGTTTCCTGAAATGGTACAGAGCGTAGTTGTCCACGTTGTGCAGCACTTCCCTCAGCCGTTTCTTGGTCATTTCGTAAAAACCGAGCGTTTTCTTGAGCAGAGTGAACTCCGAATCGTACCCTTTCACGTGCCCTTCCTTGAATTCCCTGTAGAGATATATAAGCCTTTCAAGATACGTGCGCGAAGCCATCTGGCCCAGCAGGTCGGAGGCGCCCAGCATGTGCCCCAACAGTTTGTCCCATTTGCTGGTAAACCTCATCTTGTCAAGCTTGTTCCCCAGACCCGTGCAGTTTATCATCTTGCTCGCCGAAAGGAAATCCGATCTTGAATAGCCGCGTTCCCTGAAGTATTTCCTCAGAAAATCGATGCTTCTTTCCACGTGAAAAAGCGTGTATTTCGCGCCCGTGCCTTTCTTGTCGCCCGTGGTCTGGATGTACCCGGTATCGTGAAGGATCGTTGCTATGAGCGCGAGCTTTACTTTCTGGACCGGTATCTTATGTCCCGTCTTTACCATGTATCCGTCCATCAGGCGGGATACCGAAACGAGCGCGTCGGTCGTGTGTATCTTGTCGTGGTATTTTGTGTTGCAGGCCTTGTATCCCGGGTACTTCCCTTCAAAAAGGTCGTTGAAATCCCCGAACGTCCTCCTGACGTCCTCAAACTCGCAAATATCATAATACCTGACGAAATTGCATTTTACTTCTTCGAAAACCGCGGCGGGGGTGTTCATATCCACAAGGTTTGCCAGCTGGTAACGGCGGAGATCTGCCATTTTTCCTCCTTGATTAATGATTTCCATTTGAATTGCCTGAATTCCCGCGAAACGTCCCGTGTTATCAAGCCCTCCCGAGCCTCACGCCGAATTCCCTGAGGAGTAATTTCAGTTTTTTAAACGGCAGCCCTACGACGTTAAAGTAGTCGCCTTCAATTCTTTCGACGAACGCGTCGTCTTTTTCCTGAACGGCGTAGGCTCCCGCCTTGTCAAGGTGTTTCCTTGAAAACCGCGATATCTCATCAGCACTCAAGCGCCTCATCTTGACCCTGCTCACCTCGTGAGCGGTCACCGCTCTCATATTTGACGCGTCAACAACGCATACGCCGCTGTAGACTTTGTGGTAACTGCCGTTGAGGGCATCAAGGATGCGCGCGGCGTCTTTTGCGTCTTTCGGTTTTCCGATTATCTTGCCTTTCAGCACGACAATCGTGTCCGCTCCTATGATTATGCCCTTTCCCACTTTTTTCGCGACCCAAAGCGCTTTCCTGCGCGCGAGCGTTTCCACTATCCGCGAGGGTTTCTTTAACGATGTCCTTTCGCCCGCGCGGCTCGGCATAACGCTGAACCTCACGCCCCATTCCTCCAGCAGCTTGGATCGCCTCGGTGAAGCCGATGCCAGTATTATCCGGACATTGCGCCTTGCCGTCATTTCGCTATCTTTCTAAAAAGCAGCGCCGCGAAGACTATCCCGAGCACGGACGTGACGTTGAATTTCAGCATGCAGCCGAGCGTCAGCTCTATCACCCTCAGATCAAGCTTTGTAGGCGACAAGCCGGCCGCTATGTCGGTCGCAAAAAGGTCCCTTATGGCGCCTTCCGGCACTATGAGACCCACGAATTTTCCCAAAAACGAGCCAAGAAGCGCCCCGACCACCACCACTGCCACGAACCAAAAACCTGATTTTCCCATTTGTTTTCTCCTAAACTTTGCCAACTGGTGAATCAGCGAATTAGCCAGCCAATCCGCCAATTAACTAATTCGCGACTTACCCTGCCACCACACACCCGCAATATATTTACCGCATTTTGCACACTTGCCGTCTTTGATACCCTTTACCACCGCACCATGCCCGTTCCGTCCGACAACGGCCGACTTGCACTCCGGACATAATGTCTGATTATACTTTTTTTCCATTATGTTTCCAATATATACGTAATGCAGTTTTTCTTTGGCGGTCTCATAGGCTTCCACGAGCTCTCTTATTTCGGTGGCGGGTATTTCGGATTTATAAGACGGGAAATACCTTGAAAAGTGAAGCGGGATATCGGGGCTCAAGGAAGCTATCCAGTTCACGAGAGCTTCTATTTCCTTCTTGCCGGTATTTTCATCCGGTATGAGGAGGTCCGTTATCTCAACGTGCTTCCCCGCACTGACAAACGTTTTGACCGTCTCAAGAACGGGCTTGAGCCTCGCGCGGCACATCTTTTCGTAGAATTTTGCGTCAAACGACTTGACGTCGATGTTCGCCGCATCGATAAAAGGCAGAAGCTCCTCGAGCGGTTTCCCGTTTATGTAGCCGTTCGTCACGAGGACGTTCTTCAGTCCGTTTTTCCTGAAAACCTGCGAACACTCTTTCACCCATTCGTAGTTTATAAGGGGTTCGTTGTAGGTGTAGGCGATTCCAATCGATCCGTGCTTTCTGGCGGTTTCGAGCAGTTCCTCCGGGCCGGCATCGCGCGCCGGAACGCTTCCCGGGGCATTCTGCGATATCTCCCAGTTCTGGCAGAAACCGCACTTGAAGTTGCAGCCCAGGCTTCCTACGGAAAGTATCCGCGAACCGGGATAAAAATGGTAAAGGGGTTTTTTTTCGATGGGGTCCAGGTTGACCGATACGACTTCGCCGTAGGACAGGGAGTAAAGCACGCCTCCTGAGTTGGCCCGGGCAAGGCATATGCCGGACTTGCCGTCGGCTATAACGCACTCGTGCGGGCAAAGGCGGCACTTTACGCCTTTGCCGTCAAGTTTATCGTAGAACATGGCCTCGTGTCCGCGGGATGCCATATTATTTCGTCGAACCGCCTATCCAGCCGAGGTAGTCCCGGCTGCCTTCGGCGATGTCGAGCGCCGTTATCTCCGGAACTTCGTAAGAATGCAGCTCCCTGACCCTTTTGGCGAGCTTCTTGAACAGGCTCTTTTTGGTCTTTGCGGTTAAAAGAAGCTCTTTCGCGTTCTCTATCCCGCCCTTCCACCTGTAAACGGACGTGATTGCCCCGGATATCTGGACGCACGCGGCGAGTCTTTCCCCGACAAGCGTCCTCGCCAGTCTCTTGGCCTCTCTCCTGTCAGGAACCGTTACAAAAACAGTTACATACCGCATTCTTTCTCCTATTTGCCGACCGTCTGCCGCATTTTCTGGCTCGTTATTGCGCCTTTCTTGTAGCCCGAAACGAAAGCGTCTACGCACGCGCCGTCAAACTGTATGCCCGCGCAGAGCTCTATTTCCTTTATGGCCTCAAGGTCGCTTAAGGCGCTCCTGTAGGGCCTGTCCGAGGTCATTGCGTCGAAAGTATCCGCCACCGCTATGATCCTGGCGAAAAGCGGTATGTCCCGGCCTTTCAACCTGTCGGGATAACCCTTGCCGTCATAGCGCTCCTGGTGGTGCCTTATGCCGGGTATGGCGTTTTTCAGCTGTTTGATGCCGCAGAGCATCTCGGAACCGATAGCCGGATGCTTCATCATTTCCCAGGCCTCCGTCTCCGTAAGCTTGCCCTGCTTGCTCAAGACGGCCTCCGGCACCCCGATCTTGCCCACGTCGTGCAGGAGCGCCGATATCTCGATGTCCTTTAACTCCTGTTCCGACAACCCCATCTCCCGCGCGATGACCATCGAAAAATCCCGTATCCTTTCGGAATGGCCGCGGGTGTACGGGTCCTTGGCCTCTATCGCGTTGGCCATTGCCCTTATCGTGGCAAGGAACAGGTCGTTCAGGTCCCTGTACAGGCGTGCCTTGTTTATGGCCATAGCGGCTGACGCCGAAAGGCTCGAAAGGAGGCGTATGTCGTTATTGCCGAACTCTTTCTTGTTCCTCTTGTTGACCGCTTCCACTACCCCTATCACCTCGTCCTCTATTTTGAGCGGCACCCCGATGATGGAGCGCGTTTTAAAACCGCTTTGCCTGTCCGCCCTGGAGCTGAAACGCGCGTCCCTTGAAACGTCCCGTATCAGGACGGGTTTCTTGTTCTCTATTATCCAGCCCGCGACGCCTTCCTTTTTGTCCAGATATACCTTCTTTATCGCGGAGTCCCTGCCTCCAGACGCGGCTATGAAGCACAACCTTCCTTCTTCGAGCAAAAGCACGCTTGCCGCCTCGGACTCGGTGATGTCCTTTGCTACACCCATCAGGTCCTCGAGCACCGTGTCCAGCTTGATGCTTGAATTGATGAGCTCGACGGAGCGCAGGATCTTTTTAAGCTCGCTTATTTCCTTGTCAAGCCCGTGGACTTTTCTCGATGTGCCGGCGTTTCTTTTTACCATATCCGCAACTCCCTGAAGCGGGACATCCCGCGCAGTACGGCTCTTTCCTGCAGTTTCTTTTGGCAAGTTCCACGAGAAGCGCGTGAAATTCGTTGAATATCCGGGGCGAGGCCGGAAGCGCCGATTCGAAGAACGCTTTTATCCTATCATAGCCTTCCGAGTTTTCGAAAAAACCCATCCTTGAACCGATCCTTTTGGTGTAGGCGTCCACAACGAACGAAGGCCGGCCCCCGGCGTAAAGCAGCATTGAATCCGCGGTTTCTGGACCTATGCCTTTTATGGAAAGGAGCTCTGCCCGCGCCGCGTCGTACGGTTTAAGCAACAGATTCGACACCCTGCCGCCGTGCTTTTCGGAGATATGCCTTGAAAATATCTTGAGCCTTGCGGCCTTCTGGTTGAAATAACCGGACGGTCTTATCAGCCGCGCGAGTTTACTGACGGGAGTCTTAAGTATGTCCCGAAAAGCGAGTATTTGCGCACCGGTCAGGTTGCGCACGGCTTTTTCGACGTTCTTCCAGGACGTGTTCTGGGTGAGTATCGCGCCCGCGCATATCTCGAATTTCTCGCGTTCGGGATTTCTTTCGTAGTCAAGGGGGTGATAACCGGGCGAGCTCTCAGGTTTCCTCGTCACGGGCCACCAGCCTTGAGGCCCGAATTTTTTGTAAAGAACCCCGTATAACCCCAATACTGCCGAGTTTGTTTTTCTTTTCATCAGTAGAATTATCTTTTATCAATAAAAGTCAATCTCGAATTTCGAAAAAACCCACGGCATAAAATTCTTGGAAATAGCATTAGTTCTATTTACTCCGGTCCTGTTTTTTTATTTATTCGAAATTCGAAATTAGATTCTCTTGGCTTGTTTCTTGTATTCTTTCGCGAATCTTACGTAGTCCTTGGCGTTGTGAAGTATTTTTTTCAGTTCTTCCCGGGTAACCTTCCGCGCCACCCTGGCGGGTACGCCTACAGCAAGGCTTCCCTCCGGGACCATGGAGTTCTCCGTCACAACGGCTCCGGCGCCCACCACGCAGCCATCCTCTACGACCGCGCCGTCAAGCACGACGGCATTTATCCCTATCAGGCAGTTATCGCCTATCTTGCAGCCGTGCAGCACCGCGCCGTGACCGACGGTAACGTTCCTCCCCACGAGCACCGGCAGGTCGTAGTTCGTGTGGACGAGCACGCCGTCCTGAAGGTTGGAACCCTCCCTTACGACTATGCCTTCCACGTCGCCCCGCAGCACGCATCCCGGCCAGACGGAGACGTCTTCCGAAAGCATTACCTGGCCTATGACGAGGGCGTGAGGGCTTATGTAGGCGGATGAGTGGGCTTTAGGCTTGTTGCCTTTGTGGTCTCTGAACATATAACACCTGATTACACTGATTATTTGAATCGATTACACAGATCAAAGGCCTTGTCTGTGTAATCTGTGTTAGAAATCCTTGTAATCACTATTTCAAAAGGAATAATAATATGGCTTTCTGAATGTGGAGCCGGTTCTCGGCCTGGTCGAAAATCACGGAGCCGGGGTTGTCCATTATCTCGGAGGTTATTTCTTCGCCCCGTATGGCCGGCAGGCAGTGCATCACCATACATCCTTCCCTGGCGTTTTTTAAAAGATCCCTGTTGACCTGATACGGCTTGAAAACCAGCTTCCTCTGTTCGAGTTCGGCTTCCTCTCCCATGGAGGTCCATACGTCGGTGTACACGACATCGGCGTCCCTGACCCCTTCCTTCGGGTCGGTCGTCACCTCTATCGAAGCACCCGATTTCACGGCCGACTTCTGGGCCCTGTCGAGGACGTACGCGTCCGGCCCGTAGCTCTTCGGCCTCGCGAGGGTAAACTTGAAACCGAGGATGGAGGCCGCCGCTATCCAGGAATTGGCCATGTTGTTGCCGTCGCCCACGAACGCGACTTTTACCTTGGCAAACTCCTTGACGCTTTTAATCCTCTTTTTCTCTGCTATGGTAAGAAGGTCCCCCAGCACCTGACAGGGATGTTCCTTGTCCGTCAGGCCGTTTATTACGGGTATGGAAGCGTTCCTCGCGAATTCCTCGACGTCCGAATGCTTCATCGCCCGGATGACCGTGCAGTCCACGTAGCGCGAAAGGGTCTTTGCGGTGTCCTTGATGGACTCCCCTCTCTTCCTCTGCAGGTTCTGGGCGTTAAGTATCAGCGGAAGCCCCCCGAGCTGGTGCATTGCCACGGCAAACGAGACCGTCGTCCTTGTCGAGGGCTTCTCGAATATGAGGCCGAGGGTCCTGCCGGAAAGCATTCCGGCCTTCTTCCTGGACGATTTGAGCTTCCTTGCCGTGGTGATGATCTTCCAGATGTCCTTCTGGTCCAGGTCAAAAACAGAAATCAGGTGTCTTGGCATAATTCTCTCCATAAAAACAAAAAATGCTCCGTATAGTGTTTATCGCAGCATTCTACTTGAGGATTCTACAAAATTAAACGGCGGTTGTAAACCCCATTAACACCCATGTTGCAAGGTAAATGGTAAATGTTGAAAGTTTGAATCTAATGCTGAATAGTGGCATTGAACGGTCTGTTGAAAAGTGTATTTGGTATGGTTTTTACCTTTTACCTTGTACCATTTACCTTTTACCGTAAGTTTCCGTTTACGCCGCTCCCAGCATGTCCGCGACGGCCTTCATGTCCACCCGGGCCTCGCGCTTCTTTTTCTCGAACTTCATCCTCTCGTTGCTTAACAAGTCGAGCACCCTCAAAAGGCCCGCAAGCGAAAGCGGGTCATCGTATTTTGAAATCTCGATAAACCTGAGCTTGGCCCTTTCAAGGACCGCGAGCGTGTCCTCGTACGTGAAACCGCCGTACGAAACGACGGCTTCGACAAGTTCAAGAAGTTCGTCCGCGCCGATGGAATCCGCTTTCTTGATACCGCGCTCAAGAACCATATCTATATCATCGTTCAGTTCTCCGTCAAGATTGAACAACCCTACCCTCTCCGCGTCCTTCAGCCTGTTGAGCTTGTCTTTCGGCACCCACGACACGTCTATCTGCCGCCCTAACAGCTTCAACAACTGGAGGTTTTCGACCATCTTATGCGGTTCGACCGTCATTCGGTTGTCCCTGTCGGGCCTGGAAACCAAGGACAGATACCGGTCATAGTGTTTGTTCGCCTTTTCTCTGTTCCCTGTAATGCATAATACACGTATAGCTTTCGCCAATCCGGCGGCGTTTTTCGCGTCTGATTCTTCCATGCTGTCGACCGCCCACAGCGCCCTGCCGAAGAGTTTTCTGTCCGAATCGAGTTCAAAACCCGTCCGCCTATTCGAATCAAGGTAGTTCTTGACAAGCACCGCCTCAACCGCGCCCTGCAGGAGAGCCACGGCCCTCGTAACGGCGTTCTGCCTGGTCTCGTCAGTCCCTGACGCGCCCAGAAGAATGTCCGTAAACTTGCCGGCCACAGCCGAATCGGACGTCTTCATTCCCTTGAAAAGCGCCGTGAGCCCGGACAGAAGTTTAGACGTGTCCTTGCCGGCCACGGCCCCTTCAAAATCCGCCCCGTCGACCCGGATGCCGTGTTCGGCGAAAAATTCCCTTATCCTCGCGTACAGGGCTTCGTCTATCGCCGGATAGTTGAGCCCTATTTCATAGAGAGTCCCCGCGTCTTCCACGAGCGCGTCCTTCATACCGGTTATGATCCGGGCAAGCATGCTGGTGTTTATCGCCGCGCCGTCTTCAAAGGCGATCTCGAACATGCCTCCGTCCGTTTTTCCTATCGTCTCAAGCACCCGGAGGAGGTCGTCGAACCCGTTAGCCACGGTGAACTTGACGCATCTTGCGCCGGATTCGTCCGCCCTGCCAAATACTTGAGTTACCGTGACGTTCGCGGCAAGCCTGCGGGCGAGCGCTCCCGCATCGACGCTCTCGGGAAGAACAACCGTGATCAGGGCCCTCGGTTTCCACTTCGCGACTTCGTTGAGCATCTTGACTATCCCGTCCTGGTCCGACGCGCCGAACCCGCTCAAGTCTATCTCGACGCCGTCGAAAATGTTC
Organism: Endomicrobiales bacterium; assembly: GCA_016930715.1. Lineage (GTDB taxonomy): Bacteria > Elusimicrobiota > Endomicrobiia > Endomicrobiales > JAFGGC01 > JAFGGC01. The sequence continues at coordinate 25,944 of JAFGGC010000003.1, forward strand.
AGAAGGCCGACAGCCTTGGTGCCGATATCCTTTAGCTGGAAGAAATCCTTCGCCTTGAACCCGCAGAGAACCCTGATGTTCCCGTTCGCGCCTTTCAGGCCGGATATTATGCGCCTTAACATCTCTCTGTCCGTTGAAACCGCGTCGGTAAGCCGGATGTTGCCTATGCCGAGCTTCGCGGCCATTTCGTTGAAAAGACTTATGTTGCTCGCGACTGTCTTTGACGGAACGCTCAGTATCAGGTCCGTCCCTTTCGCGGCGTTTTCCCCGTCTTTCAGGATAACCGCCTCTTCGTAAAGCCTTACCGCTTCCTTTGTTCCGTATTCGTATATGCTTTCCGCTAGCTTGTGCGCCTTCGCCGCCTTTTTCCATTCAACCGACCCGTCTTTTTCAACGACATAGGCGGTGCTTGAGCTCATCGGGGCGTCTGCCGCGGCAAACTCTTCGGCTCCCGCCACTATCACCAGGGGCGTGAAGCTCAAAGCCTTCTGGCCTATGGAGCTCTCTTCTTCCGAAAGCCTTCTTACCGCCTCGTGGGCGCACAGGCCAAACTTGACGCCCTCTGGAACGTCAACATATATGACGTCGACTCCCGCGCCGTTGACGGCTTTTCTGGCGTGGTATATCCCTATTTCCCTGCCGTCCACGGCCGTTTTTGACACCCGCGCGAGAGAGCCCTCTACCTCGCCGACCGGGACTACTATGATATTGTTCATCCCCTGCCGGTTCAACAACGCTGCCTGCTCGAGCACTTTGGCTTCAAGCGCCGTTGTTATGTGGTATATGCTCCCTTTGTTCTTTGACAGCGGGTTTCTCGGTCTGGGAGCGCCGATTATGCGCCCCTGCGCCTTCGCGATGGCCGTCCGGAGCGCGAGGGGTTTGAGAGCCGCGGCGGCCTGTTTCGCCGCTTCCATCGCGGCGGAAAAATCCTTTTCAGCAAATTCATCCGCGTCTTTTGATGGAATACTTTCGATCTCTGACTTCCTCCCGGCGGGCCTGCCTATCGTAACGGTGGGGGTGAACCCCGCCGTTACCGATCCCGCATCGGTAACGACCCCGGCGGCCTCAAGCGCCTTTTGGGCCAGCATCTCAAGCTGCGCCCTCGGGTCCGCCGCGGAGAAGGCTTGCCCGCCAATGAGTAAGGCCTGCCCTGCCGCTTCCGATACCCCGCTACTCGGGACTTCATTATCGGATATAACGGAGGTCGCCGCATCGGAGGCGGATTTAGCGGCGGGAATCCGAATCGTAAACGTCGTTCCGTGGTTATCAGGGAACTGTGAAATATGGCGGGACTCGACGGTGATGGTCCCACCCAGCTCCTCAATCGTTTTTCTGATGAACGCAAGGCCCTGCCCGAAGTTTCTTTCCGATGTTTTTGTCGTGAATCCCCCGTCAAAAACACGGTCCAGGACACCGGCCTCTATGCCCGGACCGTTGTCCGAGAACCTGGCCTCAACGAATTCGCCTTCCTCCGTTTTTATGTTGTTTGTCTCTATGGATATGACGCCAAGCTCCATCCGGGCACCGATGACGGCTTCCTCGGCGTTTGTGAACAGGTTGTTCCAGACATATCGCATCATCCAGCTGTTTATCCTTACATTCGGCGTATCTTCCGCAAGATCAAGCTTTACTTTAAAACCAAACCGTTTATCATGAGAGGCCGCCACTTGCTTAATGGAATCGCCGATATTGGTCACCTCATATTCCGAACCGGCCATCCCTTCAATCAGCGTTCTTGCGTGTTCGAGCAACCGGACTCGGCTTATTCTTGCGAGCGCTTCGACCTCTTCCACCATTTTAACGAACCCCGGCTCGGTCACGAGATGCGCGTTATCTTTAATGAACTCAATCCTTCTCCGTTTTTCGCTCTCGATGCCTTCAAGGAAGGCGACTAGACCGTGCAGCAGGCTGATTATCAATTGCGGTTCAGCTTTCTCCAGATCGGAGGCCGACAGGGCTCTTCTCCAGGCGCGCAACACGACTTCCTGCCGGTCGTATGTTCCGATGAGCTTTTCAGCCTGTACTCTTGCCGATTCTCCGCCGTTCATTTTCATCTGTTCAAGACAGCGTACTATACCCGATGCGGCGAACGCCTTGTTCAAATCATGCGTAAAACCGACGTTTCCTATTATGCGGGCGACCGCATGGGCATCATACCCAGCCGGCACTGTTGTTTTCGCCTTCTCTTCGGAATGAACAAGGAGCCTGAGCGCTTCAAGATTAACGCTGATGTCGATGAGATCACCTGCCGAGAAGGCGCCTTTGATTGCCAGCTTCCCGAGTTCCCTGTAACTGAAATGCTCGGCTGCTTCCATTACGACGGAAAGATCTTCTTCGTTCAACTTGCTAATGTCTTTCCGCAAAATACTCTCAATCCCCGCCTTCCTCCCGGCGGGGGTATTTTGAGCCATTGCCATACCGGGTATGGCAATGGCACCGGCGGCCTCATAGCTACTAATTATCTCAACGGCCTTTTCATACGACGCCCTCTGGGCTTTCATGGCCTGCCCGTCAATCAGCCCCCAGTGTTCGCTTATCACGCGCTCGGCGACGCGGAAGACGGCGAACGCCTTCATTACTTCAAGAAGCTGATCTTTTTCCATTTCAGGATTTTTTACGAAAACAGACGCCACATCAGATGTAAATTCAGAAGCCACGCTATTGTCTATGTGAATCTTATCTATCATAGAGTGGTATTTAACGCACAAAACAAGTATGTCCCTTTCCGCTGCGGACAATCCGAGTGTTTCTTCCTTAAATACATTGCCCAGAATCTCGGCGCTCAAACGCTCATGGTTGGGATTGCCGTTGGACACTTTGCCTATGTCATGGAGCAGGAGATGATATGCCAGAAATTTCCTCAACTCAACGTTGCTCCATAGCTTGTCGAAACCCGGGAAGTGTTCTTCAAAAAGCGCTTTTAACTTCTCGGGCTGGCCTTTAGCCGGTATCCCAAAGCTCTCAATAGGCGCGAACCCGCCTGACATCAGAGCGCTTGCGATGTTCCATTCCTGTGAAGCGTGGGCCAGAAGCGTAACCGGCTTTCTTCCCCTGACAAGGCCACGCTTGTACATCTCATCGACGAGTATGAGCTGTTTTGCGTCCTTTTGATTTTTGGTTTTCTTGACGTCGGCCTTTCTAACGCCGCCGTCTTCTTCGACACTGATCCCGTCAAGCATGGCGCCAATCTTATCCCATGAATCTTCGGCCCTGATACTTTCGATGAATTCGATGTATCCGGCATCCCTACTTAGCTTTTCCGCATCAAGAACCACCGCGCTGCCGTAAGGCGTATCAAACGCCTTTCCCAGATTTTCGGGAATCCTGCCGGCCATGGCGGGGGTGTATCCTTCGGGATAACACTCCGGGCCAAGCCGGACTTTTTCCAACAGTCCGGCCAGCATCTCAAGCTGCGCCCTCGGGTCCGCCGCGCCGGCGGCGGCCCGCGCCACGCCCTGAACTGCCGGGCCGAGCGCGACTTCGCCGAAGGCGGCCGCTTTTACTTCTTTTTCAGACGCATGACTCGCGGTGCTGTCCGTCTTTAGCCCGCAGATTTCTCTGGTTGTTTCAAGCGAGTTCCTTAACCCTCTTATATTGCGTGCGTTCCTGGAGACCGCCCACCTCTCTATATCATCAAATAGTGTTCTTATCTTCTCCGACTGACTGCTTGATATGCCTTCCTTACTAATCTCATCGATACTCTCATGGTTATCCACCAGGTTTCTTAGAACCTCAAACTCTACCGCCCTCAACCTGAGCACGAAAACGTCAAGTTCCTCTTTATCCGTCTCGGTGATTCTGCCGGCATCCGTCCTTCTTGTCGCAAGCAGGTAACGCCCCACCTCTCGGAATTGGTCGTCCCAGGGTCTGAATACCTCCTGTATCCTTCCCACTTCCGCGTTTTTATACCTGAACGGATAACTCAGGCTTTCAAGGTCGAGCTCGCCGGTAATAAGCCCGTTGTTCCGCGCCAGGGCCACGTAAGGGCTGCTTTTCTGCAGGCGGAACGGACCGAACAGATCGCCCTGCGTCCTCTGAAGACCCGTTCTTTCTACGAAATCAAGATTTTCCTTAAGGTCTTCAATAGTCGCCAGCGGGTCGAAGAAGATGAACCCGGCCTCGAAAGACATGCCTATTTGCCGTAGTATTTCCATCGCCCTCGCGTTCTCCTCCACGCTGACACCCTTTCCATAGCGCTTCAGCTGCTCGCGGCTTCCCGATTCTATGCCTAGATAGGCCTTCTTGAACCCGGCCCTGACCAGAAGTTTATAAACCTCAAGCCTTCTCTTGTTCCTTTCATCCTCGCCTTTCCTGTATATGGTGTCTACACGGGCGGAGAAGGAAGATATCTGCAGCGCCTTGCCCCCCTCAAGCCCCAGCTTCTCATTTATCGCCATTATACCGTTAGCTATTTGCTCGACTCTGGCCATCGTCTCCTCGAATTCTTCCTGGGTCCTGGTATAGCCGAAAAACTCGGAATCTATAAAATAGAACCTCCTGAATCCTTTTTCTGCCATCTTTTCAATATATTTAAGCACCTCGGCCGCAGGACGCGGTATCCACGCGCTCATATCTCTGCCGCCCGGGCCGTACAGTTTGCCCACCGAACAGAACGTGCATACGCCGTGAGGGCATCCGCGGCTGCTTTCAAGAAGCACGGATTCTTCTTTCGGTTTCCCGAAGAATTCCCTCGCCTCATCTTCATCAGGCAGCTTTTCAGATATCACGCGCATGCACTTGACCGTCGCTTTGCCCGCAAAAACAACGTTCGGTATCGCTCCGTACAGCTCCGTGAAATTGCTTTTCAGCACGTAACGGTCCCTGTTAGCTTCAACGGCCTCCAGTATTTCGACCATGGCGTCTTCACCTTCACCAACAACCATTATGACACCATCCAGGCCGGGCCTTTCAAGAAGCCTTTCCCATGCGAAGGTAGGTATCAGATTCCCCAGAACAAACAGAGGCGACACCGCCAGACTTTTCCGTATCTTGCCTATAGTCGTCTCGGAAACATCAAGCGTTCTCCATTTCATACAAAGGCCGACAACATCAACCGAAAGAGCATTGACCTTTTCCACAACCTTGGCTATGACGTTGTCAAGTATCTGTTCCCTGGTCAAACCGGAAGAAGAGCTACGCCTCATTTCCTGGTCGTATATCTCAGGCATGTCTATTATCTCCACATCCGAAGGAGCTTTCGCTTTCCTGAGCTCGGCCGCGAGTGTCTCCGCAGCCGAAGGCAGCTGGCGCTTTCCGGAGTAATCCGGCGCTATCACGTTAATAAGGACAGTTTTAATTCTTCTCGATTCTCGCACTGCTTCCCGCGCCACGCCCTGAACTGCCGGGCCGAGCGCGACTTCGCCGAAGGCGGCCGCCCGGGCCTGTTTTTCGGCCGCTTCATCCTTTATCTTTTTCAAGGCGTCCGTTATCTCGGCGTACCTGTTGGCCTGAAGCATCTCTGCGGCAAGCTCGGGGTACTTTTTAGCTATATGGCGCACAAGCCCTTCGACATCTTTGGCGTATATCACGAGTTCGCTTAAGAGCTCCGCTTTTGTCATCCAGTCGCCGTCGGCGTCTTTCCTGTCGACACCCTCGCCGAAATCGATGAACTGCACGCGGCCGGACGGCGTCACTAAATACTGTATGGTCCGCCTGACGCGCAAGCCCTGCGACTCTATCCTCGATACGGCCTCCATCAGGTCGTCAATGGTGCCGGTATTGATGCGTTCTTTCGCGACCACCGGAAAATCGCCCGGGACGATGTCCGAGACAAGGCTTGGCTCGCCCGATGCGGAACTTTCCGTGCCGTAGAACTTCGGCCCTATGCCGAGCGCGTCCGCGGTCATAGCGCCTCTTGCGTCCAAAACCCTGTATTTATCCGCGTCAAACATATAGACTTTGACCGCGACAGGCGTGCCGTCGTCAAACCAGCCGAGTTTCGCGAAAGCCGTCGTGCCGTGGCCCGCCTTGCTCACTATGAAAACGTCCTCATCCGGGAAGTTCACCCTGACGCTTGGGCATTGGTCAATCCTGTTGGGGAGCCTGCCTACGGGTCTTTGTTCCCTGAAACCGGATGTAGTAGAGTATCCTTCCGGTAGGTCCTTTATCGATATATCCCCGGAATGCAGGAACCTATGGGCTTTCCCTTTTAATTTATCAACATAGATACCGATGGGATACAGGTTCTTTGAGAACCCGAGCTCGGGGACGGCCTTTGCTTTGGCGATGAGCTTCGCGGCTGAATCCGGTACAATCCTGCCTGCAACCAATCCCACCTCCGGGGTGGGTTTGGTTTTTAGCCCAAGGATGTAATCATAAAACGCCTTTCTGTTCAGCCAGCCCCAGTATTTGCCGTTCTTATTAATATTAATGTTCGATTCACGTATATAGTCATGATATACATAACTCCATTTTTCGCCTGTCGGGTCGATTTCAAACGTCCTTCCGGCGGCGTATTCCGTCCCGTACCACAACATCGCCTCCTGGACGCTTTGCCTGGCTTTTAAATCTGTTTCTTTTCTGGCCAGGTCATGCCCGGCATCTATCGCGTCCACGTCACGAAAACCGCAGGACTTCAACATATCCCTTATACCGTAGAGGAAATACTCCCGATTTGTCGAATATTCGTCTATAATGACTAGTTTTCCGTCTTTTCTTATTCCGAGGGACTCAATGTATCGCGCGAAGGCTTGCGGATTTTTTCTGGCAAGCTCAACGCAGTCCGGACCGCGACGACTGAAATCAACAAGGTAACACCTTCCGGCCCCGCCAAGCCCGAGCTCGTGTTTTAATCCGCAATAAAGCATATCCGCGCCCCTGCCCAGGAAGACGAACTGCGTGTCTGCGCCGGGATACGAATCCCTGATGGACTTTGAGATTTTTTCCACCTCTTTAAAAGTGGACCGAAGCCCCGGAAAATAGTTGTAGCTGTCGGTCGACAAATATTCGACACCGCAGTACCGGTTAAAAGCCTTTTTGGAGGCAAGCATCTCATCTACCTTTGCCTCATCGTTCCAGAACTCTTCGTCGTTTAAGAACGGGTCGTCAAGTATGAAGCCGAACTTTTCGGGATCCTTCTTCACCGCTTCGGCTATTTCGCCTGAGCCAAGCAGTGATAGCCGCTCGAATATTTTGGTTTCTTTTGTTGTCTGTTCCGCGGCCCCCGCCGCACGGGCCACGGCCTGGGCGGCCCTGCCGATGACCGGGCCTAAAAATACGTCTTTTATTACGGCATTTATTATCGGAAAATCGTACTCGTGCGAATAAAGAGGCGACACCGCAAGGCCTATCGCCGGAATATTCACGCCTCTTGACTCAAAGAGTTCCCTGATACCGCCGATTTCTTCGCGCAGTTCCTTCTCGTTCGGCCTGCGAACGGCGGCATTAAGCGTGGATCTCGTGTTGAAATAGTCAGCGTCAAAAGACAGGAGGCATCCTTCCGAAAGGTCGGCCCACGGAAGGTCGGCCGGGTCATCCACTATCTTCGCGTAACCGCCAAGGTATCGTGTCAATACTTCCGGCGCGTGCTTGGGCCTTACCCAGTACACCGGCCCGACCAGCCCTTCCTTTATGAGGAACGACACCCAGTTGCCCTCCCTGATACCCCTTTGCGGAGGTATGTCTTCGGGCTTGTGCGGATTGTCGTTGTGATAATCGAACACGACAAGCGGCATCCCTTTCTTTATCTTCCCTTCTTCGACAAGGCGCTTTGTGAAATGGTAGAACCCGTCGTGGGTCCTGTGAGAGTCGAACAATACCGGCGCGTTTTTCGTTACAGGGAAAGTCATTTGAGACAACGGGATTTTTAAACCAAACGCCGTTTCCGGAGTGAGCAGCTCAAAAACAGGCTTCTCTGATACCGTAAGAACAACACCTAGCTTAGTCGAAACAAGGAACACCTGCTCCGCACCTTTCGGACGGACCACACGCAAATCGCCGTTGTATTCTCTTGCAAGCGCCATCTGCTCGGGTTTATATATGTTACCGTTGCGCTGTTCGAAACGCCAGAAGTGACCGCGAATGTCCGCCTTTCCTGTCTCTCCGCTCAAAAATACCATGAACCACAGGAAGCCGATGTCCACGTTCCTGGCTATCAGCGCGTCATCGCTGGCCCTTTCTTTCGCGTCAGTGATCGCGCCGTACGGATACTTGCGCAGCATGCCGTTGATATAGCCGATTTTCTGTTCCATTTCCATCCGCGGATCCGGCAGCGTCAGCGGGGCGCCGGATATAATGTTGTACACCGCGTGGAAGTACATCCCGGCGAACGCGCCTACGGTGACGGATGCCGACATCACGCTCAGCACCAATACCATCGAGACCGGAAAGGCAAAGAAACCGAAGCTGACCATCGAGGCGGCCGCGGTTAACGCAACCGGGAATATGTAATTGAAAAACGTTATTCCAAGTACACCAAAAATACGCCTTTTGCGGCCACCTTCGTAGGCGCCGGGGCCCCTGTAGTGGTCCCTGAAGAATTTCACCGGATTGAGCGCCGCCTTGAACTCTATCTCGGCCACCATTCTCGCTATCCACCAGTCCGATTTCCCATCGGCCTTCCACTGCTCCACAAGCGGCCGGTTCACGGGAAGGACGAGGCCGTAATCGTTCTTCCCGTTGAGCGCGCGCTCCATCTCAACAAGCTCAGCTACCGATTCGCTGAATCCCGGCAGGTTTTCGTCCAGCGGCGCGAGCAGACCCCTGACAGTCACAAGGTCGCCGCCGTTTTCACGAAGATTATTTATCATCGCGACCCATCTTTCCGGTTCCGCTTCGTCCCTGAAGATTTCGCTCAAGTTGGAAAACAGCTTGCTGAACGCTTCTTTGACGTTCCGTTTCTGATCTTCGATGAGCCGCTCATCCGACACCTGCGTGACCGCCGGAACAGCGTGTTTTATTTCGTCCAGGACTATATATTCAGGCTCTGCTTCGAAAACCTCTGAAGGCGGGACGTCCACCATCGTGAGTTTTCCGTTCAAGTACGAAGCGTAACCCAGGGCGTTCTCACGGTCGTTCGGAAAACCCGCGAAAATAACGTGATGGTCGAAAACTCCCGGAAGAGGCTCGAAATGCCAGCTCGGCGGGTTCTGCGGGTCCTCCCAGACCTGCGGGCTGTGGCTCACCACGTAATGTGCTGATGGTTCCTTGACCGTCGCGCGGAATTTCGCTACATCCATTGCGCCGTAATACGTGTGGCCGGCTTTTTTATCGCCGGGGCGGTCCGCCCTCGTCCATAGCATTTGTTTCTTGATATCGAACGATAATTTGTCCCGCGACGAACCGGCAAAAATCGTGTTTTCTATCCTTGCAAGATTGGGGGCGCTTGCTGCCGGCCCCGCGTGATTTGCTATCAACCCCTGCCTGGGCACGTCTGTTTCTGCACCCGCCATTGCGTGGCCGACGGCGAGGACCGGCGACAAGACAAGGAACTCGGCATAGAGCTTCAGGTAATCCTCTCCCCCGTAGAAAACAAGGCGCTCTTTCCAGAGCCTGCACTGGTGAATTCCGGATTTGTCTATGACGTCCTCTATAGTGTCGTGATTGCCGAGCAGGTAATAGACGTTTTCCGGCGCCTGTAGAATCAACTCGTAAATGTACTGCATCATCCTCAGCGAGGAATTCATATCCGCCAGGTACCCGTGTTCCTCCCTGTGGACCGCGTCACCGAGTATCACGAGGACGGCTTTCCCTGTCTTTATCTTCCCGAGGTTGCCGTTGTGTCCCAGTATCGCTTCGAGATTATCAAGGCGCGCGTGGAGGTCGCCGACGAGTATCACTTCCCTGTCTTTCGGAATGCCGCGCAAGTAAAGAACTGCGCCGCGCTGGTATATACCCGAAGCGCCGTTGACTTTCCCCGCGCCTTCGGCCCTGCGGCGCTCAAGGGCCTCCACTACCCGTTTCAGCTGCCCGATGGCCTGGTCGCGCCTGAGCAGACCTTTTTCGGACTCGTCGATGTCGCCGGCGCCACGGGTTTGCGGCGCGGCCGTTTCGTCCATCGTCAGCTGGGCGGACGTGCCCCAGAAAATGGTGTTCCACCACTCGTGGAAGTCCCTGCTAAACGCTATCCCTGCAATTAAAAGAACTGAGGCCTGGAATATCCCGGCAGCTACGCCGTTCCAACCGTTGAAAAGAAGGCAGCCAATCACAAAACCAATGAGAATCGGCCCCCACATCAGGGTGGACATTACCGCTATGCCGGCGGCCCTGATAATCTTTCCCTTGGGATTCGAATGACTTAAATAGAAGCTTACCGGCGTCAGCGCGCTCCAGAGCTCTTCCTCGGCTATGTATCTTGCCACCTCTCTTGCGGCTTTTTTTGTGGCTTGCCTTTCTATCCTTGCTTCGTCTTCTTCCCCTCTTATCCTCGCCCATCCCATTTCCCTTTCTTTTATCATCTCGAACGCGGCCCGGAAATATTTCAGGTTTTTGTCCATAACAAGGGCGCCGGACGGCCGGACAGGTTCGGGCAGGCCGCCGTTCCCGGAGGTCTTGAACGTTTCAAGGTCCGGCCTTTGCGTGGATATCGACAGGCCGCCTTTTGAATGGCGCAGGGCGAACCTGCCGTTATCCAGTATTTCATACGTCCTTGTTTCCGAGGCCTGCCCGATCCTGTTCTCTATGACTTTTACCTCGCCGCGGTAAAACTCGAGCCATTTGAGGAAAGGTTTTTCCTTGCCTTCGTCGTCGGAAATGACGCTCAGAGAATCCAGATTGTTCTCATTCACGAGAAAATCCCTGATGTCTGAGGCCCTGATGCTGCCCTCCGACTTCTCCGCGCCTTCCGGATACGACGTGGCAATGACGGCGCGCCAGTCGGAACCCCTGACGTCTCTAAAAAATTCGGCAAATAGCTTCCGCTTAAGATCTTCGTTCTTCTCGCCCCATTTTTCCCTTACCTTCTCCTGGCTCTGAATGAGGAAATGGACCATCTTCCGTTCGCCGGTCTTTATGTTCTTGGCGGCGACGGCAACGCAGGTGGAAAGGCCAGCCGTCAGGACCTCGGTTTCATCAAAAGTTGAATGGGCAGTGTGCTCCGTGACTTTAATTATCCTTGATATGAATTTCTCTGAAGCTCTTCGCAGGATCAATTGATGGTCTTTGGCTATTACATTGTAAATGGCGTGCGTGTATATGTTGGCGCTGCGCGCGGCGTTCACCGCAAGTCCCTGCGCAAAACCGAACGTCGGCACAAAAATAATCGCATAAGCCGCCCACATGAAAGCCGTGATTGCGGCCACGCCTATGCGCCTGCGCCACTTGCCGCCGGTATAGGCGCCGGGGCCTTCGTAGTGGCGCCTGTAGAACCTTACCGGGCTTAAGGAGTCAACGAACTCCAGCTTGGCCACTTCTTTTGCTATCCACCAGTCGGATTTGCCCTCGGACTTCCACTGCTCCACAAGCGGCCGGTTCACGGGAAGGACGAGCGAACCTCCCGAAGCGTTGAGCCGGGCGGCAAGCTTCTTTACCGGACCGAGATATGATGTGTCTTTTATGGGAATGATGGCATTAAACAGTTCGGGGTGTTCCTTCCTGACGTGCCTTAAAGCGGCGTCTTTGACCTCATCGGAAGCGTAAAGCAGGAGCTTCGCCAGCTCTCGCCCTTTAAGAGACGTGCTGTCCATCCTTTTCTCTAATATCCCGCCGCCGAAATCCAGGACCCTTATGCTGCCTCGGAGTGTCACGTAATACTGAAAATCCCCCCCCACGCTCCTGCCGGACCTTTCGATCCTTGAGAACGTTTCGAGCAGGTCCTTGACGGTGTTCAGGCCTATGTGCGGATTGACCCTGTTCACAGGCCCCTCGCTGAACTGGGCTGCGAAATCCCCGGGGATTATACCCATCACGACGCTCACGCCGAAATAACCATCCCTGCAAATCCCGTGGAATTTTTGGCCGATGCCGAGGGCCTCGGCAACCGCCGCGCTTCTTGCATCTTCCAGGATCATCTTATCGGCATCGGACCGAGAACCGAGGAAAACGGATTTCACCGCAACCGGCGTGCCGTCATCGAGCCACCCGAGCCTCGTAACCCCGTAAGAACCGTTTGATACCTTGCTCATCAAATACACGGTATTACCTGGGAAATTGACGTGCACGTCCCAGTCTCTTTCTTCCGGAGAAACCGGCAGGCGGCCCATCTCTTTTTCGGGGCCAAGCGCGCCGGTATCGGCATCAAGGTCCGAATCATCAAGATCGGCGGTCGCGATGAACATCGGTTCCATATCGGGCAGGCCCAGTCTCTCCCTGTACTGCCTGTTGACGACCCGCAACTTCAACAAATTAGTGATATATATATCGTCGCTTGGAGGGGTTTTTTTGGCTTTACTCAATATTTTCGGGGCAGGGACTGTAACTGTCGTTTCACGCGCGGTTTTCAGGGCAAGCCCGGTCAGTTCGGGCAAATGTCTGGTTTCGGGGTTTTCGTGGTATGCTTTGTAGTCTTCAACGGTGGCGGAGGCTTGCCCGCCGGGGAGGCGGGGGCCTAAGGCGGTCAGTTCGGCGAGCTCTTCTTCGGCGAACCTTTCAAGCAGGGTTACTTTCGCGCCGCCGGGGCCGTGTATGGAATCGAATATGGCGCCCTGCCTGTCGGACTCGGCTATAAGCGCTTCAAGGAAACCCTGGTGTATGTAGAGCACCGTCTTGCCGGACTCGGTTGTCAGGAAGGCCGGTATACCGCAGACCTGCCCTTGCGGTGTTTTCGCGAACACCTCATTGCTTTTTGAGACGCGTATCTCAACGTCTTTGCTGATAACTGATGGCTGATGGCTGAAAGCTTCCTGAAGCTTTTGCCTTTCAACTACGAACTCCGAACCACGAACTATGAACTGTTTTTCCGCTCCCGTGAACTTCCTGACTATTGCGGCCGAAATCCCGGAAAGCTTCACCACCTGCTGCCAGCCGGTGACGTCATCTACTATCCTGGCCGCCACCAGGAATTCCTCAAACCCGACCGAGAGGGCGGAGAACCCGGCATCCGGGTTCGATATCTTGATGACCATCGTCGGTTCGCCTGAGAAATCCTTTGAAACCTCAAGACCCTTGATCATCCTTCCATTGCCTTCGACGAAATATATCCTCTTCCCTTCCTGAGCGATTCCTTTCGCGTTCAACATCGCCTTGTGAAGGTAACCGCCGTACCTGTCATGTTCAGCGTGGTTCGGCGCAACGTTGTCCTCGCCCATGGAGTTTATCTGGTTCACGCTTCCTCCGAGCGCCGTCGACCGGGCAGCTTTAATGAAAAGCACCAGCGCGCGCATAAAGGTTTTATAATCCTTGTAGTTAACCACCAGCTTCGCCGTTATTTTATCCAGGTGACCGAGCAAGTCTTCCGAACCGAAATACTCGCGGAACAACTCGCCGTCTACCTTTGATATTTCTCCGGATGCAACGAGACCCTTAAGAGCTGAAGCGCATTTCACCCGCTGTTCCTCATCGTTTGACCCCTGCACCCACGCACCCAGGTACCTGCCGAGGCGCCTCTCAAAATTTTCTTTGGCGTTCTTTTCGAGCATTGCCCGGAATCTCGCGACGGATACCTTGCCGCTCCCGGCGGCTTTCCCAAATTCAGAGACCAGACTGTCGAAATACCCGTACGGAACGGCCGAGCAGAACCCTTTTTCGCCGCTGCCCGCGCTGTCAAGCGCCCAGAATGCCAGGTTCCATTGCATCAGCGTCTTGATCCTTTCGAGGTCCACGTAGCCGCCGTCCGCATAGTATTCCCTGAACTCCTCATCGCTATCGAGGATGCGGCTGAAGGCCGTAAGACTGGCGGCTCCAGGCATTATCGCGCCGACCCTCGCATGGGTCTTTATGAGCCAGTAAATATCGCCGGTCTCTTTCGCGCTCAGTCCCTGCGCCGAACCGAATTTTTCCATAATTCCAAGCTCACGCATCAGCTGCCCGCTTGAAATGTCGTGCATCTTGCTTGTCGCGCCGAAGTATTCTTCGCATTTTCCTATGTCGTGGAATAGGCAGATGAAAGCCCATGTGCTGAACGCTTTTTCCCCGCTCATGGCGCCGGCCATTGTGGAACGCAGCCCGGATAAAATATCTCCGGACAACTTGCCGTCGGTATCCCCTCTGAACAGCCCGGCAAGCCTAAGCTGCTTCTCCGGCTCCGGGATGTATTTCAGGTTGTGGCTCTGGATGAACGACGCGTAGACCGCTATAATATGGTTTACAAGAATATCCAGTGTTTTCTCGTCTTTTTGACTGAATTCTTTGCCGGGGTAGACATGTTTAATGACGGAAGCGTAGTATTCACGGAGCGTACCGGAAAGCCTGCTTTTAAGCACGGCTTCGATCTCAGTCACGTCGGAAGGCAGTTCGTTCAGGCTTTTTACCTCGAACAGCCTCGCCACATTCTCGGCGTCCGTATACTCCATTAGTGCGTCAAGCGGCACAACGCTTTCCTTGGCCCTAAGTTCGGGACCGGGCTCCTCCGGCCCTGTCTGTCTTTCTTTCGTCAGCGCCTCGCCGGGCTCCGACTCGAGGTTGACATCATAATGCTTCGAAACGTTCAGCATATACGCCCCGGCAAGTGCGCCGGCGGGCGCAGCAACGGCTGCCAGCACGACGGCCAGGCCGCCTATCAGCGGAAACATGGAAAGCGTGACAAAAGCGCCGGCGATGGCTCCGGCCATTGCGCCGAGCTTGGTCTCGGACACTATCACGCCAAGCCCCGCCCGGCGCCAGAGCGTTTCGCCGCCCCTGTGCCGCGCCATGAACCTCTTTGACATTTCCTCAGCGCGCTTCTTTGAGAACACGCTTGCCGCCGCTATCCACATCAACTCGACGGCTTCGGCCCGCGGCGCCACGAAAAGCTCGGCGTATCGCTCGATGACCTTCGTCTCGTCCGACACGTCAAGCTCGCGGCCCTTCGAGCGCTCGAGTTCTACAAGCTTTTGCTTGATCTTTTCCTGCTGTTCCCTCGAAAGGTTCCGCCACCTTGCCGCCGCCTTGTTTTGAGTGTCGATCGTGGTTAGCGCCTGTCCGGACTGCGCACCGGCGGCCTCCGACCCCTTGCGCGTGACGTCCCTCAAACTGAACTCGGCTGTGCGCGTGTCGTACGCGAAAACGGCCACGGCGCTTCTGCCTTGCGGATGCTTTATCCTGAAAGTGAACAACTGTTCCTGCCCCGCACCGGCCGTTATTGTAAGCAACTCTATACTGGGATTCTTTGAGCCTTCCACGGACGCGTTCCACTTTCTGGCGAACTCTTCAAGGTTCTTTGACAAAGTTTCAACATCCGCGTTCCCGCCCGCTGCATCCTTTAGTTTCTTCTGCGCGTATTCTTTGACGCTCAAACCCTCTTCTTCCGCGGCAATGCCTATTTCGACCCTGACTTCCGCCGAGACCAGCGACCTTACCCTCGCTTCCGGGCCGTATTCCGAAAGCAGCTTGAGCGCGAACGAGGCCTTAGCCAATGCGGCCTGCAGCTTCGCCGTTTCCGCGTAAAGCGCGTCCGAGACCTTCGTATCTTCGGTTATATTGGGGGTTACCACGACGCACGAAATCCTGCGGGCCTTTAATAGCTTCATCAGCCCGTCCGAATGGAAACCTCCCGTTACGACCACTATCAGCCCGGAGGCCTTTATCAGCGAGGAAAGCTCGGATTCCGGAACGGCGACTGCTCCCTTTCCCGCCGCTGCCCCCCGCGCCGGCACGTCCATGTTTTTCAGGAAACACGCGTTCCTTCTGATGTTCGCTTTGTAAAAATCGTCCGCGAGCTTGATGTCTCCGGCAAGCCCGTCCAGGACGGCGCCGTCGGCGTATTTCGGCCACAGGCTCCTGAATGTCGCGTAGTTCCCGCTGAAATAACGGTAGTCCTCGGCCGTAAGCTTGTTACCGAGGAAATCTCCGAGATAGGCGAGGAAATCCGACAGGAACGACACTTCGAACTCAGGCCTTGTCTCCGAAAGGCCGGCGTGCACCGCCGAAATCAGCTTTTTTTCCTCGGCCAGAAGCACGGCAGTGTCCAGCTTCCTGCTTTTTTCAAGGTAGGCGAAGAATTTCGAAAGGTTGGGGTAGTTCGAGGACAGGTCAATCCTGTACTCCCTGGCCATACCCATCAGGCAGGCATAAAGCTCGTCGAGTTTCTTGAAACCATCTGTCCGCTCGATGATGCGGTTGAAGGTCTTGAATGGTATCTTCTCCTTGAGGAGCGCCAAAAGCCCCTGTATCTCAAGGCCTATCCGTTTGTAGTTCAGCTTTTCGGAATCTTCGGCCAGTTCAACGTAGAGCCTGATGTTCACGAAGTCGTTTTCATCGATCGGGCACAGGTTCCCGAAACCGTAGCGGTCGGCCTTGAGCTTTTTGGGGTACTTAAGGAGCATGGCGTAGTATTTCCGCGCCTGGATGCCGTTCTCCCTGTTTCTTGAAAGCAGGTTCTCGAACCTGATGTTCTTGGAGTTGAAGTATTTTTTCCTGGCTGCGCCCAGGGAATCCCTCATCGAAGCGAGCGCCGCCGCGTAATCGCCGGACCTGGCTGTCAGCCGGGACAATCTCCGGAAGTTCTCGCCGTAGACCCGCTCGTCTTCTATGCCGGCAAGAAGGCCCGTTTTTCCGGACGTGACCGAGTAATGCTCGGCGCCCGTCAGCCTTCCCTGCCTTACGAGGACGTCAAGCACTTCTTTTTTTGTCTTTTCGTCCGATATGGACGCGAGCCACGACGTGTCCACCCTGCCCGAAGCGCCCTCAACGTACACTTTCTTCAGCTTGTACTTCTCATCCAGCGATTCCAGTATCTTCGCTATGTTCTTCTGGACTTCGGCGTGGCAGTGCAGGTCCTGGATGTTCAGCACTACAGGGGAACCGGCGTCCGGGAACACGAAAGAGTCCGTTATCCTGCCTGAGGCGGCGGGAACCACGTAATCCCCTATCATTTTTTCCACGCGCTTATCGTCCCTGCGGTTTTCAACAGCCCCCTGAAGCACCTGGGCGAAAACGGAGGTATAGATGAAGCAGGAAACGGTGAGGACCGCCACCAGTTTCTTGAAATTGAAAACTTGACCGATGAATTTTTCCAGAATGCTTGTCATATCTCCCTTTTTTACCCCCTCACATATCCTCTTCCCAAAGGGGAGAAAAAAATCGAGGGGTCCTTTAAGCAAATAAAAAACCCAACCGAGATACTTCCTGGTTGGGTAAAGACTTGCCCTTTTAAGGCAAGATATCTCCCAGGGCAGATTGCTCTTGGACAGCAATACCACGTAGATTATCATAAACACGATTATCAAAAAGAATCCCCTGCCCGGCGGGGCGTTCGACTGGTGTGTGTACTGGTCGGGCGTCCAGAGACCGCCGAAAGCAAGGAGATAATTTGCCTGGTATTTCAATGTGTTATTGAACACGTTCAGGTTGGGTATACCCACGAGAAGCCCTTCCTGGCTTCTCGCGTCGTTCTTTTGCTTTATGAAGGGTGAAAGCGGTATGTGCTCCTTGACGGTGCCGGCGAGGGCCCCGAAAGGGGAGAGGACCGATGCAACAACACCCGCCAAACCGGCGTTGACGCGCGGACGCTGTTTTCCGTCGCAAACCGTTTCTGAAAACCGTGCGAAATTCACGCTGTTCGCGCACAAAACCAGTAAAAAGGATAGAAGTAAAAGCTTCCTCATATTTCCTTTAAGCTTTCAGGTATTATAAGTATTGGCAATAATACATAGTAATTCAATGGTTTTTTATTCTTTTTACGGTCTTTATATTACCCCCCCGGAATGGAAGAAAAATGAAATACTGTTGAAAGAATTGTGAAATCCCTACAAAAGGAGCGTTCAACGCGTATTTTTAAGGCTATTCCGGTTAAAAAGTCGAGCCAAGGCTGAAGTAGAACACCCAGCCCGGGGAATCCATCCGCTGGGCAAGCTGAAAATTCAGCAGGAGCGGATACATCTGCAGTATGAACGTGTGAAAGCGAAAGGACGTGCCGTAGCTTCCTCTCCAGTACTCGGGCGTCACGTGGGAAAGCTCGGTCTCGTCGCACACGAAACCGGCGTCGACAAAAAGTGAGCTGTAAAAGGACTTAAAGAAAAAATCCGGGAACATGTACCACATGTGGTAGTTGATGTTGTAAACTATGGGAAACCTCAGTTCAAGGTTAGCCACGAATATCCTGTTGCCTATGAAACGCGTGTCGGAAGGCACCCCCCTGACCCTGTCGACGCCTCCGAGGCGGAACGCCCCCGAATCCTCCCCCTTGCTCGCCCCGCCGAACATTCTAAAACCCACCGCGCTCGCGCCGGAAACCGGGAAATATCTCGCGGCGTCAAGAAAGTAGTTCTGGTAGTTATAGTCCCCGTAGAGCACCTTTTCCGAAAACTCCGTCGCCGCCGCCAAGCGCGTTCCCTCGAGCGGCTCAAGGTACGGCCCCCTCACCGTGTCGTGGCGGAATTGCACGCCGGCGATGTTCTCTCGCCTCCTGTAACGGGCGGTTTCCTCAAGGATTATCTCCTCCCTCCTGTCTATCGTGGCAAGCGAAAGGCCGACGCTCTGGAACCTGTTCAGGGGGTAAAGTACCGCCACGGCCTGCTGGTGGTCCTTCCTTATCCTCGAAAAATCCGGGTCCTCGAAGTCCTCCCTGTATTCCTCCCCGGAAAAACCGAAATACACCTGCGTCCTGTAGCGCACGAACCCGTAAACCAAGTCGTAGTCCACGTAGTCAAACTCGCTGGCGTAGCTGACCACGGACTGCATTCGGTGGTTGCCGAGCATGTCCGAAACCTGCCAGTACGTGGCAAGAAAAAGCCCGTCCAGGGACGAATAGAAGACCGCCGGAAAGAAAAGGTCGGTGGACGCCCTGAACCTGTAAGGCGCGTACTCGTCGTCCCTGTCATCCTTTTCCTCCGGTTCCTCCTTCGCGGCAGTCCCGCCTCCGCCTCCCGCCGGCGCTCCGGCGACGGGCTGAAGATCCTTGACCTCTGCAATATAAAGGTGCCTTTCCCCGTTCCTGAACGAAGAAAACAGAATGTAGCGCCCGTCCGGCGAGACCACCGGCTGAAAATTGCCTCCGATGACGGAAGTAAGTTTGTCCACCCTGGAACCACCCGCGTCCGTCCTGTAAACGTCGAAAATGCCGTCGGTGTCCGATATAAAATATACGGTCCCGCCGTCAGGGGCGAAACACGGGTTCCTCTCGTCGCCTTTGAGCGCGGTCAGGAACTTCTTTTCTTTTGTTTCCAGGTCCAGGAGGCACAGGTCGTACTCCATCCTCCCATCCGGGTTTTCCCGTTCGGCGGCAAACACCAGCGTCTTGCCGTCGGGCGAAACCTCGGCGTCGATTTCATCGGTGTCTGTAAACGTCAGCCGCTCGGTCTTCCCGCTCGGAATGTCGTAGTAAAACAAGTCCCTGAAACCGCCCTTGATGCCGGAAAAAAATATCTTGCCGCCGTCCTTTGAGAAAACCGGCGAGGAGCACGTCTCCGTTTCCTGCCCGTATTTTTCTATTCTGTTTTTTTTGATGTCATAGGCGAAAATACGGTCCTTCTGCAGTTTCTCCCCGCAGAAGGCGAGATACCTGCCGTCCGGAGAGAACGAAAGACCCCTGCCTTCGGTGTTGACGTTTTCGACCTTCATCGTATCGTCAATATCCCACAGGTTTTTCCTTTTTCCGGTTTTAACGTCCTGGACGTATATCTCGTTCATGCCCGTTTCATCGGAAATGTACGCTACGCTCCGGCCGTCTGGGCTAAAGGCCGCTCCCGTGTTGAACCTCGGCACGCGGCCTTTCCTGGTTATTTTCCTTCCGTACGCGGAAGGCTCCGAAAGCCCCCGGCTCGCGCGTTCGTATTTTTCTTCCAGGTATTCCCTGAAACGCCTGTCTATGCTGTTGACATCAGCGCCGAGCACGTCCGTCAGGACGGAATTGGCGTCATAGCGCTCCCTGTAGCTGACAAACAGCATCGGAAGCTTGTCCTCGCCGTATTCCTCGACTATGTACCTGATGAATGCCTCGCTTTCCTTGTAGGCGAGAGTCACCTGGTGCGGCAGGACGTGGTTGAAGCTGTGGAGCTGCTCCAGCGGCAGCAGTTTTTTCGAAGTCGCGGCGTCCCTGACGTACATCTCGCGCGTCGTCGCGTCAAGGTCTCCGCCCGAATACTCCGCCAGCCCCTCCATAAGCCAGTTCGGATACAATATGAACTTTATGAGTCTTATCGAACGCCAGAAACCGCTGAAGAGGTACTCGAACTGGACCTCGTGCATGTACTCGTGCGCTATTATGTACTCGAACTGCCTCTGCGAGCCGTTGAAGCTGAGCAGGAACCTGTTCTTGAACGCCTCGGTTACGCCGCCGGTCCCCTCGCCGATGTCGGTTATGTTGGTCTGCTCGAACTCATTGTGGTTGTTGTACTGGAAGAACGGAAGGCTTTCTTTCGGGGACTCGGGCATTACCTTCTTTGCCCTGTCAAACGCCCTTTGAAGGTACTTCTCGGTGTAGGGAAGCAGCGCCTTTCCCTGCCCGCCGTAGTAGTATATGTCGAAATGCCGGACCGGCCTTATCTTCCACTTGTAATTTTTCGTGATTACTTTATTCTGGGAGAGCGCGTGCGCGGACTGCGGAAGGATTAATATGAAGAATACTGATAATAAGCATGCCTTTTTAAACATAACATATCGGATTTTCCGCCTCTAATCCCCGCAGCTCGTGCAGCTTTTGCCCGGCGGACAGGTTGAGCACGAAGCGGAAGCCTTCGACGGCCCGTCAAGGCCGGGAGAGGCAAAGGACGAGAACAGCCGGACAAGGTCCCGGCCGCCGCAATCGGGGCACTGCGGTTTTTCGCCCGGCATGACCAGTATCTCTATCTTTTTATCGCACTTGCTGCAGCGGAACTCGTAAATCGGCATGTCTCGTTCCTATTCGTCATCGCTGTCGTCGATCAGTATCTCGCCCAGCGTCGGGTTGTCCTTCGCGCCGGAATATTTCTTGACGAGCTCTTTTTCGCGGTCGTGGTCCAGCTTTTTTATGGAAATGTCTATCTTCCTTTCGGAAGGGTCGCTCTTTATGACCTTCGCCTCTATCTCCTGCCCGATTTTAAGTGCGTCCTTGGGCGATTCAATCCTCTTTGGCGCGATCTCCGAGACCCTGACCAGCGCTTCCACGCCGGGTTCCAGCTCGACGAAGGCCCCGAAGTCCGCGAGCCTCCTCACCACGCCCTTGACGACTTTCCCGCCGCGGTATTTCCTGAAAGGGTCTTCCGTCACGTGCTTGAGCGAAAGACTTATTTTTTCGTTTTCCGGGTTTATCTCTACGACCACGGCGTCCACTTCCTGGCCCGGCTGCACGACGTCCTTCGGGTGGCGTATCTTCTTGGTCCAGGACATATCCTGCACGTGTATTAGCCCCTCAACGCCCTCGCCAAGCTTGGCAAAGGCTCCGAACGGGACGAGTTTCGTTATGGTGACCTTGAGCCTCGTGCCGGCCGGATATTTCTTGTTCGCTTCTTCCCACGGATTCGGGGTAAGCCGCTTCAGGGACAGCGACAACTTTTCCTTCTCGGGGTCAAGCGCGTAAATCTTGGCTTCAACTTCCGCCCCGGGCTTGAACGACTTCATTACCGCGTCTTTATCCTCGTCCCAAGTGAGCTCCGACACGTGAAGAAGACCCTCGATGCTCGGCTCGACTTCCACGAAAACCCCGAACTTGGTCACGGAAGTCACCTTTCCCTTCACGAGGGACCCCACCGGGTATTTGTCCACCGCCTTGTTCCACGGCCTCTCGGACATCTGCTTGATGCCGAGGGATATTTTCCCCTTTTCCTTGTCAATTTTCAGCACCTGCACCTGGACCTTCTGGCCGGTTTTCAGCACGTCATCCACCTTCCTGACCTTGTGCCAGGCAAGGTCGCCTATGTGCAGGAGCCCGTCCATGCCGCCGATGTCGACGAACGCCCCGAAGCCGGTTATGCTTTTCACGGTGCCCTCGATTATCTGGCCCTCGTGGATTGAAGAAAGGGTCTTTTCCCTTTTTATGCTTTTTTCGGTCTCGAGCAGTTTCCTGCGCGAAAGCACGATGTTCTTCTCCCTCCTGTTGTACTCCGTAACAAGGAACTGCAGTTTCTTGCCCAGGTACTTTTCGGTGTTTTTCGTGAAATGCAAGTCAAGCTGAGACATCGGCAGGAAGGCGTCGACGCCCGCGTCCACTATGAACCCGCCCTTTATCTGCTTTTTTATCTCGCCCTCGACGGGCGTCTTGTCGTTGAACGACAGGAGGAGCCTGTCCCACGACTCGCGCTCGGCTATCTGCCTCCACGAAACCTCCGGGTGCCCGCTTTCGGTGCGCGTGTTTATGACGACCACCTGCACTTCCGTGCCCGGCGCCATTTCCCTGAATTTCGATTCCGAAGAAAAATCGGCCTTCGGGATCAGCCCCTCGCTTTTTATGCCGAGGTCCACCAGGACTCCGTCCGCGGTCTGGGAAATGACCCTCGCCTTCATCACGGCGCCCCTTTCGAGCTTTACCTCGGGGCCCAGGAGTTCCTCCATTGTCATTTTTTCTTCCGAAGCGCTTTCCTCCGCCTTAATATTTTGTCCTTCACATTCCTTCATCTCGTCCATAACACGTCTCCTTTGCCTTTTATATGTTTAAAATATTTTCAACTTTCGCTTTCACTTCCCCTATGACCCAGTCCGGCGTCGATGCACCGGCGGTTATGCCGACTTTCTTGGATTTCCTGAACCACGAAGGCCTCACTTCTTTTTCCGTTTCTATGTGGTGCGTCCGCGTTTTTCTCGAACATATCTGCGCGAGCCTCCTGGTATTGCCCGAATTCTTACCCCCTACCACCAACATTATGTCGACGCACCCTGAAAGGCGCTCGGCCGCGTTCTGCCTGTCCAGAGTCGCGCGGCATATCGTATTGAAAGAGGTCACGTCCTTGCCCGATTTTTTTAGTTCGCTTATTATCCGGTTGAATTTTTCCGGCGTCTGCGTGGTCTGGCTGACCACGAATATCTTTTTCGGAAGCTTCAGTTTTTTCAGGTCCGCGGCGCTCTCGACGACCTCTCTCCTGCCCCTGCAATACGAAACAAGACCGATTACCTCCGGATGCGTCTTTTCGCCCACTATGACGATGGCCGAATTTTTTTTGCCGAGCTCCCTTATGATGTCGTGAGCGCGTTTCACGAACGGGCACGTCGCGTCCACGATCTCAAGGCCGCGGCCCTTGAGTTTTTCCTTTAAATTCTTGGGCATCCCGTGCGTCCTGATCAAAAGAGTCGATCTTTTGAGCCTTTCGGGGTGCGAGCTTACCTTGATGCCTTTTCTTTCAAGCCTTTCAACTTCCTGCGGATTGTGTATGATGGGGCCGTACGAAAATATCGTCCCATTTTTTTTAACCGTTTCCTCGGCAAGGCCTATCGCGCGCCTCACTCCGAAACAGAAGCCCGCGCTTTTGGCTATGTTTATGCCGCTCCGCGCATTCTTAACCAAGTTTTTTTATCTCCTCGACTATTTTTTCCGCGAATTTCTGATAGGATTCCCTCGTCTTTTCCTTCGGCGGATTCAGGGGCTTTCCGAAAACCACCTTCAGGGGCTTGAGCTGACCCAGCTTGCCGGAATTCGTCACCCTCACGGGTACCACCGGCACCCCGGCGTTGACGGCTATCATTCCGATACCGGCCCTTGCCTTTCCTATATTGCCGTCCTTGGAGCGCGTACCTTCCGGAAAAACAAGAAGCGCCTCGCCGCTCTGCAGCAGTCTGAAGGCCGCCTTGAAGGCCCCGACGTCCTGCTGGCCCCTCTTTACCGGAAAAGCGTTGGTCCTTTTTATGAGGAAACCGAGCACGGGCATTGCAAAAAGCTCTTTTTTCGCCATGAAATGCAGCGGGCGCTTCATCGAGGAACCGACAAGAGGAGGATCGGCGTAGCTCATATGGTTCGGGGCTATTATGACGCCTCCCGTTTCAGGGATGTTGCCGTGCCCCGAAACCCTGTTGCGCCATATAGCCGCGTAAAGGACCCTGAACATGAACCTGCCGGCATAGTAAAGCCAGTGGCTCTTTATGGTAAACTCTTCGCCTTCCTTTATCCTCTCGATTATGGAATCCGCCACCTCGTTAGCCGTCATCGAAGTTGAATCTACGAGTATCGCGTCCTCTGCTTTCATCAGCGGGCTGTGCTTGCGTGTCATGTCCTTGTGGTCGCGTTCGCGGATTCCGCGTTTTATCTCTTCTATGTCCGCCTTCCCGCCTTTTTCGACAAGCTGCCTGTACCTTCTCTTTGCCCGCTCCTCCACGGAGGCGTCCAGGTAAAACTTGAACTCCGCGTTGGAAAAAACCTCCGTGCCGATGTCCCTGCCTTCCATCACTATCCCGCCCTTTTCGCCCATCTTCACCTGTATTGCGCGCACGACCCGCCTCACGCCCTCCACCGCCGCCACTACCTTCGTGTTTTTCGAAACGTTCTCGGTTCTTATTTCCGAAGACACGTCGAGGCCGTCAACGAAAACACGCCCGTCCTTCAATTCAATGCTCGTGTTGTTCGCCGTTTCTATGACCGCTTTTTCGTCCGAGACATCCACGTTGTTCTTCATCGCCTTGTAGGTGATTGAGCGGTACACCGCGCCCGAATCGACGTAGGTATAACCTAGTCTTTTTGCCACGGCCTTGGCTATCGTTGATTTTCCGGCGCCCGCGGGCCCGTCTATCGCGATGATGTAACGCTTCATTTTCTTGAAATCCCGGTCAATAATTCGTAGAAACCAGGGAAGGATGTGTCGACGCATTCGACACCTTCCACCGTAGTTCTTCCTTCCGCTATTGAGCCCGCCACCGCGAGCATCATGGCTATTCTGTGGTCGGCGTGACTTTTGACGATAGACCCTTTGAGCTTCACCGGGCCTTGTATGATGAAACCGTCCTCTTTTACGGTAATATTCGCGCCCATTTTTTTTAGTTCGGAGGCAACGGTCTCTATCCTGTCGCTTTCCTTGACCCTGAGCTCCCTGGCGCCCGATATCACGGTCGTGCCTTCGGCCTGAGTGGCAAGAAGCGCGATGACGGGCAGTTCGTCAATCAGGCGCGGAATCAGCTCTTTGCCTATCTCGACGGCTTTCAATTTTGAACTTTCCACAGAGACCGCAGCTACGGGTTCTCCGGAAGCGGTCTTCTTGTCCGTCAGCCCTAACTTCGCGCCCATTCTTCTCATTATGTCCAATATTCCGTCGCGCGTCGGGTTTATGCCGACGTTCGATACCGTGAGCGAAGAGTTTTTCGCGAGAAGCCCCGCCGCGAAAAAGAACGCGGCCGATGAAATGTCGCCCGGCACCGTCATCTCCACGGCCTTCAGTTTCGCCGGACCTTCTATCTGAACGGCAAGACCGGTCTCAATTATCTTCGCGCCCGACACTTTTAGCATCCTTTCCGTGTGATCGCGCGATTTCTCCGGTTCCGTGAAGGTCGTGGTCCCGGACGCGTACATCCCGGCAAAAAGAACGCAGGACTTGACCTGGGCGCTCGCTATGTCGCTTGAATACTCGATTGATTTAAGGTTTCCGGCCCCGGTCATCCTTAACGGCAGGTAATTGCCGTCTTTTGACTCGATTTTCGCGCCCATCTTCGACAACGGCTCGATAATCCTCTTCATGGGACGGCGCGAAAGGCTCTCGTCCCCCACGAATTCCGAAGAAAAGTTCTGTCCCGCGAGTATCCCCGACATAAGCCGCACCGTGGTCCCGGAATTTCCGGCGTCTATCGCGCCGGCGGGCTTTTTGAGACCCCTGAGGCCTGCTCCTTTTATTCGAAGGACCCGGGCCTCGCGGTCCGCCTTGATCCCCATCTTTTCAAACGCGCCGAGAGTCCTCATGCAGTCATCCGCAGGCAGGTAGTTCTTTATCGCGGAATCGCCTTCCGCGATCGACGCTATCATTATCGCGCGGTGTGTTATGGATTTGTCGGGCTGGACTTCAATCGTGCCCGCAAGTTTTGATACGGGATTTATTGCCCAGTTCATATGAATTCAGATTTGAGTTGAAAGGTACAAGGTAAATGGTAAATGTTAACGGCAAAAAATATCTCGGTTTTTAACTTTTACCTTTTACTATGTAACATTTACTCCTTTATTTTTTTAAAAGTCCCCGGCGGGCGTTTTTGCCTTTCCCGAATATTCTGGCCAGCTCTCCGGGCCTGTTCAAACTGCCTTTTATCCTCTTGAGATTTTTTATGAGCGCGTCGATCGCCCTTCCCACTTCTTTCGAATTGTAACTGCATATCTTCGCCCAGTCTTGGGGGTCGGAATCGGCAATCCTTGTCATATCCCTGAAGGAACCGGCAAGGATCTTTCTCGCCCCGGGGTCCCTGCGGACGGCGTCCGACGCCAAAAGGCTCAGCGCGTACGCGACGGCGTGAGGAAGGTGGCTCGTCGAAGCCACAATCCTGTCGTGTTTCGCGGCATCCATGAAAACAATTTTCGCACCTGTTTTTTTCCACATACCGGCGACCTCGCTAATGCCCGCCCGTCCCGGCCGGGTTTTGTTTGTGATGACCACACCCGCGTTTCTATAAAGGTCCTTTTTTGCCGCGCCGACGCCTGATCTTTCGGAACCAGCCATCGGGTGGGCGCCGACGAAAAAGACCGATCTCAAATTTGAGATTTCAGATGACTTTAAGACCTTCTCGACTTCCCTGAGAACTCGGCCTTTGGCGCTGCCGGCGTCGGTTATCACGGCCCTTTTCTTCACGAAAGGCAGTATCTTCCTGATAAAAGGCGCTATGAGGTTGACCGGAGTGCATATCACGACGATGTCAGCGTCTTTCACGCCTTCCGCCGCATCCGTCGTGAATGAATCCACGGCCTTGAGCTTTTTGGCCTTCGCGAGCCTCTTCCGATTCCTTCCGACACCGGTCACATGCCAGCCTTTTTTCCTCAAAGCCAGGCCCAGCGACCCGCCTATCAAACCCACTCCAATAATAGCTATTCTTCTCATTTTTATATTTTTTGTTTTCACTATTTTCTATTCACTATTTACTATTGACTGCCCTATATTTCCCTTCCTACCGCGGAAGCGACCTTTCGGAGCTCATCCATCAACCGCTCGAACTGGGAGGGAAGAAGGCTCTGCGGCCCGTCGGAAAGCGCTTCTTCAGGTTTCGGATGAACCTCAATAATGAGGCCGTCTGCGCCCGCCGCAACCGACGCCTTGGCCATAACGCCCACGTACTCCCTTATGCCTATCCCGTGCGACGGGTCAACTATGACCGGCAGGTGCGAAAGCTTTTTGAGCACCGGCACGGCGTTCAAATCAAGGGTAAATCGCGTTGAATCCTCGAAAGTCCTTATGCCTCTTTCGCAGAGCATTACCTTGTAGTTGCCCTGTGACATTATGTACTCGGCTGACAAAAGAAGCTCTTTTATCGTAGTGGACATCCCCCTTTTGAGCAGGACCGGCTTCCTCTGCCTGCCGGCCTCTTTGAGCAGGTCGTAATTCTGGACGTTCCTGGCGCCTATCTGGATTATATCGCAGTATTTTCCGACGAGCTTCACCTGGTCTACCGCCATCGCCTCTGAAACGCACAAAAGCCCCGTCCTCTTCCTGACCTGTGAAAGGTATTTCAGCCCCTTTTCCCCGAGGCCCTGAAACGTGTAGGGCGAGCTCCTCGGCTTGAAAGCGCCGCCGCGGAAAACACTGACACCGGCAGCTTTCACCTTTCTGGCGATATCAAGCGTGACGCCCATGCTTTCGACGGCGCAAGGGCCGGCCATCACGACGATCTTCGGGCCGCCTATCTCCAGGCCTTTTATCCTGATTACCGAGTTATCCCTGTGGAACTCACGGCTCGCGAGCTTGTACGGTTTTTCTATCTCGCTTATGTGGTCCACGGCGTCCATCGCCTCGAAGACGTCCCTGTACCTCTCGGCCCGCTCCCCTATCATCCCGATGATGGTGACGTCCACGCCCCTCGATACGTGAGGCCTGTAACCGAGTTTTTTTACTTTTTTGATGACCTTGTCGGCTTCCTGCCTGCTAGTGCCTGTTTTCAGCGTTAGTATCATAAAACACCTTTTCCCTGAATTTTATTTTTTTATCAGCTTTTTCACGGCCCCGATGAACATCCTGTTCTCGGAAGGAAGGCCTACGGTAACTCTCACGAAACCGGGATAGTCGTATTCGTCCATAGCGCGCACTATCACGCCGAGTCTCAACAGTTTCTGAAAAACGTATCTCCCGGAGAACGGCCTTATCTCCATCAGGATGAAGTTGGCCGCGGAAGGCACGTACTCGATGTCGAGTTTCCCGAGCTCACCGCAGAGCCATTTCTTCTGCGCCTCCGCCATCGAAACGCTTCTTTTGACCTGCCGTTTGTCGTTCAAGCTCGCCGTCGCGGCTCTCTGCGCCATCAGGTTCACGTTGAAAGGCGGGCGTACCCTCTCGTAATAGTCCACCACGGTTTCGTCAGCGAAACCGTAACCGACGCGCAGGCCCGCGAGCCCGTATATTTTGGAGAATGTCCTCAATATAACGAGGTTGGGGTACTTTTTCAAAAGCCCGAGCGTCCTGGGATAGTCGCGGTTCACGAGGGCGTATTCATAGTATGCCTCGTCCATCACCACAAGCGGCGGCAGGGACAGCGATTTGACCGAAACTGAAGAAAGGAACCTCTCCAGCTCCCCTTTCGTGTTGTACGTCCCGGTAGGATTGTTGGGATTGGCTATGAAAACTGCCTTGGTCCTTGAGTTCACCGCCCGCGCCATCGCGTCGAGGTCGTGCTTGAAGCCCTTCATCGGGACGGACACGACCTTGCAGTTCATCAGCTCTCCGGCCATCTTGTAGCGTATGAAGGCGTGCTCCGACACCACTACCTCGTCGGCCTGGTTGAAAAAGAGCTTCGCTATTATCTCGATTATCTCGTCTGAACCCGCTCCGAGCAGGATGTTGGCCGGCTTGACCCTGAAGTTTTCGGCTATCTTCTGCTTCAACGCCCAGGAATTCGAGTCGGGGTAGAAAAAGACTTTCCTCGCGGCGCTTTTCATCGCCTTCACGGCTTTTTTGGAAGGCCCGAGCGGGTTCTCGTTCGAGGCGAGCTTTATCACTTTCTTGAGGCCGAGCTCGCGCTGTATGGTTTCCACGGGCTTGCCCGCGACATATGGCTCAAAACCCCTGCAGTTCGGCCTTATCATTTGTTCTATCTGTTTTTTCTTGTCGCTCATATTATTCCTCGTGCTGTTATTCCGTTGTTCTTCGGATTTAAAATTTGAAATCGCTTTTATTATTCCGCCTTCGGGAAGGACCCGAGCACTTTGAGAAAAACGCAGTTCTCTTTGACCTTTTCAAGCGCCTTCTGCACGCCGGGATCCGAAACGTGGCCGATGAAATCGACGAAGAAAATATACTCCCACGCCTTTTTCTTGGTCGGGCGGGACTCGATCTTGGTCAGGTTTATTCCGTTCTCCTTGAACGACGTGAGTATGTCGTGCAGCGCCCCCACCTTGTCTTTTATCGAGAACATTACGGAGGTCTTGTCCTCGCCGGACGCCTGCGCCGGGTTCTTGCCGATAATGAGGAACCTCGTGTAGTTTTCCTTGGAGTCCTCTATGCCTTTTTCCACCACTTCAAGCCTGTACAGGACGGCCGCGGCGCTCGAGGCTATCGCGGCGGCGTTCTTCTCCGAAGCCGCGCGCTTCGAGGCAACCGACGTCGACGAAACTTCCGTTATCGGCACGCCCGCCAGGTTCTCCTCGAGCCAGTTCCTGCACTGCGCGAGCGGCTGGGGGTGCGAATATATCTTTTTTATGGCGGACTTCTTCCCGCTCTTCGAGATAAGACAGAGCTCTATCTGCATGTTTAGCTCCGAGCATATCTGAAGGTCGGACTCTATGAACATGTCCAGCGTGTGGTTTATCACGCCTTCGGTCGAGTTCTCGATTGGCACCACGCCGAAATCGGCGCGGCCTCTTTCCACCTCGGCGAAGACGTCCGCTATTGATTTCACGTCAACGAAATCGGCCGAGATGCCGAAGTTCTTTATAGCCGCAAGGTGCGTGAACGTCGCCTCGGGGCCGAGATAGGCGATCCTCAACCTTGATTCAAGCGACCTGCAGGCGTTGACTATCTCCCGCCAGATGGACTCCACGGCGGACTGGGGAAGGGGCCCGGCGTTCCTCTTCACCGCGTCCGATATCACCTTTTTCTCCCTGCCGGGGCTGTAGAAATCCTTGCCGCTTTTCGATTTTATCCCGCCGATCTTCTTCGCGAGGCCGGCGCGCTCGTTCAAAAGCTCCAGGGTCTTGACGTCAATTCCGTCGATCTTCTTCCTTAATTCATTGATATCCATAAACCACCTCGCTTTAACTACGATTACACAGATTCACAGAATCTATTACACAGATAAAAATCTTTCATCAGTGTAATCTTAGTAAAAAATCCGTGTAATCCTTTTTGCTACATTTGAATTATTGATATCATCCTTTTTGGTTGTTTGTCCCTTCTGTACGAAAAAAACAGCTCTTCCTCGTGGCACGTGCACCGGCCGCACACGTTTATCTTTTTAACGCCTTCTTCTTTCATCTGCCTTTTAGCGACCGCGGCAAGGTCAAGGTGCGTTTCGCCGCTTTGCATTCCGAACTTTTTTTTCAGGTCTTCTCCGACCCGGTAGCAGCATTTCCCTATGTGGGGGCCTATCGAGGCCGTGATCTCTCCGGGGCTCGCCGAAAACTTCTCCACGACGGTCCTCACCGCTTCCTTCAGCACGCCGGCGTGCAGGCCCTTCCATCCGGCGTGCACCACGCCGGCGCATTTGTCCCCCGCCGAGATGAAAACCGGCAGGCAGTCGGCGGTAAACACCGCAACCGGAAGGCCCTTCTGCCTCGTCAACAGCCCGTCCGCAAGCGGTATCTTCGCGCCCTTGTCGCCGGCGTCCACGACCGCCACCTTCGCGGAATGGACCTGCTCAAGGGTAACCAATGACCCGAAATCAACGCCGTTCCTCAGACAGAAGGATTCAACGTTTTTTTCGTCCTTCATATCCGAGAAAACCTTCGTCGAAAATATATTTAATTGCGGGATTTCGTCATCCCTGAAGACACCGTCCTGCAAAGCCCACATAAAAATTAGGGACAGACACCAATTTTTGTATTAACAATTTAAGCAAGCCGAATTGCCTTATTCTTCCAGAGGATTACGATGGCACAAATTGAAGAAAAAATAGGTGTCTGTCCCTATTTTATCTCTCGATGAAGTCCTGGCCGGCGTTTTCCGTGCTTGTCTGTATACCCCTCACCGCGAGCATCAGCTCTTCGGGGTTCGAGGCCGCCGCGAGGGCGTCCTCCAGCTTTATCTCGCCGCCCTGGAAGAGCTTTATGAGCGCCTGATTGAAGGTCTGCATGCCGTAATACTGGCCCTGCCTCATCAGGTTCACTATTTCCGGTATGTTGTTGTCCTCTATCATCTTCTTGACGAGCGGCGTGACGACGAGGATCTCCACCGCCGGCACCCTTCCCTTCCCTCCCGCGTGCGGCAGAAGCCTCTGCGAGATGACCGCCTTAAGAACGTCAGCCAGGAGCAGCCGCGTCTGATTCTGCTGGTGCGGAGGGAACAGGTCTATTATCCTGTTTATGCTCTGGGCGGCGCTGACGGTGTGCAGCGTCGAAAGAACAAGATGCCCAGTCTGCGCTGCGGTTATGGCCGTCGCCACCGTGTCCAGGTCCCTCATCTCGCCGAGCAGCACCACGTCCGGGTCCTGCCTGACCACGTTTCTCAGGGCGTCGAGGTAGGACAGCGTGTCAAAACCGAGCTCCCTCTGGCTTATTATCGACTTGTTGTCCGTGTGTATAAACTCTATCGGGTCCTCGATGGTGATTATATTCTCGGTCCTGGTCGAATTTATGTGGTTTATTATGGCGGCAAGGGTGTTCGACTTGCCGCAGCCCGTGGTGCCAGTGACCAGGACAAGCCCTCTCCTGTTGTCCGATATCTGCGATATCACGCCAGGGAGCTTCAGATCCTCTATCGTCGGGACCTTCACCGGGATTATCCTGAAGGCCAGGTGTATGACACCCCTCTGCATGAAAACGTTTATCCTGAACCGCCCTATGCGCTCGAAAGTATAGGCGAGGTCTACCTCGTGCCTCTGGTTGAAAACCATCTTCTGCTCGTCATTCATCAGCGAAAGCGCGATCTTCATCGTGTCTTCCGGCGTGAGGACCTTATCCACCGGGACAAGCGTCCCGTCTATGCGCATTATGGAAGGGCCGTTGGCCCTCACGTGAAGGTCCGAAGCTTTTTTTGCGAGCATCTGCTCCAATAAAGGTTTTATGTCCATTTTTTCTCCTGACAAGACTGATTACACAGATTTCCAACAACGATTGCACAGATTAGCGTCCCTTATCCCGCATGATCCTGTCATTCCGTGTTATCTGCGTAATCTCTTTTGTAATCCGTGCAATCAACATCCCGATTTTGGATGCTTATTTAAGCTTCTGGGATCTCCAGTACGTATACGCGGGTTTGTTGAGGTCAACTCCCGAAGAAGCTTCGTCCTTAGAATCCTTATCCTCAATGCTTGATCTTTTGGGCCTGATCGAGTGTTTCCTCGATGGGAACCCCGTCGCGATGACCGTTATCTTGAGCCTGTCGTCGAGGTTCGGGTCTATGACCTGGCCGTAGAAAACGTGCGCCTCCGGCGAAACCGATTCCTTTATGAGGGTCATCGCCTCCCTTACCTCGACCATCGACGTGCCCTTGTTGCCGGTGATGTTGACGAGCACGCCCTTGGCGCCGTCGATCGAAACCTCTTCGAGAAGCGGGCTCGATATGGCCCTTTTGGCCGCCTGCAACGCGCGGTCCTTGCCCGCGCTTTCCCCTATGCCCATCAGCGCCTCCCCGGCGCCTTTCATTATCGTCTTGACGTCGGCAAAATCCACGTTTATCTCGCCGGGCGTCGTTATTACGTCCGATATGGACTGCACGGCCTGGCGCAGAACGTCGTCCACTATCCTGAACGCGTCCTCTATCGGAGTCTTGTCGTCCACAATCGTGAACAGCTTCTCGTTCGGTATGACGATGAGCGTATCGGTATAGTTTCTTAAATTCTTTATGCCTTCTTCCGCCTGAAGGAGGCGTATCCTGTGCTCGAACTCGAAAGGCTTGGTGACCACGCCCACCGTCAATATGCCGAGGGAGCGCGCGATCGAGGCTATCACCGGGGCGGCCCCGGTGCCCGTGCCGCCGCCCATTCCGGCCGTCACGAAAACCATGTCCGTGCCTTCAAAAAGCTCCTTTATGCGCTCGCGGCTCTCCTCCGCCGCCTGCTGGCCTATCGTCGGGTTGCCGCCGACGCCGAGGCCCCTTGATATCTGGTCGCCTATCTGTATCCTCACCGGCGCAACCGAGCGCCTCAGCGCCTGCACGTCGGTATTAATGGTCACGAACTCGACGCCGTGAATGCCGGCCGCTATCATCCGGTTGACCGCGTTCGAACCGCCTCCTCCCACGCCGACGACTTTTAATACCGCCGGATGCTCGGACTGCTCGCTGGCCATCTTTATTCTTATCATGACTTTTCCTTATTTGCCATCAGCCATATGCCATCTGCTCAGAACGACTGTTCGAACCAGTCCCTGAAACGCCTGTACCACGAAGGGCCTTTTATGGCCCTCGGCGCCGAGTATCCCGTGGCGTCGATGAACTCCGAACGGAACAGGGCGACGGCCGTCGCGTACGAAGGATTGCCTACCAGTTCTTCGGGGCCTTTTATGTCCTGCGGGAGCCCGATTCTCGCCGACGTGTTGAGCGCCTGCTCGGCGGCCTGCACTATCCCTTCAAGGCACGAGCCGCCTCCGGTGATGATGACCCCGCCGGGTATGATCGCGTCGGTCAAATTCGATTTCTTCAGCTCCTCGTCTATCATCACGAATATCTGGTCAAGCCGCGGCTGGATTATCTCGACAAGCTGCCTGCGGTTGGATTCTCTTACCGTCCTTCCGTCAACGGCGGTGAAATCGAACTTCGAATCTTGCTTGAGAAGGCTCGCCATCGCGATCCCGTATTTCTCCTTTATGTCCTGCGCCACCGATACCGAGGTCCTCAGGGAATGGGAAATGTCCCTCGTGACGTAGTCCGAACCGATCTGCAGTTCCTTCGAGTACTTTATGCTTCCCTCGGTGTATATCGCGAGCCCCGTCGTCAGGCCGCCGAAATCCACGAGAAGGCACCCCAGCTCTTTCTCCTCCTGCGTTATCACGAAATCTCCGACGGACAGGAGCCCGTACACCGGCTCCATCACTTCGAAACCGGCCTGGGCGACCGACTTGTAGATATTGGAAAGATGGCTCGATGACGCGGTCAGTATGTGAACGTCCACCTCGAGGAAATTGCCTTCCATTCCCACGGGATTGGGCACGCCCCTCTGGTGGTTGAGCGAGAACTCCTGCGGTATCGTGTGGAGTATCTCCCTGTCGGGCGAAAGGCGTATGGTTTTCGCGTTCTCTATCGCGCCGGAGACGTCTTCCGCAGTTATCTCCTTGTCGGTGCGCGAGATGTTTATCGCGCCCCTCGCGTTCATCGATTCGATGTGGCTTCCGCGCAGGCCCAGATATATCTGGCGGACGGTCTCGTTGGCCTTTTCTTCCGCCATCTCGATGACCTTTGAGACCGCGTAGGACGTTTCCTGCAGGTTTATGACCACGCCGCCCTTCACGCCCCTGCACGGGATCTTGGCCCCGCTCAGTATCTCGATCTCTCCCGATTCCTGGGAACGCCTGCCTATCACGCAGCACACCTGGCTGCTCCCGATGTCAATTCCGGTCAAAATCTCATGTTTTGTCATTTTTTTCCCCGTTTGTTTATTTTATAACTTCGCTAACTGCCTTTTTTCGGTTTTATGAGCACCCTGCCGTCGTCGTAATAATACAAATTCGCGTATTCTATCTGCCCGTACCTTGAGCGGGCGTCAGAAAGCACGCTGTTAAGCCGTTCTATCTTGCCCTTCAGGTCGCCCTTGCCGGCGGCGCCCCAGTAGACCCTGACCCCGTCCGCGAGATCGAAAGAAACGTCCTTTACCGCTTCCGGCCTGAACCTCACGACCTGCGCGGACAACTCGCCGGCCGCTGGCTTGAAGATACTCAAGAAATCTATCAGGAAACGCCTTTCGGATTCCGTCACCGCCACGAGCTCGGCCAGCGGCGCATTCACGTATTCGCCGCGGAGAGGGAACGGCTTGTTGTCGGCGTCGACGCCGAGTTTCTTCCCGCCGACGGTGACAAAGGCCATCGGGACTCGCTCCCTGAAACTCACCTTTATGCCCTGAAAGGTCCTTGACACCGAAAGGTCCTTGAGCTCCGGCTTGCAGGACTTCAAGTTCTTCTCGGCCGCGGAAACGTTCACTCGGAACATATTGTCCCCTATCCTGAAAGGAAGGAGCGCCAGTATCTCCGACTGCAGGATGTTTTTCGCGCCGGCGACCTCGATCGTTTTTATCTTGAAATGGTCCGACGTGAAAAGATAGTCGGAAACCCTGCCGTAGGTCCACCAGGCCCCGGCGAACAGGAGGCCTATCAAAAAAATGTACTGCGCCGCGGCGAAAGCCCTGCGCCGGCGCTCGTAGCGGAACTTCGAGCGCATAACGACTTTCCTGGGGCGGTACCTTGAACGTTTCGCGGTCCTCGCGTATTTCACCTGAAAACACCCCGGAATCTTATTTCAAACATCACACTATCCGTCCGCCATCCAATTAACATCAAGCCGATCCTTATCAATCTCAGGTGACCCGCCGAAGAGGCGGGGCCATTCTTTATTTTTCATTATTCCTATTCTTAAATCTTACACCGAATACTGCATTATCTTCACTACAAGGTCGTCGAAGCTCATTCCTACCGCGCGCGCCTCGTCCGGAAGGAGGGAAGTCTCCGTCATACCCGGGATCGTGTTGGCCTCCAGCACCCAGGGCTTGCCGGACCTGTCGACTATAATGTCTATCCTTGCGACCGCCCTGCAGCCAAGCGCCGCGAAAGACCTGACCGCCGCTTCCTTGACCTTTTTTACCGCGGCTTTCGGTATCCTCGGCGGTATCATATGGTCCGACATACCCTTCTTGTATTTCGACTCGAAATCGTAGAACTCGTTCCTGGGCACTATCTCGACGACCGGAAGCGCCCTTCCGCCCAGCACACCGCAGGTTACTTCTTTGCCGGGGATGTATCTCTCGACTATGGCTTCCGGGCCGAACGCGAAAGCCTTCCTGAGCGCGGATGCTATCCCGGATTTCTTCCGGACAACGCTTACGCCGTAGGCCGAGCCCTGGTCCGCCGGCTTGACCACCACGGTCCGCCCGCCGAATTTTTTAACGGCCGCCGAGACATCCGTTTTCAAGGAACGCTTCCGGCAGACTATCCACGGAGCGCTGGCTATACCGAACCTTTCGAGGACGTACTTGGTGTAGACCTTGTTCATGCACAACGCGCTTGAAAGGACTTTCGAGCCCGTGTACGGTATGCCCATCATCTCGAGCATCCCCTGCACGGTCCCGTCCTCGCCCCACGGCCCGTGCAGGACTATGTAAGCGAAATTTATCCTCTTTTTTTTTAAAACCCGGGCTATATCGTTTCCGGCGTCGATGCCGACCGCGTCGAAGCCTTTTCGTTTCAGCGCGGCGAGCACGGCTTTGCCCGAAAGGAGCGAAATGCTCCTTTCGGAAGACCTCCCGCCGAACAAAACCCCGATTTTCCTCTTTTTAAGCCAGTTTACATTTTTCATGCTTTGTAACTATTGTGATTGCTATTGCCCGCTTTTTTCAATGTTCAAATAACCTTTTGATATCAGGAAAGACTCGTTCTCACCGCCTAATCCTAACATTAATCCTTGTCTTCCGTACAACTCGATACTGTTGCCGTTCTTCTTTCCGACATCCTTAGCTGGACAGTCCCTGTTGAGTTCCCATTTTTGTCCGTGAACCGAATCTGGCTTGACTGCTCGTCCTTAACTATTTTACCCGCCGGCTGCTGCCGATCAGCGCCCGCCCCGTTGCCTGACTCTTCCCTTATGCTGCCACTGCGGCAGCTGGTCTGGCCTACTGCAATAGCCAGCATTACCGGTATGATAATCAATCCCATTTTACTGCACATTTTTAATCGCTTCCCCATTTTGACTGCTTATCCAAACTTGTCCTTTTAATAAACACTTAATAATTAAACTAAAACTTTTTTTTCCTGAGCTTTCTGCTGATTTCCTTTGTTTTCTCGTCCATAGCTTTTTCAAAAAATGCATTTGCTTCTTCCAGGAACCTGAGCTTGGCTTCCGTCGGCTGGGACATGTAAATTTTGATCCGTTCTACATCGAATTCATTTTCAGCTTTTTTCATCGCGGACCTTTTTGATAAGTTTTAACGCGCTTATATCCGTTTTGTCCCGCTCGCGGCCGGCTATCTTTTTTAATTTAATCAGATCATCTATCGATATCAGCGGCAGTTTAAGCCCTTTTTGCGTGTATTCACGGCGTTCATACGCCTGCTCAAAATCCAGATATTCCATTATCATTATATCAACAACCTCCATCATATTGCTTGGGTTATGTATTTTAAATACCTTGGCGTTCTTTTTCTCAATCCATTCTTTTCTTTTTCGGGCATCGGCCAATTCTTCAATACCTACCGGAATTCCCGGTTTAAAACCATATTCCTTCATAAAACTTTCTAATTTCAGTATGTTTTCCTTGTCAAAAGACATCATTATATCTATATCGCCGGTTATCCTGTCATATCCATATAGATTTACCGCCATACCGCCTATTATCAGGTATCTCACGTC
Organism: Endomicrobiales bacterium; assembly: GCA_016930715.1. Lineage (GTDB taxonomy): Bacteria > Elusimicrobiota > Endomicrobiia > Endomicrobiales > JAFGGC01 > JAFGGC01. The sequence goes on from JAFGGC010000003.1 coordinate 63,670, forward strand.
ATGTTTTGTCAGTCCCTCGAATATTCGTTCAAATCCCACTTTTAAAATCCCGCCATCTTTATTTCAAGCTCAAGCCCTATGCCGAATTTCTCCTTGACTTTCTCGTGAACGAGCGAGATCAGCGCGCGGACGTCGGACGCGCTCGCCTTGCCCCTGTTCACTATGAAATTAGCGTGCTTTTCAGAAACCTGGGCGCCGCCGAAACTCACGCCTTTGAGCCCGCACGCCTCTATCAATCTTCCCGCGGAATTATCAGGAGGATTTTTGAATATGGAACCGGCGTTTAGCGTGCTCAGCGGCTGCGTTTCAAGACGCCTTTTTTTAAGCGCCGCCATTTTTTTTAGAATATCATTTTTTATGCCTTTTTTCAAGCTGAAACCCGCGGCCGTGACCACGGTTCCCTCAAGGCCGGATCCCCTGTAAGTGAACGCTATATTCTCCCTTGAAATCCTCTCAATTTTGCCGGTTTTTTGAAGCACTTCGACGTAACCCACCACGTCTTCCATCCAGCCCAAATCGGTCCCGGCGTTGGATATGACCGCGCCGCCCACCGTTCCCGGTATGCCGGAGAATCCCTCCAGGCCGGAGAGCCCCTTTTTCGCGGTTTCATTGACGAGTACCGAAAGCAAGACCCCCGCTCCCGCGGTGACGGCCGTGCCTTTGACGCCGTACCTGCAAAAATCGCCCGAAAGCCTGATGACCAGGCCGTGGAAACCCTTGTCGGAAACCAGGATGTTCGAGCCGTTGCCCAGGATCAGAAGAGGGATTTTTTCGCAAGTGGCGGCAAGGCAGAGTGAAGAGAGTTCCTTTAGGTTCCTGACGTCAGCGAAATACTTCGCGGGTCCGCCTATGCGGAAAGTGGTGTGCTTCGCAAGCGGTTCGTTGAGCTTTATCCGCGGGCAAACCGCCGATAAAAGCGAGTTCAGATCTTTCTTAATATCTCTTCTCCGATTTTCCAGACATCGCCCGCTCCCAAAGTAAGCACTATATCTCCGGGACGCAGCTTCTTGACGAGAACCTGCGCGCCTTCAAAGAGGCGGGCCTGCTTGCCGCACTCGATTACGCTGTTTATTATCAGCCTGCTCGTTATGCCCGGTATCGGTTTTTCCCCGGCGGGATATATGTCGAGTATTCGCGCCTTGTCCGCCTTCTCGAAAACGGGCCCGAACTCCCTGTAGAGGTGGGCCGTCCTCGAATAGCGGTGCGGCTGAAAAAGAACGACGAGCCGCCTCTTGGGCCAGTTGGATTTTATGGCGGAGATCGTGGCTTTTATCTCGGTCGGATGGTGCCCGTAATCGTCAATGACGAGTATCCTTTTCTTCTCGCCTTTTATCTCTATGCGCCTTCCGACTCCGGCGAACGCGCCCAGCGCCCCGGATATCTTTCCGAAGGGCACCTCAAGCTCGACGCCGACCGCGCACGCGGCAAGGGCGTTGAGCACGTTGTGAGCGCCGGGGACTTTCAGGTCTATATGCCCGAGCTTTTTGGAGCCCTTGTAAACGTCGAACGAGGAGACGTGCCCCCTGTGCCGGACGTTTCTGGCCGTGTAATCCGGAGAATCCTTCATTCCGTAGGTCACGTAATGCCTGCGTATCTTGGGCAGTATCTCCGAAACGTTCCTGTCGTCGGAGCAAAGTATCGCCGTGCCGTAAAACGGTATGCTGTTGACGTGCTCCGCGAAGGCCCTCTTGATGTTCTCCAGCGTGCCGTAGTAATCGAGGTGGTCGTTGTCGATGTTCGTGACGACCGCTATGGCGGGGCTTAGCTTCAGGAACGAGCCGTCCGACTCGTCGGCCTCGGCGACGAGGTACTCGCCCTTTCCGAGTTTGGCGCCGGACTTTATGTTCTTGAACCTGCCGCCTATAACCATTGTCGGGTCAAGCCCGCCGCGCTCCAGCACCAGCGACGCCATCGACGTCGTCGTGGTCTTGCCGTGGGTTCCAGCTATCGAGACGGTGTACTTCAGGCGGGCGAGCTCTGCAAGCATCTCTATCCTGGGTATCACGGGTATCTTTTCTTTAAGGGCCTCGGCCACCTCCGGGTTGGTCCTGTGCACGGCGGTCGAGGTGACAACGACATCGGCGCCGGCGATGTTCTCTTTCTTGTGGCCTATTCGTACCTTCGCGCCAAGTTTTTCAAGGTGTTCGGTGACGTCGCTCTCTTTGAGGTCGGAGCCCGTCACCCTGTAGCCGAGGTGTATCAGGACCTCGGCGATGCCCGACATCCCCGAGCCGCCTATCCCGACGAAATGAATGTGCTTTATTTTCTTGAACACTCGTTACCTCGTTGATCACACAGATTTCAAAAGAGATTACACTGATTACTTCTTAATTTTTTTGTGCTGTGCGCTTACCGTCGTCACTATCCCGCCGCGCGTTTTAAACTCAAGCTCTGCCGCCATCGATTTCGGCTTTATCTTTTTGACGAGGTCCGCCAGGACCCTGTTGACCACGCTCTCGTGCACCATTCCCACCATCCGGTAGCTCATCAGGTAATACTTCAGCGATTTCAGCTCTATGACCGCCTTCGCCGGGACGTAGCTTACCGTAATCTTCGCGTGGTCCGGCAGGCCCGTCCACGGGCACAGGCAGGTGAACTCGTCGGACTCTATTTTAACCTCTATCCTCTTGCCTTTGTACTCGTAGGGTATGGCCTCCAGCAACCCCGGCGATATCTTGTTAAAAGTAGGGACAGCGCCTACTTTTTTCACATCAATTTTAGCCCTGTTATTACTGATTTTTCGATATTTTTTTCTAAAAACCATATTCAAACCCTCTGTTAAAAAGTAGGCGCTGTCCCTACTTTCCGTCAGCCTTGAAGCTGCGAAAAATCCAGAATCTTTGAGAAAAGCCCCACCTTGTACTTCAGTATCGCGAGCCGGTTGGCGCGCAGCGCCTCATCCTCTACCATCACCATCACCTTGTCGAAGAAGGCGTCGACGAACGGCTTTATCTCAACCATCTTCTGCATTGAGGCGAGGTATTCCTTTTTTTCCGTGAGCGACACCACCTCGTTTTCTATCTTCTTGACGCTTTCAAAAAGTTGCCTCTCGGCTTCCTCTTTCATCAGCGCCCCGGAAACCGTATCGGACACCGCCGCCTTGTTCTTCTCCGCCTGCTTCAGTATGTTGGATGCCCTCTTGAACGACGCGGCAAGCTGGGCGAAATCCCCGTGCGACCTCATTTTTTTGAGCGCCTCGAGCCTTTTTTTGGCGTCAAGCGGCTCGTCGAATCCCACCGCGAGCACCGAGCGTACCTCGTCGAACCTGAAACCCTCCGCGTCCCACAGTGACTCAAGCCGCTGGCGAAGAAAATCCTTGAGATGAGAAACGGCCTGCGTGTTTCCCCTCAAACTTTCCGGCAGTATCGAAAAGGCTTTTTCTATCAACTGAAAAACGTTAACGGGAAAATTTTTATCGAGTATTATTCTAAGCAACCCCATGGCCATGCGCCTGAGCCCGTAGGGGTCCTGCGACCCCGAAGGTATTATGCCCGCCGCGAAATCGCCGCAAAGCGTGTCTATTTTGTCCGCCATTGCCAGCACCGCCCCGAGTTTCGATTCCGGGAGCTTCGCTTCCGCGGAAACCGGCATGTAGTGCTCTTCAATGGCCCGCGCGACTTCCTTCGGCTCGCCGTCGTGCTCCGCGTAGACGCGCCCCATCACGCCCTGCAGTTCGGGGTACTCGAACACCATGTCCGTGACAAGGTCGGCTTTCGAAAGACGCGCGGCCTTCTCTATGTCGCGTATTCCGGCGAAAAGATTCGATTTTGACTCGAGCGTGTTTGTCAGGAATATCGCGAGCTGTTCCGTGCGCACCGTTTTGTCATAGACGCTGCCGAGCTTTGCCTGGAACATCACGCTTTTCAGGCCTTCCGCTTTCGACGAGAGCTTCGTCTTCTTGTCCTTCTCGAAAAAGAAGGCCGCGTCGGCAAGCCTCGCCTCGAGCACGCGTTCATAGCCCTCCCTGACCACGTCCTGATGCTCGCTTATGCCGTTGCGTATCCCGATGAAATGGTCCGTGAGCTTCCCTGAAGCGTCAGTTATGGCGAAAAATTTCTGCTTTTTCCTGAGGCAGGTTATCAGCACTTCCCGCGGCAGTTTAAGGTATTTGCCGTCGAACTTTCCGGTGACCGCGACCGGGTGCTCGACCAGGTAATTTATCTCGTCGATGAGGGCGTCATCCTGCAGGGCCGAACCCTTCATTCTCTTTGCGGCCGATTCCACGTGCTTTTCTATTATCTCCCTGCGCTCCCCGGAGTCCGCCAGAACGCAGTTGTTCCTTAAAGTGTTCTTGTATCTCTCGGGCGACGGTATGGTTATCTTCTTTCCCCCCAGCGCGTGAAGCCCGCACGTCCAGTTCGAGGATTTAAGATCCGCAATCTGGAACTTCACTATTTTTTCGCCGTAGAGCGCTGCGACGGAGCGTATGGGCCTTGCGAACCTGAAACCCGAGCTTTCCCAGAACATAGTTTTCGGGAAATACAGTTTGGACGCGGCGGCGGGGAAGACCTCGGACAGTATTTTTTCGGCTTTTTCTCCGGGGGTTTTCTTGACCACGCAGAAATACTCGCCTTTTTCGGTTTTCTTGACGGCGAGCCTTTCCGGCGTAACGCCGTGCTTCGACGCGAAACCTCTTGCGGCCGGGGAAAAGGAACCGTCGGCGGCTCTTCCCGCCGAAACGGAAGGCCCGAGCATCTCCTCTGCCCTGTCCGCGCTCTTGTCTGAAAGCTCATCAATGACGACGGCCAGCCGCCTGGGTGTTGAAAACACCTTTAGCGACCCGTACTTGAGCCCCCTCTTGTCCAGGCTTTCGGCCACGATCGACATAAGCTGCTCGGCCGCCGGGACAACGTAAGCCGCCGGTATCTCTTCGCTGAAAATCTCAAATAGTGCGTCTTTGGCCATAATTAGTCTTTCAATTTCGAAACTGAAATCTCGCCACCGCTTTCAGCGGAGTCCCGCCAAAGGCGGGAAATTTCGAAAAAACCGCGATATTTAAACCCAAAAAATCAAGTAAACCGCCGCTTTTTGAAAAAAATTGGTGTCTGTCCCTATTTTTCTATTTTTCAAGGTAACTTTCGGCGCAGCCGCGGGCAAGCGCCCTCACGCGCCCGATATACGAAGTTCTTTCTGAAACCGAGATTGAGCCTCGTGCCTCGAGTAGATTAAAAAGGTGCGAACATTTCATCACGGCGTCATAGGCCGGAAGCACAAGCTTCTTCGACAGGAGGTTTTTTGCTTCAATTTCCCATTCGGAGAAATGTTTTTTTAGCATTTCCACGTTCGCTTCTTCGAAATTATATTTTGACCATTGTTTTTCGTCCTCAAGGTGCACGTCCCCGTAGGTGACGTCGTGGTTCCACTGCAGGTCGTACACGCTGTCTTTTTTCTGCGAATACATCGCCAGGCGCTCAAGGCCGTACGTCAGCTCCACGGACACGGGGTTGAGGTCGATGCCGCCCACCTGCTGGAAGTAAGTGAACTGCGTTATCTCCATTCCGTCGAGCCATACCTCCCACCCGAGGCCCCACGCGCCGAGCGTCGGCGATTCCCAGTCGTCCTCCACGAACCTTATGTCGTGGCGTTTCGGGTCAAGACCTATCGCCTTGAGGCTGGCGAGATACGTCTTCTGGATGTCGGCGGGCGCGGGCTTCAATATGACCTGATACTGGTAATAATGCTGAAGCCTGTTCGGGTTGTCGCCGTAGCGCCCGTCCGACGGCCTGCGCGACGGCTCTACGTAAGCGACGTTCCACGGCTCGGGCCCAAGGCACTTCAGGAAAGTCGCCGGATTGAATGTCCCGGCGCCTTTTTCAAGGTCGTACGGCTGCCATATCAGGCATCCGTGCCTGGCCCAAAATTTCTCGAGCGTCATTATTATTTCCTGAAAAGTCATTTATTACGCCCCTTCTGCCGCGCGATTCTCTTTCGTCATTTCCATTTTCTTGAAAAACTCCCTCGCCGCCAGCGGCCTTGGGAGGTAAAGGCTGATGTATGAATCCAGATGCCTTCTTATCGCGTCCTCGGTCTCGCGGGAAATCTCGATATTTTCGTCGATATCCGCGCCTGAAAGGCTAGACAGCTTCCGTATCAGCTTCTCGTGCCCCGACGACACTATCTTCCTGGAGTTCTTCAGATAGTCCGAAAAACCGTACCCGGAGAGTTTAAGGAAACGCAGAATGAAGGCAGTCGCTATCCTCTGAGGATTCCTGACCCCGCAGAGAAGCTCCCACGTCCTCTTGAGGAGCGAATACTTGAGGTTGTTGGGAGAATCGAACGGCGTGAGCATCTCGCATACTTCGGCGCAGTACTGCGCGGTCCAGAAGCGCCTGCAGTCGGAACGCAGCGGCGGAAAACTTTCAAGTATGCGCGCCCCGGTCACTTTCGGCCGCGCGCCGGAAGCCTTGACGTACACCATGAACTCGGCCTCCATCACGGGCTCGGCCGCGGCGGAATACTTCGCCTTTATCTTTTTGGCGCCTGGAACGCTCGCCGTGATCTTGCCCCATTCGCGCGTGTAAAGAACAAGCAGCTTGTCGGCTTCGGAACTGACATTCGAGCGCAATACCAGGCCTTCCAGGTTATAATACATTTTTCATATTTTTCTGATCTTGACCCTGATTATTTTCTTCTTGTCGGCGTCGTCGACCGTGAGCTCGAGGCTTCCCCAGCGCAGGGCCTCGCCTGTCCTGGGTATCTTTCCGAAAAGGTCCAGCGCCCATCCGTTTACCGTGTCAAAATCGTTTTCCGGAAGGTTCAGCCCCAGCTCCTCGTTCACGTTCTTCAGCGATTCGCCGCCCTTCACGAGGTACCCGCCTTCCGGCAGGGGAACGACGGCTTTTTCCTGTATGTCGTATTCGTCCCATATCTCGCCGACTATCTCCTCGACAAGGTCCTCTATCGTCGCCAGGCCCGTCGTTGAGCCAAACTCGTCCACCACTATCGCCATGTGCTGGTGGCCCGTCTTGAACTCCCTCAAAACCTTGTCGATCCTCGCCGAGGCGGGAACAAAATAGGCGGGGCGGATTAAATCATCTATCACGAAAAGCGAGCCGCCGCGCCATGCAAGAGCCAGGTCTTTACTATAGACAATTCCGACGATGTTGTCAAGATTTCCGCGGTACACCGGGACCCTGGAATACTCCTTTTCTATTATCTGGTCCACCACCGCCTGCGGGTCCTGGTCCAGGTTAACGGCCTGTATCTTGTCCAGCGGTATCATTACCTGGGATATCCTGGTCTTGCCGAAATCCAGTATCTTTTTCATCATTTTTCTGGCCGGCGTGGACAGAGGCAGAGTTTCGTCGTAAGTGAGGAGGATTTTCAGCTCGTCCGGCTGGAGGAAGGGCTTTTCCTTCTTCGCGTTGAGCCCGAAAACGCCTATCACGCCTTCCGATATGGAAAGCAGGAAGCGGTTCAGCCCGGCCGAGGCCCTGGCGAACCACACGAGCAGCGGCAGACCGGACAGCGACACGCTTTCCGAGCGGTAACGGCTGTATACCTTCGGTATGACGTCGCCGAAAACGAGCGTTATTGCTATCGACGAGACCGAGGCCGCGAAAAGCACGGCGCCTTCGGCGAGGTCCGCGTAGTGGACGATGTCAACGGCTATCGAGGCCGCTATGACGCCGTTGGCAACGAGGCAGAGGTTCGTACCGACGAGTATCGTGGCGAGTATGTCGTTGGGCTTTTCCTCCCAGAACTCTATGCAGGCCGCTATGCCGGGGTTGCTCTTCTTCATCCTCGTCATGCTTATCGTCGGCAGGCTGGTCAGGGCCGTCTCGATGCCCGCGAAATATCCGAGGGCCGTCAGCGAGACCAAAAACATCGCCGCCTTAACGAGCACTATCGTTATTATCGTCATCGTCCTCTCTCTTCAGGTCGTATTCGTCAAGTATCTCGCCGACTATCTCCTCGAGCACGTCTTCCAGCGTCACAAGCCCCAGGACGTTTCCTATCGCGTCGGCGACGAAGGCTATGTGCGTCCTGCCGGACTGGAACTCCCTTATTATCTCCGAGACCTTTTTCTCCGGAGGCACGAAGTACGGCGGACGTATTACCTCCCTGGAGAAGCACTCGTTGTTCTTTTTCCAGCACCACAAAATGTCCTTCGTGTGCACGAAACCGGCTATCTTGTTAAGGCTGGAGTTGTAAACGGGGACCCTGCTCCTGCCGGTCTCGACCACCATGTCGAGGAATTTTTCCTCGTCCTGGTACAGGTTCACCGCCTCGATATCGCTTATCGGCGTCATTATCTGGCTCACTTTGAGCTCGCCGAGCTTCAACACCCGCTCGAGCATCGTGCTCGTGTCCTTGGCCAGCATCCCGCTGTCGTTGGCCTCGGATATCAGCCCGTGTATCTCTTCGAGGCTGATGTAGGTCAGCCTTCCGACCGGAACGAGGCTCAGCTTCGGGAAGAGCAGTTTTATCGGCGCGGTGAACGGCCATATGATTATCTTCGAGAGCTTCATCACGGCGGTCAGAAAGGGAAGCAGCGTTATCGTCACCTTTTCCGGGTTCATCCGGCTGAAAACCTTGGGCGTTATTTCACCGAAAATCAGCAGGACAAAAGTAACTAAAAGCCAGGTGAAGAACTCGACCACTCCCCTCGGCACTATGTGGAACACCGAAACGGACACCTGCAGCACGATGTATGTCGAAAGGCCCGACAGTATGAGGTCGTTGGTAGTGTTGCCGATGAGAATCGTCGAGAGGAGGTAATACGGGGCTTTCAGCCACTGCCCGAGAAGCGCCGACAGCGGCTTGTTTATGGCGATGAGCTTTTTTATCCTGTATTTCGAAAGGCTGGACAGCGCCGTTTCCGCGCCAGACCAGACGGCCGACATAACGAAAAGCACGGTCAATACGATGAAACCCAGAAATAGAAGCATTTTATGTCAATCCGAATTGTTTTTTCCAGACGGCGTCTTGTTTTTTGAACATCTCCCTGCGCCTGCCTGCCGAATAGTCCGAGTAACCGAATAAGTGGAAAACGCCGTGTATGGCGAGGTACGCCAGCTCCCTCTCCCACGAGTGGCCCGCCTCCTTCGCCTGGCGCTTCGAGCGGCCTTCCGCGATAAAGACGTCGCCGCAGAGCGGATCGTCGTTCACCTTGAACGATATTACGTCCGTGACCCTGTTCGTTTTTCTGAACCTGCGGTTGATGCTCTTTATGAGGCGGTCGTTCAAAAGGATGAACGCTATCTCGGAAGGCTTTCCGATCCTCTCGGAATCAAAACTCAAGGCCACTGCTCTTGATATGGTCCTTTTGAACCTCTTGGGGACAAAAAAGAAATTAACCCTTGTCCCGCGCGGGCGGGGCTCAATCCTTCTGTTCCTTTTCGGTTTTCTGGTATTCGATCCTTGCATGGTGGATTCCGCTCAAAGTTGAGACCAGGCTCTCCGCTATGGAGTTGAGGTCGTGAAGCGTTATGGGACAGTCGGAAAACTGCCCGTCCGTGAACTTGTTGTTTATCACTTTTTCCACCAGGTCCCTGAGGCGCCCCGGGGACGGGTCATCGAGCGAGCGGCTTGCCGCCTCCACGGCGTCGGCAAGCATCAGTATGGCCGTTTCCTTGGTACGCGGCTTGGGGCCCGGGTACCTGAAATTTTCCGAAGGTATTTCCTTGTTCTCCTCCAGAGCCCTGTGGTAGAAATAATGTATGAGCGAGGTCCCGTGGTGCTGCTCTATGCAGTCCTGTATGACCCTGTCGATCCCGTGCTTCTGCGCCAGCGCTATGCCCTCCTTGATGTGCGATATTATGACAAGCGACGACATCGACGGCGAAAGCGGGTCGTGCGGGTTGGCGTTGGGCTGCTGGTTCTCGATGAAATAGTCGGGGTTCTTGAGCTTTCCTATGTCGTGGTAGTACGCGCCCACCCTGGCGAGCAGGGAGTTGGCTCCTATCGACTCGGCGGCCTGTTCCGCCAGCGATGCCATTATAAGAGAGTGGTGGTAAGTGCCCGGGGACTCTATCATAAGGCGCTTGAGGAGCACCTGGTTGAAATCCGCCAGCTCAAGAAGCTTGAGGTTCGTGGTCTTCGAGAAAAAGCTTTCGAGGAAAGGCAGGGTGCCCAGGACTATAAGCACCGAAAAAATCCCGCTCAGCGCCGCCCAGACGGCCATCGCGCCGAGCGTGTCCACCGGCCACATCCTGAAAAAATGCAGGACAAGCACCGCGGCAAGCGTCACCACGACGAGCCTTGCGGCAAGCGGCGTGAAATCCGAGCGGGTCCTGACCTTGTCCACCATTATTATCCCGGAAACCGCGCTCACGAACTGGATGAAGAAAAGCTCAAGGCTCAGGCCGTTGAGCACGCCGAGGACAAGGCTCAGGATTATCGCCGTGACCAGGGCGAGCCTTCTCGAGAGCAGTAGCGCCGTCAGCATCGAAAAAGCCGCGACGGGCGTGGCCGACGGCGCAAGCAGCTTCTTGAAAAGCTGCATGGTCAGCACCGCTCCGACGAAGATGAGCCCGAGAAGCATTATGGACTCGTCGTCCTCCGAGAAGTCCTCGCTTTCCGCCCTGACGTACACCGCCAGGAAAACATAGGTCAAGCCCAGGAAAAGCACGAGGCCCGCGATTTTGAGCCACGAAAGGCCTACCTCGAAAAGGAGAACGACAAAAAACGCGAGGATGCTCAGGCCCGAAACGACAGGGGCCGGAATGTATATCTCCCTCTGCCATATCCTCTGGCCCCCGCCGCGCGTCACGGCGGAATCCTTCTGCTTCTTCTCGGTGGACTTGAGAAGAAAAAGCAGAAGCTTCCTTAAGGGTTTCCTCCAATACTGGTCCAGCATGTTCCCTTCCTGTCAGCGTTTCTGGTCCGTATCCCAGTTCTCGTATGCGGTAATTATCTTTTTCACGAGCCCGTGCCGCACGACATCGCTCTGGTCGAACGTCATCGTCTTTATGCCTTCGACGTCGGCGATGATCTTGCGGACGGCCACAAGCCCGGACTCCTGCCTTTTCTCGAGGTCTATCTGAGTTATGTCGCCCGTCACCACCATCTGGCTGTCGGTGCCCAGGCGCGTCAGGAACATCTTCATCTGTTCGTGCGTCGTGTTCTGCGCCTCGTCAAGAATGATGAACGCGTCGTCTATCGTCCTGCCGCGCATGTAGGCGAGAGGGACTATCTCCACGGTCTCTTCTTCCCTCAAGAAACGGAACCTTTCGGGGCCCACCGTCGCGTAAAAAGCGTCGTAGAGGGGCTTGAGGTACGGGTTGATCTTTTCGTATAGGTCTCCCGGAAGAAATCCCAGCTTTTCGCCGGCCTCGACTACCGGCCTTGTAAGGACTATCCGGCTTACCCTGCCGGACCCGAGCGCTTCGAGCGCGCAGGCGACGGAAAGAAAGGTCTTGCCTGTCCCCGCGGGGCCTATGGCGAACACGAGGTCGTACTTTTTTATGTACTCGACGTATTTTCTCTGGTGGTCGGAACGCGGCTTTACGTGCTTGCCCTGGAAATTGATGTATATCGTGTCGGGTTCCGCGGCAGCCGCTCTCTGCGAAGGCGCGTTTCGTTTTATGTCTGCGGAAAAACCGTTTTCTCTTATTGCCTCTAGCTCGGAAACGACCTTTTCGACTTTTCCTGAGGCCCCTCTCACGACAACGGAAAAATCGCCCATGCCCTGGCCCTGGCGCACGAAAATCTGCACGCCGTGGACCTTCTCAAGGCGCCTGAGGTTTTCGTCCTGCTGGCCCATCAGCATCAGCGCTTCGTCGGAATTTTTCAGGAATAGTTTTTTAGTTACCATGCTTATGCAAGTTGAAAAACAAGGTGCAGGGTAAATGGTAAATGTTTAAATCCTTGGACTCCAGAGTCTTAAACCTTCACCTTTTACCATTCAGCATTTACTTGGTTTATTGTTCCGATTCTTCTAAAGGTGGAATTATTAAAACCTGTTTGGGATAGATTTTCTTGGGGTCAAGTATCTGATATTTGTTGGCAAGGTATATTTTTTTCCACAGCCACGGGTCGCCGTAATATTTCTTCGAAAGGTTCCAGAGGCAGTCCCTGGTCTCCTGCCACAGCCAGACCCTGTGGATCTTGTGCTGCTGCTCGGGAGCCGCGGTGACCTCCTGCGGGAACGGGACTTCGCCGGCCTCTCCGGTTTCCGCCGGCATCATTTCGGCGTCCTCCATCGGAACGATGTCCGAGTTTTCTGACGGGAGCATATCGGCGTTTTCTTCAGGGAAGCTTTCCTGTTCCTGGACTGTTTCATCGGTGATTCCGGGAAGTGGCTGGGCGTGCAGAAAATCCGCGAGGCAGGCGGCTGCAACAATCATAGCACCCGCTGCTAAACAATAAGAGATCTTCTTAGCTCTTATGGCATTCGATTCCATATGTTGGCTAACCATATTTAACAAAAAAACAAAAAGAAATTCAAGGTATTTTAAAAAAAGGCCGGGGGCGCTACTGGGGTTTGGGAAGGTTGAGCTTGATACCGAGTTCCTTTATCTGCTTCTCGCCCACCCTGCCGGGCGCTCCTGACATCAGGCAGGCGGCCTTTTGCGTTTTGGGAAACGCTATCACTTCCCTTATGGATTCCTCGCCAAGGAGTATGGCGCACAGCCTGTCGAAACCGAGGGCTATGCCCGCGTGCGGCGGGGCGCCGTAGGAAAGCGCGTCAAGGAGAAAACCGAATTTTTCCTTCGCCTCTTCTTCCTTGACGTTCAAAAGGCCGAACATCTTTTTCTGCACGTCCCGCCCGTGTATCCTCACCGACCCGCCGCCGAGCTCCACGCCGTTTAGCACTATGTCGTAGGCGCGGGCGCGCATTCGGGCGCAGTCCTCTTTCAGGCCGGAATCAAGCAGGGGAAGGTCCTCTTCCTTCGGAGAGGTGAAGGGATGGTGCATCGCGTTCCAGCGTTTTTCCTCCCTGTCCCATTCAAGGAGAGGAAAATCCACGACCCAGACGAAATCGAACCTCTTTTCGTCTATGAGCTTGAGCTCCCGGCCGAGCTTGAGCCGCAGGGCGCAAAGCCCCTGTGCCACGACCGAAACATCGTCGGCAAGGAATACCAGCAGGTCGCCGCTCCTGGCGCCGGTTTTCCTGCCAATCGTTTCGAGCTCGCCTTTAGAGAAGAACTTGACGATGTTCGATTCCGGGCCGGCGTCGGTCATCTTCATCCACGCGAGGCCCTTGGCGCCGTAATCGCCGACGAACTTCGTGAGCCCGTCTATCTCGGAGCGCGAAAAAGCCGCCCCTTTAGGCACGCACAGGCCCCTGACCACTCCGCCCTTGTCGACGGCGTCCTTGAAAACCTTGAAACCGCAGGATTTTAGCTCTTGCGAAAAATCCGTTATCTCCATCCCGAAGCGCGTGTCGGGCTTGTCGGAGCCGTATTTCAGCATTGCTTCGTCGTAGGGCATCCTCCTGAAGGGCGTCTTCACGCCGGCGCCGAGCGCTTCCTTGAACACGGCGGAAAGCGCGCCCTCTATGACGCCTATCACGTCGTTTTCGTCCACGAAAGACATCTCGAGGTCCACCTGAGTGAATTCGGGCTGGCGGTCTGCGCGCAGGTCCTCGTCGCGGAAGCATTTCACCACCTGGAAATACCTGTCGAACCCGGAAACCATAAGTATCTGCTTGAAAAGCTGGGGAGACTGCGGAAGGGCGTAAAAATTCCCGTTGCTAAGCCGCGACGGCACGAGGAAATCCCTGGCGCCTTCGGGGGTGGACTTGGTCAGGAAGGGCGTTTCTATCTCGAGGAATCCCTCCTTGCACAGGTAGTTCCTCACCGCCTGGAGTACCCTGTGCCTGAACACGAAATTCTTCTGTATTTTCGGACGGCGGAGGTCGAGGAAGCGGTACTTGAGGCGCATCTCCTCCGACGTGTCTATGAAATCGGATATCTCGAAAGGAAGGCCGGGCGCCGGGTTTATTATTACGAGCTCGTCGGCGACGACCTCGACTTCTCCGGTAGGCATGTTCGGGTTCTCGGTGCCGGCGGGGCGCCTTCTCACCGACCCGGACACTTTCAGAACGAACTCGCTGCGCAGTTTTTCGGCCGCCGAGAACATCTCCTTCTTCTCCGGCTGGAATACTATCTGCGCGAGCCCTTCGCGGTCCCGCAGGTCTATGAATATCACGCCGCCGTGGTCGCGGCGGGAGTGCACCCACCCGCAGAGCACGGCTTTTTTTCCTGTGTCGGAGGCCCTTAATGCCCCGCAGTAATGAGTCCTCTGCACCTGATTCTCCTTAGGTTTGCTTCAACTCGCAACCCGCAACTCGAAACTCGCAACTGTTGTTGAGGGATTTTACCAAAAACCGGGGATGTAGTCAAACCCCGTTAGAGACACATAAACGGAAGACTAACATGAACAGTACGAAAAAGAGAGCTGACATAAAGAATATAAATAAAAACCCAAGGAATTCCGTCCCCTTTGTTTGCTTTGTGCAAACAAAGCAGGGGGGACTATCTCTAACGGGGCAAGTTTTCCGCGCGCGAAACCCGGGCCCCTTCATCTCTTCCTGACGTAAATGTGCCCCGCGACTTCGGAGTCCAGCGCTATCTGGGTCTCGCCGGCCTTGATAATGTAGGAGGGCGACTTTTGATGGAGGGTTATATCGGTCCCGGGCACCAGGCCCAGGGAAAGAAGCTTGTGAAGATGGGGATGATCGGCTGTTATGATGTAGGATACGGCCGTTCTGTCGCCGACGGACATCTTGGTTAGAGGGACCACGATGGACTCTATCCTGGCTTCGGCTTCCCTGCAGCACTTGCCCTCGGGTATGCGCGAGCCGTGGGGGCAGGCTTTCGGGTGCCCGAGAAGCGTGCATATGGAATCGGCGACGTCGGAGGATATTATGTGCTCTATCTCGCACGCCGTCTTGTCCACGTCTTCGCCTTTTACTTCTATGACGTCGGCGAGCAGGCGTTCGGCAAGCCTGTGCCGGCGCGTCACGTCGCGCCCCAGCTCTTCCCCTTCTTTTGTGAGTTTAATGTCGTCCCCTTCCACGTGTATCAGCCCGTGCACGGCGAGGTCTTCTGTCACCCTGTCGGATATCCCGTGCGAGAGTATCTCGTGGAGCTTGCCTCCGTCCTTCTGCTTTCTGTCGAGAAAATTCCACACCACCCCGAGCGCCTCTTCGATGTCGTGCCATTTTTTGGATTTCATGTTCCCTCCGGGAACAATGATTACACAGATTCCAACTTAGATTACACAGATTAGGTCTTTCATCCGCGTAATCGGTTTACGTAATCTGTGTAATCAAAGAGCCGTATGGCTTAATCCTACATAATTCCAAACCGTATTACAACAAGGTTCAAAACACCCGCGAAAGCGAAGGCGTAGCACAGCGCGAACACGAATATCAGGCAGGCGGCCTTCAGGCCCTGCTCCTTTATCACCATGAAAAACTGCGCGACGCAGGGGATGAAAAGGGTTATCGCGACCGCGCTCACCAGCACCTGGCGCGGGTCGAGCATCCCTTCCCTCGCGAGTACGAAAAGCCCCGCGACGCCGTAATCCCTGCGCAGGAAACCCATCACGAAACTTTTCGTTGCTTCCACCGGCAGGCCCAAAACCCCCGTGATAAGCGGGGAAAGCGCGGCCTCGATGCGGCCCAGCATCCGCGTCTTGTCCAATATGAAAAGGATGAACGTGCCTAAAATGAACAGGGGGACGGCCTCTTTCAGATACCAGACCATCCTAACCCTGACTTTCGTCAGTATGTTGGCAAGCGACGGATACCTCAACGGAGGTATCTCGAAAACGAACGGGGACCGGGCGCCCTTGATGAGCCTGTCGGCCGCGCTTCCGACGACATAAAGCGACAGCGTAAGCGAAAAAACCCAGAGCACGGCCACCTTCCAGGAGAGCCCCGAAACAAGGCCGAGTATGACGCCTAACTGCGCAGAGCACGGCACCGCCAGCGACAGAAGGAGCGTCACCATCAGTCTTTCCTTCCTGGTTTCGAGCACCCGCGCGCCGAGGACCGCCATCGTCCCGCACCCGAGGCCCAGGACCATAGGGAGCACGGCCTTGCCGTTGAGGCCCACCTTCGAAAAAACCCTGTTGAGCATCGCCGACAATCTCGGCAGGTAGCCCGAATCCTCAAGGAAACCGAAAAAAACGAAGAACGTTGCCACTATCGGAAGAACTATCGCGAGGGCATATGTCAGGGCCATCGTCAGCATGCCGTACTCGCCGACGAACATCTCCCTGACGAAAGTGAACGGCACGGCCCGGTCCGCCAGCTTCACGAGCAGGGGGTTCACGCAGGCCCCGAAAAGTTTTTTTTCCAGAAGGTCCACAAGGAACCCCGCGCCGAAAACGCCGACGAACTCGTACATCACGAACAGCATAAAAAGCGCTATCAGGTACCCGGGGAAGGGTTTCAGGACCGCGTCGCCCAGCTTCTCGAGCCGGGACGGTTTTGCCGCGGCCTTCACGCTCATCACCCCGCCGAGTATCTCGTTTGCCCTGTTGTTCCTGGCGGTGAATATCAAAAACCTCGGATGGTTGGAAAACTTCAGGACGTATTCCTTGAGTTTCTTCCTCAATACCGCCCTGAGGCGCTCGTCGACGTACCTCTGGCTTGAAGCGTCCTGGGAAAGCAGCATCAGGGACAGCGCCCTCTTGTACGCCGTCTCTTTCGGCAGGATTCCCTCTATCTCCGAAACGGCCTTTTCTATCTCCGCGCGGTACCTGAGCGTCAGTGAGCCCGGCGACGCCTCCGCGACACGTTTTTTAAGCTCTCCCATTCCCTCGCCGGTCACCGCAACGGTCCTGACGACCGGTATGCCGAGTATGTCCCGGAGCTTCCGGGCGTCCGTCTTTATGCCGCGCTCGAGGGCCTCGTCGTCCATGTTGAGCGCAAGCACCATCGGCAGGCCGAACTCGAGCAGTTCCATCGTCAGAAGAAGCGTCCGGCGCAGGTTCTTGGCGTCGCCGACCTGGACGATGACGTCGGCCTTCTCCCTGACGAGGACGTCCCTCGTCACCTGCTCGTCCTCGGAGGTGGGAAGGAGCGATATCGTCCCGGGGGTGTCGATGACCTGGTGCTTGACGCCTCCGAAAACAGAAATCCCGCGGGCGAGGTCGACCGTCGTCCCGGGGTAGTTCGAGACAACGGCGTGGTTTCCGGTCAGCCGGTTGAATATCACCGACTTCCCGACGTTGGGGTTGCCGATAAGTATTATTGTTTTATCCATAAGATTTACTACAATTTCGAAACTACAATTTCGAATTTCGAAAGGGCACAACTTTAACTGCAATTTCTAAACTGCAATTTCGAATTTCGAAAAATATCCGTCGCCGTTGTTGCGATGGGGCGAGCTTCAGCGAGCAATCCGCCTTTGGCGGATAAACCGCGTACGCGGTTACATCGCAACCCCGCCTATTTCCTCAATGTTCGCGCAAAGCGGAGCAAGGAACAATTTCATAACCCGGTGAAGCGAGGGTAGAGTTCCACAAAAAGTGTTTTTGGCGGCGACATTCGCATTCAGGAGCCGCCAAACCAAGCGAGCCCGCTAAGGCGAGCGTCTTTTTAGGAACTTCTGCCCGAGCTTCCAGTATAACAGCGCGACTATCGTCTTTGAATCCTTGATTTTTCCGTTTTTCACCCACGCGAGCGCCTTCTTCACCGGCACCACGGCGTGGTCTATGAACTCGTCGTCGTCCGGGTTCTTTTTCGTTTCGACGAGCCCTGAAGCCAGATAGACGTGGATTATCTCGTTCGAGAAAGCGGCCGTCGGCCAGTATGAAACAAGCTTCTTGACTTTCCCCGCGCGGAAACCCGTCTCCTCCTCGAGCTCGCGCCTTATGCAGGCAAGCGGGCTCTCGCCGGCGTCAAGCTTTCCGGCCGGGACCTCGTATGTCAGCTCCCCGACCGGGAACCTGTACTGCTTCACGAGCACCACGTTTTTTTTGTCCAGGAAAGGCAGCACCGCCACCGCGCCGGGGTGGTCAATGTATTCCCTCGTCGCCCTCTTGCCGTTCGGAAGGGTCACGTCGTCGGCGAGGAAACCGACGGCTTTGCCGGAATAGACCCTGTTCCTTTTATAAAGCTTTTCCTTGAATGTTTTCATGAGGGATCTCTTAATGACAACAGATCCCTGATTACAAAGATTTAAAAAGCGATTACACAGATATAGTGACGTAAAATCTGCGTAATCTTTAAGTTATCTGTGTAATCAAGGGCTTGCTCGCCGCCGAAGTATTGGCGGCAGTGAGCCCTAATTATAGTAATTTTGCGCCTCCTTGACAAACATACTTTGTTTTATTATAATCTGCTCCAATATACCGGACAAAAGAAGGGTGAAATGGCAGTCGAAAACAGCAAGAATACTGAGCAACTTCTCGTGCTCGTCAAACCCGACGGGCTCAAGAAATCCCTCACGGGCAACATCTTGACCAAGCTCTCCGAGGCGAAGCTCGTGATAGTGGGCGCCAAGGTCATCCAGGTATCAAAAGAGCTCGCCGAAGAGCACTACAAGCAGCTCAAGGACAAGCCGTTCTTTCAGGAACTAATCAACTACATACAAGGCAAACTGCACGGCTCGTCCTACTCGAGGGTGCTGGCTCTGGTCTATCAGGGCGAGAACGCCATAGCAAAGCTCAGGCATCTGGCGGGCGCGACGAACCCCGAAGAGGCCGACCCCGTTTCCATACGCGGCGCCTACGGCAGGATAACCACCAAGGGCGTTTACGAAAACGTGATACACTGCTCGTCGGACCCGGTCGAGGCCGAAAGGGAGATAAAGCTCTGGTTCAGGCCGGACGAGCTCGTCATAAAACCCTATCCCACCAAGAAAACAACAATCAAGAATTGCGATATCACGGTCTGGGACTGAAACAAACCCGGGCCTGGAAAAAGAAAGAAAGGGAAAACATACAATGGCGAAGTACATCAAAAAATGGGTTGAAGAGCAGGCGGAACTCACCAAACCGGACAAGGTCTGGTGGATGGACGGCTCCGAGAAAGAGGCGCGCGAGCTGATTAACATCGGCATAACCAAGGAAATGATAGGCGACAACCACACCTTCAGCGGGCTAAACGCCAAGTTCTTCCCCAACTCGTACCACCATCCGTCGCACCCGACCGACGTCGCGCGCACCGAGCACCTCACGTTCGTCTGCCACCCGAAAAAGGAAGACGCCGGCCCCAACAACAACTGGATGGACCCGGACGAGGCCAAGGCAAAGCTCAGGCCCCTTTACGACGGCTGTATGAAGGGCCGCACGCTCTACGTGATACCCTACATAATGGGCCACCCGGATTCGCCCTACGCCAAGCCCTGCATACAGATAACCGACTCGGTCTACGTCGCCGTCTCGATGAGGATAATGACGAGGGTCGGGCCGGAGGCGATGAAAAAGATAGGCGACTCGAAAGATTTCGTCAAGGGCCTCCACTCGGTCGGCGACCTCAGCCCCGAAAGGCGCTGGATAATGCACTTCCCGCAGGAAAACCTCGTGATGTCCATCGGCTCGGGCTACGGCGGCAACGCGCTCCTCGGCAAGAAGTGCTTCTCGCTTCGCATCGGCTCGTGCATAGGGAAACGCGAGGGCTGGCTCGCCGAGCATATGATTATAGTCGGCGTCCAGGCGCCCGACGGAGACGTGAAGTACTTCCTCGGCGCCTTCCCCTCGGCCTGCGGAAAGACCAACCTCGCGCTCCTCGACCCGGTGCTAAAAGGGTACAAGGTGTGGACGCTGGGCGACGACATAGCCTGGCTCAACGTCGGCCCCGACGGCCGGCTCTACGCCATAAACCCGGAAGCGGGATTTTTCGGCGTCGCGCCCGGAACGTCGGAGGCCACCAACCCGGTGATGATAAAGACGCTGAAAAACGACAAGTTCTACCCGACGCTTTTCACCAATACCGCGGTGGACACCGACAACAACGCCCCGTGGTGGGAAGGGCTGACCGAAGCGCGCCCGAAAAACCTGATAGACTGGCAGAAAAAACCCTACGACCCCGCCTCCGGCAAGACTGCGGCGCACCCGAACTCCCGTTTCACGGTTTCCATATACAACTGCCCCACATTGTCGCCCGAATTCGACAACCCGAAGGGCGTGCCCATCTCCGGCATCATATTCGGAGGAAGAAGGAAGACCAACATACCCCTTGTCGTCGAGACGAAGGACTGGGAACACGGCGTTTTCCTTGCCTCCATAATGGGCTCTGAAACCACGACGGCCGCCCTGCACCAGGTGGGGGTCGTCAGGCGCGACCCGATGGCGATGCTCCCTTTTTGCGGATACAATATGGGCGACTACTTCGCCCACTGGCTGTCTTTCGCGAAAAAGCTCAAGCACCCGCCAAAAATATTCATGGTCAACTGGTTCAGGAAGGACTCGGAAGGCAGGTTCATCTGGCCGGGCTTCCGCGACAACTCCCGCGTGATAAAATGGATGATTGACAGGATAGACGGCAAGGCAAAGGGCAGGGAAACAATGCTCGGCGTGTCGCCGCAAAAAGGCGAGCTCGACCTCTCCGGCCTCGACATTTCCGACGCCGGGATGGAAGAGCTTTTTTCGATTGACAGGGAGTCCTGGAAGGCCGAGACCGCCGAGATAGAGAAATTCTACCAGCAGTTCGGCGGAAGGGTGCCGAAGGCGCTCTTTAAACAACTCGATTCGCTAAAAGATAAAATAAGCAAACTCCCTTAATATCCGTCGAGTTGTCGGTAAAAGGTACACGTTAAAAGGTAAATGTTTAAGTCCATTCAAAGCCTTTAACTTTCAACATTTACCATTCACCTTGTACCTGTTTTTAAGGGCTTGACAACTCATTTTCATTGTTGGTATAATATAGCCGAAAAGAATTTTAACGATCCCTCCAACGGCCAGGTTCTCCCCCAGCCTGGCCGTTCCTTTTTGTGGTTGCCAACCCCACCCTTGTTCCTGCTGCGAAACCAACATTTTGGCTGCAATTAAAAAAATGCTCGGCTAACGTAGCGTTGCTACGCGTCACCTTGCATTTTTTTATTTCGCTCAAAATCTTGTTTTCTCGCTACGGAACCGGATGGGGTTGTCAACCACTAAACTGCGCGGAACGGCCAACAAGGGTGGGGGCGGCAGCCACGTTTAAAGGAAGGGCCCTTCTGTAATGGCCTGACCGCCGGTCATTTTGTCGAAGATCCGCTAGTCGTTTTTGCGGATAGAAGATCCGCCGGATTTTTTGGCGGAGCGGAGTATCCTTTTTGTTCAATCAGAGTTGTCATTCCGGAGCGCCTCAAGCGGCGACTTCCTTTATTTCCGATAATGAAGTCCCGTTCTACGGGGAATCCAGCCTTTGGTTTTCACTAGATACCAGATACTAGATACCAGATACGCCTTCTAGTTTTTTGGGTGGGCTTGGCAACCACGAACGAAGGTTTTTGTAGGCTACATTCCTCAATCCGCAATCTGAATTCCGCAATTGACCCGGGGGCGGCTTGACCAGACCGGGGTATAAACACCTTTGAAGATATACGTTTTTCATGTGTTCTGTATTGACTTCCCGACATGAAAGAGATAGCATATTGCTGCTATTTTCATCTATGGTATAATTAAATTATAGTTTGCATGTCTAAATTTGCTAATGGTAATATTATAAGGAGAGTTTTATGGAAAATGCTGACAAGGTATCTAGAAAATTCGATGAACTAATAGCTGAAGGGAAGAGCATTCTTGCTGCTTCCGGATGGGATGGACATGAGTATCATCATCGTCACCCTAATGAGGTAGACTACAAAAGATTTAGAACTGAAAGCCTGAATATAATCAGACGTGCCTGTGGCATTAATAGTGATCATTATCAAGAACTCCTTCGCATAGCGACAGATAGCCGTAATAGCTATAATAGCTACTATATGAAAGACTGTTTCGGCATTTTGGAAGCTGCAAAAAGAGATTTCGAAGGAGGATATCTTTTCGAAATAAGAGCTCTTATATCCTCAGAACTACTAGGAGATTTTCTTGAACAAGCTGAATTCCTATTTGAGAATGGTTATTTTGTGCCAGCAGCTTCATTGACAGGCGCTATTCTTGAAGATACATTAAGAAAACTATGCGAGCGCTCTGGCATTGTTGTAGCTGAAAAAACAAATATCGAAAAGTTGAATGTTGAACTTACAAAGGCAGGCATATATGACAAACTAATTCAAAAGAGGGTTACGGCTTTTGCCGATATACGCAATAATGCCGATCATGGCCATTTTAATAAATTCAATAAAGAAGACGTAAATGATATGGTGCGCTGGATTAGACGCTTCGCTTCCGATTATTTAGGAAAATAGAGATGGTGGTTATAGTATCTCAATGAACTACTATTTGCAGGGGTCCCCATGAACATGCACGAAAATATTTATTGGCTTTTTAGCTCTTCTGCACAAGCCATTGCAGCTTTTTGTGCACTAATAGTTGCAGGCTATGCTCTTGTAAATACAATGATGGACGCTATGCAAGAAAAAGATGAAACCCTTGAAGAAATTCATTCGCAGATCAAGAATGATTATTACAAAGCAATAATTTGGTTTTCTTGTATCAATGGCCTGGCAATCGTACTAAGTTTACTCACAGTATATTTAAATGGTGTTAAATTTAAATATCTAAACATCATGAGCATTTTTACCGCGCTTTTCGTTTTAAGTGCCATTGCTGGTGGTATATGGTTTGTTCTTTCAATAATCAATCCTAATAGATACAAGAATACCGCAAAGCATATTATAGGACAAAAGAGTATCTCTGGGATAGAAGTCGATGTAGCAGAATTTATTAATTTGTTCATTAAAATGGAAAAAGTTATTCGCGAGATATTCATAAAAAAGAAATTGAAATATCCCATAACTGACAAACCATCATTCGGGCATATGATTAAGGTAATGGAAATTGAAGAATTATTAACTAAAAAAGAATATGGGATACTTGAAAATGTTAATAATTATCGAAATCTAGTAATTCATGGACATATAGATAAAGTAGATAAAGGCATGGTTGACATACTAAGAAATATATTGAATGTATTTCAAAGGAAACAAGAAGAATTATAATACTTAGGCAACTTACCTCCTCTGTTATCCTCTGGCGCCTACTTTTCAACTTTAGGCATATTAGCTTGCGTTAAAACCCAACAGATGTTCAACTTATCCATTTTTGTGAGTTCGTATCGCCTTTTCCAAAATATAAAAATACGAAATAGTTCAACTATATGGAATCCATCAACCCTTATTCCTCTTTTAGATGAATACCGCGATTTTATCTCTTTTTGAAAATATGGGACGTATGCAACATAGCTACATCATATTTATGCGTAATAGCATATCTTCTGCCTTCTTTATGACGTTGGCAAATCCGGGGGCTATCAAATGCTACTCTTTCTTGTAAATATAGTCATAATACAGATTATGTCAAAATCTAAGAGCTAAAAGTAAAGACCTGACCCGGTTATTCCGAATCATCTTCTTCTTTACCGCTAATACTATCCCGTATTTTCTTTAATTTTAACGGTTGAACATATATATAGTCTAAAATGCTCCAAGTAAAATCTAATGTCGCAGATGCTTTTTCCCAATCCACATCTTTAAGTTCATCATCTTGTTCATGCGCACCCCAATTCCCAATGATTCTTGTGGAGTGAGCTATTCCCCGAAGTTGCTCATCCTTTATGACTGCATCAATTTGGTCAATAAGCCTTTTTTTCTTATCTGCCCCCTTGTCAATTAATGCATTCTGGAGTGTCCTTCGACACATGCTTACACAAGCGCGGTATGCTTCAATTTTCTTGCAATTATTTGCTTCAGCATAATCTTGGCGAATATCACTTGGTATTTCATCTTTAATACGATAACCATTGAGTAATTCCATAGGGAACACTGTCGTCTTGAATGCAATTTTTGTATGTGTGCTTAAGCTATAATCTCTTTCACGTGTTACAAAGAAATGTTTTCTGCAATCATCCCCCTTGCTTGAACATTGTACAAGATAATGCCGCTTATAGTTACTCTCTATTGTTTCGGCGAGTATTCTTGGGTATATCCCATAACCACAGAAGGGGCATGTAACTCCAAAAGTAGCCGTACCATTCACGCACTCTTGTTTCCAGTCGCTCATATTGACCTCCGCCAAGTGTCAGCTTGCAGGTTGCTTTTATGTTACGGTGTCAGATTTCACTTATTCATACATTCTTTCTATTTTATCAGTGCGGTAGGTATTAGTATTTCCTTGAAGCAGATTAGGATGTTTGTTCAGATACTTCCACGCGAAATCATTAATATTATATGCAAATCCTTCAAGCATAGTCCCAAGGGATGTAGATTGATAAATTATGCCTTTGAATGCAAGCCCCTGAACTATGCCATCGTCAATTCGTAATACATTTGTCTTTGACTGTTTTGCGATGTAGAATCTGAGAATTTGTTTTTCCTCTTCTGTTAAAACATAAAGGTGTTTACGCATATTTTTCAAAAATATCCAATCTGTTATACACCTTTTTACAATACT
Source organism: Endomicrobiales bacterium (assembly GCA_016930715.1). GTDB lineage: Bacteria > Elusimicrobiota > Endomicrobiia > Endomicrobiales > JAFGGC01 > JAFGGC01. The sequence goes on from JAFGGC010000003.1 coordinate 88,111, forward strand.
TATAGATTCAACTGCTATCGTAGTGATGCTTGTCGCTAGTGCAAGAATAAATAATATGCTGATCCAAGTACGATAAGTATGAGTAAAATCAAAAATGCTTAAGTATTTGAGAATAGGTTCGGGCCCGAAGAGAAGAAAGGCGGAGGCTGCTCCGAGTGCAAAAAGATAACGAGGAGCAAGTTTCACAAATTCCAAGATAAGTTTTGTAATCGATTCTATCATATTTCCCTTTTTGTCTATCATCTGATTTGCCGAAGACAAAATACATTGGACTATGACTTATGTGACGGGGTCAACTTGGCAACTTAACTGGCATCGTCTTTTTCCCTTTCTAGTCAATATGTATCTTATGTCCAAACGTCAAAAGGGATATTGCCGGAAACGCATGATTGGACACTCATTATTCCCCTTTTGGATTGATATCGCGATTTTAGCTCTTTTTGGGGGGCAAATCAAGCTTTCGCTGCGGTCCCCCGCCCCCGGACCAAGTCAACCTACGAAGTTGCCTTCGGTGGCCTTTGCGGGACTTCAATATCGTATATTTCGGAGGTCGCCGCATTGCTAATGAAATACAAGCACATTGGGAATAATTGGAAGAGGTGACAGATTGGCGCCGGTCGAGAATACTATCACCCATTGACAATGTAGTCATATATTACTACAATTGTAGTCAAAAAGGACTACATATGGATATTCTGAACGTCTCAAGGTCAAAACTCACGCGGGAACTCCTCGCGTTCTTCTTCACTAACGCCGATAAGGGGTTTTATCTGCGCGAACTTGAAAGGACGCTCGGTTTCTCCGTAGGCAACATACGCCGGCAACTGCTCAAATTCGAGAAGGCCGGCCTTTTCTCTTCTTCTAAAACAGGAAACCTGACTTATTACCGCCTTAATAAGTCTTTCCCCCTTTATGACGAAATAAAGAGCATCGTAACGAAAACTATAGGCATTTCCGGGATGTTCAAGGAAGCACTCGCGCCTGTAAAAGGCATTGAAACAGCTTTTATATACGGCTCATACGCCAAAGGCACGGAAGACGAAAAAAGCGACATAGACCTTTGCGTAGTCGGGGGGCCTGATGACCTTAAACTCATGAAGGCCGTCAAAGCACTTGAAAACAAGCTGAAAAGAGAGATAAACTATACCTTATTCTCATCAAAAGAGTTTGCCGAAAAAGCCGGAGAAAAGGGCGGATTCGTCAATCTTGTCCTGAAGGATAAAATAATACCGGTCATAGGGGGCTTTAATGCCGAAAAAAGTGATAGAAAAACTGCTAAATGAGAGGAAACTGAAAAAGCAAGACGCCGGCATTGTCCAGGTCGAAAAACTTCTTACCCGGTCTATGCACGACCTGTCGGAAGCTCAGAAAATACTGAAAATCGCCGAAGACGCGGCGTACCTTATGGCCTATAACGCGATGTTAAAATCCGGCCGGGCGCTCTTGCTGCTCAACGGCTTTGTGCCGGATGACGGCGCGCAGCATAAGACTGTTGTTGAGGTCACCTCGGCGATCCTGGGGCCGAAATTTGAAAAAGTAACTTCACATTTTGAAATAATGAGGAAGAAACGCAACATTCTCACCTATGAAGCGGATGGTTTAGTAACGTCTACGGAATGCGAAAAAGCGTTTGAAGACTCTATTGAACTCGTTCGTACTATCCTGAATGCGGTAAAGTCGCAAAACCCTCAACTTGAGCTGAAATTTGAACTGAAATAAAAATCTGCCAACTTCTGACGGGACATAGTTATCATATCCCTATGTTTCTTTTATTGCCAAACCCGCGCAGGAATGGAGGCGCCAGAATGTCACCACCAATTGCCAGCGGAAGTGACAGGTTCACATCACTCATCACCCATCACTCATTACCGTCCTCTTCGGAGCAATTCCTCGATCTTATCAAGGAGCACTTTGTTATCGAAGGGTTTTTGGATATAACAGTCGGCCTTTGCCTCCAGGGCGTCGCGCGCCTCGCTTCCCGTGTGCCTGGCCGTCAGGATGATGATAGGTATACCCCCCGTGCTGTTGCCGACCTTCAACGTGCGGCACACGTTGAAGCCGTTCATGTGCGGCATCATCACGTCCAGTATTATCAGGTCGGGCATGTTTTCGCAGACCTGGTGTATGGCCAGGTCCCCGTCGCGCACGGCCACGACCCGGTAACCCTTGTATTCCAGAAGGCTGGCGACGATTGATATCACGTCATCGTCGTCGTCAACTATGAGTATCTTTTTACCCGGCATATATTCACCGTTTTCCAAGTAGTTTATCCTGAAAGTGACTGAATTTTTCCGGATATCCTTCATTTGCCGACCATTTTTCAATATTTTTCATATCGAGCTTTTTCCTCTGCGCTTTCGCCACAAGTATCGCCTGTTCAAGCGACTGCGGATCGTTCCAGTGGAAATACGCCGCGAGCCGGTCTTTAACGCAGTCCGTGGGGGTCAACAAAATTACGGTTTTTATCCTTTCATACCTTGTGACCGGGACTTCCTTTCCTATCGCGACCGGCGGCGGAGGGAATTCCACGAAATACGGGCATCCGGCCCGCTCGAAATGCCTGCCGCTTTTCTGCTTGAACCCAATATTCTCCAGTATTCCGGCGATCTGCCTGAGGTCGGCGTGCGACACGTAATCGAGGTCCGATGATTCGTATTTGTTGCGGGTATATATTGAAACGCACGCCCCCCCGACAAGCACCGCGCTGACGCCGTTTTTCTCAAGCTCCCCGCTGACAATTCGCGCCACTTGCTCCACGTCCGCGTTTTTCCAGCCAGCCTTTTTCACGGTTTCCCCTTTCTTCTCGGCCTGGTGCGCATCCTGTAGTATTTCTCTATCTCGTCCTGAGGAAGCACGTCCATCGCCTTCTCAAGAAGGGCTTTAAGCTCCCCAAGGAACGGATACGCGGGGTTAAACTGGTACAGTCTTACCTTTCCCTTAAGTTGGCTCACCACCACGCCGCCGTCTTCAAGGCGGCGCAGCTGTTGAACGACCCCGGTCACGGGGATGCCGAAAGCCCTCGCTATGCCCCGTATATAGCCGTCCCCGTATACGAGCAGATACAAAAGCACCTTCTCCACGATCCTGTTGCCGAACAGCGGTTCAAGCATACTGCCTTCAGTCCCCTTTGTACATAATATATATACGTATGTACACAAATTATATACAATAAAAACCTGATTTTGTCAAGGTATTATTTACAGAGAGAGGTTATAATCTGATGGGCCGCGCCGTTCTTATTCAAGCCCAAATCCGGCCGTCAATTCTCAAGATGGCCGAGGCATCTCTTCGCGGTCTCGACTATATCCTTAATGTCGGCCGGTTTCTGGATGTAATCCGTCACGTGCTTTATCAGGTCTTTCGACTTGGGAGGGGTGGGGTCCATGCTGGCGGTAAGCAGGACTATGACGGTATGCTCGTTGTATCCCCGCTCGACGATCTCGCGTATCGTGTCCCAGCCGTCCTTCTTGGGCATTATGAGGTCCATAAAAATCACGCCCCTGAACCCGCCCTTGAGGTGCTCGAGGCATTCGTCAAAACCGGACGCGGCCGTGGCCTCAAGCCCGTTCCGGGTAAGAAGGCGGGAGAGCGCGTCCCTCGTGTCAAGCTCATCGTCAACGATCATAACCTTTTTGTCCATTTTTCACCGTCCTTGTTATCCCGCCGGGACCCGATACCGGGAACGCGTCCTTCTGCGTTGGCAAGGATAAATGTCCCGCCAGGGCGGGATGGCACTATTGAATACCCGCTTTCGCCAGACGCGGCCTTCAATTACCGCGGCTATCTGCCGCATTGAAACCACAGCTTCGGCGGGTTATCCGCAGACTGTACATACTGTGACATTTACCAAAGTATCTGACGTATTCATCCACAGGTAAACCCGCGCTCTTCCACGTTGGCGGATAAAAACTATCCGGCTTCAAACCCGCCGGCATTGAAATCCGCGGACAAGCGGAACGATAACGAATTTTTTTAAAGTACTATTTCCCCTTTAGGACTGATACCCGGATTGTATCTCTTTTTTGGAGGTAAATCAAGCTCGACAGCCGTTATCAAAACCCCGCTGGAGCGGGACTCCATTTAGTTATTTGAGGTCACAATTTGTGACCTCAAACCGGACTTAAAACTCTGCATAACACATTCGCATTTACCCTCTTGACAGATAGTTACCATACAATATACAATAGTCATATGTTTGTATGGTAACAAGGAGCGATGATTATGGTGATAAAGAGCGTATTACGCGAAGAATTAAAAAATTCTCTTAGAATCAAAAGAAATTATGAAAAAGAACTGAAAAAACTCCCTGAAGGAAGCCTTTTAAAGAAGCAGATAAAGGGGTATAGCTACTACTATCTCGTGTCACGCAATAATGGCAAGGTCAAATTTGCTTACAAGGGCAAAACGATATCCCCCAAATTGGCGGATAAATACAAAAATGCGAAAACACTAAGAGCAAAATATCGCAGTCTTTTGTCAAGCGTGAAAAAACAAATAAAGTTCCTGCGGGGGGCTCTCCGTGGCAGAGAATCAATATAAGCTGTGTTTAGAGGTCCTGCGCCGGCTTGAAAAAGCCGGGATCCTGAATAGATAGTGATCATAGGCAGTTGGTGCATACCGTTTTATAAAAACTATTTCTCAAAACCAACCTTTACCACCCCAATTAGAACCAGAGACATAGATTTCCTGGTTCCCGCACCTAAAAAGATCCGCAAAAACATAAGTGTACCGGAATTGCTCAAAGACCTGGGGTTCATCGTTTCATTCAAGGGTTCTGAAGGCTATATTCAACTGCAACATCCGTTTTTGATGATCGAATTCCTTGTGCCGGAAAAAGGAAAGGGTATCGATAAACCCTATCCCCTCCCCAAATTAGGGCTGAACGCGCAAACTTTAAGATTTCTTGATCTTCTTGGCATTAAAACTATCAAAACGGAACTCGAAGGTATTCAAATCGTCCTGCCGCATCCTGCCGCCTTTGCACTGCATAAATTACTGACGGCTCAGCGCAGAAAAAACCCTGAAAAAGCGGAAAAAGACAAGAGAGACGCAATTTTAGTGATGGGCAATCTCGTTGAGAATAGCGAACAGGCTGTTTTGCGCAATATTTTTGAAAAATTGCACGCAAAATGGCAAAAACTGATAATAAAATCACTTGAACAGGAAAAAGAAACAGAGTTATTAGCCCTTCTAAAACCATAGTCTTTGTTTTTTGTACGATTAATCGGACCCAATTCGTATTTCGCCCGCCGTCTAAGATGGATCGCTGGCTTCATCATTGACACGCTTCGGCGAAAGAAGTACGATAGCGTTATGAAGAAAGCGGTCGTTATTGCCATTGTCGCGTTGATCGTGCTGGCCGCCGCCGGAGCGGCGTGGTCGTTCCGCACGATATACAGCCACGTCGCGGATATTTCCGCGCAGGCGTCGGCCGAGTTCGGGGCGCCGGCAGCGGACGCGCTGATGATGACCCTTCAGGACGAAACCCGCCCTTTCAGGGAGAGGAACCGCGCGGTCTGGGCGCTCGGCCAGCTGGCCGACAGGAAGGCCCTGCCTGTACTCAAAAAATACTACACCGGCGACATCCCCGAAAAAGAGCCGCTCGACAAGGTTTTGAGCCAGTATGAGCTTGCCAAGGCCATCAAGTGGTGCGAAAAAGGCAACGCCACCAGCTGGATGTACAAGGACCTCCGCTGACCCTTCGCTCCGAATTCCGCCTTCCACACCACGCTCTCCCTGCCCCCTTTTGACCGCCCATTCCGCAGTCCGCAATCCGCGCTCCGCATTTTCAAGCCCACCAGATACGCCCCCTTGACCGCCTTACAACAATTTGTATATAATTAACAACATATTGTGGTAAAGAGTTTTATGGCGGCCAAATCCGGGGTTCAGAACTTAATGATCAGTGCCGGGAGTTAACCTATGCTTCAGAAACTTTTTTCGTCGAAGGCGCGCGTGGAGATACTCAAGATATTCCTCCTGAACCCGGACGAGTCCTTCTATCAGAGCCAGCTGGCCGACCTTTCGGAGCAGGCCGTGATGGCCGTGCAGAGGGAAGTGAAGAACCTCGAAGCTCTCGGCCTGCTTGAAAAAAAGGAAAGCGGCAACAGGGTCTACTACAAGGCGAAAAAGTCGTGCCCCATTTTCCCGGAGCTTCAGAGCATGTTCTCGAAGGCCTTCGGAGAATAGCAGTATTGAATTCTCGCCTTAAAAATAGTAAACTGATGTCGCTTTGCGGCATCATCCCCGAAGGCTACTGTCGGGGATCCAAGGTTTTAAAAACTGATCGTGCTGGATTCCCCCGCCTCGGCGGGGGAATGACAAACATAAACCGAAAAGGACGAATAAATGAAAGTCTCCATAGTGATGCCGGTTTACAACGAAGAAAAGATGATACTGGCCGCGATAGACGAGGTCAAGAATGCGCCGTTCCCCGAGGACAAGGAAATAATAGTGGTGGACGACGGCTCGACCGACGGCACGGCCGAGAAGCTCCGCGCTATTTCGGACCCGAAGGTGGTCGTCCTCAACCAGCCGAAGAACAGGGGCAAGGGCGCCGCCCTCCGCGCCGGCTTCGGGAAGGCGACCGGCGGGATAATACTCGTGCAGGACGCCGACCTCGAATACTCCCCCAAGAACTACCCGGAGCTCCTCGCTCCCATACTCGAAGGCAAGGCCGACGTCGTGTTCGGCACGAGGTTTTTGGGCGGCGGGCCGCACAGGGTGCACCTCTTCTGGCACTACATGACAAACAAGTTCCTCACCACGCTCTCGAACGTATTCACCAACGTCAACCTCACCGATATGGAAGTCGGCTCGAAGGTCTTTAGGGCGGAAATAATAAGAAAGATAAAGCTCGAGCAGAACCGCTTCGGCTTCGAGCCGGAGGTGACGGCGAAAGTGGCGAAGCTCAAGTGCAGGATATACGAGGTGCCCGTGTCGTACTTCGGCAGGAGCTACGAGGAAGGCAAGAAAATCGGCTGGAAGGACGGCGTCTCCGCCCTCTGGTGCATCTTCCGTTACGGAATCCTTGGGTAAAGCAAACGACAATTTCGAATCTCGAATTTCGAAAGAAACACAGAACAACAACTTGCAGCAAACGACAATTTCGAATCTCGAATTTCGAATATAACGGCAAAAAGCAAAGCAAACGACAATAATGGCAGCACCAAATGACGTAAGAATTTACGATCTTGAAAAACGGACATTCGAATTCGCAAAACTGGCCAGAGATTTTGTTTCGAAGTTGCCGAAGACTATTGTCAACAGGGAAGACGGCAGGCAGCTCATAAGGTCATCCGGCTCCGTAGGGGCAAACTACATTGAAGCAAATGAAGCACTGAGCGCAAAAGACAAACTGCTCAGGCTTAAAATATGCCGAAAAGAAGCAAAGGAGAGCGCGTACTGGCTCAAGCTAGCTCTAACAAACGAAACCTCTCTTGAATGTGAGAAACAGAAATTAACCAGAGAAGCGACAGAGCTTACAAACATATTCGGTTCAATTATATTGAAGTTAAAACAACAGTTGTAGTTGAAGCTGAATTTATTCGAAATTGTAGTTTCGAGATTGCGCCCTGAAGTTGCATTTTTCGAAATTCGAAATTTTAGTTTCGAGATTGCGCCCTGAAGTTGCATTTTTCGAAATTCGAAATTGTAGTTTCGAGATTGTAGTTAACTTATGGAAACCGTATTCATTATTCTCACCGTGATCCTCTGGGGCATAGCCCCCATCTTCGACAAGTACGCGCTGAAACTCGGCGAACCGTTCACCGGCACGCTCTTCAGGGGCATATCGGTCGGGCTGCTGATGGCGGTGGTCCTGGTCGCGAGCGGCAAGCTGAAGGCGGCCCTCGCCATTCCGCCGAAGGCAACGCTGTTTTTCATCCTGTCGGGTATCACGGCGGGCGGCATCGGAGTGTTCACCTTCTACAAGGCGCTCCAGACTGGCTCCGCCTCCAAGATAGTCCCGCTGGCTTCGACGTATCCCCTGGTCACGGCTTTACTGAGCGTTTTATTCCTCGGCGAAACCCTCACCCTCACGCGGCTCATCGGGATATTGCTGATAGTGTCCGGCGTGTGGCTTGTGAAATGAATGTAGTTGTTTTCTCCGAATTTAATTTCAAATAATTATCATCAAAACCAAGTATCTAGACTCATATCCCCCTCAACCCCTCCTTCTCCCCACCGGGGAGAAGGCCGAGGATGAGGGGGCAGTGTTTAAAACCACAGTATAACTATGCTGGAATTGACGATAACGCTTTCCATTTTTTTAAGCGCCTTTTTGCTGGGCGGAGCCGCCTTCAGGCTCTTCGCGCCGCACGAGGACGGCGGGTCGTTCGCCGTGTCCGTCGGGCTCGGCCTTGGGATACTTTCGCTCCTCATATTCGGCTCGGGCCTTTTGGGGCTTTATGGCGCGAAGTTCTTCGCGCTGCTGCTTGCCGCTCTGTCGGTGCTTTCGATAAGGCCTTTTATCGGCGCGCTGAAAAGGGCGCTTGCCAGACTTCCCGGCGTTTTGAAAGACAAGACGGCTGTCCTGCTTGCCGCGGCCATACTTGCCGCCGGAACGCTCAACATTGTCTCCACGTACCTTCCCGCCACGGACAGCGACTCGCTGACGTACCACCTAACGGCGCAGAAATACTACCTTGAAGCCGGAAGGATACACGACATCTCAAAATACATAAAGTATTCCACCTTCCCCCAGCTCACCGAGACGCTCTACGCGCCGGCGCTGGCGCTCGGCGGCGAGACGGCGGCGCAACAGGTGCACCTTCTTTTCGGCCTCCTGACCGCGTTTCTTGTATACGCCTTCCTGCGCCCGAAGGTTACCAGTAACTACGCCCTGGCGGGAGCACTGCTGTATCTCGTCTCCCAGCCGGTGTTTGAGCTCGCCGGCACGGCGATGATAGACCTGGCTCTCGCTTTCCATTTCGCCGCCGCCTTCTGGTGCTTCTTCAGGTGGATGGAATCGCGCGGGCACGTCTGGCTCGGCTTCGCCTTTACCTTCCTTGCGTTCTCGTTCGGCGCCAAGTACACCGGAGCGCTGGCCCTGCTGCTGGTTCCGGTTTTCCTGTCGGGCAACCCCGCGCTAAAAGAGAAGGGGTTCGGGCCCGCGCTGATTCTTTCGCTGGCAATTTCCTTCGCGCTCGTACTGCCCTGGCTGCTGAGGAACTGGGCCTTCGTCTCAAACCCCTTCTCGCCGTTTCTGGCCGGGATATTCAAGGATACGAGCATGGACGCCGCCGCCGCGGCAAACCTCGAACACCACCTCGGCTCCATCAGGGGCGAGTTCTCCGCCGCGGACAGGGCGGGGTTTTTCCTCAAGACCTTTTACGACAACCCCGAGGCCGCTATCGCGGCCCTCTTTCTTTTTTTCAGGAACCGCCCGTCGTACCTCAAATACACTTTCATCTGCGCGGTGGCGTACCTCGCGCTTTCCGACCTCTTCCTTCCGCACATTTACAGGTTCAACCTTCCGGCGTTCCCGCTTCTTTTCGCCGGCGCGGCCGGCTCGCTGGCGCTGTTTGGATCGAAGAAGGCGAAAACGGCGCTCGTCGCGGCGCTTGCGGCCGTGGTGCTCGCGAGGTTCTTCGCGCTCGGCCAGAAGGTCTTCAGGCCCGAATCGCTGCCGTACCTGACGGGAAAGGAAACCAAAGAGGAATACCTTTCCAGGAACCTCGACTATTATTCCATACTGCCTGAAATAAACTCGGAACTTTCGAAAGACGACATCGTATTGTCGCTCAACGAGAACAGGGGCTATTACTTCAGGCCGAAACTCGCCGTCGCCGGCCAGACGCCGCTCACTTCCTTCGTTTTCGAGGAAGAAGGCGCCGAAGGCTTCGCCCGCGCCGCGCTGGAAAATGGGATACGGTACGTTTTCGTGAACAATTCGGAGTATTTCAGGCCCAGGACGGCCAGGCCGGATATTCCCGTCAGGCTCATTGACGCGGGCCTCGCCGAGATGATAATGTCGAACGGCGTCTGCGAGCTCTACGAACTGCGCGCCGGCGGCGATTTGCTGGCAAAAACCGATAAACGGCGCTATTATAACGAAATGAGGTACGCGCGTTAGGTGAAAAAGTACGACGTCATCGTCATCGGGGCGGGCCACGCGGGGTGCGAGGCGGCGCTTGCTTCCGCGAGAATGGGAATGAAGACGCTCCTTGCCACCACCCAGCTTGACGCAGTGGCAAGGATGTCCTGCAACCCGGCCATAGGCGGAATAGCCAAGGGCCAGATAGTGCGCGAGATAGACGCGCTCGGCGGAGAAATGGGCTTTGCCACTGACGCCGCCGGGATACAGTTCAGGATGCTCAATCTTTCCCGGGGCCCCGCGGTCTGGTCGCCGAGGGCGCAGTGCGACAAGGCGGCCTATTCGCTCATAATGAAAAACTGCCTCGAGCGCCAGAAGGGCCTCGACCTGCTTCAGGCGGAAGTCACGGCGCTAAAGGCGCAAAAAGGAAGGATAACCGGCATAGAGACCAAAACCGGGATAACCGTTTCCTGCGGGGCGGTGGTGCTAACCGCCGGGACTTTCTTGAACGGGCTGATACACGTCGGACTCACGCATTTTCCCGGAGGGCGCTTCGGCGAGGAGGCCTGCGAGGGCGTGTCGAAGTCGTTAGAAAACCTGGGCTTTGAGATAAAGCGCCTGAAGACCGGCACGCCGCCGAGGCTTAACGGCCTCACCATAGACTATTCGAAGACCACCCCGCAGCCCGGCGACGATCCGCCGGTGCCGTTCTCGCATTTCACGGACGCGAGGAAATGGCAGAAGGCAAAAAGGCAGGTGCCCTGCCACCTCACCTACACCAACCCCGCGACGCACGAGGCAATAAAGAATAACCTCGACCGCTCTCCGCTCTACACCGGCGTGATAAAAAGCATCGGCCCGAGGTACTGCCCGTCCATCGAGGACAAGGTGGTGCGCTTCCCGGACAGGAACCGCCACCAGGTGTTCCTCGAGCCGGAAGGCCTGGCAACTTCTGAGGTCTACGCCAACGGCATACCGACGAGCCTCCCCTACGACGTGCAGGACCAAATCGTCCGCTCGATACCCGGCCTCGAGAACGCCAAGATTATGCGCTACGGCTACGCGATAGAGTACGACTATTTTCCGCCCACGCAGTTAAAACCCACGCTTGAAACAAAACAAATTGAAAATTTGTATTTCGCTGGGCAGGTGAACGGCACGACC
>JAFGGC010000004.1 GCA_016930715.1 Endomicrobiales bacterium
AACCCTTCCTAAAAATCGGACGGAGTGTCATCCTGTTTGAGATTCGTTGGAAATTGGAAGGATGGCTGGTGCCGAGGGAGGGAATTGAACCCTCACGCCACCTGAGTGACTCGAGATTTTGAGTCTCGCGCGTCTGCCAGTTCCGCCACCTCGGCGATAAATACAGTAATGAGTGATGAGCAAGGATTTATGCGAAAGAACAAATTAGAACAAAGAGTGTCAAGGAATCCCGCCATCGGCGGGATGGAGCCTGCCCGCCGTGGTTAAGCCATAGCGTGAGGCGGGCCACCTCGGCGATAAATACAGTAATGAGTGATGAGCAAGGATTTATGCGAAAGAACAAATTCAAATAAAGGCAACCGTGAAATCACATATTCGGCAAGAATCGCGGAATTAATTCTATATAAAAGGGCGGGTTAAGTCAAGATACGCGCTATGATAAGAAAAGGCGATAGAAAACCCCAGGAAAAAGAAAAGGCTGAACAGGAAAAGGTGTTCAGGTCGATAGTCGAATCCACTTCCGAGTCCATATTTTTTGTCGCGAAAGACGGCAAGGTACAGTATGTTAACGAATATGCCTGCACGAAAATGCATCGCGCGAAAGAAGACCTGCTGGGGAAAAGTATTCACGATATTTTTCCCAAAGTGATCGCGGACAGGATGTTTGAAAACATTCAGAAGGTGTTCAAGTCAGGCAGCCCGGCGCTGATCGAAAACGAGGCCGAATATGCGGGCGTTGCGGTATGGCTAAGCACGAAACTGATACCGGTACAAGTGGCCGACGGCAAGATACAATACGTGGCCGGTATATCGCGCGATCTGACAAAGCAGAAGAAAACAGAGCAGTCCCTCCTTGAGTACGAATCCATATACAAAACCCTGATAGACACTTCGATCGATGCCATAGTGGTTCTGGACCTAGAGGCGAATATCCTGATGGTATCCGATAAGGCGCTTGATATGCACCGCATAAGGAACAAGAACGAAGCAATCGGAATGAACTGCTTTGAGTTCGTGGCTCCGGAAAGAAGGGAAATGGCGCTTGAAGCGCTTAAGAAGACGTATGAGACAGGGTTCAATTACATACCCGATACGACCCTGCTCAGAAAGGACGGGACGACTTTCCAGGCGGAGCTTCAGACGGCCTTGGTGAAGGACGCGAACGGCAAGCCGAAGATCTTTCTCGTGGTGATAAGGGATATCAGCGATAGAAAGAAGACCGAAATGGCGCTGAACGACGAAAGGAGGCGCTTCAAGGAGCTTTGGGACCACGCTCCGGTAGCGTATCATATTGTGGATAAGAGAGGCGTCATAACAGACGTTAATAAAACCGAAACCAAGATGCTTGGATACGGCGTGGAAGAGATGGTCGGAAGGGAAGTGTTTGATTTCATACTTCCCGAGCAAAGGGAAGACGCGAGGAAGCGTTTTCAGCAGAAACTCAAGGAAGAGATCATCACGCAGTCCGAGAACAGGATATACGTAAAAAAAGACGGCACGAAGATGTATGTTTCCATAAATGATGTAATAGAAAAGAATCAGGAAAAGCAAATAACCGGCGTGCGCACAACGATGATAGACATAACCGAACGCAGGCGATCGGAAGAGGACGCAAGGCAGAGTCTTGAAAAAATACAGCTTGCGATGGAGAGCACCATTTCGGCTATGGCGAAAATCGTTGAGATGAAGGATCCCTACACCGCGGGCCACCAGAAGAGGGTAGCGCAGCTATCCTGCGCGATAGCCGAGGAGATGTCTCTGCCGAAAGAACAGGTGGATGCCGTGCATATGGCTGCGGTGATACACGACATCGGGAAGATCTACGTCCCGGCGGAAATATTGAGCAAGCCAGGCAAGCTCACGGAAATAGAGTTCGGCATGATAAAGATACATCCCAAAGTCAGTTACGACATACTGAAGATGGTGGAATTCCCGTGGCCGATAGCGAGGATAGTCATACAGCACCACGAACGCATGGACGGGTCCGGTTATCCCCTTGGACTGACCGGCGACGACATAATGATGGAAGCGAAGATATTGAGCGTTGCCGACGTGGTTGAGGCCATAGCGTTCCACAGGCCGTACCGTTCCGCTGTCGGGATAGACAAAGCTTTGGAGGAAATATATAATAATAGAGGGATATTGTATGACGCGCAGGTGGTTGACGCCTGCATAAAGCTTTTTAAGGAAAAAGACTTCAAATTCGAAGCTTAGAATCCTTCTAGATAGGCCCGGCAGGGCGCGACAGAGCAAGTTTCATTAGAATTAAGGGGGTAGTATTATGAATATGGTTCAGCAGAATATCAAGGCAAAGATACTTGTGGCTGACGACGAGCAGGGCATAAGGGACCTTCTCAAGAGCGAGCTTGGCATATGCGGATATTCGATAGATACCGCAAGCGACGGCGAAGAGGCGATAGAAAAAATTAAACAAGACCGTTACGATATTGTCATCACGGATATCAAGATGCCGAAGGCCGACGGACTGAAAGTCCTTGCCAGCGTTAAGAAGGTCTCGCCTGAAACGGAAGTCATAATGGCTACCGGATACGCTACCGTGGAGAACGCCGTATCCGCGATGAAAGAAGGAGCGTACGATTTCGTACAAAAACCTTTTAACGTCGAGGAGGTATCCGTTCTCGTGGAACGCGCATTGGAAAAAAGCGAACTCAAGACCCTTATCGCGCTCTACGAGAGCTCAAAGGCCATCTTTTCATCGCTGAAGCTTGAAAAACTCTTTCCCATAATGATAAACCTCCTAAAAAACGTGATTAAAGCCGACGAAATAGCGCTCCTTCTGTTCGACAATCAGAATCAAATGTATCTTGCGGCAGCCTCTTTTTCGCTTGTGTACTACCCGCACAAGGGTTCGTTCATAACCCTTGCGGAGCGGTTGTTCTCCGAGGACAGGCTGGTTGATGCGCCGGCTATTTTCAGATTTTCAGAAAAGAACGAACCGATGATGAAGGGCCTTTTCCAGAATTCGGAGATGCAGTCGATAGCCGCCTATCCGGTGAGGCTCAAGGACAGGAAACTCGGAGTTCTGATGGTGTGCAGGACCAGGAATCATTCGGAATTCAGCTCTTCGGACATCAGGAATCTTTCCATTTTCGTTTCACAGATAGCCCAGTCGATAGCCAATACGAAGCTCTACGAGAAGCTGGAAATAAAGATATCGGAATTAGAAGGCGCCTATAAGCAGCTTGAGCAGACAAGGAGACAGCTTGTGCTTATCGAGAAAATGTCTGCGGTGGATCAGGTTGCGTCCAGCATAGCTAACCAGCTGAACGGTCCGATTAAAAGCGTTATGGACTACACCGCGGCAGTGCTTAAGAAAAAAAGCCTTTCCGCCGAACTCAAAGAGCAAATTGAAAAGATCAGGCAGGAATCATTGAAGTGCAAGGACACCGTTGAGAACCTGCTGCGTTTTTCATCGCATAAAAAAGCCGTCTTTTCTGAAATTGACGTTAATAAGGTCATTAAGGAGATCATCGAGCTTATGGAATATGAATTGCAGGATGAAAATATAAATCTTGAGCTTGAGCTGAACCCCGAAACCCCGAAGGTTAAAGGCGACTCGAACCAAATAAAACAGGTGCTTTTGAATCTTTTGGTGAACGCCCAGCAGTCGTTCGTTTCAGGCGCGGATGCCAAAGGCGACAGAACGGTTGTCATAAGAACTTCAAGCGAGGAAGGGCAGGTGTACGTGGAAGTCAATGACAACGGCTGCGGAATCGATTCAAAAACGCTCGGCAGGATATTTGACCCGTTCTTCACCACCAAGGACCCGCAAAAGAATATCGGGCTGGGGTTGAGCATTTCGTACGGTATAATAGAGCAGCATAACGGCAAGATACACGTGAAATCTGCTCCGAAAGAAGGTTCTTCTTTCATAGTGAACATACCCTCGGCGTGAGAAAAGCAAGACCTTAATTTTCCCTGCATTCCCGACAATCACAAAGGACAATATGAAAGTATTTGCTGAGAAAGTAGTATATCCCGGCAGGGCGCTGGCAAGGCCGGATGACGGTGTTGCGACGTTTGTCGACGGTCTTCTGCCCGGCGAAACGGCGGAGGTGAGAGTTTACAAAAACAAGAAGACCTTCAGGGAAGCCGTGGCGGAGAAAATCGTCACGCCCTCTCCCGAAAGAATAACACCCCGATGCGCTTCGTACGGGAGATGCGGGGGGTGTTCGTTCCAACACGCTTCGTATGAAACGCAGATAAAACTGAAAAGCGCGTATGTTGCCGAGCAATTGGCGGTAGTAACGCAGGTCAAAGCACCGGTCATTCCGAGCCCGAACCAATGGGGATACAGAAACAAGATGGAGTTCAGTTTTTTCGCGCAAAACGGCCGAATATCAGCCGGACTTCACGAAAAAAACAGGTTTGACAGGTATTTTGAAGTCCCGCCGTGCTTTATCTGTGACGAAGATTTTTTGTGGGTAGTGGAAAGGACGGTCGAATTCGCCGGTTCATCGGGCCTGCCGGTTTACGATAAAAGAAAAAAAAGCGGTATTTTCAGGCATCTGGTCGTGAGAAAGGCCGCAAGGACTGGAGAGGTTTTAGTAAACCTTGTAACGAACTCAAGGGAAGGCCTGGACAGGGATTATTTCGCCCCTTTAACGGAGGTGTTAGGAAAGACTGTAAAGAGTTTCTGGTGGTCGGTGAATCCTTCCGTTTCCGACGTTGTCAGCGCCCGGGAGATGGTACTTCTTTCAGGTAAGGCGGATATCGAAGAAAGACTTGAGGTCGGGGGCAGGGAGTATTCGTTTCTGATATCGCCTTTTTCCTTTTTTCAGACCAACTCGCTGGGCGCGGAAAAACTCTACGAGACCGTTCTTGATTTCATGGAATGCCGCAAGAATGACAGGGTTCTCGATCTCTATTGCGGTACCGGCACCATAGGGATGACGCTTGCGCCATACGTGGGAAGCGTACTCGGAGTGGAACAGGTGGAGCAGGCCGTGGCGAACGCGTTGATCAATAAGGAGAAAAACGGGATAGAAAATATTTCTTTTACGGCCGGAACCATAGAGAAGTGGCTGAAGGAGGATGTTTGTCCCGAATTCAACGCCCTTGTGGTCGACCCGCCGAGGACCGGCCTGTCTTCAAAGGTTATCGATTTCATAATGGGGAGGAAACCCGAAAAGATAGTATATGTTTCATGCAACCCTTCGACTTTGTCCAGGGACCTACTCGAGCTTCTAAAAGACGGGTCTTACGGCATTGACAGGATTTTGCCCATCGACATGTTTCCGCAGACTTTCCACGTAGAAGTTGTCGTTTCCTTAAAAAGATTTAAAGCTTGACAAAGGCATGGCAAAGGGCTATAATATAAATGGAAATGGTTATCATTACTATTAAGAAGAGAGGTGCCATATGCCGGGAAGACTAGGGAGGGGCAGGCCGTTTTGGTGGCACGGGAAGTTTAAGGGGTGCGGTTACAAGATAACGGCCGGCCGCGACGCGATAATCGAAGTGCTCTCAAAAGCGGACAAGCATTTGAGCGCCGAAGATATCTACTTGAAAGTGCATTCGGTTTATCCTGGCGTGGGCTTGACTACGGTATACCGGACTCTCGAGATACTCGTGAACGTCGGGCTGGTTTACAAGTTTGACTTCGGCGACGGGAGGGCGCGTTACGAGCTTTCGCAGGATGAAGAGGGTGAAGACCATCACCATCATTTGATATGCAAGAAATGCAACCGCGTGATAGACTATTCAGATTTCATAGAAGAAGAGGCGGAGCTTTTGAATAAAACGGAAAAGGGTCTGTCCAAGAAGTACAATTTTGAAATAACTGGGCACCTGATACAGTTTTACGGGTTGTGTGAAAAGTGCGCTAACAGAAAGTAGGCACTTTTTTTTGACTCTGCAATGAAAATGGTTATCATTTGTAGTAAAACCCGGGCGTAAGCGCAAGGGCAGCTTGTCCGTCAATAGCTTAGTGGCGGATGACATAAAGGAGGTGATAGTTATGCCAGGATTCGATGGTACGGGACCTAATGGAACGGGGCCTATGACCGGCGGCGGTATGGGATTCTGCGCTGTCGGCGGAAACCGTTCTGGGCGGTTTGCCAGAGGACGCAGGTTCTTCGGCCGCGGTTTTGGAAGAGGCGGCGGAGGCAGAGGTTTCGATGCGCCGGGGCATCCGGGCGGGATACGGGCTGGTTTGGGAAGTGTTTTCGGTTCGGGCTATCCGGAACAGGAGTTTACACCCAAGGAAGAAGCGGATGCCTTGAAAGCGGAAGCAGACGCTCTAAAGCGGCGGATCGAAGAGATACAGCATCGTATAAAGGGGCTTGAGTCCCAGGGACGGAAGTAATCGAACGTAAGACAGGACAAGGCATTTCGCCCTGTCCAGAAAAACAAAACGGAGATATAAGATGAAAATAGCCATATCGACGGACGGAGAATACGTATCCGCTCATTTCGGCAGATGCCCTGTTTTTACGATAGCTGAAATCGAAGACGGTAAAGTGCTTAAAGTAGAAATCGCGGAAAATCCCGGCCACGAGCCCGGCTTCATCCCGAAATTTCTTCATAGCAAGCAGGTAGAGTGCATAATTGCCGGCGGCATGGGCATGAGGGCGACCGGGTTCTTCCAGGAATACGGCATCAAGACGATAGTAGGCGTCAGCGGAAAGATAAACGACGTCATCAGCGAAATTGCGAAGGGATCTTTAAAAGGCGGGAAAAGCCTTTGCGAGCCGGGCGCGGGAAAAGGGTACGGCATTGAGAAAACCGAATGCGACCATCCGAATGAAAAGAGTCATAAATAGCATTGACGCATCAAGAGGCGCTGATAAATCGTCTGCGCTAATGCAGGATATAGGAGGATGAGAAGAAATGAAAATATGCGTTACATCTGAAGGTAAAACCATTGATTCGAACGTTGACCCAAGGTTCGGAAGGTGCGGGTTTTTTCTGTTCATAAATACCGACACTTCTGAGATTGAGGCGGTAGAAAACGGCTCTGCGGCAGCCGGAGGCGGGGCCGGCATACAGTCCGGTCAGCTTATGGCGACGAAGGGTGTTAAGGCAGTATTGACCGGCAACGTGGGGCCGAACGCTTTCCAGACTCTCAAAGCCGCCGGCATAGAGATATTCACGGGGGTAAACGGCACGGTCAGAGAAGCGCTCGAGAAGTTCAAAAGGGGGGAATTTAAGTCCAATGCCGGACCGACCGTCGAATCGCATTTCGGAATGAAATAGCAAACAGAGAGCGTGGTAATATGAAAGAAAAAAACATAGCGATAGTCGGTGTTTCTCACAGGCCCGAAAAATTCGGGTTTAAAATATTCAGGGACATGATGGAAGCCGGGTATAACGTCCGCGGGGTAAGCGTTCGCGGCGGCGAGGTGCTGGGTAAAAAAATTAGCAAGAGTCTTAAAGAACTTGAAATTGTGCCTGACGTGGTGATAACGGTAGTCCCTTCACAGGTAACGGAAAAAGTAGTCGATGAATGCAGGGAATTAGGAATAAAGGAAATATGGATGCAGCCCGGTTCGGAATCCCAGGTCGCGATCGATAAGGCCAAGAAATACGGGATGAACGTGATCGCGAATGCCTGCATTATGATAGAAAAAGACATGTGGTAGTGAATAAATATGATAATATCAATCGCGAGCGGAAAAGGCGGGACTGGAAAAACGACGGTGGCCGTCAATTTGGCGTTATCTGTTGTAAACACGCAGCTTCTTGACTGCGACGTGGAGGAGCCGAACGCCCACCTTTTTTTAAAACCGGAAATAGCAAACAGTGTTCCGGCGTATACGCCCGTGCCGGTCATTGACGAACAAAAATGCAACTGGTGCGGCGTGTGCCGGGAAGCGTGCGCGTACAATGCCCTCGCGGTGATACCGCCGGACGGACCGCAGAAAAAAGGCGCTGTCCTTGTATTCCCTCACCTTTGTCACGGGTGCGGGGCCTGCGCTTTTCTGTGCCCCCGGAAAGCGATAAACGAAGAACGGAAGGAAATAGGCGTGGTTGAATCGGGTCGTTGCGGGGATTTGCTTTTTGTTCACGGGAAACTGAAAATCGGCGAGGTAATGGCGCCGCCTCTTGTCAGGCAGGTCAAAAGACACGCGGATAGCGGCCGTACGGTTATAATTGACGCGCCGCCCGGAACTTCCTGCCCGGTGATCGCAGCGGTAAAAGGGAGCGACTACTGCGTGTTAGTGACGGAACCTACTCCTTTCGGGCTCAATGACCTCGGTCTTGCCGTTGAAGTGCTGAAGAAACTGGGAATTCCTTTTGGGGTGGTCATTAACCGGTCCGATATCGGTGACGACAAAACCGAGGCATTCTGCAGGAATGAAGGGGTCTCCGTGCTAATGCGGATTCCGTTTGACAAGGACATAGCCGTGCTCTACTCGAAGGGTATTCCCTTTGTAAGGGAAAAGAAAGAATATATTAAAGGGTTCAGGGCAATGTTCGACGGCATAAAAAGGACTTTAAGATGAAGCAGGTGCTAGTTATCAGCGGCAAGGGCGGTACCGGCAAGACGATACTGACCGCTTCTTTTGCGGCTCTCGCGAAAAACAAGGTGATGGTTGACTGCGACGTTGACGCGGCCGATCTGCATCTTGTCCTGCATCCCGATATCAGGGAGCGCTTTGAGTTCAGAAGCGGTAAAACCGCAAAAATAGACGCCGGTCTTTGCTCTAAATGCGGAAAATGCGCCGAGGTGTGCAGATTTGAATCCGTAAAAGATGGATTTGAGATAGATGCCGTTGCGTGCGAAGGCTGCGGTTTTTGCGCGAAGGTCTGCCCGGCCGGAGCTATAACCATGGAGGAGAATATCTCCGGCGAGTGGTATGTTTCGGATACGGAATACGGCCCGCTTGTGCACGCGAAGCTCGGCATTGCCGAAGAGAACTCCGGCAAGCTCGTCGCCAAGGTCAGGCAAGCCGCCAAGGAAATGGCCGAAAAAGAGAAGAGAGACTATGTGATTATTGACGGCCCGCCCGGCATTGGGTGTCCGGTTATCGCCTCGATGTCGGGGGTGGACGTCGCGGTTGTTGTCACGGAGCCGACGGTGTCCGGACAGCACGACATGGAAAGAGTGCTTGAGGTCGCGGATCACTTCAAGATAAAAAGCTGCGTTGTAATTAACAAGTGGGATATTAATCCGGAGCACACCGCAGCAATTGAGAGGTTTTGCGGGGCTAAAGGCATCAACGTGGCCGGAAAGATACCGTTTTCAAAACAAATTTGCGAATCAGTCGTCAAGGGCGTGCCAGCGGTTAAAATTTGTGCCGGTGAGCCCGCGGACGCCATTACAAAAGTGTGGGACGGTGTCAAGAATGGAGCGT
This sequence comes from Endomicrobiales bacterium, assembly GCA_016930715.1. Taxonomy (GTDB): domain Bacteria; phylum Elusimicrobiota; class Endomicrobiia; order Endomicrobiales; family JAFGGC01; genus JAFGGC01. The sequence goes on from JAFGGC010000004.1 coordinate 9,321, forward strand.
GAGATGGCGGCGTCGGGCGAGTTTTTTGGAAGGATGAACGACCCGGTCGGTTCGGCTTTCTTGAAAGGCCCGTGCGGAGACGAGATAGAATTCTATCTCGACATCGAAAACGGGAAGATAACGGACTTGAAGTTTTACACCGAAGGGTGCGAGACGACAAAAGAATGCGGCGCCGTCACGGCAGCTCTCGCCAAGGGGAGGAAAGTGGAAGAAGCGCTTGAGATTTCCCCGGCCGAGGTAATGAGGCATATAAGGAACCTGCCGGAAGACCACCTGCATTGTTCCATTCTTTCGGTCAGCACGCTTCACCGCGCGATAGCGGATTATATGCTCAAAAAGGGGATGTAAATGCAATCAAATTTAGATTTCTGGTTTATGTCTCTGGGGTTTAAAATGCGTGACGTGTTTTTTCCCAGAGAACGAATCCTCGAGGAAACAGGCATAAAACCCGGCTGGTTCGTCGTGGATTACGGTTGCGGTCCCGGCGGATGCGTCGCGCCGTTATCAAGAATTGTCGGTGAAAAGGGTATGGTCTATGCGGTCGATATACATCCATTGGCGGTTAAGATGACAAAGGACATAATTGCCCGGATGCAGTTAAAGAACGCATGCGCGGATCTGCTAGAAGGTAATTCGATAAATACTCCCGATAAAAGCGTGGATGCGGCGCTGCTTTACGATTTATTGCATGACTTGGAGGATGCTGATACTGCATTAAAGGAATTACACCGGATTCTGAAGACCGGAGGGATTGTTTCTCTTACGGATCATCATCTTGGCGAAAATGATATTGTCGATAAAATGCAGCGCACGGGCTTGTTTATGCTGGAGCAAAAAGGCAGAAAAACGTACACGTTCAAGAAAAAGTCAGATTAAGAGGAGGTGATTGACATGCCAGGCGGTGACGGAACGGGCCCGATGGGAATGGGCCCAATGACAGGCAGGGCGGCAGGTTACTGCGCCGGGTACTCGGCGCCGGGCTACGCGAACCCGATTTTCGGAAGGGGCAGGGGGTTCGGGCGCGGCTGGGGCAGAGGATGGGGCCGTGGTTTTGGCCGCGGTAGAGGCAGGGGATGGTGGGGGTTCGGCGGTTTTTACGGACACTATCCCTACGCGGACCCGTATTACGGGAGCCCATATGCTCAGGATATGAGCCCGAAACAGGAAGCCGAAATCCTCAAGGACCAGGCCAAGGCCATGCAGGAAGAGATTAATGCGATAAACGAGCGCATTAAGGAACTTGAGACTGCGGCTAAGTCCGGGAAATGACTGTTGCCAAAAGAGGCGGGAATAACGGTATTCCCGCCTCTTGAGGGTTTTTATGACAGATTCCGGCGCGGGTTTTTCGCGGGCAAACAGGCAAAAAAGGCAATGTAACGATGAACAGCGAGAAAAACGGCAGCAAAGTCCGTGAAGCTGAAATAGTGGTTTCTCCGGAACAGAAGAATCAAGACACGATTCTGGCCAAATTCAGTAAAGGCATTGCCAAGGCGGGCACTGCCACGATAGAAGCATTGAAATCAAAAAAGGTGCAAGCAGCATTACTTTACTTGGCCGGAATATTTTTAAGGGAGGTGGCTAAAATGCCAAGAGGAGACGGTACAGGCCCATTTGGAGGAGGAGGTCCGGGTTCGGGAAGAAGAGGCGGCGGAAGGTTTTTCGGAGGCGGAGGAGGCGGCAGGGGCCGCGGTATGGGCGGCGGAAACCGCCAGGGTTCAGGGCCCGGAGGATACTGCGTGTGCCCAAGCTGCGGCAATCAAGTCGCTCACCAGCAAGGGGTTCCGTGCTATTCTGTGAAATGCCCTAATTGCGGTGCTCAAATGATGAAAGCGTAGTTTGACCCAGCTTAACAATGGGTTTTCTTTGTGCAGGGAAATGCAGGCAGCCCGGTAGTGCGCGGGTAAGCGGGCCGGATATGAGGCCCGTGTCTTAATGCTTGCAAGGAGATACGCAGGTGCCTATTATGGCGCAAACAATTTGAATGTGAAAGGTTGGATAATCAAACAATGGATAAAAGAACGGACATCTTGGTGATAGGCGGCGGGCCGGCGGGCATTATCAGCGCGGTTACGGCAAAAAAGTACTACAGCGACAAGGATATCGTAGTGATGAAAAGCATAGGAAACGGATGCATACCATGCGGCATTCCTTATATGTTCGCGAGCCTTAAAAACCCGGACGACAATAAGCTCGGCAATGCGGCCATGGAGCAGAATAAGATCGGCGTTGTTGTTGACGAAGCGCTGAAAATAGACCGTAAAAAGAAAGTTGTAATTACGAAAAACGGGGATTCATACAGTTATGAAAAGCTGATCCTGGCGACAGGGTCTTCTCCTATTATGCTTCCGATACCCGGCATAGAAAAAAAAGGCGTATGGCATATCAACAAGGACATGGATTACCTGAAGCAGTGCGTGGATGAGATAAAGAAAGCGAAGAATATACTTGTTATCGGCGGCGGTTTTATCGGGGTTGAGTTTGCCGATGAAATCTCCAAATTGGAAGGTAAGAACGTATTCCTGGCGGAGATGCTGCCTAACGTCCTTGCAAATTCTTTTGACCCGGAATTCGCGCAGATAGCCGAAGATAAATTAAAGGCTCAGGGCATAAATCTTTTGATGAACACGAAAGTGAAGGAAATAATCGGAAAAGACAAGGTTGAAAAGGTAAAGCTTTCGGACGGCAAAGAGCTCGAGATCGACAGCGTAATACTCGGCGTAGGCGCGGTGCCGAACATTCGGTTGGCTTTGGAATCCGGGCTTGAGGCGGTCAACGGAAAGGGATTGTGGGTGGACGAGTACATGCGCACCGACGACCCCGATGTTTTTGCCGTCGGCGACTGCGCGTGCAAGAAGGACTTTTACACCAGGAAAGACACCCCTGTAATGCTCGCTTCGACCGCGACCGCGGAGGCGCGGATAGCGGGCGCGAACCTTTACCAGCTAAAAGTGATTCGCGAGAATAAAGGGACAATAGCCATTTATTCCACGTACATAAGCGGCTTGGTCCTTGGTTCGGCAGGCCTGACCGAGCAAACGGCTAAAAAAGAAGGTTTTGAAGTTATCGTGAGCACGATTGACGGAGTTGATAAGCATCCGGGTTCACTGCCCGGCGTGTCAAAAGGCAAGGTCAAGCTTATATTTTCAAAGCATTCCGGAATACTGCTTGGCGGACAGGTGAGCTGCGGAATGGCTTGCGCTCAGATGATAAACATTATAGGTGTTGCCATACAGAAAAGAATGTCCGCCTCCGAGCTTGAGACACTCCAGCTTGCGACGCACCCGTATCTGACAAGCGCGCCGACGGTTTATCCGATAATAGTGGCGGCGCAGGAAGTATCGAGAAAAATGTAACACGGAGAGGGCTTTATGGACGCGCAGGTAAAGGAAAAAGAACGCGAACAAAGACTTCAGGACAGGATAAAGCGGATAAAGAACAAGATAATGGTGTTCAGCGGAAAAGGCGGTGTTGGAAAAACGACGGTTGCCGTGAATCTTGCCTGCGGCCTGGCGGATAGGGGTTTTAAGGTGGGTATTATGGATGTTGACGTTCACGGTCCGAACGTGGCAAAAATGCTGGGTATCGAGGGCAAAAGGCTTGCGGGCTCCGAAACCGGCATCGAGCCGGTAACGGTACTGCCGAATTTAAAGGCAGTCAGCATGGCCTTGCTAATGGAAAACCAGGATCAGCCCATTATCTGGCGCGGCCCGATGAAGATGAACGTCATAAAGCAGTTTTTAAGCGATATGGACTGGGGCGACCTTGACTATTTAATCGTTGATTCTCCTCCGGGAACGGGCGATGAACCGCTCAGCGTGTGCCAGTTGATTCCGGGCATAGACTGCGGGTTAGTCGTTACGACGCCTCAGGATGTCGCGATTCTGGACGCGAGAAAGAGCATTTTGTTTGCCAGGGAATTGAAAATCAGGCTTATCGGCGTGGTAGAAAACATGAGCGGTTTTGTCTGCCCTCACTGCAAGAAGGAAATAGAACTGTTCGGCAAGGGCAGCGCCGAAAGATCCGCAAGGGAGTTAGGCGCCGAATTTTTTGGCTCTATTCCCATGGATCCCGGGATGATCAAGCTTGGGGACTCGGGCAAGCCGGCAGTGCACGAAAATAACGAGATTAGCGGGATATTCAACGGTATAATAGACAGGCTTATCGAACGAATACGGGATATTAAACAATGAAGACGTACCTTGATTGCTATCCGTGTTTTTTGACTCAGGCGCTTAAATCGGCAAAGTTGGCCGGCGCGAACAAGGAAGTTCAGAAAAGAGTGATAGACAGGGTTGCCAGGATTCTGCCGAATATTCCTTTAAGGTCTTCGCCTCCGGAAACAAGCCTGATTATACGGAATATCGTGAGAAAACTGGCGGGCGGGCACGATCCGTACAAGGGTATCAAACAGAAAAGCAATGAGCTCGCGTTGAGCATATACGATTTGTTGAAAAAAAAGGTTGCCCGTTCCTCCGATCGGCTTCTGGCCGCCGTGGAGTTGGCGATAGCCGGCAATATCATTGACTACGGCGCGAAACATTCGCTTGATATTAATGATGAAATAGTGAAGATACTGAAGGACGAGCGCAAAAGCATAAAAAACGAGAATAAGGCGATCTTTAATTACGCGGATTTCAAAAAAGAGCTGAAAAAAGCAAAAACAATACTCTATATCGCAGATAACGCCGGCGAAACCGTGTTTGACAGGATTTTAATAGAAGAGATAAAACTGCAGTATAAAAACAAGGAAATAATCTACGCAGTCAAGGAGAAGCCTGTAATCAATGACGCGACTATTGAAGATGCCGTTGCCTGCGGCATAGAAAAATACGCCAATATAATAACAAGCGGCGCAGAAACGGCAGGCGCGGTGCTTAAATTCTGCAGCCGGAGGTTTCTGGACGTATTCAAAAACTCGGACATGGTCATAAGTAAGGGGCAGGGGAATTTCGAAGCGTTGTCCGGCTCGAAAAGACGCGTGTTTTTCCTGCTTATGGCAAAATGCCCTGTCGTGGCCGAGCACATTTCTTCGTTGGGCGCCGGATGCAAGGTCGGGGACATTATTTTGTATCACAGGAGGGGCAATGCTCAAGACAAACCTTAAACACGTTGAGAGTAGCGAAGAAATTGAAGAGTTGATAAAAAACAACGCAAACGTTATGGTTTGCTGCGGAAGAATGGGGCCGATGTGTATCCCAGTTTACGACATTATGGAAAAATTGGAGCAGAGATATCAGCATGTCCGGATGAGAGACATGGATTTCGACACGAAGGGCGCCTTTTTTATCAAAAATATACCCGAGTGCCGTTCTTTCATGGGCCTGCCATTCACCGTGTATTTCAAAAACGGTCAAGTAGTTAAAGCCACAAGCAGCATCCAGAATGAAAAACATATAATTGGTATATTGAATGAAGTATTCAAGGATTAAGTCCCGGTTTGTCGCTAAATGGTCGTGAATCAAGGAAGAGCGTTTATGAATCAAGAAATTGAGAGGTCATTGGATGTATTGGGTTTAGGCGGAAGCCCTACGATTGAAGATGTCAAAGCGGCGTTCAGAAAACTTGCGTTCAAGTATCACCCGGACAAGTGCCGTGAAAAAAGCAAAAGTTACTGCCATGAGAGGTTTGTCGCAATTAACAATGCCCGCAATATCATCGAGCGCTATTACGCCGACGGTTGCCCCGAAGGTTTGGGTCGCGGTGACGCGGATGGAATGGATGATTTCAAAAGGTTTTACGAGGATTTCGTTATATGAGTGTTTTTGACACATATTATGAAGATTACGATAGATGGTATGATATGCATAAAAATGTGTTCCTTTCCGAAGTGGCGGCTTTCAGAAAGGCCGTGCCTTCAAAAGGCAGGGGGCTGGAAATAGGCGTTGGCACGGGGCGTTTCGCCGAAGCTCTGAACATTTCCGACGGCATCGATCCTTCGGAAAACATGCTTAAAATAGCTGCAAAGCGCGGCATAAAGACGTTTATCGGCAAGGGCGAGAGGCTCCCTTTCAAAGACAAATCGTACGATTATGTTTTGCTGTCGATAACATTATGCTTTTTGAAAAAGCCGGATGAAGTAATCAAAGAAGCCGGCAGAGTTTTGAGAGGCGGAGGGAAACTGATTGCCGGGATAATTGACAGGAACAGCCATTTGGGGAAGCTCTACGGGCGTAAAAAAAACAGAGGGCATAAATTTTACGAAAAAGCGATGTTTTATTCGCCAAAACAGGTCATAAAATTCATGAAGGACAACGGGTTTGTGAACATACGGTCGTATCAAACTATATTTCAAGATTTGGGCGATATGAAAATACCGGAACGTCCTGAAAAAGGCTACGGAAAAGGCGGGTTTGCGGTTTTATGCGGACAAAAGAGTTGAAGTATATTTATGGTCCTGTTGCTTCGTGGCGCATAGGCGCGTCGCTTGGGATAGATCCGGTTGTTAAAGACGCCAAAACCTGCTCGTTCGACTGTGTATATTGCCAGATAGGTCGGACCAAGAACCTGACCGGCCGCAGAGATGAGTTCGTGCCGGTGGCGGATATTATGAGAGAAGTAAATTCACTGCCTGAAACGGACATTGACTATGTAACCTTTGCCGGATCGGGCGAGCCGACGCTGGCCAGGAACCTGGACAAGATGATACTCGCGGTGAAAGCCGTCCGGAAAGACAAAATCGCCGTTATTACCAATTCGTCCATAATGAATAAAAAGCAAGTCAGGGATGCTCTTTGTCTTTCAGATTTCGTCATTGCGAAACTGGACGCGTGCGATGACCGTTCGCTAAGCTTGATAAACAGACCCGCGCACGGGATAGCGATTGAAGAAATTGTGGGAGGAATAATTGATTTTAAATCGGAATTTTCCGGAAAACTGGCCGTTCAGGTTATGTTTATCGAACAAAACAGAGCTTTGGCCAAGGAACTGGCGGCGCTTGTGGGTACCATCAATCCCGATGAAGTCCAGATAAATACCCCTTTGCGCCCGTGCCCCGTAGCCCCGCTTTCAAAAAAAGAAATGGCTGTCATACGGGATGAATTTATCAGGATTTGTTCTCCAAAAGGGATCAGCGTGAAATCAGTCTATGACCAGGCGCCCCAAAAAAAGGTCGAACCGATAAGCTCTGCCCAGACTATCAGAAGAAGAGGCAAGCCTGTATAGGCCAGGACAATAGCGTGAAGCAGGGATAAAATATGAAGATTGTCACGTATCCGAAAAGTGTATTGAGAAAGAGGTGTTACAGGTTGCAGGCGGTCGGCGACGCGGACAGGCGGATTATGGATAGAATGGCCGAAGCCATGAAAACCAACAACGGCGTGGGCCTTGCGGCGCCGCAGGTGGGCATACCGCTTCAAATTATCGTTCTAAACCCCGGAGACGGCGTTGTAAAACTCGCGAACCCCGAGATCGTAGAGCACGACGGTTTTGAACGCATGGAAGAGGGGTGCCTGAGCCTTCCGGGGATAAGGGTTGACGTTGAACGTTACTATGAAGTCGTTGTCAGGGGATTAAACGAATCCGGGAAACGGGTGGAGCTGAAAGCTCAAGGGTTAGCCAGCCGCATACTGCAGCACGAGATCGACCACCTGAACGGCAGGCTCATTTTAGACAGGCTTCCCCTGTTGAAAAGAGCGCGTTACTATATTGACAGGAAGTTGGGCATCCATGCCGATATATGAGTATCTGTGCGCTTCGTGCGGCCATCGTTTCGAGGAACTTCAAAATATGGGCGACAAACCCGTGTCCGTCTGCCCGCAATGCGGCGGCGGCGTCAAAAAACTGATGAGCACGGCGTCTCCCATTTCGTCGGAAACGCAGCGTTCAGAAAAAACGTGCTGCGGCAGGCAGGAGCGCTGTGAAAAGCCGCCGTGCGCGGACGACGGGACGTGCAAAAGATAGAAAAATCTTTAATGAAGAACAGAAAGGCGGAGAAATCCGGTGCTGATTAAATTGACGCAGATGCGTCCGGGCCAGGCGGGATTAGTAGCCGACATAAGGGGCGGCAGAGGGATAAACACGAGGCTTGAGAACATGGGTATCAGGCGCGGCAGAAGGATACTCAAGGTCAGTTCGTATTTCGGCCTAGGGCCCCAGATGGTGGAAGTAGACAAGATGCGGGTCGCGATAGGTTTCGGGATGGCGGAGCGGATATTTGTTGAGGTCTCGGGATGACGCTTAAAAAAATACTCTTAATGGGGAATCCGAACGTCGGTAAAAGCGCGCTCTTTTCCAGGCTTACCGGCGCGAAGGTGATGATATCCAATTATCCCGGATGCACAGTGGAATTCTCTCAAGGGGAGATGAAAGTCGACGGCGAGCGCCCCGTGGTGATTGACGTGCCTGGCACGTATTCACTTGCGCCAACGTGCAAGGCGGAAGAGGTCGCGGTAAAAATGCTTGGCGAGGGCGACGTGGTGATAAACGTCGTTGACGCGACCAATCTTGAAAGGAACCTCTGCCTGACGCTTCAGCTGTTGGACAGCGGGAAACCCGTCATTGTCGCGCTTAACATGTGGGACGACACGAAGCACAGGGGCATATACATTGACACGAAAAAGCTTGAGGAGCTCCTGGGGGTACCGGTCGTTCCCACGAGCGGCTTAAGCGGAACGGGCGTGAAAGAGCTTATCCAGCGTATTCACGAGGCGAAGGCGCAGCAAACGCGTCATACGCAGGACGAAATTTGGGAAAAGATTGGAAAAATAACGGCTAACGTGCAGAAACTCACCCACCGTCACCATACACTGCTTGACCGCCTTGAAGATTGGAGCGTGTATCCTTTTTCGCGCTGGATAATCGCGGCCGCGGTCGTGATCGGGTCTTTCTGGTTCATTCGTTTTGCGGGCGAGGGTATGATATCCCTGGTATTCGACCCTTTATTTGAAGGGGTTTGGCTGCCACTGATGGAGAAACTCAGTATTTTTCTGGGCGCAAACAGCGTGCTTCACCAAATCTTAATCGGCACGCTTGAAAACGGCAGTATTGATTTCGGAAATTCCCTGGGGCTTCTCACAACCGGGCTTTACGTTCCGATAGCCATGGTATTTCCCTACGTTTTCAGCTTTTATTTCCTTCTGGGCTTACTTGAGGACCTGGGATACCTGCCGCGTCTTGCCGTGCTTGCCGACAATTTCATGCACCGCCTTGGCCTTCACGGATACGCGGTGATCCCGTTCATGCTGGGGCTCGGCTGCAACGTTCCTGGAGCTCTGGCATTGAGGATACTTGAGGAAAGAAGGGAGAAATTCATCGCCGCTACGCTCATGGCGGTATCGGTCCCGTGCATGGCACAGACGGCGGTCATCATAGGTCTTGTCGGCCAGAGGGGGATGACGTACCTTCTGCTTGTATTTCTGATTTTGTTTACCATAATGATGATAGAGGGGGTCATACTGAATGCGGCGGTCAAGGGCGAAAGCCCCGAGATACTGCTTGAGATACCTCCCTACCGCATGCCCCGCTTCGGGACGACCGTGAAAAAACTGTGGATGCGTATGTCGGCGTTTTTTACCGAAGCGCTGCCGATAGTGTTTTTGGGGATATTCATAGTCAACCTGCTTCACTCGTTGAAAGTATTGGACGTCCTTGGATTGATATTCAGGCCCGTTATAACAGGCCTGTGGGGCCTGCCGGCCGAGATGGTACCCGCGCTTCTCGTGGGGCTTTTGAGGAAGGACGTTGCGGTCGGTATGCTGGGCGGCCTGGGTTTGGACAACGGACAGCTTGTCACGGGTGCGGTGATACTTGCCATATATTTTCCCTGCCTTGCGACGTTTTTCGTGCTGTACCGCGAGATGGGCAAGGCTGATATGCTCAAAATAACACTGATAATGATTGCCACGGTAACTGCAGTGGGAACGCTCTTGAACATGCTTTTTTAAGTAAAAGAAAGGTCAGAATAATGAGATTTACTGCGATATTTGTGTTGGCATTGATGTTATGCGTTGTTGCAAATAATTTGCACGCGGCATATCCGCTTTTTACGGATGATGCGGGTGTCGTGCAAAAGGAATCATATGAACTGGAAGCCGCCTGCGATTATTGCGTTGATGAGAACGAATCATTAGACAGGTCATACGGCATTTCGTTTAAACACGGGATTACCGAAAGGATGGATTTCGGCGTGTCTTTTCCCTATCAGATGGACGTTGATGGCGGTCAGAATATGGGAGCAGCTTCTATTTCGTTCAAATTTTCTCTTGTTGAGGACATGGTTTCTGTTTCCTTTTCAAATGAGCTTGGCGAGAAAAGCTATTTCCTTAATGCGATATATACAAAGAAACTTTTCGGCGTTGGATGCAATCTTAATGCCGGGTATCTGTCTGCGGGCGCCGGTAATACCCGCGGGGAGGGGTCTTGCGGTATGTCCGTGGAAATACCCGTAAAGGATTTTGACGTGGTAGGCGAACTCATTAGTCGCGAAGGCGGTCGCGGGAACGGGTTAATTGGCGCAAGGTATAGGATAGGGGATGCTCTGTTCGTGGCTGCGGGTTTTTTAAAGGATTTTGAGTTAGATTCGAGAAAATATACAATAGGGCTACACGCTGAGTTTTGAGGAGCGGTCGTGAGAATAAGACAGGCCAAAGTGTCGGACGTCGGACGGATTCATGAGCTTATAAACGAGCATGCTGCCCAAGGCAAGCTTCTGCCCCGTCCTTTGTCGGAACTCTACGAGAAGATACAAATGTTCGCGGTAGCGGAAGAAAAAGACAGGGTCATTGCGTGCGGCGCCCTGCAGGTTTCCTGGGAAGATCTGGCGGAAGTCAGGTCGCTCGTGGTTTCCAAAGAACGTCAAGGTAAGGGCATCGGCTCAAAAATAGTGCGCCATCTTGAACTGCAGGCAAAAAGGCTCGGTATCGGCAGGGTTTTCGCTCTTTCGTTCAGGCCGGGTTTCTTTAAAACCATAGGATACAGAGTGGTAAAAAGGGAAACGCTCCCACATAAAGTTTGGCGCGACTGTGTTAGATGCCCGCTGTTTCCGGACTGCGGGGAAACGGCTTTGATGAAGCGTATTGCCGGCAGATAAAAATAGGCGTTTAAACCATTTGTCTAACGATAAGCGCGGAGAGACAAGGTGTATCGAAAAATAATAAGCGAATTAAAGGAACATATCCCGTTCACTGTTTTCGGGGCTTTAACCGGCGTGGCAGTGATGATGCTATGCCAAAAGCTTTCGGCAACGGTGTCTTACAATGTATTTTACGTATTTCACCCCGTGCACGTGTTCATGAGCGCGCTTGTTACCTCGTCAATGTACGGGCTTCACCAGTGCGGGAAAATAGGCGGCAGATGTTTTATGGGAAAATGCAACCTGTGGCTTCTGCTTTTGGTGGGCTACACGGGCTCGGTGGGGATCGCGACTTTAAGTGATTCGCTCATACCGTATCTAGGAGAAGTGATGCTTGACATGCCTAACAGGGGCGCGCATATAGGTTTTATCGAGAAATGGTGGCTGGTCAACCCTCTTGCCGTTCTGGGCATAGCCGTGGCCTGCTGGAAGCCTTCGACCAAGGTCCCGCATTTTGCTCACGTTCTGTTGAGCACGTGGGCGTCTCTGTTCCATATAATGATGGCGGTGGGAGGGCGGTTGGATTTTTTATCGTACGCTTTAGTTTTTATTTTTCTTTTCATCGCCGTGTGGCTGCCGTGCTGCGTGAGCGACATAGTGTTCCCGATGCTTTTCATCCGTTCAGGCCGGGCGGAAGGAAGGTATGGGAAATAAAATGAAGATGCAAGCATTAATAGCCGTTTTTACGGTGTGCGCTGCATTTCCTGCGGTTTACGCCTCGTGGAACGATTGCGTCAAAGAGCAGGTAAACTGCCCCAGGCCGGGAGAATGCGGCAAATACACCGATACGGACAATGACAATATATGCGACCATTCCCAGCCTTCGCCAGAGCAACGGGAGGCGCAAGCCGCTAATGAACAGGACACGCGGGATATTAAGCTTCAACCACGTGAGAAACCCCCCGAAATCACCGCGCGGGCGGACAAGTACGTTGATGCCCCCGACAAAACCCCGCTGACGGCGTCTAATAAGAGAAAAACCGCCAGATACCGCGCCGTAGAAATAGGTTCTACGCTGTTTTTTCTCTATTTCGCGGGCTTGATTGCGGTAAAGCGGGGAAAGATGTCCATTTCCGTGCACCGCAAGATATGGAACATTATCCTGCTGGCGGCGTTCATTGTTGCAGGGTTCACGGGGTTGCTGCTTGTTTTACGCGTGAATTACGGTATCAGTGTGGCCGGGGCGTCCACGCTGTCCTGGCACGTTGAAGCTGGCGTCGCGATGGGCGTTGTGTCCGTTTTTCATGTATTGTGGCACTTGAACTATTATATATGCGCATTAGGCCTGAAAAAAGGCGTGGATAAGTGTGAAAATGCGGATTAAAGGTACGCGTAAGCGGCGCGGTCTTGCGGATGTTTTTCGTCCGTTTGGCACAGCCATAGTTGAAGACAAAAACCGAATTCGGGAGAACAACTATGTCTGAAAAAATGACAAGGTGGGGCATCGGGCCGTTGTTCGCTTTTCTGTCGGTCAGCTACGGATTGATAACGGTATCGGCTACGTATCTTTTTAAGCCGTTTTTTGAAATAGGAATAGTCCCGCATCGGGTACTGGTCATTGCCGGTTCTTTTGCCATGGCGACGGGGATCGTTTTTTTTATTCGCGCGGCTGCGGCTGTGCATAGCGCATATAACGCCGGTGTGCTCGTGACGGACGGTGTTTACCGTTTTTGCCGCCATCCCCTCTACGCGGCCTGGGTTGTTCTAATCGTTCCCGGCATAGCGCTGGTGATGAACAGCTGGCTGGGGTTGACGGTCCCGGTTTTTATGTATGCCCTGTTGTGCGTTCTGGTTAAAAGGGAAGAACAATACCTGGAGAATAAGTTCGGAGGAACGTACCTGGAGTACAAGAACAGGGTGCCGATTATTTTGCCGCTTGGCCGGGCTCGTAAAACGATTTAAATGAAGAATTTCAGAAAATACACGATTTCCGTTTTTTGCGTCTTTTTTGTGTGCGTGGGCGGTTATTATGCTTACTCAACGCTCACGGGGAATTTTCACGTTATCACGCCCGGTGAGGCGTATCGCTCGGCGCAGCTTGGCACCGACCGCCTCGGACAAGTCGCGGAAAAATACGGCATAAAGAGCGTGATAAACCTGCGCGGGGAAAAGCACGGGGAGGAATGGTATGAAAATGAAAAGGCGGTATGCGAGAGAAGGCAGATCCAACATTTCAGTATCAAGTTAACAGCCGCTAACAGGCCTTCCAAAGATGATGTTTCCAAACTTTTGTATTTCTTTAGTGTTGCGCAGCGTCCCGTTCTCATACATTGCCACGGCGGAGCGGACCGTGCTGGGTTTGCCGCGGCGCTGTGGAAAATCGTCGTGGATAAAGCGCCAAAGGAGGAGGCGAAAAAACAACTTTCCATATTTTACGGGCACAGGCCCTGGGGCAGCGAGCAGGTTTTAGACGAATACATTGACGAATGGGAACCGGGCAGGTTTAAGGAACTTGGGGCCGTGACGGAAGTGAATCAATGAGGATACAGCTGATAGCGCAGGGTTCCACTGCGGAAGACCGCAAGACCGAAAACTGGGGCGTGTCTTTTCTCGTTGGCAAAGACACGCTTTTCGACACGTTCGGGAAACCGGAACGTTTCCTTGCGAATATCAAAACGTTCGGAGTGGATGTGGCCAGGCTCAAGAATGTAGTTATTTCCCACGACGACTGGGACCATACCGCGGGCCTCGGAGATATCCTTAAGCTGAACAACCGGGCGGATGTCATAATATGTCCGCACACAAGACAGGACGTCCGGGATATTATAACGGCGTCAGGCGCCAGAGCGGTCGAGTCGCGGGAGCTTCTTGAGATAGGGGACGGGATGTACGCGACAGGGGAACTCTCCGGCGCTGCCGGAGGGAGGGATGTTTTTGAGCAGGCGCTGGTCGTGCAGTCTTCCCGGGGTTTTTCGCTTGTCACCGGCTGTGCTCATCCGGGTATCGTCCCGATGGTAGAACTGGTAAAAAACCGTTTCGGTCCCGAGGTTTACTGCGTCGTGGGAGGGCTGCATATGAAGGGTATGGAAGAGGGCAGGATAGCCCGCGTTGTCTCGGATTTAAAAAGGCTGGGCATAAAAAAGGTGGCGCCCCTGCATTGCACGGGGGAAGCCGCCGTCAGAGCTATGAAGGAAGGATTCCGGGACGGGTTCATCGAGCTTAAGGAAGGCAAAGCCGCGGAAGTGTGAGCTCGTTGACTTCTGAATTAGGAATGTGTATAAATCTAAGTGCATGAATAGTAAAAAAATGGTTAACCGGAAATTACTCACCTGCCTGTAAGGATCATTGCCGCCTCCTGCGCCCTGCACCCGCTGATTTGGTATAATTGGGCAGAAGTTAAAAACACGTTATGAAACAGGGAAGCAATTGAATGTCGTATTATCTAACAACGTCCCCAAGGGCTGGAAATAGTGAAAATAACTGCCGCAAAGGAGGAAAAAATGCCGGTATTACCGGAGCAAGTAAGCAAAGCATGGGGTGATAGAAAAGGGGCCGCCGTGTTTGCCACGGTGGATAAAAATGGGATGCCAAACACCATATATGTTACCTGCGTTAACAAATATGGCGAAACAATAGTCATCGCGGATAATTTTTTTGACAAGACAAAAAATAATATTACCGCCGGAAGCAAAGGCTCGGTTCTTTTTATGACCAACGAAGGCAAGGCTTTCCAGGTTAAGGGGTCTGTTGAATATCACACGGAAGGCGCTATTTTTGACGATATGAAAAAATGGAACCCGAAGCAGCACCCGGGCCGTGCCGTTGTTTCAATAAAGGTAGAAGAGGTATATTCGGGCGCTGAAAAGATATTATGAACATGAAAAACGATAAAAGTATGGTTCTATGCGATAAATGCAAAAAGATGTTCAATGGAAAGAAAATGAATGTGGTCGATGACAAACCGCTTTGCGCGCGGTGTTTGTACGGCGATCTGGAGCCTTTTGAGATATACCCCATCGGTTTTGTTGAAAATGGATTGGTCCGCGAGAAGACAGGTTTTGGCACTGAAGGCGAAAAAGGAATGTCACGGATACGTCTTCTTGAATCTCAAAGGGCATTTCTGTACAAGCTGGAAGACGAGAAAAACATAACGGTTGTCTATTACCTGCACAAAACAGAATCCGTGCGTTCGGTTTTTAAGAGAGGTGTTGACGGCAAGGAAGTAGGTGTTTTCGCGTCCCGAACGCCGGACAGGCTTTCAAGGATCGCTGTTGCAGATGTTAAACTTATACAAATAGAAGATACAATCCTTACTGTTGATGGGCTTGACGCTGTTAGCGGTAGTCCGGTGTTGGACATAAAAATGTCCTGGAATGATTAAGTTGTCCCGCGGTCACCGAAAACCCCGGGCAGGCCATTCGGGCGGGGATTAACATAAAACTGTGGGATTTTATTTTCTACGTGACGTTCGGTTTCGTGGTCACATCGGTTGTCAAGACGGCGGGGGTTCTGCTAGTGTTCGCTTTCCTCATAATACCTGCGGTAGCTGCCATAACAGCAACGGCAGGAACGATGAAACGCATCATTTTTGGATGGATATTCGGGTTGGTCGGCTGCATCGCCGGCATAGAGGCGTCCCTACGCCTTGACTGGACCCCTGGGCCGACCATCGTGTTCGTTCTTCTTATCCTTCTTTTATTGACTAAAGCCTCAAAAAGCGTTATAAAATATCGGACGTGAAGCGGCAATGCTATTTGATTTCAGAGAAACTGTTAATCTATTATATGGGAATAAGCACCGGTTATACTAGCTTAACGCGCCAGTAATAGGTGTAAGCGGATAAATCCGGTAATGAGGAAAAAAACGCAAGGGTATTGACAAGTAGTAATTATTACTATATAATAAGATTATGAAAAAGCAAATCAATGAGGCAGTCAACAGCGGTTTTTCAGAAAGATGCGAAAAGCGGGGTTTGAGGATAACGCCCCAGCGTTCCATAATATACGAGGAACTAATGAAATCCGCAGATCATCCTACCGCTGATGCCCTTTACAGGAGGGTTAGGAAACGTCTGGCGAATATATCCTTTGACACGGTGTTCAGGACACTTATGACATTTTCAGAAAACGGGATCGTGAATGTTGTTGAAGGCTACGGTGAAATGAAAAGGTTTGAGCCCGACATGGAAAACCACCACCACGCAAGATGCGTGAAATGCCATAAGATAATAGATTTTAAAAATGAAGCCTATGATTCCATTGTCGTGCCGCAGGAGCTTCAGCAGAGGTTCAAGGTATTGAATAAACGAGTAGTGTTGGAAGGCATCTGCGAAGACTGCGCGAAGAAGTGATATATTTTTTGCCCAATAGTAGTAATGATTACTATTAAATAATTATAAGCGATGGAATGCGCAGTTGCCAGGTGGTAGGGCGTGAAGCAACAAATTAAAGGAGGTGATTGATTAGAAACAATTAGCGTAATTAGCCGCACGCAGTAAGTGATATCAAAAAAGGAGGAATCAATCATGTCAAACAACAAGTACAGATCAATTGTAAAACTGGATTTTCAGTACGCGCACAGGTTTATGAATTATCCGGGAGAGGCAAGCTATCTTCATGGACATTCGGGATTGCTAACGATTGAAATTGAAGGTGAGCTAAATGAACACAATTATGCCTACCCGGTCAAAGAGGCACAAAAATTAGCTTGGGCAGTGGCTGACAATTTTATGCACGCCACGATTTTTCAAGAAGGAGACCCCTTGCTTGATTTAGTTTTACAAGGATATGAGAAAACAGGGATGAAAGGTACAACAAAAAGATTTGGGACGCCTGCAAAAGCTCTCAACCACGAGCTGGTAAAATCGTTTCCTGAGAGCAGGGTATGTGTGAGTAAAGGTCCCTCTACTTGCGAATGGTTCTGTACGGTGTTCTACGAATTGTTGAAAGACAAGTTAAATATTAAAAAAGTAGAATTCCGTTCTTCTTCGTTGAACTGTGCATCAAGAGAGTTTTAAATAAACTCTATACCAGCATCCATCCACCGGCTTATCTTAAGCCGGTGGATGCGGCCAATACATGCCTCATCCTATCGGCGGCAAAAGAGCTTCAGATGGAATTCACTGTTCTAAATAGAAGGGTGGTCTTGGAGCGGATTTGCGCCGGGCGCGCGAAGAAGCGGTATATTTTTTAACCGGCAATAGCGATTATTGCCAAAGAATAATAATAAGGAGGTGGCAGATAAGCTAGAAAAGCCGGTATAACTGAAATAACACAAGGAGGACGCAATGGAAAACACAGTAGAAGTTAAAACCACGAGTATGCCAAGGATCGGAGACAAAGCGCCGGCGTTTAAGGCGGTTACTACGCAGGGCGAGATAGATTTTCCGAAACAGTATGAAGGGAGCTGGGTGATACTTTTCAGCCATCCTGCTGATTTCACGCCGGTGTGCACGTCTGAGTTCATGACGTTCGCGAGCATGGAGGAAAGGTTCGCCAAGGCCAACTGTAAGCTTGTCGGGCTTTCTGTTGACGGCCTTTACAGCCACATAGCGTGGCTGAGGACCATAAAAGAAAAGATAGAGTACAGGGGAATGAAGGACGTTGAAGTGAAATTCCCTCTTATCGAAGACATAACGATGGAGGTTGCCAAGAAATACGGTATGATGCAGCCTGGCGAAAGCGCTACGAAAGCCGTCAGGGCGGTCTTTTTTATAGACCCCAAGGGCATAATTCGCACCA
Organism: Endomicrobiales bacterium; assembly: GCA_016930715.1. Lineage (GTDB taxonomy): Bacteria > Elusimicrobiota > Endomicrobiia > Endomicrobiales > JAFGGC01 > JAFGGC01. The sequence continues at coordinate 27,069 of JAFGGC010000004.1, forward strand.
TTCTTTATTATCCTTTGAGCCTCGGAAGGAATTTCGAAGAGATATACAGGGTATTGATAGCGCTTCAGACCGCGGACGCTTTTTCGGTCGCCTGTCCGGCCGACTGGCAGCCCGGAGACGATGTAATCGTCCCCACCGCTGGGTCTTGCGGGGTCGCAAAGGAGCGCATGGAAAGCAAAAAGGACATAAAATGCTACGACTGGTTCTTCTGCACAAAGAAACTCGGCAAGGATGAGGTGCTTCAGAAAATAACCAAGAAATAGCCGGCAGGTTTAATGAACCTTGCGGCAAGGATTGACCCGACGCGCCGCGGAAAAAAGCGGCGCGTCGGCCGGCCTTGCATATTGTCAGCGAATATTGTATTAATACGGGTATGGGTACGGCTCTAATAGCGGCGGCAAAGGAGCTTCATCCTGTTTTGCAGGCTCTGCTTGCCGGGATGTTCACGTGGTTTCTGACGGTTCTTGGAGCCGCGTGCGTGTTTTTTACGAAAACAGGCAGCAGGAAACTGCTCGACGCGATGCTCGGTTTCGCGGCAGGCGTGATGATGGCGGCAAGCTTCTGGTCGCTTCTTTCGCCGGCGATAGAGATGTCTGAAGGAAACCCAATTGGGACGTGGTTTCCCGCCGCGTGCGGTTTTCTGGCGGGCGTGGGTTTCTTGAGGCTCATTGACCTGGTTTTGCCTCACCTTCACATAGGGTTTAACGCGAATGAGGCAGAGGGCATTAAAACATCGTGGCCTAAAAGCACTCTTCTTGTCCTTGCCATAACGCTTCACAACATACCTGAAGGGCTTGCCATAGGGGTCGCTTTCGGGGCCATCGGCGCCGGTTTTGATTCCGCGACCCTGGCGGGCGCCGTCGCCCTCGCGGCGGGCATAGGCATTCAGAACTTCCCGGAGGGTTTCGCGGTGTCGGTCCCGCTCAGAAGTGAAGGTATGGGTGTGGCAAAAAGTTTTTTTCTGGGACAGTTGTCCGCTGTCGTGGAGCCTTTATCCGCGGTATTGGGGGCATGGCTGGTGTTTGCGGCAAAGCCAATACTGCCCTATGCCCTGGCATTCGCCGCCGGAGCGATGATATTCGTGGTGGTTGAAGAAGTCATACCTGAATCCCAGCATAACGGCAACACGGAGATTGCGACCGCGGGCACTGTTCTGGGGTTCGTGGTCATGATGATTCTTGACGTGGCGTTCGGATAGGAAGGATTGAATCAATGGATGAAAAAACAAGGAAAATCATCGTTGAATGCCAGAGAAACGAGATAACGGAGTATTTTATCTACCGTTCGCTCGCGCGCATTGCAAAAGAGAGCAACGCGGCCGTGCTTATGAGAATTGCCGATGAAGAAATGCGCCATTATAAAATTTGGGAGAAGTACTCGGGTAAAAAGATAAGGCCGAATAGGATAAAATATTGGTTTTATACCGTTATTTCCGTATTGTTAGGCATTTCATTCGGTATAAAGCTCATGGAAAAAGGGGAAATTAACGCTCAGGTCTGTTATGAAGGGTTATCCAGCGATATACCCGAGGCCATTGAGATACACAGAGACGAAACTGAACACGAGGACAAGCTCATAAAAATGATAAATGAAGACAGGCTTAAATACATGGGTTCCGTGGTTCTCGGGTTGAATGACGCACTGGTCGAATTCACGGGAGCATTGGCGGGTTTTACTTTTGCCCTTCAAAATTCCAGCCTAATAGCCTTGACGGGCCTTATAATGGGTTTTTCGGCTTCGCTTTCGATGGCCGCATCCGAATACCTTTCGACAAAAACGGAGGCTTCGGACAAGAACCCGGTTACGGCAGCATTGTTTACCGGCACGGCCTATGTGCTGACGGTCATTGTACTCATTTCCGCTTATTTGGTTTTGAAGGATCCATATTGCGCCTTATTTGTTACAATACTATTTGCCGTTATTCTTATCGCATTTTTCAATTTTTACATTTCAGTCGTGAATGAAATGCCGTTCAGGAAGCGTTTTGCGGAAATGTTTTCAATCAGCATGGGGGTTGCTGCGCTAAGTTTCATTGTAGGTCTTTTGGTGCGCAAGTTTTTAAATCCTTAGATTTAGGAGGAGACGTGAAGATTGGAATAGTCGTTGCGGCTAATGATGCGGAAACCTGCTGGAATGCGCTTAGGTATGCGAACTTCTGCCTTGGGCAGAAGGAAGAGGTCAAGATATTTTTCATGGGCAAGGGTGTCGAATATCAGAAAGTCAGCACCGGAAAGTTCAATACGGTTGAACAGGCTGGAAAATTTATGCAGGCAGGAGGAAAGATTTATGCCTGCGGGTCGTGTATGCAGTCGAGGGAACAGGAGAGCTCAGAAGCCTGCCCGATCTCAACAATGAAGGATATGTATGATATAGTGAAGGAAAGCGACAGGGTGGTAACCTTTTGAAATGGCAAAAGAGATAAAGATAAAACCTATAGGGATAATTCACACTCCTTACAAGGAGCCGAAAGGTATGCCTATTCAGGGGGCATTCGAAAAAGGCGTGACAGGCACCGCGCGCTTATTCCCCAAATACCGCGCCGGTCTGAAAGACCTGAAGGGTTTTTCTCACGCTATTCTGATTTATCACTTTAACCGCTCAAAAGAAGAAAAGCTCTCGGGAAAGCCGTTCCTTGAAAACAAGGAGCACGGGATATTTGCCATACGGAGCCCTCACCGGCCGAACCATATCGGTTTCTCAATAGTTAAACTAAAATATATACGCGGCAGTGTCATTGTTTTTTCCGAAGTGGACATGCTAGACGGCACGCCGCTTATTGACATAAAACCGTATGTTAAGTATTATGACAGCCGCGGCAGGGTAAAGTGCAGCTGGATTGACAAGCATTTCAAAAAGGGCGGCATTCCAGAAAAAGTGAAACTTAAATAGCCATACAGAAAAGAGGATTATCGCGTGAAGCCAAGAGGCCCGTTGATGATAGAGCACCGCTTGATTGAAAAAATGATAGAGATAATCCGACGGAAAGTTTCCGAAACAAGAAAAACAAATAAAATCGATCCTGCATTTATTGACGCTGCGGTTGATTTTATAAAGGTTTATGCGGATAAAACGCACCACGGCAAGGAGGAAGACATTCTCTTCAGGGATTTATCCAAAAAGGCAATGTCGGATAAGGATAAACAGGGCATGGATGAGCTTGTTAATGAACACAAGATGGGCAGAAAAACAGTAGCGGAGCTTGTTGACGCAAAGGAAAAGTATGTTAGAGGCGAAAACACCCTGGGCGTAATCGCGGATAGACTGGAAGCACTGGTTAAATTCTATCCAAAACATATAGAGAAGGAGGATAAAGTATTTTTTCCGGATACTGAAAGATATTTCTCAGAAAAAGAGCTTGACGCGATGCTTAAAGAATTTGCTGAATTCGACGCCAGGATGATACACCAAAAGTATAAATCAGTCGTGGAAAACTTCAGCAAATAAAAAGAGGAGGTTGCAATGCCGGAATTCGGGACGCCCTTTTCAGGGTTGAAGAATGACAGGAAGCTGACGAAAGATGAGTTGGTCCGCTCGATCCGTTTTATGATCGCCGCGGAATACGAGGCGATACAGCTGTACATGCAGCTTGCCGAATCAACGGACAATGAGCTCGCGCAGGAAGTATTGAAAGACATTGCGGACGAGGAAAGGGTGCACGCCGGAGAGTTCCTGCGCCTCTTGAAGGAACTTGCCCCGGACGAGCAGAAATTCTATGATGAGGGCGCCGAGGAAGTGGAAGAGGAAATCGACAAAAAATAGGGAAACCGCTTGAAAGGCGTTCGATTGTTGCGGAAAGAACCTGCGGAAAACGTTGCGGTTTGACAATTGCTGTTTGTTGTGCTACAATTGTAAAAATCGTAATACGTCAAGGGTGGTTAAATGTCGGCGCTCATACGTTTCGGCGTATCAATAGCAAAGGACCTTCTTGAAAAGTTCGACGCGGTTATAAGCGACCAGGAGTACCCCACGCGCTCGAAGGCCATAGAAGACCTGATGCGGAAAGCGGTGGATGAGCACAAGCTGACCGACGATAAAACGGTCTCGGTGGGCTCGATAGACATAATATACGACCACCACCGGCGCGAGCTCCTGAACAAGCTGACCGATATACAGCACGATTTCCAGGAAACGATACTTTCGACACAGCACATACACCTCGACCACCACAACTGTTTCGAGATAATCGTGGTAAAAGGCGAAAAGGGAAAGATAGAAAAACTGGCGAGCCTCATCAAATCGGAAAAAGGGGTCAAGCACAGCCAGTTGAGGCTGGCGCCGGCACCGCAGTAGGAGTATATTTTTTTGACCAGTCGTAGCACGAATATTAAGATGGTATGCATTAGAGGAGGTATCATAAGTGTTTAGAAGAATAGCGGTACAGGTATTGATGTTAATGGTTATCACAGGTTTGTTCCAGCCGGTTTTTTGCGCGGACGTGTTCCTGGGGCTTGACCGTTCGGCTTATACGCCCACGGGCGACGAAGTGAGGGTCCGCCAGTTCCCGCAGAGCGCAAGCGTAGTCACAAAAGAGGATATATCAATGACGAACGCCAAGCAGACAACAGATATACTGGGGCAGTTGCCCGGCCTATATATAAGGAAAACAAGCGCGTTCGGAAGGGCTGACGTGGATATCAGGGGCATAGGCGACTCCGGCAGGCAGATAGGCGTGTTCATAGACGGCCGGCCTGACAAGATGGGCATGTTCGGCTGCGCCGTCACCCATACCCTTCCGATGAACAACGTCGAAAGAATAGAGGTCATAAGGGGCCCCGAATCCGTCCTTTACGGTTCGGAGGCTTTCGGCGGGGTTATAAATATAATAACTAAGCGTGCCGAAAGGAATATGGAAGGCAGTTTCACGGCTTCCGGAGGAACATACAATACCCAGAACTACCGGCTTCAGCAGGGGAGCAGGCAGGGGAAATTCGACTACTATCTGAGCGCCGACAAGCGTTCGACCGACGGCCACAAGGAAAATTCCGCGTACAACGCGTCGGACTGTTCCATTAAAATGGGTTATAAGACCGGCGATAGGTCTGAAATACTCCTGGGCGGCAAGTATTTTACCGGAATAAAGAACGAGCCGTTCCCTTCCGCCGCCGGAACGTGGAACGACTATTCGAGAGGTTCGGCCGACGTCACGTATAAACAGGCGTTCGGTGATTTTACCGGTTCGCTGAAAACCTACCGTTCGTTCGGCTGGCACCGGTTCTCGGACGGTTTTGTCTCGAATGATTATACTAACGGCGTAATGCTTCACGGCAAGACGCCGCTTTCGGCCGAAAACGAGCTCAGCATCGGTATCGACTATCGGTACCAGTTCGGCGAAATAGAGAACGTCGCGCCGGCTTTCATGATAGGACAGTACCATAAATACGAGTACGGTGTTTACGCCGACGACAAGCATACCTTCTTCGACAGGCTCACGGTCAACGCGGGCGCGAGGTTCAACTACGACGAGTTCGCCGAACAAGCCGTCACTTCGCGCGCCGGGGCGGTGTACAACCTGTCGCCCGACACGATATTGAGGGGCGTATGGAGCCAGGGGTTCAGGGCTCCCCAGCTTAACGACCTCTATCTCTGGGCCGGGAACACGGAGCTCAAGCCCGAAAAGGTGACCAACACCGAAGTCGGCGTGAGACACTACGCCGGCGACAGGGTGTATGTGGACGTCGGCGGGTTCGTGATGAAGGGTTCGGACCTCATACAGGCCGTTTCCGGGAAGAAGATAAACATCGGAGAGTTCGAGTTCAAGGGCGTTGAAACGGCGTGCAATCTTGTTTTTTCTAAAAACGTGAACGCCCAGTTGAACTACACGTATATGGATCCCGGAACACAGACTACCGGACGTCCGGGTGACAAGGCCGGGGCATCCGTGAAATACGAAAAGGGAAGGATCAAGGGCCTTGTTTCGGCGGATTATGTCGCCAAGTACTACGCCGCCGACAATTCCCAGCAGAAAATTGACGATTACGCGGTGCTGAACGCCAGGGCCGACTGGGAGGCGGTGAAAGGCCTTTCGGTTTTCTGCGCCGTGGAGAATATAGGCGACGCCGAGTATTCCATATATTACAGCGGATTGTACGAAATGCCCGGCCGGACCGCGACGTTGGGCATAGAGTACGCGTTTTAGTATAATGTAATGAAGAGTGAAAGGCGCTTTCCTTGAACGGAACACATATATATGAATAGAATACTGCTCGCGCTGGCCCTGACTTGCCTTGTCGTTTCCTGCGTTTTCGCGAAGGATGCGGAATTACATGTTGTCGCGACAACGTCGCACCTTGGCTGCCTTGTGTCCGAGATAGGCCGCGACAGGGTCGATGTAAAGACGCTCGTTCCCGGAGGTGCCTGCCCGGGCCATTTCGATATAGACCCCGCCTCGATGAAAAAGATAGCCGACGCGGACCTGTTTATGACCCACGACTGGGAAAAACGGTTTGACTGGCTGCTTAAAGGAAGCGGGGAGGACAGGCCGGCAAGGGTGTGCGCGAAGACTGAGGGCAACTGGATGGTTCCCGAGGTCAACATGTCGGCGGCGGACGAGGTTGCGGGCATTTTGGCCGAAGCCGACCCCGCGAACCGCGGTTTCTATGAAAGGAACGCCGGAAGTTACAAAAGGAAAGTTATCTCGGAGACAGGGAGAATAAAAAAGATGTCCGCCCGTTTCATCGGCCTCCGCGCCGTATGCTCCGCGCACCAGGAGGAGTTCCTGAAGTGGCTGGGGTTCGAGATAGCGGCCGTCTACGGCAGGGGAGAGGACCTCAGCATCAAGGAAATAGCCGTAGTGATGAAAAAAGCAAAAGCCGCGGGAGCCGTCATTGTCGCGGATAACCTGCAAAGCGGTGCCGACGCCGGCCTTGCCGTGGCAAAAGACCTGAAAATACCGCACGTCACGCTCACCAATTTCCCGAAGGGCGGTTCTTACCTGGAAACACTCGAAGAGAACGCCAAAAAGATATCAGAGGCGCTTAAATGAACAGGGAAGTCTCAATAAAGGGCGTTTCCGTGTCATACAGGGAGAACGCGGCCCTAAGGAACGTTTCCATAGACATAGCCGAGGGTTCTTTCGTGTCCGTGATAGGCCCGAACGGGGCGGGAAAGACGACGTTTCTCACCGTTATCAACGGCCTCGGCAACATAACGGCAGGCACGGTTGAGGTGTTCGGTGAAAGGATCACGCGCAGGAATCTCAACAGGATAAGAAAAGACATCGGTTACGTGCCGCAACACCTCGCCGTAGACCCGCGCTCGCCGATTTCCGTCAGGGAAGCCGTGAACATCGGCAGGTTCGGAAAGATCGGGCTTGGCGGAAGGTGGAAGGTTTCGGATGATGAGATAGTTGAAAACGCGTTGAGGACCGTGGGCATAGCTGGGCTCGCGGACAAGCCGATAGGGCATCTTTCCGGAGGAGAGCACCAGAAGGTTTCCATAGCAAGGGCGCTCGCGCAGGAGCCCCGCATAATACTTCTTGACGAGCCCACCTCTAACCTCGACCCCAGGGCTCAGAACGAGATAATCGGCCTGATAGAGAACATATACAAGGACAAAAAATACACCGTCGTTTTCGTGACGCACGTTTTAAGCCACATACCTCATTCCTGCACGGACGTGGTCCTGATGAAAAACGCGATGGTGGTCAATTCCGGCCCGGCGGACAAGATGCTGGAAGCCGGCGTGCTTTCTGAGCTCTACGATTTCCCGATGCACGTGAGCATTGTCCACGGAAGGAAGCATTTCCACGCGGGACATCTGCATCCCGGACATCCGCAGGCGGGGGACAGTACCGGCGGGGGCCGCCATGATTGAGATGTTCGGCTACGAGTTCATCTGGCGCGCCGCGGCGGCATCGGTGTTCGGAGGCATCGCCTGCGGAATAATCGGGGTTTGGGTCATACTCCTCAACATACCTTTTGTCGGCATCGCGATGTCGCATTCGGGTTTTGCCGGGGCCGTGTTCGGCCTGCTTTTCGGGCTGAACCCGCTTGCCTGCGCCGTGGTGTTTTGTATCATCACGGCCCTTGCCATTGGGCCCGTCGCCGACAGGGGCGACGTGTCGGTCAACGTGTCTATAGGCATCATATTCTCCTTCGTCCTGGGGCTGGCCTTCCTCGGCATAGGGCTTCTTAAGGGCCCGAAAACGGAAGCCCTGAATTTTTTGTGGGGAAGCATACTCGCTGTATCGTACCCGCAGATTGCGCTTCTTGCGATATGCGCGGCCGGGATACTTGTTTTTTTGGGCATCTTTCACAGGGAGACGATGGCCGTCCTTTTCAGCCGCGAGGTGGCAAAGGCCGCCGGCATACCGGAACGTCTGATACTCTACGCCCTTCTTTTCATCTGCGGCATAGCGGTTACGCTGAACCTCAACACGATAGGCGGCCTTTTGATATTCTCGCTGATAACGAGCGCCCCGCTCGCCGCATACCAGCTGACATATAAAATGAAAACCATGTATTTTCTTTCGGCGTTGTTCGCCGTTGTCTCTTGCCTTGCAGGGCTTTTCATTTCGTACCTGATAAACGTGCCGTCGGGGGCGGTTATAGTCATAGTCTCGAGCGCGATATTCGGGGTGTGCCTTCTGTTCTCTCCGAAAAGAAGGATGAAGAAAATGAACAGGAAGCAGTTCTTCGACATGCACGCGCACAAGTGGGACAGCTACGTCACGAAAGAAGTGGTCAAAAGAATAGAAAAGGACGTTATACCGGCGTTGAAGGTCAAAAAAGGCGAAAGCATATTGGACGTAGGGTGCGGGACCGGCATACTTCTAACGTACCTGCGCAAAGCGGCTGGGAGTGAAAGCCGGATAACCGCGCTTGATTACTCAAAGCCGATGATAGACAAGGCCAGAGAAAAGCACGGCGCGGGTTTTAAGTATATTTGCGCGGACGCCGGCAGGACAGGGCTCAAAGGGGAAAGCTTCGACCTTGCCGTGTGTTTCTCCGTTTTTCCGCATTTTCCGGATAAACTCAGAGTGATGCGGGAGATGTTCCGCGTCCTCAGGTCCGGGGGTAGGCTGATAGTGGCCCACGCTGACACCAAGGAGACGATAAACGCCCATCACCACGGCGTGGGCGGGCCGGTCGCGCACGATATAATGCCCGGCAACGATGAGATGATCGCGCTGCTTCAAAAAGCCGGCTTCAAAAACAGCAAGATTCAGGAAGATCAAAACTGTTATTTGGTATATTCCTATAAATAACTTGTTATTTGTAGAGATTTTTGAATTTGGAACAATCCTGTGGTCCCGTACGGCACCTTATTTAGTATTCCACAAAAAAACACATTGAAAATCAATGTAAATAAGGTTATCAACAAAAGCCGTTGGAACCGTAAAAAAAACCCGTGGCTCAACCGCCTATTTAGTAAGCTGTTTTTTTATCGTGGAGGATTATGAAAAATATGCGTATTTTAGAGCCTTTTTTCATTTGTCGGTTAATTAAAAAAATCGTTGACAAAAATTATTTCTTGTGTTATAATCATATTGAAAGTAAAATATACCCGAAAATGGCAAACCCAGAGTAATCTGGGGACGCAAAGCCACAGACCCTAATCCTCGACGGAAAAAGGAAAGGGTGGCTGGGTTGCCGAAGGTAACATAATGAAATTGAAACTCCCGATTATTACCCTGATCCTCATGTGGGGACTGGCGCTGGGAGAAGCAAAAGCGAGCTTCCAGCCGGGAGTTTTTTCTATTGATGGCTGTCCGCCGACGATGATGGCGGATTTCAGCGACCTGGACGCCAGAGACGCCAGCAACAACCCGGTCGCGACAGCGGAAGCGAAAGAAGACCTGAAGGAGATTTTCCAATCAGGTCTTTTTAATTTGCTGGTAAACTCCGAGCTCTATTCAGTCGCGCAGACTTTAAGCGCTCTGGCAAAACAGATAAACGCCTGCGCGCACACCATTTCGCGCAACCTGCCAATTGCGGTAAAAACGCTCATTGCCGTCATTTTCACGACGATAAAAGGCATATCCAAGGCCCAGCCGCACGGCTCGGGCCTTTTCGTTCTAACACTCCTTTTTGTTTCACTGCTCGTATCACAACTCCGGTTTATGTCCGTCAATATCAGGACATTCTCGCCGGCCATCCGCTGTTAATCCTTGTTCAGCCCCCTATCTTTTGTGCCAAGAAATGTTGAGATGTACCAGTTTCAATGCTTGTTGGCATAAAGCAGATGTTTTTTTGTCTATTCCAGCGAGGAAAAATGAAATACAAAATTATCATCACCAAGATCGACGAGGAAAATTTCCTGGGTTTCTGCCCGGTACTGCCCAAGATACGGGCCGAAGCGGGGACGGTGGACGAGGTCCTGGTCAAGCTGCAGCAGGAGCTTTTGTGCGTGCTCCATGACGAGAACCCGGAATTCAACGTCGTCAACATCGGCCAGAAAAGCGAGCACAGAGGGGCGGCGGAGCCCCTCTATATCGAACGGGACGAGGACGGCCATGCTTGTTAAAAGGCACTCAATTATCAGTATTTTTATGGTAGCAATTCTCACTATTCCCGGTATTTGCGCCGACAAGACCGCGAAGAACGTCAAAAAATTTGAAAAGCGTATATCGCACAAAAACCCCAAGATAAGGGCCCAGTCGGCAGAGGGCCTTGCAAAGATGCAAAGCAAAGAGTCCATAGAGAAGCTGATACGACAGCTTGAGACCGAAAAAGACGAAACAGTGCGGGTTCATCTTGTGGATTCAATAGCTCAGATAGGCGGAAAAGACGCGTCAGAGGCGCTCAGAAAAGCGCTCAATAGCGACCCTTCTGTCAATGTTCGTTCGATGGTGTGCCTCAAGCTTGGGATAATGAAAAATGAATCCGCGAAGGATTCGCTCATCGAGGTCTTTGAGAACAAGAAAGAAGACGTTAATTTGAGAATAAGTGCTTCAAGCGCGCTTCTAGGTTTTTTAGGGGACGCGAAGGTCTATAAAACTATTGAAAAAACAATCAAATCTGACGAACAAATACTGAAATTCGGAGTCGTCAACAGCTTAAGAGGTTACAAGAGGACACAGGAAGGAATGCGGCTTCTGAACATTGCTTTATATGATAAAGACGAGACTATCAGCGAGTTAGCCGGAAGCATATTAACTGAGAAATAGTATGAACCCTGAAAGACGCAAAAAAACCATCGCAGGTTCCAGCTTCCTGCCGCCGAAAAACGGGTTTGGGGCTTTTTTGCGCGTGTTTTCAGCGGTAATAGCCCTTTGCTTTGCCGCCGCCGGTCACGTGTATGCCGCCAGCGCCTATGTCAACGAAGGTCATACGCAGTGGACAAACCAACGCAAGGTCATTTCAAACGAATACGGTTTCTGGGTCTTCTTTTCTTCCAACGCTGCCCAGGTTCCGGACCCTTCGGGCGGAGTAAACCAGCTTGCCGCCGGAACATACCCTTCTCAGGATACGGAATGGGGGACCATGTGCGTCTCTTACAGCGCGGACGGCATGACCTGGACGGACCCCCAGGCCGTCTTTACGGATGACGAATCTTCCAGGAACGGGTCCGTATGGTACGACCCGTCAAGCCGGGTGGTTTACGCCATAACGGGCTCAAGGATATGGTCTGGTTACGTGTATTTCAGAAAAGCCACGTTAAATTCCCCCGGACTGCCTTCGTGGGGTTCAATAACGGCATCGTCCAATCTCGATCAGGGCGGTTACAGGAATTACAGCACCGGAAACGAGAATATGCTCGCGAACCCCTACGTCACCATATGTAAGACCTCGGGTGAATTTCTGGCTTTTACGGCGTCGGGCGGCGAAGGCGATGACGACGATGACAGGACGACCCATACGGGCTATTGCAATACTTCGTTCGGAGGTTTCGGCGCGGCAGGCCAGCAAACCGGCGGAGAGATAGATGACACCTATTATTATGACAAAGCAGTGATAGTGCCGTATGGGAGCAGCAACCAGTTTTATGTCTTTTCCACGCATGGGGACGCTGCCGGCAACCAGACGCGGAGCGATTTTAACGGATACTACAGTCTAAACGCGTCACCTGGCGATTTAGGCGAAACAACTATTAACCAGAATCAGCAGCTTGGCAGGAACATCGAAGGACATGTTCCGAGCGTAGTTGTGGACGGAGGCAGTAGTTACGCGCACATAGTGCATCCTGCATATACCACCGGTATTTTGTACTATAAAAGATGGACCGGCGCCGCGTTTAATACCGCGGTGGACATAGGAGACGCCACGATCGACAATCTTAACCCTACCATAGGCGTCGTAACGTACGCGGACAGTTCAAAAAAACTGGTCGTGGTTTACGAGAATGCAACCGGAGAACTATGGAAGGTTGAAAGCGACCCATATTCAGGCACGACTTCCCCGACGTGGCAGACGCCTGAATTATGGAAACCGCTCATCGAGGAAACCTACAAGCACCAATTCCCCAATATTGAATACCAGGCAACGGCGCCGAACCCTATCTGCGTCACGTGGTGCTCGGAGGACGGCAACGTGTACTTTGACAGGATACCGATATCAACGAACGCGGCGCCGACTGTCAACAGCATTAGCCCCGACATCGCGCCATATGACAGGGATCAATTCGATGTTACGGTTAACGGCTCGGATTTTGCGAATTGGGGCACCGGCATAACCGCGAGTTATGTCCTGGCTACCGACACGAATTCTGTCGCGAACAATTCGCAGATAAGAATATCTTCCGTTACCTTCGTAAGCTCGAGCCAGCTGAGGCTCACGACTGTTATCGGAAACATTCCTACGGATATGGGATACTACAAGTGCGTTATCACCAACCCTGACGCGAGGTCTTCGAATGCCAGTACGGACACCTTTAAAATATATGCGCCGGTCATATCTACGCTTTCGCCGTATTACGGCGGACAAACGAGCACCGTTACCATAACAGTCGGCGGTTCGAATTTCCAGGTTTGGGGTTCGACAAAGCCAACGATGAATTTCGGGTCTGGAATAGCATTTTCATCCTGCACTTACATCAGCTCTTCCGAGCTCCAGGCAACCATTGTCATCGCCCCAAGCGCCGCGGGCGGCTGGAGAGACGTTTCTTTATACAATTGCGACGGGCAGGGTTCCAATGTCCTGACGTCTTCGTACGTTGTTACGGCTCCCACGGCTGCCGTTACTTTTCCCGCCGAGCCGGTGGATTACATCGGCTCTCTGTCGTCCATCGAAGGCCAGGCCGGAAAAAATCCAACATCCCCCGCCGGCCTCATTGAAAGCCAGGTTTTAATATCGAGGACAGCGGACGGGTTTCAGTGGTCGTCCGGATTCAACGATTTTGTCGATCCCGCGATATACGGGCAACAGTGGGAGACCGCTTCTTCATCGTCTCCGTGGAGTTACGGAGGATGGCCCACGGACAAACAGGCCGACGGCGTTGAGTACTCCATTGTTGCGAGGGCAAGATCGGATGACGGAGGCCAGGGTGTTAATGCCCCGTCGCCCGCGGTGTTCCTTACGATTGACAAGAATCCTCCAACTACATGGAGCACTTCGCCTTCGGGCGGACAGATAAGCAATAACTTGAACATGTCAGTTGCCGGGCAGGGGTTAGACGCGGGTTCGGGTTTAGATTACATAAAAGTAATGATAGCCGATACTCAGAACACGGAGAACACGGCCGATGATATGTACTGGGAAGGCGGCGCGGGTTTCACGACCGCCGTATCGACATATATCGCCTCCCCCACCGCTCCCTACAACGATTCGGATGACCAGAGCGAAACGTTCCTGTTCACGCAATTCACTACCCCGAGGCGCCCGAACTGGCAGGAGGGCGTGCAGTACCGCCTTAACACTTACGGTAATGACGACATAGCAAGGGAGGCCTACGGCACCGAAGTGAAGTTCTATTTTGACGTGACGAGGCCCACCGCCACGGTGACCTCGCCGATTTTGAGCACCGATACCCTGAACGCCACGTGGGTGCAGAGTTTCCCTTCCATTTCAGGCGACATAAACGACAACATAAAGTCCCCGATGCCGAACGCCGCGTGGAACGAGCGCACCATATATATGAGGATTTACTGCGGCGACACTAACAAGTACTGGAGCGACACGCAAGGGTGGGTCGACGCGTCCACTTGGACTATCATCACCGAAACGGGCGAAACGTGGAGCAAGGATACGAGCGCTATCACGCTCGGCAACACCAACAAGTACAGGGTCGATATTTCTGCCAAAGACAAGGCGGGCAATTATTACGGCGACGTCCTTGCAGACGAAGACCCCGTCATAACCGGCCCGGCGAAGTCCTTTTATTTCCAGTATGACCAGTACCAGCCGGAATCAGGTATCCTCTATCCTATAGGGGACGACCCGGACACTTACGCCTACGGGCTTGATTCTCTCAACACTCTGTCGGGAACGTCAGAAGACGGGGTCGACGAGAGCGAGGTGGCAAAGGTCGAGTATTCTCTTTATTACGCGGCCGACGCTCATTGGAAGATGTATGTCACGTCCGGCGCCTGGGTCGATCCTACTCCGCAAAGCGAGATATGGAACGTCGCGGGGACCACGACGACCGTCCCGTATGAAATGTGGATATCTTCCGGCATCAGCTGGGTTTCGGGGAGGAACTACACTTTTACCGTAAGGTCGGTTGACAACTCGGGCAGGGTGTCCACGGAAAGCGAAAGACAGTTCAAATACGACGATTCGGAGCCGGAATCGGACGTCATTTATCCTGCGGAAGGCTACGTGTATAATGAAGAGCTGGATGTCATATCCGGCACCAGCCGCGACACGCCGGTCGGTTCGGGGGCGCTTCCCGCCGGCGTTAATTACGTGTATCTGGGAATACAGAGGTTCTCGAACGGCCAGTGGTACACTTCAACGGGCTGGCAGTCAACAAGAAACGATATCAACGTGGGAATCCCCACGGGCATCGACTGGACGTGGAGCGTCCCGGTCGATTTCTTCGTGACATCCACGGATACGTACAAGGTGTACGTCTGGGCGAAGGACAAGGTCTATTATCCCGACACGACTTACCAGAATTACGAAAGCTCCACCTCTCTTAAAGGTACTTTCTATTACGAAGTGATAAAACCGACCTCCACGATACTGCTTCCCGACGACTTGACGGGCACTTTCACGACCCATTACAGCAAGGCGGGCACCAACCAGGGGCCGGCGCTCCTCACGATTTCGGGAACCGCCTGGGACGGGCCGTTTGACGAGGCGAACATCGACAGCGTTCTTATGGAACTCATCGACCTCGGGACCAACAACGTCATAGGAGGCGACGACCTTTACTGGGACGCCGGCAACGTTGAATGGACCTCGTCGGTGGTTATTAACACCTACACCATAACGGGCCCCACTCCTTTGCCCTGGAACATGACCTGGATAGACGGTTCTCACTGGATAAATTCAGCGGGCAGGCGCCACAGGATACGCTCGGCCGCGATAGACAACAGCAGGGACAAGCTGAACACGATGAACGGCAACCAGGAAGACTGGGCGAGCATCCCGGCGCAGGGCAATTTCTGCTATTTCGTAATCGATACATCCGGGCCGGCAATAGGCGTTGTCGAGCCGACCAACGGCGCCGTGACCAACTACCTGCCGACCATATCGGGTACCGCCCAGGATTACCAGGGTTTTGCCGGACAGGGCCAGTTGGTGACAAGCGTCGAATGCGCCTACCGCAACCCTCCTGAAACCGGGAGTTACTGGGACGGCGCCGCTTTCACGTCGGGTTCGCCCGTGTGGATACCTGCTGAATACTCAGACGGCACGAAACAGTGGCAGATATACGGTTCCTCCATACCGACCTGGTCGGACGGCCAGTCTTACAAGCTCTACGTCAAGGCGAAAGACAAACCCCAGAATATAACCGTTTCGACCATAACCTTCACTTATTCGACGCCTCCGCCGGTCTCAAGGGTCACGCTTCCGGTGATAGGCCAGCCGCATTTCCAGGCGGCGAACCTCGTCACCATTTCGGGAACCTGCGTCTACAGCTCGACCGTGGCCGTCAGGATACAGGATTACGGCCCCAACAACAGCGACGACTCCTGCGGCGGCGACGACCTGTGCTGGGACGGAAGCCAGTGGCTGACGGGAATATCCACCTGGGTGCCTGTTTCGTACGGTTCGGGCATAGAGAGCGATTCAGGCGAGTGGCGTTACTATATGCCTGTGCCCGACGGGAACTGGAACAAGAACAGGATATACAGGGCGGTGTCCCAGTCCATCCGGGGCGGCACGGTAGAAACCTCCTATGACACCATTGGAAAGACCTTCGTGATAGATTCCACGGCCCCGCTGGTGTCTCTGCTTGTTCCGGCCAAAGACTTCCACAACCTTTCGTCTTTAGTGAGCATATCGGGCACGGCCACGGACAGTTCCAACCCCGACCAGCCTTCAATGGCGACGCTCGTTTTCGAGATAATTGACTCGGACGGCAGCTACTGGGACGGAGTTTCGACGTTTACCGCCACGCCCACGCAACTCACCGCTACAAACGGCGGCGGTAGTCTCTACTACTATTCTCACGCAGACCTTGTCAGCGGGGCGATATGGGCGGGGCACAAGGACCCGAAGAATTTCACCGTCAGGTTCGTTATCACCGACAAGGCCGGCAACCAGACCATAAAGAACAAGACTTTCGCCTACGACAACGCCTCGCCCAACGTATCGTTGTCATACCCTGACAACCAGGCGATCCATTCGGCGGTCAGCGAAGTAAGGGGGGACTGCACGGATAATTCGTCCGGTGCGGGCACTTCGGCGGCGGGCATCGACACGGTTTTCATTAGAATAATGGAGAACGCCGGAACGCCCAAATACTGGTCGCATTATTCCAATGCCTTCGTATTCGCTTCAACGTGGGTGCCGTGCAATGTGTGGACGGATTCCTGGACGTATACCAACGCGAACCTTTCCACGAACCTGCTTGACGACGCCATTTACACAATACTCGTCCGTTCGTATGACGAAGCCGGAAACCTCCAGACCACTTTCACCGTCCCGACCTCGTCCCGAACGATATTCTGCGACAAGACCCCGACCGGCATACCGACCTCGAACGTGACAAGCCCTGCGGGCAACGCCAGGTTGAATCCTTCGCCGCTGCAGATACAGGGAACGGCTTCAAGCGACACCGGCGGAAGCCTCGCGATATCTGCCCCTCTTGATTCCGGTACGGGCGTTAATGTCCAGTTAAAGCGCATAGACGGCACCGGCACTACTTACTATTGGCAGGACCCGGGCTGGGATACGGGCGAATACACCTTTAACGCGTATTTTTCGGGCGCTTCATCCGGAACGTGGATATACGAGGTGCTCAAAGCCAACCTCTATTCCGACCAGAGGTATTTCACCAGGACATACGCCGCGGACAGCGCAATACCTGCCAATACCAATTCCTGGGGGAGCTGGACGGAATTCGTGCTTGACTGGACCGAGCCGGATTCAAAGCCCACATACCCGCCGCAGGACAAATACTGCCAGTCGACCGCGCTTTCGACACTTTCGGGCACGGCCAACGGCGACCTTTCCGGCCTTGAAAAGGCGGAGGTCAGGATATCGAGCTGGAACGTCACTTTCAGCCAGTGGGACGTGTCGATTGACTGGCATTCGGCTCAGAACGGCTCCGGTTTAGGAACGATGGTATGGTTCTCCACTTACCAGCCGACCGGCGGCTGGGTTTCCGGCAAGCAGTACAGGTTGGAGTCAAAAGCCTATGACTACACTTCTCCGCAGAACGTTCAGGCCATCGTGTCGTCGGTGACGTTCACGGTTGACGACGGGCCCGCCACTCTCGCGATAGGCAGGCCAGCGGACCTGTCCTACTTGAATGTCCTCCATATCGCTTCGGGCACGTTCAACGACACCGTGTCCTACGTTTCCACCGTAACAATAGCGATCGAGAAGCAGACCGCTCCGGCGGGCTGGTGGAACGGCACGAATTTCGGCGCCGGTGCGAGGCAGGACATAATCGCGACAACCTCGACGCCGAACGTCTGGTCGTACACGGCTTTCCAAAACGAGATAGCGGACGACCACATATACAAGTTCTATTTCAAGGTCTATGACGCGGCCGAGAACGCGTCGTCGGATTACACGAGGACCGTCACGATAGACACCACAACGCCGTCTTCCGCCATAGATTTTCCTTCCGGCTCGAGCTATTTCAACGC
The DNA here is from genome assembly GCA_016930715.1 of Endomicrobiales bacterium. Taxonomy (GTDB): domain Bacteria; phylum Elusimicrobiota; class Endomicrobiia; order Endomicrobiales; family JAFGGC01; genus JAFGGC01. The sequence goes on from JAFGGC010000004.1 coordinate 45,214, forward strand.
GGTGGACGTCATAAGCGGAACGGCAATAGACTACAACACCAACGCGTCCAGGGTAACCCAGGTCTGGATAAGGGTCGTGGACATCGCGGGCAACCAGGAATGGAACCCCGGCAAGGGCGGCGGCCCCGGATGGGACCCGCTTGAGACGGATCCGGCGCTGGGCTACATAAAGGTCGCTCTTAACGCCGGCGACGCCTCGCAGACCGGAAACGAATGGCGCACTCCTTTTTCCTGGGACTCTTCGGGTGTCACCTGGGAGGATACGAAGCAGTACCGCGTGGAAGTAAAATCGCGCGACAGGGCGCTGAAATCCAACGATTCCGCCTATAGCGGCAACTGGCAGCCGACCTCGACCGATTCGATCTATTATATCGATTTCACGACGCCTTCCATAACCGTTACGTATCCGGTAAACGACCAGAGCTACAACGCGCTTCCGACGCTCTCGGGCGCCATAACCGAGGCGACCTCCGGGCTTGACTCGGACGGCGCGCAGATAATAATCAAGGGAGACTACGGCGACAAGTACTACTGGAGCTATACCGCCAGCTGGGACTGGCGCACGCAGTCTCAGCTCGTGAGCGCGGCGCACTGGCCTCCCTGGGAAGACGCCACGGTATTCACGAGCTACCCGACGTCGTGGACGTTCACCGGCATTAACTGGACGCCAGGCGAGTCTTACGAACACGTGATGTGGGCAAGAATAACAGACCGCGCCGGGAACTACACCGATGTCCCCGTTTCCAGTATAACCGCCGGGACCGGCGGCGTGAGGTTCATATACGACACGACAGCGCCGCGTTCGATGGTGCTGACGCCTTCCGACAACCTGGCCTTCAATACGGGGATAGCGAGCCTGGCCGGAACGGCCGACGATTTCGCGACGGCCTTCACCGGTTCCGACATCAGTATCGTGAAAATAAGAATCAGAAGGGACTTCGATAGCCAGTACTGGGGCGAGCCCGGCTGGGGCGCGTCGGCGTGGCACACTGCTGACGACCCGCCTCCGTGGGGCGGGCCCCCGATTTATAACTGGCAATGGACGACGGGCAGGCCGCTGGCCGAGATCTGGCAGGACAACAACAGGTACTACATAAACAGCTACACCGAAGACAACGCGACCAACCAGGAAATAAGCTTTACGACCATAACCGTTATTTACGATACTACAAGACCTACATCCCGCGTTCAGTTCCCTCCGATACCCGGCCAGCAGTTTGCTAAAGCCATAACCACGATTTCCGGAACGGCCAACGACGCCAACACATACGCCAGTAAGGTAGAGAACGTCGACGTGGCCATAAAGCGGGCCTCGGACGGTCTATGGTGGGGCGGCTGGTCGAGCCCCTCTTGGGGAGCTTCGGGTACTCCCGTGTTCTCTTCCGCTACAATATATGAGGTTTACGCGTCTTCGGTTTACTGGCGCTACGTAATAAGCTCTGTGATGTGGGAGGACACAACCACTTACTGGGTGATATCGCGCGCCGAGGACTATGCCACGAACTCTGAAGTGGGATGGTCGACGAATACTTTCATATGCGACACGACCAACCCGCAGTCCCTGGTCCACGTGCCCATTGACGACGTGCCGGGGTCTCGTCCGATAGACATACTGCTGTTATCGACCGGTTCAGCATCGGATTTTTCGCCGGGAGAGATCAATACCGTCCGGATAATGCTCTACTGTCCCGATCAACCGGCGGATCCACCGCCCAACGCCAACAACAAGTACTGGACCAGGGCCTCCGGTGTGGTCGGGTCGGCCGGCGACTGGTCGCTCACGCCTACCTGGCTTGATACTAGCTACAACGCCGGTACCGGAAGGTGGGAATACAATACTTCCGGCGTCGCCTGGGACGCCAAGGAGTCGCCGGGATACAAATACCAGATGTGGTCGCTCGCCCAGGACAAGGCCGGCAACTACCAGACGACCGTGACGACCAACACGTTCTGGTACTCCGCGCCGCTTCCTGTGACGAGGATAACCGTTCCCGCCGCCAATGAGTATTACCAGGCCATAACCAACCTGACCATTTACGGCACGGCGAACCAGTATACCAAGAACGCGCAGGGCGGAGTTGACCTCAAGATCAGCTCCGGGCCCACATACGGTACCTCCTGGAACCAGTCCACCCATCAGTGGGTGGCGGGCGAATACTGGAACGACACGAGCCTGACGGAAGGCGACCCAGGCTCTTGGCAGATAGACGTTTCGTCGGACGCCTGGGAAGACGGCGCGACCTACATAGGCCAGTCAAAGGGCTGGGGCCCGGCCGGTTTCGAAAACCCGGTGGACAGGACGTTTTATATTGACCGGACCGCCCCCGCGGGCAGCGTTTCGGACCCGACCGACGATGGATATTACCAGACTATAACCCAGATAGCCGGCGCGTCAAACGATACCGCGCCCGGACAGGTGGAGCAGGTTGAGGTAGAGATAAAGAAAACGATCGGCGTTGACGACTACTATTATGACGGCGGACAGTGGCTGCTCAATACTCCGACCTGGGTGCAAGCTTCAGCCAACACGCCGCCTTTCGATTCGAGCGACGAGCCCTGGACGTACACCGTTACATACGCGAGCGAGTGCTGGAAGACCCAGGACGAGCACTACATAAGAATACGGGTATCGGACAAGTCCACTCCCGCGAAGACATACAATACGACCGCGATAACCGTGCACATAGACACTATCGCTCCCACGAGCGACCTCTTCTACCCCAAGGCCGGGCTTTATAACTCGATACCTGTAATCTCCGGAACGGCGGCGGACAATTCCGG
>JAFGGC010000038.1 GCA_016930715.1 Endomicrobiales bacterium
TCCGGGCCTCCTGTTTAGGCTTCATTATACTGCTTTTTACACCTTATTTCAGCCTAAATTGTGGCCCAGTTTTTCCCGAGTATTATAAATATCATTCTGCAATATATGTTGGATATATAGGTACAAAATACACTATTGACAAAAGCAAGCAAATAATACGTGAACAGTCCGGTCATGATACAGGGGTACGAACGACTACTCTATATAATTTTGAAAATGAAGCGACATATAGAGGGGCAAGAACAAAAAATATGACTAGACAACAAAGAAGCATTATAGCCGAATATGCAAAAGGACAAGATCTTGAAAGGCCTTATGTTAAAAAATGGACTGAAAAAATAGTTGACTGGGTGGATGACAATAGTAACAATAAATTAGAAATAAGTGAAATTAGGGAAATACGTTGTGATGGATGGGTAGAATATATTTATGCGTTAGCAGGAGTAGAAATACAGGGAGATATAATTAATGAACCTGATGAATATAATGAAACACATGATTTGGGGTTTATAAAGGTTACGAATTTGACTCCAAAGACACAATATAATGCGATGGATCCTGTTTTTAATAATGCGCCTGTTTTTGAAATAAAAGACAAGCAAGGCCAATTAATTCCAAGTGGGACCACATTGCAGGACAACAGCATAACGGTTTATGCTTCTGACGGGGCGAATGGTTCGGGGCTTTATGCTCTTGAAGTGTACTTAGGGAATCCGGATGGTTATGGAATTCTGATAAGCACTTCCTATCATAACTACGACCTCGACCATACATATGAACTAACTGACCTTCCAGAAGGCATCGTTTACATTCGTTCGTATGACCAGGCGGGCAATTACTCGCAACAGAATCTCTTTGTTGATTATTCTACTCCCGCCATCGAGCTTTGCGATTCTTCAGGGATGGTCATTCCCGGCGGAAGCACAGCTGAGTCCCGCCAAGTAACGATAAAGGCAACCGACGGCGGGGCCGGTATACAAGAAATAACGCTCACGCCCGAAGGGGGTTCGGACAAAACCTACGCTTACGCGAATCTGGCCTCCGTTTCACGGCTTGAAGAGCTTGAACCGAAGAAAACATATACAGTCAAGGCCAAAGACGCTCTGGGCCACGAAAGCGAAACAACATTCAACACCGGCCGATTCTGGCCTTCCTACACGCTGATAGACTGGTACGCCTTTGAGATGGACCTTGATTATAATAACAACCCGCATTTCTTCAACGGGGACAACGGTTATGACTCTTTCCACGTTGACCCGTACGGGAACGAGGGCTATATAACTTCCGACGGTGATAATATCTTTTATTTCGGGCCCGACGGTTCAGGCGACAACATGTTATCGGTGGTAAATGAGCCGGATGAGTTCGGAACAGACTGGGCGCCCGGGGTTTATTCTTTTGCTTTTAACAGCGAGGGCATGCCGGGAGTCATTTATCTTGGAATAGAACAGTTGGAAGACGCGTACGGGAACCTTTTTGACGTGTGCACGTACAAATTCGCGTATTGGAACGGTACCGCCTGGACAAGAAGGGAAGTTTATAACTTACCAGAAGATGTTTACGGAACGAGCGGCGGAGCCTGCGCCCTGACGTTTTCTAGGGAAGAGGACCGCTTTATCGGGCTATTTGTATGGAAAGACAACGTGGAAGGGTCATATGACACTACACCTGAGAAAATATTTGTAACAAAGCTCACGCCGTCCGGAAGCGTGATTTCAAATACATTGATAGACACGGTGGAATATCAGGAAGAAAGCGAAAGTTACGCGCGGGTTGACTACCTGGTGGTAGCGTCCGACAGGTACGGCAAAGCGCAGTCGATGTACTGCGTGAGGGACTACGCTAATGGGTCATACATCCTCAGATACTCGCCCGAAACAGGTAGTAAAATAAATATCCCAATAGACTGGGAAACCTACCCTTTTATAACGGTGGACGGCAAGAACGGAGTACATATAGCATATGAAGACGACTACGGCACGCGGCTTAAAAAAGTGGCCGGCGGGGCGCTGATTGACGACGACTTTTTCCCGTTGACGGATATAGGCAACGGGAACGGGATTTACGGCTGGTATCCGTTCCTTATGGCGGATAAGGACATTCAGCCGGGCCAGGCCGGCAACATACACTTTGCGATATGGGATCCGGACCACGAGGAAGAGTATCCGTATTTCGTCTGTCCATTGGAAAAACCGGCCGAGGTCTATAATGTTGCCAGCGCGGAAACGCCACCGCAGGCCGGCCTTACCTCGTACAACAGCAGTATAAGCATAGGTCTTACAAACGCCTATGACGCCGGTATAATCCAAAGCGTCACCCAGGCTGCATCGCAGGGGTTCATGTGCGTGACGGGCATCTATGACGCCGGCATAGTGGGTCCTGCCGAAGGAGATGAGACCTCCATTTTAATCAGCTACCGAGATAATGCCGCCGAAAACGAATACGCGATGTATTCTTATTCAGGTGGCCAGTGGGCCGCTGTTTCCGGACAGCAGAACGATACCGCAAACAACAGGATAACAGCCGCCATAAACAGCCCGGGCCTGTACGCGGTCTTGGCCGAACTTCCGCCGCCGGGGACGCCGTTGAACCTTGTTGTGGTCCCGGGTGACGGTCTCGTGAACCTCAACTGGAGTGCCGTTTCCGGCGCGGCCGGTTACAATATAATGCGCGCCGCTTCGCCTTTCGTGAAGATAAACGATGAACTTGTAACTGATACTCAGTACGTTGATACGACCGTTCAAAATGGCCACGAGTACACCTATGCCGTACTGGCGGTTGACGTTAACGGCAACGAGAGCCCGTTTCAGGATAATCCCGCGCCCACGGTCCCGAAGGGGGATTTCTTGCCTCCCGGGATGATAAACGACCTTTCAGTGTCGCGGGTCGCAGGAAGCCCCGGCAGCGTAAAGCTGGAGTGGACAGCCGCCGGAAACGACGGCTATGAAGGCGGTATAACCGGCGCGCTTTATGAAATAAGGATTTCATCCGACATAGCCCGCCTGTATGACGGGAGCGCGGCGGACATTACGTACAATAAGGACGTTGTCTGCGGCGAAAGGGACAGCTATACCGCAGGCGGCCTTCTCGATATGACCACGTATTATTTCAGGGTTTGGCTCACTGACGGCTGGAATAACAGGTCCCCGGGGTCGAACGTGTGCTTCTCTTGGCTTGACGTGGCGATAGATACGATGCCTCCGAGGATATCCCTGGACGCTCTGCCGCAATACACCAACTTTTCGACGATGACGATAAGCGGTATTTATGAAGAAGAGAATCTGGACATTATCACCCTGAACGGGATTCCGGCCGCTATAGACACCGACAACGCGACCTTTTCGGGCGTTGTTGCGCTTTCCGTTGGAGCCAACGAGATAACTGCGAGCGCGAAAGACTTGTCAGGGAATGTCGGCATTAGTTCGGGATGCGTTATTCTTGATATCGAACCACCGGTGACACAGATAGGAGTCGGGAGTTCGGAGTTGGGAGTAAACATCTGCTTCAACGCTGCGGACGACATATCCGGCGTGGCTCAAACGCTTTACCGGCTCGATTCGGGTGTGTGGACACAGTACGTGTCAACGTTCACCCTGCCGGCCGGCACGGCCGACATATACTACTATTCAACGGACAACGCCAGCAACATCGAGGCGCAGAAGAACGAACATTTCGAGGTCAGCGCTGACACCGTTGCGCCGGTATGCCAACTGCAGATCACGGGCTACAGGGTCGAGGTTGACGGTAAAACATATTTGAACTGCAACAGCTTATTCGAGATTACAGTTTTCGACCCTTCAACATCGGTACCGTCAAGTGGTGTAAAGCAGACGCAATACCGGGTTGATGAAGGAGGCTGGCAGGTGTACTCGGTGGCGTTCGGCTTGACCCTGACCGATGGGATGCATACGCTTCATTACAGAGCGGAGGACAATGCGGGTAATGTGAGCGCGGAAAACGCGTTTGATTTTTTCGTGGACACGACAAAGCCGTTCGTCGTTGAGACCTTCCCGCCGGACGGCGGCAGGTTCAACGTGAAAAAGCACCCCGGCGTGCGCGTGGTGTTCAGCGAGCCGGTCAAGTGCGCGGATTGGGAGGATAACGTCATAATATGCGAGCAGACAGGCAGGGGCCGCGGCTCCGGCCGATGCTGCCCGGCCAGTTTCTGCCATCCCGGCGGGCAGGGCGGCGGCCACGGGAATTGGCCGCACGGCCACAAGGAGTTTGATATAACCTATAGCCCCGATGATTGTTCTATACTGATAAGCGGCAGGTTCAGGAATAACGCAAAGTACACGATAACTCTGAAAGACGGTATAACCGATGTTGCGGGCAACAAGCTGGACAATTACACGTTCAGCTTCCGTACCCTGATATCCGCGAGAGAGGGCTGCCGCTACGAGGATGAGGAAACCGGCCTTGTGATAATAGCGCTTCCCGATACCCTTCCATGCGACGGCTGGTTCGATGTTTCAATAATCGATAACGTTCGCCTGCCGAGGATCAAAAAGCCGTTCAGGTGGCTGTTCAACGGAAAGAAGGCCTACCTGATACTCTACCGCGATGAGGACGACAGGATAGTTGAACAGGAAGTCAAAAGGGCTTTCAGATTGGTGGTTGTCTTGAAGGACCGCTGGTTGGCCTTCGCCCCGGGTTCATCGTCCGGCAGTCGGTCAAAGCCGATGGACATCAAGAACGTGAAGCTCTATCAGGTGGGCACGCCTTCCGAGGCGGCCCGTCTTGCCCTTCACAGGGTTCCCGGCCTGTCAGCATCCACTGTGGCTGATACGGGGCAGGCGTACAGGGCTTTTGCGCTTTCATCTCAGAGCGCCGACGAGGGGGCGGAAGAAGTGTCGGCGGATGTGCATTCATTCGGAATGTTCACGCTCGCGGGTTTCGCGCCGCCGGATGAGTCTCTGGGCGACCTGAGCTGCTATCCGAACCCGTTCGACCCGTTAAGGCAGAACCTGACAATTCAATACTATCTTATTAGCACCAGCGAGGTAGACATAGCGGTTTACGACCTGCTTGGAAACCTCGTCAAGACCTGGAAGCTTCCGTCCGGGGGAGGAGGAGGGGCCCAGACGGGCCTCAACACCCATCTATGGGATGGCCGCAACGGCGAAGGCAGAGTAATAGCCAGCGGCGGGTATATAGTCTACGTCCGCGCGGACGGCCAGTCACGGAAGTTTAAAGTGCTGGGGGTGAAATAACATGAAAAAACTAATAATAATTATATCCATTCTGATTTCATCGATTCAGACAAACTTGTCGGCCGCTGTTCTCGGCCTTGCCCGGGAAGACGGTGGCGTACCCGGAGCTTTCTTAAGCTACGGAGCGGGTGCGAGGGCATTGGGAATGGGCAAGGCGTTTGTAGGTGTATCGGATGACGCTTCGTCTGTTTATTGGAACGCGGCCGGTACAACCCAGCTTGAAAACCCGCAAATCTGCGCTTTATATGCCAGCTTATACGAGGAAACAGGATTCGGTTTTGCCAGCTACGCCCGGCCTTTCAGTGGCGGGGCAATAGGCGCGGCTCTTGTAAATCTGAACTCCGGCGGGTTTCAATTGAGGGACGAGTTAAACTATGAGACCGGAATTGGTTCACTTAGCGAAACTGCGGGTATTGTGTCTTACGCAAGGCCGGTTATTTCCGGCGGAAAACTTTCGTGCGGGGTCAGCTTGAAAATAGTGAATCAAAGGATAAACGCCCTTTCAGATACAGGTTATGGAATTGACGCGGGGCTTATGTGGAACGCAATACCGGCGGTATCATTGGGTTTGAACGTTCAGAATATAGTCGCTCCGACTCTCAAGCTCAAGGAAAATGCCGACGTCTATCCTTTGAGCGTGACGGCCGGGCTCGGCTGGAAGGTCTTCAGCAATAAACTGCTCGTTGCGATTGATGTCAACAAGACTGAAGGCAGGCAGGTAAAAACGCGGCTCGGCGCGGAATACGTGTTCCTGGACATGTTTGCCGTAAGGGCCGGTCTTGACGAGACCGAGCTCGCCACGGGCGCCGGTTTCAGATGGGGAGACTACAGCCTTGACTATGCTTTTGCCTACCACGATGCCTGGAGCGGCCACGAAAATCTGGGTATCTCCCACCGCGTAGGTTTTTCTGTGAACTTCCGCTAGAAGCAAGTAAAAGGTGAATGTTGAAAGGTAAAAGTTAATGTCATAATCAATGTGTTTTCAGCTGCCTTGAAAACACGTACCGTGTACCATTTACCGTTTACCTGTCGTTAGTGTTTGACAAATCGGCATTGTTTTTGATATCATAATCGAAAATCCGGCCGGGGAATATAGGAGCGGACTTGAAGAGATTAGCGGTTTTAGGGGCGGTAATCTTCCTGTTCTGGGGGAACATTCAGGCGGCGATATCGACTTACGAAGAAGCCGGCGCCACCGTTTTCGAACTCTTCCCTTTCTTAGGCCCTTCCCAGTTCACTCAAACAAAAGACTGGATCAGCGCCGATACCTATATCGCGCTCACGAGCACTCCCACGAAAACGATAGACGAGATAGAACTTGCCACGGGCATACACGCATTTATCGAAGAGTCTCCGGAAGCGCTCCCGCAGTTTCTTACCCGAAACCATTCAAGGTATTTTTACACGGTCTACCCCGAAGAAGACACCCAGTTTTCCGTAATTTTCAACGACCCCTACTCCAACCCGCCTTCTGCCGGTTACCCGAAAGTGGTCTATTGGCCGGACGGCTCGTCCACCACCACTTCCCTTCCGCTTGAAGAAGGCGCCGCCGTCTCCGGCGGCACGCTGTATTCGAAAAGCGTTTCCGGTCTCGCCCAGGGTTTATACTGGTACAAGTACGTCCACCTGAACGCGAATCTTTCTTCCGAATACGAGCTTGAAACAAGTTCGTTCGCTGTCTCGGCAAGGCCGGCATCCTGTACGAATCACGGCATACAGAATAACGCCGTGGTTTCAAACGGCAAGATAATGCTTAGATGGGGAAGCCCGGCAAGCTCGAACAGCCCCGGCAGTCACAGAGCCCCTTCCGATACCATAGCGATGTACAGGTTATATTTCGGGACCGATCAAACTAACCTGCCATTGCTGTACGAAGGGACTTCGACTTATTATGAAATAGACTCGCTGGACTATAATGAAGACTATTACTGGTATGTTGTTTCGGTTAACATATACGGAGTAGAATCGACGGGAGCCGTCTATAAATTTACCACGATACTTCCCATTCCAAAGGCGTTCAATTATCCCAATCCGTTCAACCCGGCGCTAAATGAAACCACCAACATCTGTTTTACGATGAACGAAGCCGGTTTTGCCGAAGTCAACGTGTTTTCAGAATACGGAGATCTGTGCTGGCAGAAAACGGTTTACAATCTGCCCACGGGTGTTAATGAAGTTAATTATGACGGCAGGGACGACAACGGCCAGATAATGTACAACGGGACATACGTAGCCGTGATAAAGAAGAAATACGCGACAAAGGAAGAAAAGGAAAAATGCAGAATACTGGTTATAAAGTAATCGTTTTCGTTGCCGTCGCGGGCTTAATGTGCGGGAAATTATATGCCGGCAACCGGGCGCATTTTCTGACCCACGGGCCTTCCGTTGGCGCGTACGGACTTGCTGAAGCGGCAACTGCGCTCAACGGGGATATTTCATATTCATTCTTCAATCCGGCTCATTTGGCTTCACTTAAATCTAACAGCATAGGACTCGCGCATTTTCCGCTGGTGGAAGGCACGATGTACAACTACGCCCAGTTTTCGCTTCCCGTGTTGGAACGATACGGGGCGGGTATATCCGCAATAAACCTGAGAAGCGGCGATGTTGAAATAAGGCAGAATATCAATGATACCCCTGAAATAATCAACACGAACCAGTGGGCGTACAACCTGACATTCGCGAGACGATTCAGCGGACTCTATGACACAAATATCGGCCTCAATCTGAAGGTTGTATCCTATAGCATGTATAAGTATTCAGCCAATGGATACGGTGCGGATATCGGGGCGTCAAAGAAAATCAAGGGGCCGATGATATTCGGCGAGCAGAGCACTATCGATACCGGCGTTTCTTTGCTTAATATCGTCCAGCCCGCCATAAAACTGGTGTCCGAAGAAGAAAGGCTCGGAGGCATATACAGGATTGGCGCGGCGATAACACTACCGACTGTTTACAGGCTGGATTCGATGGATTCCATTGCACTTGCAGTTGATGGTGTGTATCAGGAAGAGAATGCCGCCGCGGCCGTGGGTGTTGACTACATCTTTATGTCCAACTATCACGTCAGAGCAGGCGGTTTCAAGGATCATTTCACAATCGGACTTGGAGGGAGGATCCAGGATTTTGAGGTCAACTACGCCATGGATCTGAGCGCTTACGATAATTTGAGCAAATTTGGATTTGCGTACAACTGGGGCGAGAAGAAACAGGAAAAAGCTAAAAAGAAAAAAGAGCTCGACAGGGCAAAAGCCGACAAAGACCTACTTGAAGAAGCAAAGCAAAAACTAAACGAAGCAGAACAGATTGAACAGGCCAGGAGGAAGGAAGCGCGGCCACTTTACAGGGATGCAATGAAGGATTATAAGAAAAAGAGATATTTGATGGCGGCCGATAAATTCAGGAGCATAATGATAGAGTATCCCGAATACTCTGCGGCTGAGGTTTATTACAATAAAATCGAGAACAACATGGGCGAAACCTCTCAGCAGTCGCTTGAATCAGATTTTGAAAAAGTGTCATATGCAAAAGGATACGTCGATTACAGGGAGCAGAAATTTGGAGATGCCCTGAATGAATGGAGCAAGGTTCTGCAGTTGAACCCAAAGAGGGATGAACTGAAAGAATATTCGGAGCGGGTGCAGGCGTACCTGAAGGATGAAGAGCGCAGGGAAAAAGAAAAGGAGATAGAAGCAAGAATAGCGAAAGCATATGATGGCGGCGTGGCGGACTACAACGCGGCAAGATGGGTGTCGTGCATCAAGAAGATGGAAAACGTCCAAAGCATATGCAAGAATGAACCCATACCGACTTCGCTCGAATGGAACAATAAGGCCGCAGAGTATATTGATAGGTCAATAAAAGAGATAGCAAGGATCGCCAAACAGAAAGCTCCTGAAGAAAAAGCAAAACAACAGGAAATAGAAGTTGACGTCGAAGGGTCCCGGAAGAAATATAATGAGGGTCTTGTGCTTTATGCTCAAGGAAAGATTGCCGAAGCGGTGCGGGTATGGGAGATAGCCGTCAGGCTGGATCCGGACAATCAAAAAGCGAAACGGGCAATAGAAAAAGGACAAGAGGAACTTGACCTTAACAAGAAAAAATAGTGGAGGGGTTATGACGACAAGGAACATCGTATCCCTGGTGTGCTTGCTTCTATTCGCGGCAATTCTTGCGGGTTGCGAAAGAAATTCGACTTTTTCCAATAGTATTACATTTGAAGGCAAGGTTTATCTTGGGCAGATGGATACGACAAAAAACATATTGATAGTGTATGCCCCACTTCAAAATGCGACAGTGACATGCGATAATTTTCCCGAGAAGGCAAAAACGGCATCGGATGGCAGCTACAGTCTTTCGGTAAAAACCGTGAGGACTTTCAGGGGGAATGATTCAGATACGTATACAATACAAGCGTTTTACTCCGGCGGTGACGAGAGCATTACAGTGACCGGAAAGCCCGGTGATACGGTAACCGTAAGGGATTTTATAATATACGAACACACCACTGAATGAGCATCGGAGGTCTGGATGAAAAAATTTTGCTTCGGGTATTTACTTATAATATGTATCGTTCTTTCGGCGCCTGTTATTTCTTCTGCTGAAGATATGGTTGAAATATCTGTAGAGATAACCGAAATAAACAACACGAAAGCGAATGAACTTGGCATAAAGTGGAGTGAAACGATCGGTGCAGGCGAGGTGGCATGGTCCGCTTCCGGGCGCACGCCTGAGGTTCTGCCGGAAGTACCTTCAGTGATAGAGGTTGGAGATTGGGCAAGGTATTCAGCGTTGACGGCTGAATTAAAGATTCTGGAATCAAAAGGGGCAGCGCAGATCCTTTCAAAACCTAAAATACTCACAAAAAGCGGGACTTCGGCAAAAGTACTGGTTGGCGGAGAAGTACCAATTGTGGCGTCAGGTGTCGGCGGTGGCAGCATCGACTGGAAGGAATACGGTATTAAAACCGAGATACTCCCAAAGGTATTGCCTGACAAGTACATTGACCTTGTGCTCACGACAGAGGTGAGCCGGCTTGACTGGACAAATGCCGTGGCGGGTAATCCCGGAATGAGCAAGAGAGAGGCCTCTTCGAACATAAGAATAAAGAATGGCCAGACAATAGCTATTGCCGGGCTTATTGAAACAAAGAAAGAAGAAAATAGGGAAGGCATACCAATCCTACAGGATATACCGATACTCGGGGTTTTGTTCACCAGGAAAACGGTGAACGAAGTGAAGACGAACGTTCTTATCTTTGTGACACCCAAAATAGTCGAATAGACGATTTATGAATGACAGTCTGATAGCCAAGTACCTCAGCGACGACTCTGTCAGCGAGATAATGATAAACGGCCTCAACGGTATCTATGTTGAGCGCGAGGGGAAAATAGAAAAAGTAAAAGAATCCTACCCATCCGAAAAGGAAATATTCGAGCTCATCGATAAAATACTCATCCCCCTTGAAAAAAAAATAACGAAAAATAGCCCTTACGCTGACGCCCGTTTATCCGACGGTTCTCGGGTTAATATTGTCATTCCGCCGGTTTCGTTGACCGGGCCCATGGTGACAATCAGGAAATTTAATAAGGCAAGGTCTAGTCCCGAAAGACTTGTCGAATGCGGTTCGTTGAACCGGAGCATGCTCTCCTTTCTTGAACTAAGCGCGAAATCAAAAAAGAACATCGTGATTTTCGGAGGGACAGGTTCCGGGAAAACAACATTGTTGAATGCGGTGTCCTCGTATATTCCTGAGAGGGAAAGGATAGTGTCAATAGAAGACACCGCGGAACTTAATCTTCAGCAGGAACACGTAGGCAGGCTGGAGGCAAAGGCGCCAGACGCCGACGGCAAAGGCGAAGTGACGGTGAGGCAGTTGTTAAAAAACGCCCTCAGGATGCGGCCTGACAGGATAATAATAGGGGAATGCAGGGGAGCGGAAGCGCTCGACATGCTTCAGGCGATGAACACCGGGCACAGCGGTTCAATGACTACGGTGCACGCAAATTCCGCGAGGGACTGTCTTAAAAGACTTGAAGTAATGGTGCTGATGGCTGGTTATGACCTGCCTTTAAGGGCCATACGCGAGCAGATCGCTTCCGCGATAGACCTGCTCGTGCAGGTGGCGCGGTTCCACGACGGCACAAGGAAGATAACAGGCATTACCGAGATAACCGGACTTGAAGGCGACGTAGTTACCCTGTCGCCGATTTTCGAATTCAAACAGTCGGGTGTGGGAAAAAGTACGGGTAAGGTCGAAGGTTCATTCAAGGCGACGGGCAATATCCCTGTTTTTATTGAAGAGCTCAAAAAGCACGGGCAGGAAATTGAAATGGGGATGTTCAAATGAACGTTTTATTCAAATTCTTCAAGGAAGAGGAAGCACAGGCTGCGGTTGAATACATATTGGTAACATTTATCCTGATACTTGCTTCGTATGGGGCGATAAGAATGTTTATGGCTGCCTGGAAAGCCAAGTTCGTTTTTCTTTCAAGGCATAGGGCGGGCGCGGTAGGTGTGGGGCCGTGAACAAAGGTTTCCTAACTATGAAAAATAAGAGATATTGCGTGTTTCTGGCGGTTGTTTTTTCATTTATCGTTGCCTCGAATCCAGTGACGGCGGCAAAATGGAAGACAGTTTCGGATATACCTCTTGCTAAATATATTGAAGGAACGATAGAAAAAGCCAGGAAAATGGCCGATAAAATAAAGGAAGACGTTATCAATAAACTTGAAAAGCTCCAGGAAAAGGCGGATAAGCTGCGACAGGAGTATGAGTCAGTGAAGGAGAGATACGAAAAGGCAATGAAGGACTATCAGTCGAAGATAGACAAGCTTCAGGCCGGCGTGATAAAAACAGTGGAGTCCTATCGTAAAGTATCGGAGGATTACCAGGGGATGATCAAGGGCCGCATGGAAGGCTATGCGCAAAAGTATGAAGAGTACAAGGGCGATCTTAGGGAACTGGGCAAGGAATACCGGGACAAATATGATTCGATGAAGGGCAGGATTGATAAAATCGCTTATGAATACCGGAACAAAACGGAACAGAATATAGCAAGGTTCAAAGATTCGTACAACAAGTACGCTGCCAAGGTGAACGAGTTCAAGAATACACTGGAAGGAAAATATGCAGATTTCCGTTCAAAACTGGAAAACTCACAGAAGAAATACGAGTCGGTTGTGAACGAATACGCCAAGAAAATGAATGAGGCAAGGGACAGATTCCAGGAATCGGTCGACAGGTACCAGCGGAAATTCGAGGAAACAAGAAGCGCGCTCAGCAAGACGGCCGATGAATTTCAGACAAAAGCGGAGCAGGCGAAGGCGAAGATAGTAAAAGCCGTTGACGATTACGCTAAGAGAATCGATGACGTGCAGGCAAAGGCGAAAGCGAAAGTAAGCGAAATCAACAATAAGGTAGAACAGGTCAAAAGCACGGTTGCTCAGGAAACGGAAAAATACTGGCAGAAAATAGAATCGGTCAAGACCCAGATGCAGGACAGGGTAAATGAGCTGAACGGCAGGATAGAGTCGGCAAATTCAGCGGCTCAGCAAAAAGTGGACGAGATAAACGGCAAAATCGACCAGGTACGCTCGGGTGTGCGGGAAAAGACTGAGCAGGCAAGGGCTGAAATGGACAAGGCAAAGACAAGGATGCAGGAAAAGGCAGGCGAATTGCAGGATAGGATTGATAAAACAAGAGATGATATGAGAGCGAAAGTTGAAAGTTACCAGGCAAAAGTCGAGGAAACGTACGCGAAAGCGCACGGAAAAGTCAACGAATATCAAAAAAAGGCCGATGACATCAGGGCTGGATTGAATTCAAAAGTCGACGGGATTCAGGCGGAAATAAACGGGGCAAAAGCCGCCGGCGAAAAGAAGGTGCAGGAATTTCAGGGTAAAATTGAAGCCGCGAGAACGGAACTTAACAATCAAAAAGACAATCTGCAGGGCAGGATACACGAGGCAAGGGCCACCGGCGAAAGGAAAGCACGAGAGATCCAGGGCAGGATCGATTCGGCAAAAGCCGAGTTAAAATCAAAGGTTGACGGTTTGCAGGCGCAGATAAACGAGGCAAAAGCTGCAGGCGAAGAGAAAGTGAAGGAATTTCATGGCAGGGTTGACGCCGCAAGGGCGGATCTGAAATCAAGGGTTGACACGCTGCAGTCAAAGATAGATGAGGCAAAATCGGCGGGCGAGAACAAGGTGCGGCAATTTCAGGGCAAAATTGACGCCGCGAAAGCAGATATGAGGTCAAGGGTTGATTCGTATCAGGACAAGATAAACGAGGCAAAAGCGAAGGTGCAGGACAAAGTCAATGAGGTCAACTCGAAGATCGACAAGGCCCGGACGGAAGCGAAGGCGAAAATCGATGAGTGCCAGGCGAAAATTGAAGACATAAAAAAGGAAATGCATGAGAAGGTCTCCCAGGCGCAGGCAAGCATTGACGATATTCAGTATGAAGCGACGCAGAAGATCAAGATGTATCAGGATAAGATTACCGAAGCAAGAGAGAAGATTGACGCCGCGACGGACAACGAAACGGTGAGAAGTCTTACTTCTCAAGTCGGCGAATTCCAGAAACAGGTGGACGAGACTGTGGCTGATTCAAACTCGAAGATAGACGCCAATCAGAAGGATATTGCAAAAGCCGAAAACACCGCCGATGCAGCGATAAGCGATCAACAGAAAAAAATCAACGAAACCATAAAAAGGGCGGACTCGGAAGTAGCGGGACTTCAGGATCAGATAGTCAAGGCAAACGCCGAAGTCGCCACTACAGTGGATGAATATCAAGCCAGGATCGACCAGGTCCAGGATACGGCGGAAAAAAAGATATCGGAATATCAGGGGAAGATCGACGAAGCAAAAGATTCGGCAAGGACAATTGTTGAAGATTGCCAGTCAAGAATGAATGACGCGCATGCTGAAGCTGATAGGCGGATATCCGAGGCGCAGAACGGGATTGAAGAGGCAAAAAATACAGCAAAGGCGAAAGTCGAGACCTGCCAGGAAAAGATAGGCGAAGCTCACGCTCACGCGGCCGGGCAGATAGGCGAAGCTCAAGCCAAAATAGAAGAAGCGAAGGATTCCGCAAGGGAAGTCGTGGAAGACTGCCAGTCGAAGATTGACGCCGCTTATGCTACCGCTGACAAGAAGATAGATGAAGCTCAAAAAGGAATAGAGGAAGCAAAAAATACGGCAATGGCGAAGATAGAAGAAGGTCAGGCAAAAATATACGAGGCTCAAAATACGGCAGACTCGAAGATAAGAGATGTTCAGAACGAGATGGCTAAGGCTGACGCGTCAATGAGGGCTTCCGTGGACGAATGTCAGAAGAATGTCAATGACGCGAAGCAGGCCGCCGATAATAAGGTAAAGGAACTGAAGAATGGGATAGACGACGTCAAGGCTAACGCCGGGGCCGTTATTGATATGGGGAAAGCAAAGATAAGCGAGGCGCAAAAGCAGGCTGACGCAAAAGCCGTCGAATTGAAGGGCAAGATTGATGAGGTTAAAAACGCCGCCAGAACGGCAGTTGAGGATTACCAGTCAAAATTAAAAGAGACGAACGAGCAGGCAAAGGCGATGATAACCGATACCCAGTCCAAGATGAATGAGACGAGTTTAGAGGCGCAGAAGCAAGTGAGCGAAGCCCAAAGCAGAATATCCGAAACCGAAGCGTCAGCCCGGAAACAGGTTGACGAATACAAGAAACAATTAAATGAAATCAAGGAAACCGTAAACGGCGAAATTTCAGTCGCTCAAGGTGAAGTTGAAAAAACCCGCAAAGCGTATAATGAAGCCATGGATGAATGCAAGGCGCGGGTAAATGAGGCTCAGGACAGGATTCAGTCCGTGGAAAAGGAATACGGGGAGAAACTGGATGAGGCAAAGGCCGAGGTAAAGAAAGCGATAGACGGCTGCAATGAAGAATTAAGCGATAAACAGCGGAAGATAATGGATGAAATAACAGATTACGATAACAAAATCACGCAAGCCAGGAATGAAATGAAAGAAACCATAGAGGAATACGGACAAAAATTTAAGCGAACAGAGGGATATACCCGGGAAAACTTAAACAAGTACAATAATAAAGCAAAACAGATCGAGAACAAGATGAAGGAATCGATACTGGATACAGCCGGCCGGATTGAAAAAGGGCAGACCGAAGTAAAAGGAAGATCGGAATACTTGAGGGACAGGGTTGTGTCATATTCAGCCGAAGCCAGGAAAGCGGCTGCTGGTTTTAATTCAAAAAGGCCCGCTTATGAACAGAAGTATTACGAAATCGACGACAAAGTAAGAAGCAGTATATCCGGCTGTATAGAAAAATATAAAACAAAGGCACCGGCCGTTTCGGGGAGGATAAAATAATGTTTTCTGGATTTAAAAAATCTTTGGTCGTTCCAATTGTTGCGGTATCTTTAGTAAGCGTTGTATCCTGTGATAGAATACCGTTTTTGCAGTCAAACAAAAATGTGAGCCGGACCGCGTTAAGCATATACAGCCCGGTAGTCGGTGGCGGGGAAAACGGCCTTGAAAACCCGAGAACGGAATTTGCCATAAATGAAAAGATATGGGTGACTTATGACGTAAAAAACATCACCGCCGTAAAAGAAGACGGCACGTCCAGTTTCTGGCTAAGACAGGACCTGATAATTCGCGACAAGAAAGGAAATGTGGTAGTTGTTCAGCCCGGCGTGCTGGATGTGAAGAAACCGGTCGCAGAAAAACCGGCAAGATTTGTAAATGAAATATCTCTTGCCGGTGTAGAGGGCCTTAAGCCCGGACGATATGAAATAACGCTTCTTGTTACGGATGTGATAAGCTTTAAAACGGTGTCAGAAACAGTGTTCATAAAAATAAAATGATACCTAAAAAAGCACTAAAAAAGAACAACCAGAAAGGTCAGGCGATGGTAGAAACCCTGCTTGTCATAATGATAATTACTTTAATTGGTTTTGCGGCAATAGAAATGTCGATAATGGTCGTGAATGACATTATTTCAAATGAAGCCGCATTTTCCATAAACCGCGTGGCAATCGTGGCCAAGGAATCTCAAATGAAAAGAAAAACATACACCGCGGCGGCTTTTTTGCTGGGCAAACAGCTGGTTCAAAATGTCGGTAACTTCAATCACATGCCGTACAGGATGGAAATAAAGAAAGCGCAATTTACGGGACCGCATAACCGGCAGGATGTTTTTGCTACTAAAATCATACTTAACTATGTAGCACGTATATCGTTCGGCTCTCTTTTCGGAGGTGAAGTATTTTCGATAGGGAACGTGAAATTCAAAAACAAGGCCTATAACGCGAGCATGGTAAAATCTCCGGATGAAGAATTCTATGACAAAGCTTATCCAGGTGCATCTAAGTTCTAGAGTAAAATGTAATACAAATGAATCATCAAAAGGTCAAGTAATGCCGTATATGCTTGTCATGACGGTTATTCTTGTTATCTGTTGGGCGATGATTGTTAATGTTTCAAAACTGATCAAGGACAGAATGATGATGCAAAACGCTGCCGACAATGCAGCTTTATCGATAGCGGTATATAAGGCAAGAGTGCTGAACCGCGTTGGCAAGCTCAATTATCAAATGGCATGTGTACTTTATGACGGGCCATATGGACTAATAGAAGCTATAGCTGGCGTAGATCCTGTCGGAACCAGAAACTATTCATATTACGGTGAATATAACGGCGCATACGGAACATGCAGTAGCTGGCTTGCTCCGGCATATTTTATGCGTTTTTCAGATAATCAACAAGCCGTAGCATGTATGGATGATATGTCGCACGGTTTTTGCCCGGGAACAGATAAAGGGATTTTTAGTAGTGACAAAAATGTAAAATTAGTCAAGGATTATATTGATTTTGCCGTAAAACACCAGGAATCAATATGGAGGCCGTTTCCAGGATTAGCAGCGATTTATGCGAGAGAAATAGCAAGTAGACAGGAAATAGATGCGCGGGGCAATCCTTGTGGTCCAAAAGACCTGCTTGACGTACTAATACCAAGGGGTCTTTCACTTGGTTTAAAAGTGAATGAAAATAAAGTTAAATACTATGAGACTTATAGTGTTTGTATAAGTATCGAGGCTTTAGGTTATCATAAGCATCTGTTTGGCACGCCTCATTTTACTTATGAAAGTCCAAAATCTTGGTTGTATGCCGATATAACAAAATTTGCCAGAAGTCAGAAGATAGTTGTAACCGCGACGAAAAGGAGCAACGCCGAATCAAATAAAGGATATCCTTTATTGGGGAAGTGGCTCGGAATTAAATGGCCCGATATCACTGTTGTGGCGGCTGCCGCTGTTTATAATAGGAACGGTCCGATGTTTCCTTTAGATTACCCGTCGAACCCATCGAACAAAATATCCCGAGTATGGAAAGAGTATCAAAAATCTAAAAAAGGCGGGTGGGACGCTCATTTGGTGCCCATAGAAACGCCACTGACGCTTCATTAACTAATATGAATAAAACAAACAAGAAAGGCCAAGCATTACTTGAGAGTCTTATGCTTTTCGTAACTTTCACGATGATAGTATTTGCAATCGGCTGGTTCTCAAGGGTTCTATTGACCAGACAACAATTGCTTATGGCGGCAAGATACGGGACTGATCTTATAGTCTATACGACGTTAAATACTGAACAAGTCAAGAATGAAATAAAAGATTATCTTGGTGGAAGAGAGGCCGTTGGGCGAAAATTGGATATTGATAACTTCAAAAATAATGATATCAATGTTATAATTAATCGCGAAAAAAGCGATTCGATAAGAATATATAGCTTTGATGAAGTGAAAAACTATTCTTCATATGTTGAATTAAGATACGGGTTCAATCTGCCGCCCATCATAAACAAGGCGGCAGGGGGAAGAAGGTTTTACGTTTCCGCGCGCTCCGAAGTGCTTGCCGGCACGGGCTGCAAGGGTGACAGCTATTAAAGGCATTGAAAAAGGTTGAATAATAAGATAGAATTCACCTGTAAGAGGTGTAAAAATACTTAAGGAGGGGTTCATTATGTTGAAGAGATTCTGGAAGGACGAGAGCGCGCAGGGGATGACGGAGTACATCCTCATTGTGGCTTTAATCGCGGTGGCGGCGATAGTTATGGTGAAAGCGTTTGGCGGCAAAATCGGCGAACTGTTTTCAAAATCTACCGGAAAAATAGAAAAAGAGACGACCGACAGTTTTAAGTAGTATCAGGGGTTATGGCAGGATTTCGAACGAAACCGCGGACAGCTTCGGGAATTAAATCTTTAGCCGGGGGGGCGGAAGGGCCCATCTTGTTGTATGTGATAATGGTCACAGGGCTCTTTTTGACGGTGACATTTAACATAAATTGTTTTATACTATAACTAAATCGGATTGCACGGACAAATCAGAACCGTAATGAGTAGCATCCGTGTAATTTTAGTTAATAATCCGTGTAATCGTTTTCAGGAGGAGGGAAATTATGTTCAAGCAAGCGGCTGTGTTCCTGCTTTTCGGGTGCCTCGTGATAGGCGTCTCGGGATGCGGAAAAGACAACATCTTCGGATGGGCTCATCAATCGGGGGAAAACTCGGACCAGAGGGCGCTTTCATCCGACGCCTACGTGGCCCTGCAGGACAAGGATTTCGCCAAGGCGCTCGAGTATTACTCGAAGATACTTGAGTCCGACCCTGCCAACGCCGAAGCCATCTACGGCTATTCCATCGCGAAGCTCGCCGAGGCCGGCATAGACATCGGGACGCTCGTCGCCAACCTCGTCAAGCAGCAGAGCGCGGCGCCGCACCGCCTCGCGCCCGCGGTTGCATATGCGGCGAAGACGACAGTGAGCTCGAACCTCCTTCCCTCAAGCATACTCACCGACATCGCCAAGAAAAGGGCAGCCGTTGACGACGTTTTAAGCTCGACAAAACTCCTGAAGATCCTCAGGGGCCAGGGCGACGGGAAAATCGCCCCGGACAACCCCGATCTTAACATCAACGTGGCGTTCTGCCTGGTGCTCCGCGCCGCGATGAAGGTCAACGATTACATAACCTACGGTTCGGACTACGAAACGATAACCGTGCTTGACTCGACCAACCTTGACAGCGTGGCGCGCTCTTCGGCCAAGGACCTTGTCAGCGCCTACCACAGGATGCAGGTTGTCATAAACAAGCTCAATCTCGGGAGCGATTCGGCCGTCACCAAGATAAACAACGACATAGTGACGCTGTTCACCAACCTCAAGACGAACCTGAGAAACGGCTACGGCATAGATTTTGACGCCGCGCCGGCGGTGAGCCTGGCCGTGGACTACTTCCTCACGGAAAACTGAGACAATCGGAAGACTCCTTCGATTGGCTCGTCCTGAGTGAAGCGAAGGATCTAAATCTTGAAATACAGGAGTGACAGATGAAAAAATTAATTTCAGTACTGCTCGCGGGGGCGATGTTGAGTTCGACGGCGGCGTTCGCCGCAGAAAGGCCTGTGTTCATAAGAGGCGTGCGGCCGCTCGGGATGGGCGGAGCGTTCGTCGCCCTGTCAGACGACCAGAACGCCATATTCTACAACCCGGCGGGCATAACGCAGAGGCAGGGAAGCCTGCTGACGGCGGTCGAGCTGTCAATGAACGCGAGCCAGGATATTTTTGATTTCGTGAACTTCTACAACGACAACAAGGACGACATGGAGAATTTCGACGACCTTGCGGTCGACAGGAAGGTTAGCATACTTAACGAGATAAACGACAACATCACGACGTACAAGCCGGCGCTGAGAGTCGGTTTCCCGAACACGAGCTGGATATCGGGCGGCCAGGGCTTCCTGTCGTACGGCGGAGGGCTTTTCATGAACGCGGACCTCGGGTTTCAGTTCAACAGGAGCCTGCTCGTGCCCAACATAAGCTTCTGGGGCAACGTGGACACGGTCGGCGCGGTGCCGTTGGCGCACAAGTTCAAGGAAGTGCCCTACATACCGGGCAGTCTTTCGGTAGGCGGCACGGTCAAGCTGATAAACAGGGGCAGGATAGCCGAGTACAACAAGTCGATACTTGAGTTCGAGGAGTTCGACCCGCAGGTCCAGTACGGACAGGGTTTCGGGTTCGACATAGGAACGCTCTACCAGCTCAATTCCCGCTGGAATTTCGGCCTGCAGATAACCGACGTCGGCGGGACATCGCTCAAGTTCGACAAGGTTACCGCGTCGGAAGCCGGCCAGGTGGACAAGGAAGCGTTCACGGGGATGATAAACTCGGAATGGAACGTCGGCGCGGCCTACGTGCCCTCGAAAATCACGTACTGGCCCGGCAGGCACATAAACACGAGAGACAGGGTAATACTCTTGTGCGACGTGCGCGACGTTTTGAGCACGGACGAGCGCCTTCTTGAAGACACTTTCTTCAAGAAACTGCACCTCGGAGCGGAATTCAGGTGGGGGCCCGCTTCGCTGAGAGGCGGTTTCAACTCGGGCTATCCCACGATAGGTTTGGGCGCGAGGGTCCCGTACCTCGGCCTCAAGGCCGACTACGCCTTCTGGACAGACGAGCTCGGAAGGTACGCGGGCCAGATACCGGAATCCAACCACCTGCTGACGCTGTCCTTGAGCTGGGGGGATTCGAAGGGCAGGGCCTACGGCAAGGACGCGGCATCCGCCGCTAAACCGTTGGCGGACACCGCGAAACCCGCGGTGAAACCGAAACCTGCGCCTGCCGCTCCGGCAGTCCCGAAGCAGGAGCTTGAAGCTGACACGACCCGGCAGACGGGCATAATGATAGACGCGTCAGAATCGACAACGACCAGGCAGGCTCCCGCCACTGAACCGGCGGCGGGCAAGCCCGCGCCGGAAAAGGTGAAGGAACAGGCGGCTCCGGCGGGCAAGAAGGCGGCGGAAAAAGCCGCGGAAACGAAAAAACCCGCGGTTCCTGTGAAAAAATAAGGGAATATTTTAGAAATTTGCATCAACCCCCTCACCTTTTGTCCTCTCCCCGTCGGGGAGAGGAGATAGATGGGGGGCTTTGAAGTAATCTGATTGAAGGATAATATCGGAAAATGCGCGCATTGACAACTGGTGAAATCCTCGTTCTGTTCTCCGCTCTATTTCTGCTTGGGTTATCAGCGAGCGCCCAGGCCGCTCCCCACGTTTCGGGAAAATTGTACCCCCAGATGCCCAGGGACCACGTCCACAGGATACCGTCCGCCAGCGCGATGAGAGCGGCAAGATACAGCCCGGCAAAAATACAGAAGGCGATAGGCGCCACGGGAACGAAAAAAGTCGCCGTCATACTTTGCGAGTTCCTGGGTACCGGTTTGGGCACTTCGGGAAGCATATCCATCCAGAACCTTTCCGGCATAAACGACAAGCTCAACAAGATGGTTTCGTTTTACACTGAGGCTTCGGGCGGACAGCTGACGCTTAATTTCACGGTCATACCCACAACTCATATAGCGACGTATTCAATGTCTTATTACGGGTATCCGGACTCGCTCGGAAACGAAAAGGGCGACGACCTCATCCGGGAGGCGATAAGCGCCGCGGGCATAACCAAAGGGACGGGTGCGGGACAATATGACGCCGCGATGGTGATACACGCCGGTTACGGGAACGAGTCTACCAACCCCGAAACTTATCCCGGGGACATCTGGTCGGCGGTCTATACCTTCGCCAACGTGAACGGTTTCACCGAAGGGCTGACGGTGCCTGAATTCGAAGCGGGCACGGGCTACTCCCCGCTCGGCGTATGGTGCCACGAGATGGGCCACCAGCTCGGCCTGCCGGATATTTACGCCACGGACGGAAGGTCTTCACCGTCTATAGTAGGCGAGTGGTGCCTGATGGACTACGGGGTCTGGGCGGGGAACGGGAACAGCCCTCCCCATCCGAGCGCCTGGTGCAAGCAGATACTCGGCTGGTTTACGCCCGTGGACGTTTCCGGGAAAGTAGACCTTTCCATAAGCCCGACAGAGTCAACGCCGAACTGCGTGAGAATCCAGATACCCACGGCGCCAGACCCCACGAAAGAGTATTTTCTCTTGGAGTACAGGAGCGCCTCCGCCGGAACTTACGACGCGGCCCTGAAGGCCTCGGGCGTGCTCATCTGGCACGTGGACGAGGCGGCCATTTACGAACAGGTGGTTTACAACGGAGCCACGGCGACGCGTTTCGACCACAACATAATAAACAACGAGTATGAAGTGGACCATATGACGATGGAATTGGTCGAGGCGGATTCGACGGACCCGTCAACTAACATGGGCGACACCACTGACCCCTGGCCCGGCGCGAAGAACACGTTCACCGAGCCGGACTCGAATTCATTCAACGGCGCGGTGTCGGGCGTGAGCGTGGCGGGTTTCACTTTTTCCGGCGGGAAGGCCAATTTTTCGGCCACGAGGATCGCCTCCACCGCGGACCAGGAAATAGCTAAAGCGCTCAACTACCCCAACCCGGCCGGCCCCGATTATCCGGTGGGCAGCAAGAAACCGCAAGGGACGCTGACGACGCTTGTTTGCCACCTTTCAAAGCCGCCGAGAGAGATGGAGGCCGTGATATACACGATATCCGGCGAAAAGGTGATGAAGATACAGCGCAACGATTTCAGCTTCAAGTCGGCGCCGTCTGACGACTACAAGTGGGTGTATGAATATGACTGGAACGGGAAGAACGACGGAGGCGACAGCGTCGCCCCGGGGGTATACATCTACAGGATCACCGCGGACAGCGAGATAAAAACGGGGAAGCTGGCGATAACCAGATGACGGCGGGTGCCAGGTACCGGGTACAGACTACAGATTAAAAAGCTATTAAAAAGCGGAACTTCATTCTGACCTGGACTGGAAGCGCTTTTGATAGAGAACGGCTTCAAGCAGGGCAATCTGTGGGGCATAAACCTTTACCCGGAAAAGTCCGGAACGGAATTCGTTGAATTTGATTCGCTGATAAACGTGCGCCCTTCGCAAAAAAACACGAGCCGCGGAGTGGAAGACCCGGGTATCAGGGAAAAAATAAAAAAATAGTCGCGATAAAGGTGAAAACGTGAGTATCCAGCAAAGAGGGCTTTCTCAGGGAAGGTGGTTCGAGTTTTCGCTGATAGAACAGCTGGCGAATATTGACAGTGAGATCGAGCGGGCTTTGAACTGGGAAAAGAAAGGGAACAAGGAAAACGGGCGCAGGGCTCTGGACCGCGCGCTCGAACTGATGGATTTCACTCTTGAGGATCCGAAAAACGTTTCCCGCCTCAGGGAGCTTGCCCGGCTTCGCGACGACGTGGCGGACTATTTCGCGGGGGAAAACCGGTTTTGTTCAAGCGAAGACTCTCTTAGAAGGTATTTTTCCGCTTTTGCCTACGCCGCCAGGAAAGACCGTTAAAGGTCGGGTAAAGGGTAAATGGTAAAAGGTGCAAGTTAAGGCCAAGGACGCTGAATCGCGGTTATTGACTTTAACGTTTACCTTGCAACTTTCACCTTTTACCTTTTTTTATTTCCTGATGTTGGTAAGCGCCCAGACGCCGGCGATGCCGAACACGACGTTGCCGAGCCACGCGGCGAAGAGGGGGGTTATGACGCCGTTTTCTCCGAGGGACTGGCCCACGGCCAGGACCCCCCAGTAAAGAAAAGCGAAAATGAGGGCTATCGTGAAGCTTATGAACTTCCCGTGCCTGCCGGCGAAACCCAGGGCGAAGGGTATGCCTATCAGCATCACGACAAGGTGGCTGAACGCCGACGACCACCTCGAATAGTATTGTATCTTCTCTTTCTCCGAAGGTATGCCGAGGGTTTCGAGCTGTTTGAGGTATCTTTGGAAGCCGGCGACCGTCATCTGTTCCGGGCGGGGTTTGGTGACTATGAAGTCCGCGGGGCTGAACGGCAGGCTGACTTTTTGCTCGCTGAAATAATTCTCTTTCAGGCTCCCGTGTGAAAAAAGCCGTTCGACGCCTTCGAGAAACGTCCACTGTCCGTCCTGCCAGAGCGCGTCTTTAGCGACTAACTGCTTCGTCAGAGTGAAACTATCGTCGAACTTGTCCATTACGACCTGCGTGGCGAGGTTTTTCGCGATGTTGAGGTAGCCGATGGTCATCCTTCCTCCGCCCGGGGTGTTGACTATCAGGTTCCAATATTCCGTGCGCTCCTTCTTCTTGACGTGCCTTATCTCCTCGTTCCTCACCCTGTCCGCTTCCCGGATCGCCGGGGGTATGACGTATTCCCTTAGAATTAGCTCCCCGGACCCTATGAGCGCGCCGCAGAAAAAGAGTATCGCGAAAATCCTGTAGAGGTTCACGCCGGCGGCCTTGAGCGCCGTGATCTCTCCGCGCCGCACGAGCTGTCCGAGGGAAAAAAGCACCGCGACCAGCACCGAAACCGGAAGGACCTGTATTATCCACCACGGCAGGTTCATCAGCAGGTACTTGCCCACGAGCCCGAACGGGGTTTTGTTCTCTAAGTAGAAGCTGAGCTCCCTGAAAAATTCGGATATGAGCACGAGCCCGCCGAACGCCGTCGACGTCAGTGCAAGCGGCTTGAAGAACTCCCTGATCAAGTACCTGTCTATGATTTTCATATTAAAAACGATTACACAGATTTTAACGGAGATTACGCAGATAAAGCAACGCCATGGATTTTAAAGTATCTGTGTAATCTATTCTAGTAATCTGTGTAATCATGATTTCAGCATCTTCCTCCAGAAAAACAGAGCGCCCGCGGCGAGCGCGAAATCCGGAAGCCACATCACCAGAGCAGGGGAAGCTAACCCTTTTTCCGAAAGATTCAGGGCCGCGACGAGCAGGAAGTAATACAGGAATATAATGACCATGCTCAGGCCGAAACCTATGGATTTTGAGCCGCGCTCGGTTATTATGCCCAGCGGTATGCCGATCAGCCCGAAAACAAAAGGCGCGAGCGCCAGTATCCACCTCAGCCAGTATTCCGTCTCGAGAAAATTCGTCGACAGGTTCTTTTTCTTGTAGTTCCTTATCTCGCGAAGGAGCTCGGTCGCGGGCATTTCCTTGAGCGACTGGCTCACGGGCATCACGTCGCCTTCGAACGGTATGATGAACTGGTAGTAGTCGTAGTTCATATGGACGAGGTTGCCGGGGCGCGAAGGGTTGGGTTTCTGCCAGTACCCGTTGAAGAGGTTGAATATGACCGCGTTTTTCGTGACCGAAACCACGGAGCTGGACGCGCTTATCCTCCAGTACGGGTCGTCGCCGCCCTGCGAGAACTTGTATATGTTGACGCCCTGAAGCGAGTTGGAGTCCCGGTCGAGCTTGTTGACGTAAAGGCGGTATTCGCCGATGTTGGAAATGGCTTTTTCACCGAACTTGAGCACGGGCCTCTGGCTCAGGACCTCCTGATACAGCTTCCTGAACCTGCCGTGGGTCGTGGGAGAGATGTAATGGTTGAAATAGACGAGGAACATGCTCAGGACCAGCATCGTGACGAGTATGGGATAGGTCATCGTGAAAAACGTGACGCCGGAGGAGCGAAGAGCCGTCACTTCGTTGTCTTCCGAAAGCCGGCCGTAGGCGAGCAGTATCCCGAGTAGCGTGGCCATCGGGATCGTGAGGGAAAATATGTTAGGGAGTATCAGAACGAAGAGCTTCGTTATCGTCAGTATGTGCACGCCCTTGCTCAAGAACAGGTCTATCAGCTGGAATATCTGGTCAAGGAGCAGTATTATGGAAAAAACCGCGAGCCCGAATATGAAGGTCTCCGCGAATTCCCTCAAGATATACCTGTGTATGGTTTTCATTAGAACCTTTTTGATTGCACTGATTTTACAATAGATTGCACGGATTAAACCGGTTCGAAATAACCTTAAAGCGCGCTATCTTATGATTTGTAGAGCACTTGTTTGAACCGCCGCTTGCCCGCCGCCTGCCCACCCAAGAGGTGGAATGAGGCAGGCCACTAAAAAGACTTGCTTGAGAGCCTTTTTAATACGCCCATTATACAAAAATATGTAGTAAATATAAACAAAAAAAAGTATAATGAGTGTTGAAAAATGAATGAATTCACGCTATATTATTCATATGGTTCCCAAGACGCAGAATTGTATGAATAATAAGCAGAGAATCGCGTTTTCAGCCGTTCTCCTTTGCGGCATTGTCCTTGCTGCCGGAAATGCCGCAAGCCAGGAGATGCTGTCCTCAAGCAAGAGTTTTTCCGTCCTCGGAGCCGAAAAGGAATCGATATTCTCCCAGATACCTTCCTCCTACACCGCAACGCCTTCGCAATTCGACGTCCTGGTAACGAGCGCCGCTCAGGATAGCAATGCGCCCGACAGCTTTTCGGCGGGTGTCTCGACGGGTACTGCCGTTCAGGAGGGGCCCGCGGCCGTTCCTCCGTTCGAGCAGGCGGCCAGTTCTCCAGCCGCGCGGTCGCCGTCGGATGTCCCCGCGGCCACGCCGCAGCTTGAGGCGGGCAGTGAATACCTGGACTTCGTGAGGGAAAAACGCTTCATATACTATTCGAAGGACAGGTGGATAAGGATGCGCAAGGTAGCCGAAGGCGAGATGTCGCCTTATGAGACGCGCGTCAGCACCGTCGCCAGGCCCGCGCCACCTCCGCTTCCGCCGGGGCTCGCGGTGGAGCTTCCGTACGAGTCGCAGCTTTCCATATCGGGAAGAAAGCTCATCGGCGTCAGCTTCAAGGTGACGAAATACGACGACGAGTTCGACAAGCAGGGCGTGAGGAAGAAAACCGATTCCGCCGTCTTTGACATGCAGCAGGAACTGCAGGTGAGGATTAAGGGCAAGGTTGGGAGGAAGATAACCGTCAACGTGGATTTTGACGACACCCGCGAGGACAAGAGGGACATATCAGTCGTTTACAAGGGCGACCCCGACGAGGTGGTGCAGGAAGCTGCGTTCGGCGACGTTACGATGACGCTTCCCCAGACCGAATTCGTCGGCTACTCAAAACAGCTGTTCGGCGTCAAGGTGGAAACGAAATACAAGGGTATGCGGTCCTGGGGTTTCTTTTCGAGGACCAAGGGTTTCTCGGAAGTCAAGCGCTTTTCGGGCAACACCGCGCTCGAGCGGCGGCTCATAATGGATACAGCTTACATAACGTACAAGTATTACAGTCTCAAGTTCAACAACGATGCGGTGATAAACGGCACCGTGCGGGTCTACCGCGACGACAGGAACCAGACCAACAACAACATAAACACCTCGTCCAACACCATAGTCGAAACCCTGACCACGCCGACCACTTATTTCACCGGCTTTTTTGACCTCCTCGTGCCCGGGCAGGACTATAGCGTCGACTACGACAAGGGCGTCATCGCCTTCAGGAACCGCCTGAACCCCAGCTACGTCGTCGCAATAGATTACCAGCGCCAGGACGGGACCTGGCTGAGGGACACCGGCACCAGGCAGTGCCCGAAGATAATAAAGGACGAGTACAACAACAACGCTATCACCAGGGAGCTTAAAACCTTCTACAACCTCGGCAACGTCAAGATAATCCGCGACAACGGCAGGGGGAACTTCATACTCAAGGTCATCGACCTCAACAACAACGATCCGTCCGAAATAAATCCCGGCGGCAAACCCGTGCCGACTTACCCGGAGAACATGACCGTGGATTTCGAAGCGGGCATATTCAATTTCGAGCCGCTGACCGGTAAACCGCTCGGCGACGACCTCTACACCCGCAACGTTCACTCTTACAACATACTCACGGAATACAACTACCGGCTGAAAGGCGGCCTGCCCCTCGGCAGGACGGGCATCGTGCCGCAGTCGGAGAGGGTCGTGGTGGACGGGAAACTGCTCAAGGCCAACGAGGACTACTTCATCGACTACGACATCGGAAGGATCACGTTTTTCGACGAGGACAGCATAACCGAGAACAGCGTCATTGAGGTTTCCTACGACTATTCGCCGTTCGGCCAGGTGGGCGGATCCACCCTCGTGGGATTGAGGTCGCAGCTGTCGCTGACGAACAATATATTCATAGGTTCGAGCTTCATATACGAGTTCGCGGCGCGCACGCAGACGGTGCCCGACATAAGGACGACGCCGACGAGCCTGATGGTGTGGGAGGCCGACGCCACCGTGCAGGACGTGAACATACCGGGAACCCCGCTTCTTTTCACCGTTAGCGGTGAATACGCCCAGAGCGAGAGGAACCCCAACATCACGAGCGGAGGCAAGGCGGTGGTCGAGTCGATGGAGGGCATCAAACAGGAGGATTCCGCTTCCATTCATTACGAGTCGTGGAAGCCGGCCGCGAACCCTTCGGGCCAGAAATTCTACCTGGCCGACCTCTACTGGAAGAACGAGGAAGTCTCGAGCAAGGACATCAACCCGAGCCTCAAGCTCGAGACCGACGAGAAACAGCAGGTGCTGTCCATTGCCTACGACCTCGCCCGCTCGAATGAGCTTTCCCTCGTTCAGACGCTCTCTAATTCCGGGATAGACTATTCGAAGAAATTATACCTTGAGATGTGGATTTACGGAGACAACCGAGGCGAGGAACTGCTCGTTTCGTACGGAACGTTCAACGAGAACACGGACGGCACGAACGTTACGGGCGTTCCCAAGACCGAAGACACCAACAACGACGGGACGCTGAATGAAGGCGAGGACATCGGCTGGCAGTTCACCAATCCCGACGGCACAACCTCGCGGCTCGGCGGGGAAAACTCGCGGATAGACAGCCAGGACCTCGACGCCAACGGCATACTGAACAGCTTTGACATCATAGCCCCGGGCTGTCCGTTCGGCCCCGCGACCAGCAACGGCGCCTCCGACATCGACGGCGTGTTCCACAACTGCATAGACTGGACCGGCTGGAAGTATTTCAGGATACCGGTGAGCGTAACCCAGCCGGACGAATGGAGCGCCATAAAACAGGTAAGGATAACGATAAAAGGCGCGGCGTCCCAGAAGGGCGTCATACAGATAGCGAACGTCTCGCTTGTCAATAACAGGTGGGAAAACTCAGGGACGCTCCTTGCCGGAAGCACGATATCGATCTCCGCGATCAGCAACGAGACGGACGCCGATTACGCGAGGAACTCGCTGGTGAGCAATCCGGAGTACCAGGACTTCTACGAGATACAGTCGGACGAGAACCTAGACGAAAGAAAGGAACAGGCCCTCCAGCTCAAATACGAGGTGGCGAATTCGACCGGCGACGCTCTCGCGGCGAAACTGCAGTTTGGAAGGGCCTACGACCTGTCCAAGTACAGGCAGTTCCGTTTCTTCTTGTACGCCAAGAACGCCTCGGCCGGCGACACGTTCTTCATCCAGGCGGGCAACGACGCGAATTATTTCGAGTATTCCTTCAAGATAGACCGGACGGAGGGGTGGCAGGTGGTGACGATATACCAGTACGACCTGCACAAGCACGACAAGAAACCCGACCTGAAGCCCGAGATATGGGCGGTGGACGAGGACGGGTCCCTCACGAAGGGCAACGTGGCCGCCAGCATCGTCGGACAGCCGTCGCTTCTGAACGTCAGCCAGCTCAAAGTGGGCGTCAGGACCGACTCGGCCAAAACCGGAGAGGTCTGGATCAACGAGATCCACGTCCAGGACACATATGTCAAGGTCGGAAACGCTTGGAGGGGTAACATCGACCTAAAACTGCCGGGATGGAGCGACGTGGGCGTGCGCCGCAAGGAGATAGACCCCAATTTCGAGACATTCACGCCGGGTTCGGAGAACAACAGGGACTACCTCGAGGATTCGGCGTACTGGAATTTCAACAGGCTTTCCTTCATGCCGTTCGGAACGGAGCTCCGGCGCACGCGCACCATCACGCAGTCAGTCATAAACCTGCAGAACAACCTCATCTCCATTCAGGAGGAAGGAAGGGTGCTCAACTACACTGGCCTCGGCCAGACGTCCCTGCGGCTCCACAGGTACCTGCCGGTGTTCAGCGGCCAGTACAACCGTTCGATAACCGACACGCACCAGATACAGCGGCTCGAGGACCGGGAAACGCTTTCCGGGACGATGGATTACCAGAACCCGGTGCGCTTCGCGCTCTTCCCGACGAATTTCGGAGGCAACTACAGCGTGACCAACTCCTTCTACAGGATATATCCTTCAACGGCCAACGAAATATTCGACAGGGACAATTTCCTGGACGTCGAAACATTCAGGAGGTACATCGATTACGGCGCCGAGCACGGCTACAGGACGCTCGAAGTTTCGGAGACTTTCGGCGCCAGGACCCCGTTCGTCTTCTGGCACGGGTTCACGTTCAACCCGACGTACAACCTGACGACGGTCAAGGAAACGAACAAGGACCTGCCGAAGGAGAAAGAGGAATACCCCAAATCGATGAGCCAGGACGTGGGCGCTTCGTCGTCGCTTCTGATATTCAGGTGGCTGCAGCCGAATTTTTCGTACAACATAAACGGCAAGGAGAACTACAATCTGGTCTACGACACCAAAGCCGCCGAGCCGACGTATCCTTCCGAGACGAAATACATAGAGAGGTCGAGCAACGGCGAGGTGAGCTGGAACTTCCAGGTCAAGGACATGTTCAACTACAAGTACGTCCAGAGCCTAGGCTTCCAGTCTTCCTTGAGAATACAGGATTCGGATTCCTACGACAGGGTCGACGCTTCGAGCGCCACGGTGATGGGATTCAGCAACTTGTGGATAAGGGACTCTTTGCTTCTTCCGGAGCCGCTGGCCGGGACCACCGCGCAGTACGTGGTTAAATCGGTCGTGAAAAGGGACGACATCAGGGTCGCGGGAAGGTACAAGCCGTTCGAGGCCTTCGATATTTACGGAAGGCTTTCGCCGATAAAAACCGTCTCGACCAATTTTACCTACACCAACAACGAGGAGGACTCGAAACAGCAGGGCACGAGGAAATTCACCCGTACCAGGATATGGCCCGACCTCAACTTCGAGATAGGGCGCATAGAGGAGATGACCTATCTCGAGCGCTGGGTAAGCGAATCCCAGATGAACCTGAGGCATTCGTTCAAGAAGACCCTCGTCGAGCACTACTCGGAGGACAGGACGATAAACTACGGGGGAGACCTGCGGTTTTCGCTTTTCAGGAAGCTGGACATGAATTTCTCGGTGAACCAGTCCAACAGCGACTCCAAGGACCTGGACCAGAACCTTATCACGTCCGAAGGCGTGTCAAACAGCTGGTCGGGGCAGTCAGGATTCTATCTTGGCAAGTGGCGCTTCACGGTCCGCTACGAAAACGCCAAGTCGTTCACCGAAGACGGCACCAAAAAACCCACCGCGGACACGGTCACGGACACCTACACTACCCAGATATATTCGGATATGTCGTTTCCTAGAGGCCTGCCAATACCCTTCACTAAGAAAACGCTTCCCCTGACCAACAGGCTGATATTCAACTCCAACCTCAAATACGCCACCAAGCAGTCCACCCTGAACATCGAGAGGGACAACACGGTCAACTGGGGAATGAACACCAGCGCCGAGTACGAGGTCTCGCAGAACTTCAGGCTCTCGGTGGGCGTCGGCTACAACAGGTACGAGTACCCGAAGAACCCTCTCGAGAATTACTCCGTGATAGAAGCATCAAGCCGTCTGACGATACAGTTTTAGACATTCCTGAAAACAGGGATGTCTTGATTGTGAAGATTGAACAATGATTATGCAGATTAAAAACGCAATATCAGGAATACTAAAGAAACTGTCAAGCGTGTTTTTCCCTTTAACCTGCGCCGCCTGCGGCAGGGACCTGCCCCACGACGACGAGCTGAGGGTCTGCGCCGAGTGCCGAAAAAGAATTGAATTGATCGATGGCCTGTTCTGTAACAAATGCGGGACGCCGCTTCCGGACGGCGGTGCGCACTGCTACAGGTGCAGGAAGGAAGAAAAGAAACATTTTGAGAGTATCCGCTCGGCGTGCAGGTACGAGGGCCTGGTGAGGGGGCTTGTCCACAAGTTCAAGTACAAGGGCAGGGCCTATATCGACGAGTACTTCGGCCGGCTGATGACTGAGGTATTCGAGCGGGAAAAATTGAGCGGCGAGATTGACGCGATAGTGCCCGTGCCGATGCACCCGCTGAAGAAGTACGTGAGGGGCTACGACCAGTCGGAGCTTCTCGCGGCGAAAATCTCGCGCAAGACCGGGAAACGGGTGTTGAACGCCCTCAGGAGGAAGAAACGCACGAAACCCCAGTTCGCGCTTAAAAAAAACGAGAGGAACAGGAACGTCGAGGGTTCTTTCGCGTGCGTGGCCCCGGAAGAGGTAAGCAGGAAAGGGATACTCCTCGTGGATGACGTCGTCACGACCGGCGCCACCATAGAGGAATGCGCGAAAACTCTCAAGAAATCAGGCGCCGGGAAGGTTTACGCGCTGACACTTGCCAGGGACTGACCTTAAATCAAGAAAGGTACAAGGTGCCAGGTGCCGGGTAACAGTTAAAATCCGGAGTTTTTGGCCTTAACTTGTACCTTTTACCTTGTGTCCTGTAACTGCAGTTGGCGAAGTATTGACACGCATTGAAAATTGTTATAAAATTTAGCCATGAACAGGATAGAAATGCTTGAAAAAAGGGTCCATCAGGCGGCTGAACAGCTCGCGGGCCTGAGGCAGGAAAAAAATAAACTATTGTCTGAACTAAAATTCCTGGAGGATGAAAGCAAAAAGAACCATCAGGTAGTGCAAAAATACGACGTCTGGAAACAGGAGAAGAAGGCGATTGCGGTACGAGTCGAAAAACTATTGAAAAGGATAACGGTTTTGGAAGCAAATGAACAGGGTAACGGTTAATATCCTTGGACGCACATACGACGTGCAGGCAGCGCCCGGCGATGAGCTGTTGATTTACTCATTGGCGGAATACGTGGAACAGAAACTGAACGAAGTACAGAGGGACACCGGCATCGTAGACACGCAAAAACTGGCGATAATGGCCGCATTGAATATCGCTGACGAATATTTTCGCTTAAAAAATTCGCGCGAAAACATCACGATTAACGTGGATAAAAAGGCAGAAGAAATGATAAAGGTTCTCGAAAGGGCCCTCACTGCCTGACGCTCTTTGTTGTCCGCCTATGGCGGAACTTTTATCCCTGCGATGTTGGTGATTGGTTGTCTGATTTAAGCCGACAAGTTCCTGAAAGGGAGCCCACGAAGGTCTTGAAGCCCACGGGCTTGAAGCTTCGAGCACCCACTTAAATTTTGGGACTTAAATCGACGACCACACGGCATTGCGGGGATTTTTTTTCGCATTAGGCGAAAACCCACCGTAGCAGTGCAATTGATGCGCCGAATAGGCGCGGTTATCAATTGCACGAATTGCGCAGGCGGGTACAGGGGTTGATGAATTATATGAAGCAAACGGAATTGTTCGCATCAACGAAAAAAGAAAACAAAACAGCTCCTCTGGCAAACAGGATGGCGCCAAGGACGCTTGACGAGTTCGCGGGCCAGGAAAAGATACTGGGGCAGGGAAAGCTCCTCAGGAGGACCGTTGAATCGGACCGGCTCGGGTCGGTCATCTTTTACGGGCCTCCCGGCACGGGAAAAAGCGCGCTGGCTAAGATAATCGCCCTGACGACGAAATCCCATTTCGAGGAAACCAACGCAGTGATGGCCGGCGTCGCCGACATAAGAAAGATAATCGAACAGGCCAAGATGAGGCTTGCCGCGAACTCGCAGAAGACAACCCTCTTGATTGACGAGATACATCATTTCAACCGCAGCCAGCAGGACGCGCTGCTACCCGACGTGGAAAAAGGCAACATAACACTCATCGGCATAACGACCGAAAACCCGTATTTCTACGTGAACAAGGCGCTCCTGTCGCGCTCGGTGCTCTTCGAGTTCGAAAAGCTGACGGAATCGCATCTGAAGAAAATACTTGAGCTTGCACTTGCCGACGCCGAAAGAGGGCTTGGAAAATACAAGGTGGATATATCGCCCGACGCGCGGAAACACCTTATAAAGACGTGCGAAGGCGACGCGAGGCGCCTTTTGAACGCGCTGGAGATCGGTGTCTTGACGACCAGGCCCGACCAGAGGGGATGCGTTAACTTCGACGTGAAGGTCGCAGAGGAGTCGCTCCAGAAAAAGTTCATACTTTACGATAAATCAAGCGACGAGCACTACGACCACGCCTCCGCGTTCATCAAATCGATGAGGGGTTCAGACCCGGACGCGGCGCTCTACTGGATGAGCAAGATGCTCGCCGCCGGCGAGGACCCGCGTTTCGTCGCAAGAAGGATAGTGATATGCGCCTCTGAAGACGTCGGCAACGCAGACCCGAACGCGCTCGTGCTTGCCTGCGCGGCGCTTGACGCCGTGGAGTTCGTCGGGATGCCCGAGGCCAGGATACCGCTGGCGCAGGCCGCGGTTTATATCGCGACCGCGCCGAAGTCCAACGCGTCTTACGCGGCGCTCAGAAAAGCCGAAAAAGAAGTGGCTCAAGGAAAGACGAGGCCCGTGCCGGACCATCTGAAGGACCCCAACATGGATTCCGAGGCAAGAGGGCACGGAAAAGGATACAAGTACCCGCACGATTATCCGGCGAATTTCGTCGAACAGGAGTACATGCCGGACAAGGCGGTTTTTTACGACCCGGGCGGGCAGGGATATGAAGCTGAAATCAGGAAAAGGATTGAGAACTGGAGAAAAAAAAGCGCGGACGCGCAAGGCCGCAAGAACCAGAAGGGATGATTTGAGCGAAGCTTCCCGTAAGGAAAAAAGCGGCCTGATAGCGGAGAAACTCGAGAAAACAGGCGCCTGGCGCCGCGCGCGCACGGTGATGTTCTACGTGACGCACGGTTCCGAAGTCAGGACAGAGGGAATGATGGAACGGGCCTGGCGCTCGGGAAAAAACGTGGTAGTCCCGTTCGTTGAGGACGAGGAAAAGCCGTCGATATCGTGCGCGAGGATACGCTCGATAGACGGCGACCTGCGAAAGGGGTCTTACGGCATAAGGGAACCCGTGCCCGGAAGGTGCGAGGTTTTTCAGAAGGACAGGATAGACCTCGTCATAGTCCCGGCGGTGGCTTTCGACCGTTCCGGCCACAGGATAGGATACGGAAAAGGCTGCTACGACAGGTGGCTCAGGAACATACCCCTGCAAAAAAGGATCGGGCTTGCCTACGATATGCAGATAGTGGACAGGCTTCCGGTGGAGAGCACGGATGTTCCGGTAGGAATGATAGTGAGCGAGAAGAGAGTTTTGGAAATCAACAGGAAAAGGAAAGGAGACAATAAATGAACGGTTTTATGCTTGCGACGATTGCTTTGGCGGTGGGGATTGTTTTAGGTGTCCTCATACGGATGTTCATCGCGAAATCTCAGGCGAAGTCCGCCGAGCAGACCGCTCAGCGGCTGATAGAGGAGGCAAAACTCGTCGCTGAAACCAAGAAAAAGGAAGGGCTTCTTGAAGTAAAGGAGATAATGGAGCGCGAAAGGCGCAACTTTGATAAAGAGACGCGGGAGCGCCGGCAGGAGGTGCAGAACCTCGAGCGGCGGCTTTCGCAGAGGGAAGAGAACCTTGACAAGAAACTTGACCTTCTAGAAAAAAAGGAAAGGGACCTCCAGAACAGGGAGAGGAGCATTCAGGCCAAGGAAAAGACGCTGGAGAACGAGGAACGGGAAGTGGCGCGCGCCAAGGAGGAACAGAAAAACCTGCTCGCCAAGATAGCCGGCATAACGGCGGAGGAGGCCAAAAGGATACTGATGCATTCTCTCGAGGAGGAAGCGAAAAAAGACGCGGCGCTCCTGTCCAAGAAAATAGAGAACGAGGCGCGCGAGCAGGCCGAAAGGAAGGCAAAAGAGATACTTTCGGTCGCCATACAGAAGGTTGCCGCGGAGCACACGGCGGACATCACCACCACCTCAGTCCCCATCAACAACGAGGAAATCAAAGGCAGGATAATAGGCAGGGAAGGCCGAAACATCAGGGCGTTCGAACAGGCGACGGGCGTTGACCTGATAATCGACGACACGCCGGAGGCGATAACCATATCCGCGTTCGACGGCGTGAGGCGCGAGACGGCGAAGGTGGCACTTGAGAGGTTGATATCCGACGGAAGGATACATCCCGCGAGGATCGAGGAAGTCGTGGAAAAAGTAAAGCGCGAGATGGAGAATAACGTCAAGGAAGCCGGTGAGCAGGCGGCGCTGGAGTCGGGCGTTCCGGGCCTGAACCCAGAAATACTCAAACTCCTAGGGAAACTGAAATACAGGACGTCCTACGGCCAGAACCAGCTGCAACACACGCTTGAGGTGACCTGGCTGGCGGGAACGATAGCGGGGGAACTCGGGGTTGACGTGTCGTTCTGCAAGAGGGCGGCGCTCCTGCACGACCTCGGAAAGGCCGTGGACCACGAGGTGGAAGGCACGCACCATCAGATATCGGCCGACATAGCGAAGAAGTACAACGAATCGCCGAAGATGATCAACGCCATACTGTCTCACCACGAGGGCATTGAAGAACCGAAAAGCCCCGAGGCGTTCGTGATAGCCGCCGCAGACGCGATATCGGCCGCAAGGCCCGGCGCGAGAAGAGAGTCGATAGAGCATTACCTGAAGCGCCTTGAGAAGCTCGAAAAACTTGCGATGTCCTTCCGTGGTGTCACCTCCGCCTACGCCATACAGGCGGGCCGCGAGATAAGGATACTCGTCGAACCCGACGACGTCGATGACAAGGGCGCGCAGGTGCTTGCCCGCGACATTGCCAAGAAGGTCGAGCAGGAGCTGGAATATCCCGGGCAGATAAAAGTGACCGTGATACGGGAAGTGCGGGCGCAGGAAACGGCGAAATAAAACGATTCCACAGATTATTAACTACGATTACACCGATTACGGCATAGACTTTGAAGTATCTGTGTAATCTCTTTATGGAATCTGTGTAATCAACAAGGTTTATGAAAATATTATTTATAGGCGACATAGTCGGCGAACCGGGCAGGGAACTGGTCGCGAGAAAGCTTCCGGAGCTTAAAGACCGGGAAAAGCCCGATTTTATCGTAGCCAACGCCGAAAACGCGGCAGGCGGGAAGGGCATAACGACTCAGGTGATGAACGAACTTCTTTCGTTCGGCATTGACGTTCTCACGCTCGGTAACCACACGTTCGACAGGAAGGAGACCGACAGGGTTTTTGAAAATCCGGCCGTTTTGCGGCCGGTGAACTATCCCGCGAACGTGCCCGGCCGCGGTTACGGTATATATGAAGCAGGCAATGGCGAGAATGTTGCCGTGGTCAACGCGATGGGAAGGGTTTATATGCCGCACATAGACTGTCCTTTCGTTAAGATGAACGAGATACTGCCTGAAATATCTAAAACCGCAAAAAACATACTGGTGGATTTTCACGCCGAGATAACCTCCGAAAAAATAGCTTTCGGATGGTATATGGACGGCAGGGTTTCAGCCGTTGTGGGAACGCACACGCACGTCCCGACCGCCGACGAGAAAGTACTGCCATCGGGCACCGCTTTCATAACGGACGCCGGAATGACGGGCCCGGCGGAAGGGGTAATAGGGATGGACAGGGAGCTCGTGCTTAAGAAATTTCTCACGGGGATACCCCAGCATTTTTCCGTGGCAAAAGGCGCGAGCGTGATGCAGGGCTGCGTGATAACCTTGAATTCCTCCGGAAGAGCCGACGAAATAAGAAGGTTCGAGGAGAGGGGCCGTTAATGGAACTGAGCGCTTGGCTTCAAAAAAACACGCGGATAATCAACAGGGCCCTCGAAAGATATTGTTCCGGGAAAGGCGCCCTGATAAAAAAAGCAATGCGCTATTCCATTTTTGCCGGCGGAAAGCGCCTGAGGCCTGTCCTGGTGATGGAAGCGGCCCGGCTCTGCGATATGAATCCGGAAAAAGTCATTCCAGCCGCGTGCGCGGCCGAGTTCATTCATACTTATTCGCTCATACACGACGACCTGCCGGCAATGGATGACGACGACCTCCGGCGGGGGAGGCCGACCAGCCACAGGAAATTCGGCGAAGCCGCCGCAATACTGGCCGGCGACGCGCTACTTACCGACGCGTTCCGGATACTGTCGGATTGCAGTTTCAGAAACGGCATAGACCCGAAAAGAACGCTGAAAGCCGGAAGTATTCTGGCTGCAGGCGCGGGTTCGGAGGGTATGGTTGAGGGGCAGATGAAGGACACGGTGGAGTCCGGGAAGTGGAATTCAAGGAATAGAAAAGCGGCAGCCAGGGATCTAAAGCATATCCACGAGCGCAAGACGGGAGCGTTGATACGTTCCTGCCTCAAGATGGGTGCCGTGCTTGCCGGAGCCGGGAACGCAAAAGTCCGCGCGCTCGATAGTTACGGAAGGAATATCGGGCTTGCATTTCAGATTGCAGATGACGTGCTTGACATCGAAGGTAACAAGAAACTTCTCGGCAAAAGAGGAAGCGACGCGGACAACAGGAAACTGACGTTTCCCGCCGTGTACGGCCTCGGGGAATCGAAAAGAATGGCGGCCGGACTCGTAAGGAAAGCCAAGTCATCATTGAAAGTGTTCGGCAAGAAAGCCCAAATGCTTGACAAGCTTGCCGATTACGTCATAGAAAGAAAGCACTGAATAATATCAAGGAGCGAATGAAGAAATGTCCGTACTGGAGAAGATCAATAACCCGAAGGACCTGCAGATAATCAAAAGGGAGCTCCTGCCGCAGCTCGCCGCGGAGATACGCGAGGAGATAGTGAGGGCTGTTTCGCAGAACGGCGGGCATATGGCCTCGAGCCTCGGGACGGTAGAACTTGCAATGGCTCTGCATTACGTGTTTGACGTGCCTGACGACAAGGTAATATGGGACGTGGGACATCAGGCGTACGCCCACAAGCTCCTGACGGGACGGCGCGAAAAATTCCAGACGCTGCGCACGTTCGGGGGGATAAGCGGTTTCCCGAAAAGGAGCGAATCCAAGTACGATATTTTCGGCGTGGGGCATTCATCGACGGCGATATCTGCCGCGACGGGTTTTGCCGTTGCGAGAGACATGCGAGGCGACTCCAGCAAGGTCGTGGCGGTGATAGGCGACGGGACCATGACCGGAGGGCTCGCGTTCGAGGGGCTCCAGAACGCGGGGCACCTCGGTACCGACATACTCGTCATACTAAACGACAACGAGATGTTCATATCCCACAGGGTCGGCGCCATAGCCGGGTATCTCGCCAAGATAATGACCGCCGGCATGCTCAAGACTCTTGAGAAAAAGGTTGAGCTGTTTTTTAAAAGGATACATTTCTGGGGTTCCACCATATTGAGGATCGCCAAGCGTTTCAAGGTGCTGCTTTTTCCAGGGATGCTGTTCGAGGAGATGGGGTTCGCGTATCTCGGCCCGATCGACGGGCACGACGTGTACGGCCTGATTGACATACTCCAGAAGGTAAAACAGCTGAAAGGGCCCGTGCTCCTGCACATATTGACGAAAAAGGGCAAGGGCTTCGGGCCGGCCGAAAGCGAACCCGTCAAGTTCCACGGCATCGGAAGGTTCAACCTCATAACGGGCGAAGCCGAGCACTCCAGCGGGCCGCCCGCCTACACGAAAGTGTTTTCCGAAGCGATAGTCAAACTTGCCAGGCAGGACGAAAAGATCGTGGCTATCACGGCCGCGATGCCGGAAGGTACCGGGCTCGACGAGTTCGCGAAGGAGTTCCCGTCAAGGTTCTTCGACGTCGGGATCGCCGAAGGCCACGCGCTCACGTTCGCGGCGGGCCTTGCCTGCGAGAATTTAAGGCCCGTGGTGTGCATCTATTCGACATTTCTTCAAAGGGGTTACGACCAGATAATACACGACATAGCGCTGCAGAACCTGCCGGTTGTCATCTGCGTGGACAGGGCCGGTATAGTCGGTGAAGACGGGCCCACGCACCAGGGCACTTTTGACCTGTCGTTCTTGAGGCTGGTACCGAACCTTGTCGTCATGGCGCCGGCGGACGAAAACGAGCTGTGCCACATGCTGAAAACCGCGGTCAACCTGGGAAAACCGTGCGCGATAAGATACCCCAGGGGCTCGGGTGTCGGAGTGGCGATCGACAGGAATTACAAGATACTGCCGGAAGGGAAAGCCGAAGTAAAGACTGAAGGCAAGGACATATACATACTCGCCGTCGGCAACACCGTGCATCCTTCGATGAAAGCGGCGCAGGAGCTCGCGAAAGCGGGGATAAGCGCGGGTGTCGTCAACATGCGCTACCTGAAACCTTTTGACGCGTCGCTAATCGGCTCGCTTGCGAAAAAATGCGGCTGTTTCGCGGTGGTCGAGGAGAACACCGCCGTCGGCGGTCTGTTCGGGGCTGTTTCCGAGTTCCTGGCGGGGGCCGAAAAAACGGATGTTTTGAGCATATCGCTTCCGGATAAATACATAGAACACGGCAGTCCGGCGGTCCTGAGGGACAGATACGGCCTGACGGCTGAAAAAATAGCCAAAAAGATAAAAGACTGGATGAAACCTCGTTAGAGACAGGTCGTCTATCGCCGACCATGTTATTTGATGTTTTATCAACGACTTTCTGATTTTTCATGCGTCCCAATATTTGTGAAATTTGACCCCGAATGGGTGTCTCTGACGGGGCAAACATACCGTGAAACAACCTAAAACCAGGCTTGATATTATGCTCGTTGACAACGGGCTTGCCGAAACAAGGGCGAAGGCCCAGGCGCTGATAATTTCAGGTTCCGTTTTGGTGGACGGAGTTGTCAGGACCAAGGCCGGGCACGCGGTCCGCGCCGGTTCAAGTATAACCCTGAAAGAAAGAATGCCGTATGTTTCGCGCGGGGGGCTCAAGCTTGAGTCCGCGATGAAAAGCTTCAATGCGCCGTGCGGAGACAAGATTTGCATGGACATAGGCGCTTCCACCGGCGGGTTCACGGACTACATGTTAAAAAACGGGGCCAGGAAGGTATACGCGGTGGATGTTGGCCGCGGGCAGCTGCATCCTTCCCTTAAAAGCGATCCAAGGGTAAAAAGTATCGAAGGTGTGAATTTCCGCTATTTTTCAGATGAAAACTTGAAAGGCAGCATTGAATTTTGTACAATTGACGTGTCCTTCATATCGCTTGAAAGGATACTGCCTCCTGCCGTTGCCTGCATGAAAGCCGGGGCGGACCTCATAGC
Source organism: Endomicrobiales bacterium (assembly GCA_016930715.1). GTDB lineage: Bacteria > Elusimicrobiota > Endomicrobiia > Endomicrobiales > JAFGGC01 > JAFGGC01. Next base: position 41,246 of record JAFGGC010000038.1, read on the forward strand.
GATGGTAAAGCCCCAGTTCGAGTCCTCGCCGGCGGATCTCAGGAAAGGCGTGGTCAGGGACGAAAAAGTCAGGCGGAAAGCGATAAAGAAGATAGCCGATTTTTCCGAAGCTCTCGGTCTGACGGTGGTTTCCGGCGTTGATTCGAAGGTGAAAGGCCCAAAGGGCAACGTCGAGCATTTCCTCTGGCTAAAAAAGGCTCTTTGATTACACAGATTACGAAATTCGATTTCACGGATTAAGGCCTTGTCTGTGTAATCTCCGTTAAAAATCTGTGTAATCGGTGTTAATAACATGCAGATAAAGCTACCGAAATCTTTTTTCAAGAAAGGCACGCGGATAAAGATAGAGCCGAGGGCCATTGAGCCTTCCTCGGCGCCTCCCCCTAAAAAAACCCTGAAAGACGAAAATTACCGAAAGCAGACCACGCCCGCCCTCATAGAATCGCTGAAGGATTCCGATCCCTACGTGCGTTCGGTTTCGATCGAAGTGCTCGGCAGGATCAGGGAGAAAAAGGCGGTTTCCAACCTCATAATGCTTCTTACGGACTATTCCAAGCTCGTTCGCGAGAAGGCGGCCGTGTCGCTTGGGCACATAGGCGACAAGTCCGCGGTGCCGGCCCTTATCAAGGCATTGAACGACGAATCGGAAGAGGTGCGGGTGACAGTCGCCGGGGTTCTCGGCCACATACGGGACAGAATGGCTGTCCCGGCGCTTATCGCGGCTCTGGGCGACCAGAGCCCTCAGGCTAGAATGAAATCCGCGGTTTCTCTCGGGATAATTGGGGACCCGCAGGCGGTAAGGCCGTTATATAACGCGACAAAAGACTCTAACGAGTTCGTGAGGAAATACGCCGTTGAGGCGTTGGGGCAGATCGGCAGGCTGGCGATACCGGCTCTTCTTATGGCGCTTAAAGACGAAAAGGTGAGGTCTCACGCGGCGCAGGCGCTGATGAAGGTAAAGTGACTCCGCGGTTGCAGAGTCATCCCCGAAGCTTGTCCCCGAAAGTCATAATCGGGGATCACTGGCGGGGATCCATTTCTTGCTGGATGGTTTTATAGGGAGATTATGAGTTTTTTTGATTTTTTTAAATCATTATTCGGAGGTTCGCGCAAGGGGATAGACCCGAATGACCCTCTTTCGCCCACTCCGGAAAACATAGTTAAATCCATAGTCGTGTCAATGAAGGACCCGGACCCCCTGGTCAGGGCGATAAGCATCGGGCTTGCCGGACACCTCAGGAAAAAGGATTTCATAGATTCTCTCATAGAGATGCTCAGGGATCCCCTTGAAATAGTGCGACAGAAGGCCGCGCAGGGACTTGGGAGTATCGGCAGCAAAAAGGCCGTTCCGCCCCTGATTCAGGCGATGGATGACCCGTCTGAAGAAGTCAGGGTAATCGTGGCCGGCGTGCTGGGATTTTTAAAGGACAAGATGGCTGTTCCGGCCCTCGTGCGCGCCCTTGAAGACAAGAGCTCGCACACGCGTATGAGAGTCGCCATATCGCTCGGATGCATAAGGGACAAAAGGGCGATATCGGCGCTCAAAAGTGCCGCTAAAGACGAGAACGAGCTGGTGCGTAAATACTCCTGCGAAGCCCTCGGCAACATAGGAAGACCCGCGGTCCCGGTCCTTCTTGAACTAATGAAAGACCCGAAGATGAGGGATATAGCCACGCAGTGCCTCCTTAAAATAAAATAATGTCTGCTGAAAAACTCATCAGACTGATTACACAGATTAAAAAAATAGATTACGCAGATTCAAGACTTAATCCGTGTAATCACCTTGAATAATCACCGCAATCATTTTTAAAAATATGAGCACCTATAACTTTAGCGATATCGAGAGTAAATGGCAGAAGACTTGGGAAGAAAAACGTCTTTTCGAGGCGGACGGCTCTGGTTCAAAGCCCAAGTATTACTGCCTCGTGATGTTCCCGTATCCCTCGGGGAAACTGCACATGGGCCACGTCCGCAACTATTCGATAGGGGACGTGTTCGCGCGTTTTTACAGGATGTCCGGCCGCAGCGTGCTGCATCCGATCGGATGGGACGCCTTCGGCCTCCCGGCGGAAAACGCCGCGATAAAGAACAGGACCAGCCCTTCCGCGTGGACGAGGGAAAACATCAGGCAGATGGGCGAGCAGCTGAAGGCCCTCGGCATATCGTACGACTGGTCGAGGGAACTGGCGACCTGCGACCCGGAGTATTACCGGTGGAACCAGTGGTTTTTCATAAAAATGTGGGAGAAGGGCCTTGTCCTGCGCAGGAAAGCCGCGGTCAACTGGTGCCCGTCGTGCGCCACGGTGCTTGCCAACGAGCAGGTAAATCAGGGCCGGTGCTGGCGGTGCGATTCAATCGTGGAGAACAAGGAGCTTGAACAGTGGTTCCTCAAGATTACCGATTACGCCGAGGAGCTTCTCAAAGGCCACGAAGAGCTGGAAAAAGGATGGCCGCAGGAAGTCCTCGCGATGCAGAAGAACTGGATAGGCAGGTCCGTCGGCGCGGAAGTGAAGTTCAGGATAGTGTCGGACGACGGCAAATTCGAAAACGATATAGAGATCTTCACGACCAGACCCGACACCCTTTTCGGCGCGACGTTCATGGTGCTCGCGCCCGAACACGGAATAATGCCGAAACTCGAAGCAAGGATCAGGAACGCGGACGAGGTACGAGGGTACGTTCGTGAAGCGGCCGGCAAATCAAGCATCGAAAGGACGGGAGAAAGGGAAAAAACGGGGTTGAAGCTCGAAGGAGTCGGCGCCGTGAACCCGGTGAACGGCAA
>JAFGGC010000039.1 GCA_016930715.1 Endomicrobiales bacterium
CCGGGCCTCCTGTTTAGGCTTCATTATACTGCTTTTTACACCTTATTTCAGCCTAAATTGTGGCCCAGTTTTTCCCGAGTATTATACCCAATTCCGAAACAAGGCCCCTGAAATATGGATACGGCTCTTCGAGCTTCTTAAGCACCTCGATAAAACTTTTGTCGTAGAGTCCGAATCCCGTGAAATTGTCTATCTGATTGATGGCCGATAACTGCGATATCATCTTATAGTATATCTTCCGCGCCGCCGCCACCAGCATGTTTTCCCTGGTTTTTGCCTTCACTCCCGCTACGATACTGTAGCCTTCTTCCCATTTTTTTATGAATTCTCCAATCACTTCCGGCGGGTCCTGCAAATCCGCTGACATGCATATAACCGCGTCCCCTTTGCCTTGTAGCATCCCGTGGAAGGGCGACCTTATCCATCCGTAGTTGTTCGCATTCACTATGACCTTCACGTTCCTGTCTTTCTTCGCTATTTCCCTCAGAATTCCTAAAGTTTCGTCCGTTGAAGAATTATCTATGAATATATGCTCATACGAATACTTCCCTATAGCAGTTATCACTTCCTTCACCTTTTCATAAAGCTCAGCAATGTTCTCCTCTTCGTTATAACACGGCGTGAACACTGTTATCAGCTTCATTACTTCCTCCCGTATTTGGACAATATTTTGGCATGTTTTATTTTGTCTAAAAACAAGTAATTCGTTTCTACCGTATCTTCCGTCACCTTTCCGAATTCCTTTAGCTTCCTTCCTACTATCACGTAGCAGCTGTAGCCCATCCCCGCCATCATTTGAATTATATCGTTCGGATGATAGTTGAACTTTTTTGACCACTTTCTGAGCATCTCCGTGAATATTACCGGTTTGTATTTGCTAATCGTGTTCTTGCCGCCGTCAAACACGAGCTTCTCCGCGCCTTCCACGTCGCACTTTATGAAATCCAGCTTCTTTACACCAAGTTTCAGGAATACATCATCAAGCCTCTTGACCTTGCATTTAATCCTGACTGTTTTATCTGTATCTCGCAGATTAACCATTGCTGAGGCGCCGCAGCGCTCCGTGTCCCAATAGAAAACCGCTTCCGTATTCCTGTTCGATAAACCGTAATTAAACGCGTTCCTGGTCTTGTGACCGTTTATTTTTAGGTTTTGAACTAGCTTTTTATATGTGTCAGGCATGGGCTCAAATGAGAATACGGTAATTTTCTTGAACCTTTTCAGCCAGTTCAGCGTGAACCATCCCAGATTTGCCCCTATGTCCAGGACCACGTCCTTTTCCTTTACAAGATCCATCACGAATTCCGTTTCGTCTCTCTCGTACGAGCCGAAATCAAGGAAGGTAAAAGGCACCGACGTAACATCGTGGGGGATGCAGACCATCTTGATCTCTGTCCCACCGCTCAGGAATGTGTAGTACACTTCCTCTCCCCTGATGGTTATGTCAACCGCGTCCGTGTTCTTTATATAGTCTGCGTATTCGTAAAGTATTTTATGCACCGAATGCATGCGCCCCATGTATTCGAACTTGTCGCACTTGTTCTCCAGATACTCTTTTCTTGTTTCCTTTATCATCTCTTTACCCTTTTAATGCAAAACTTTCTATTGTCCTGCGAAATCCTTCTTTAATACCGACCTTGCACCTGTAACCCAATTTCTCAATTTTATTTGTTGATAACGACGGCCTTATCCTGTCCTTATTCTCCAGATAGCCGCTGTTCTCTTGACGTTTTTCGCAGGCGACTTTCATTTTCTTCTCGGGACACAATGACACTATCATCTCGGCAAGTTTTCCTATCGATATCCTGCCTTCTTTATTGCTCACGTTATAACTTTCCCCCGGTTCACCCTTCAGCAGAACTCTGAAAAAACCATCAGTCGCGTCGCTTATGTAGCAGAACGTCCTTACCGCCAAACCGTCGCTTTTTAACGTTATGTTCCTGTTATTTACCGCGTCGGATACGAATTCCGAAAATACCCGCCTGTCATTTTTAAGGTCCATTGTGGGCCCGTACGTGTGGTCCGGCCTGACGACGAACGTAGGCACTTTATACTGATGGTTCCAGCATTTGCAGATGTTTTCAGCCATGCGCTTGCTCTCGCCGTAACAGTTCCTTATATCGGTCGGGTCCATGTAGCCCGCGACCGTCTCGTCAATCGATTCCTTGTTCACGGCACCGCAGACTTCCCCGCTGCTGAAGAACAGAAAACCCTTTGATTTCTTTTCTCTGGCCATTTCAAGCAGATTTATCGTGCCCAGCACGTTAGGCCTAATAACGCCGGCGGGGTCCGTGCCGTAAAACTGCGAACTCGCCGGGCTTGCCGCGTGGATTATATAGTCTAAATTTCCTTTTATTCTGATCTTGTCTTCGACATTTCCCTGTATTATCTTAAAGAGCGGGCTTTTAAGGTGGTCCGAGAATCTCTCCCTGGCCCTGTCCTCATTTCTTGCAAGAGCGTATACTTTTATGTTCATACCGGCGTTTTTTTCGTTCAAATGCATAAAAGCGTACGCCATGTACGAGCCTAGCATTCCGTTCGCCCCGGATATCAGAATGGAGCTGTCCTTGAACTTGCCCCAGTCCAGGTCGCTGCTCGTTATCGACTCCAAGTCTTCTCTGACAATTCTATTCATTTACCCGCGCACCTTTATTTATCGTATATCCTTATTATTTCGTTCTTCAGCCCAAGTTTCTCCTTTATCTGCCTTATTACCTCTTCCTGGTACGAATACGTCGATATGAGTATCGGCACGTTTTCTCTGATATCGGCGGGCAGTTTTACTTCTATGCCGTTTATTTTCTTACCCTTATACCTGGCGTTCGAATCCACGAAGTAGAGCACTTTTGACAGGTCCAGTCCTGACCCCACAAGCATCTGCGTGTGAGTACCGACTCCCCAGATGATTATCCTGTCCTTTTTGCCTATTCTTTCGCTTATCGTTTTTTTTACTGCGATATCTATTTTACCGCACTTTTCTATGTAATCTTCCAGGCTCTTCTTGGTTATTTCATCTTTTGCCATTTTAGACCCGACTGTTTCCTTGCGCCTCGAAACAATGAACAGGTCCGGGTCAACGGTCTGATTGATCCTGTTCTCGCTTTCCTGGACCTTCACCGTTTCAAGAGAATAACTCGACAGCAGGTTTTTTACCGAATATTCTGAAAAATAGTTAATATGCTCGATACTGAACTGCTGGAACGCCGTGTATATGTATGAGTTGAACCTTGACGCGTCCGGGACCTCAATAAAAAGAAGGCCGTTCTCCTTCAAAAGAGATTTTATCTTCAGCATTGCCTCGCTGAAATCCACCAAATGCTCCAAAACGGCTGACAATACAATCAAATCATATCTTTCCCCTTTGTCGAAATTGGCTATGTTGTCGGCCACTGCCTCGATACCGTATACTTCCTTCACGGTTTTCGCGCATGAAGGTGATGGATCAACTCCCAGGAGATTGCCGTACCCTTCTTTTTTGAACAGCGATAGGAGGCAGCCGGTCGAACACCCCATATCCAGTATGTTTGCATTTTTATCCTTCAAAAAAGGCCTTATGAAATCCACTATCTTCTGAAAATGCGCCACGTACTCCTTTGAAACGACACCGTCGGAGTAATTGAACTCGTATTTCGACATTTCCTCGTAGTATTTATTGAACTCTTCCTGCGAAGGTATATTGTCCGCGAACACGAACCCGCATCTGTCGCAGGCGGCCACGTCGTAGCCTTCCATCAAGGCAATGGCCTTGCTCCCGAAATTCTGCCTGTAGAGCAGTTCCTTTTCATCTCCGCCGCATATTGGACAGTTTCTCTTCATTGTCCTCTCGCTATTTGTAGTGCCTTTTGATTCTGTCCATGTCGTTTCGCAGATCGTCTTCCGGGAACAAACGGTACTTGATTATCTCGCAGTTCTCGCATGTTTTCCCGGCTTTTTTTATGCCGTCGAGCATATCTTTCCTGAATTTTACGAATTCCGCGCCGTTCCATATCTCCCTGGCGGACTGCTTGTTCACGTCCCCTATTATCCTGGGGTATTCGAACGAGTAGCACGGTACTACCTTGCCGTCCGGATTAATCTGCATCGTGAAAAACGGCTGGGGGCACACGCTGACCTCCGAAACCGGCATACCAAACTGCGTGACTTTCTTTTCCTTTACATCGCTGCCGTACTCGATACCTGCGTGGATCGGTACCGTATATTCGACAGCCATAGTATCGCAGATATCCCCGTATATATCGTAAAACTTCTTCTCGTCTTCCTTGTTTTCGAGGGCGGTATCAACAATTTTTACGTAAACCTCAGTGCCTTTCTTGCGCTCGTAGAAATATTTTATATTTTCTATAAACTTTTCGAAATCTATCTCGACGCCGCAGACTTTCCTGTACTTCTCTTTTGAAGTGCCCTGGACCGAAACAACCAGCCTGTTTAGGCCGGCCGATATCAGCGAATCCGACATTTCCGGGGTCAAAAGCGCGGCGTTTGTCAGTATCTCCACCTTGTTCGCAACCCCCTTTGAAACCGCGTATTCCACCATCTGCACTATATTTTTATGCAGGAGCGGCTCGCCTTTGCCCACTATCCGCAGCACCTTTATTTTCTCTTTGAACCCCGCCATCTCATCTATGGATTTTTTATACAGTTCGATGTCCATACTTGTTGTGTCCGAAATAAAATGCCTTTTTGATTTCTCTATTGAAAATATGCAGTATCCGCACTTGAAATTGCACGCGTAAACGGGGAATATCTGGACAACGAACGGAGTATCCAGCGGTATTCGGTCCGCTAATTTTTCCCTCTTTCCTCCCGGTGATTGGCCGCTTATTATTTTAGCCTTCAATTTGACCTCACGATGCTACTTCGAATTAATTAGCTTCCTATATATGACGTGGTGTTTCAACAGATCCTCAGGGCATTTATCGTGCCATTTCAGGAAGCCTCTGTTCCTTTCTCCGAGAGCTTTGTTTTTCGGTTTAAATTTGCCCGAAAGACTGCACTTGTACAATACCGAAATAAAATGCCCTCTTATGTCGCGTCTGGGAAGTACTATCTGGTTTATCGCTGCCGGCATTTTATCGTATTTGACGTTAACGCCTATTTCATTCCTTGCGACCTTCCTTATTCGGGATTCAAACGACTCTTTGAACCTTATTATCCCGCCCGGGACATGCCATCCCCTGCCGCACCATTTATCGTCCCGCCAGGCAAGCAAAGTCCTGCCTTTCTCATCCTTTATCAATAAATCGACGTTCACAAGCGGCGTTACGCTGCTCACGTAATAGAACAAATCTTCAGGCAATCCTGCCGATGGATCGGGCACGAACTTTTCAAGGATTTTTATAGCTTTTCTAAAATTGCTGCTTTTTTTCATTTTAATGGCGCTAAATTAAATTGTTCGGAATAATCCTTCCATCTCATCGAATTTCCTATAATTTCATTGTATCTCTCTTTATATTCGCCGTATTTTCCATTATCATTCAATTTGTCATAGCATTTTGCTGCAAAGTAATACGCGAGCGCGTGGTCATTCTTGACCCTTATGACGTTTTCAAATTCCTTCAATGCCGTTTTAAAGTCTCCCAGTTTCATATCGCTGTTTTCCACGAAATTCAACTCAAGGTTCAGCAAATACGCCTTTTCCTGTATGTATTCGGTAGTGAAATCTTCCGTTTCGACAATCGCCCGCTTGAAATCGCAACTCATGTAATCGCCCTTCAGATAATTCTTTTTCAGGCATATATCAAGCATTTCACTACCTAAAAGAGGTGTCGCCACGCTTATCCTGTACCACGTAGCGTTCAGCGTTTTCAAGTACTCCCTGGTATCCTCTATGTCCTTTTTCGTTTCTCCCGGCAGCCCAATAAGTATCGATACATCTGTAGCGATGCCAATGTTCCTGCAGTCCGATATAACCCTGCTTACGATATCCAGATTGAGCGATTTGTGCATTATTTCCTTCAAAACCCTGTTGCTTCCCGATTCCACCGAAAGTATAAGGTGATGTGTGTCAATGCCTTTCAACGCTTCCAACACCTTCCTGTCCAGCATATACAAAGCAAGCGAAGACGGGAAGAATGCGGTCAGCTTCAGATCGTACATCGTTTTTATTATGTCAAATACTCTTTCTCTGTCTGACATTAAGTGGTCATCAAAAAATACTACCACTTCCGCCCCATATTTTTCCTTCAGTTTCCTGAAATCTTCCCTTATTCTTGCAATGCTATGGTATCGCATCTGCCTGCCATGCACAGTATGGGACGAGCAGAAACTGCACCTGTGAGGGCACCCTCTTGACGTAATCACGGACATGCTTTTTTTATCCTGCGGCGCGAGAGGAAATAAAGATAAAAGAGGATTTATGTAATAGTCTTCCGTATTTATTATGCCGTAGTCCAGAAATGGAATATCGTCAAGATCTTGTATAAAATCGTACTGATATTTCGTTTCTTTCTCAGCTTTATCCTTTGTTATCCATGATACACTTTTATCAATGTACTCTTTCTTATTGCTCGATTTAAGCAGTCCGAGCATTGGTTTTTCGCCTTCGCCGTAGCAGATCGCGTCAAACGCAGTGCAAGTCTTTAATATATCCCCATACATGTTCGTAGGCACCCCGCCGCCGGCCAAAATCAACGCCTTGGAAAAAAGCTTCCTTGAGACCTCCGCCACGTCAATCATATTTGAATACGCGGGCGTAAACAACGTTGAAATGCCAATTACGTCAGGATTGTAATCCACAATATCTTTCCTTGAAAGATACTCAGCGAACAACGCACCAAAAGAATCATACTTGAACGAGTCCATCTTATTCAATACTATATTGAAATCTATTATCTTCGTTTCAATTTTTATGTTTTTCTTAAGATACGCGCTTATCGAAAGCAGCCCCAAAGGCATATCGGTTACTACGCTTCCGTAATTACCGGTCTTTTTCGCCACTATCCGCTCGCTGAACGAAGGATTGACGTAATTACCGTAGCTTATATTGGGAGGAATGATGAACAGTATTTTGTCCAAATTAAATACCTCTATTGAACGGTTTTTTCGTCCTGTCCTCTTCCAAAAACACCTGTTCACACGGCACGGGCAGCGGCTTGCCGTAAATCCTGCCTGCTATGTATTTCTTTATGAAGTCCCTGTCTTCGGCTATCAAACACGTATCGACGTGCTCTCCGAAATACTTAATATCGAATCCTCTTTTAATGATATCCTTTAGCGGCTCGTTCAAAACGTTGCCTATCGAGGCGTGTATGTAGGGACATGGCAGCACATCGCCGTACTGCGTAACGGAAAACATCCCCTTTACCGCTATGCAACCCATGTTGAGCCCGTACGCGGGCGTCAGATGCGTGAACACCCTGTATTTCTTCTCAAGCTCCCGCATGTATTCCATGTCGTCCTTGTCCACCAACACGTCAAAGTTGCCTTCCCACGAACCCACGGGCTTCGCGTAGGTAACGAAAACCCCTATCCCCATTTTGTTGAAATATTCTATGAATTTTATGAATTCTTCCGTTCTCAGTCTTTGTTTTGTTACAACCGTCTGGATAAATATGCCCAAACCGGCATTTAAAACGGCATCAATCGACTTTATGGCCCTGTCAAAAGATCCGGGGGCTCTTCTGAAATCATCATGCCCCTTTGCATCAAGGCTGTCAATGCTCAGCTGAACCCTGTCAACACCGATCTTCTTAAGATGTTTTGCTTTTTTCTCATCGAGCAGCCATCCGTTTGAATCGCAGTTAATATAGAATTTTTGCGGGTTTATGGCCTCTACCAGCTCGTCAAAGTCCTTAAATACAAGCGGTTCCCCTCCGGTGATCGTCACGCGGGCAAGCCCCAATTCATCCGCCTGCTCGAACAGGTGCTTCACGTCTGGGATGGTCAACTGCCTCGCGTCTTTTTTACCCTGGAACCCCCTTATCGAACAATGGACGCACTTGAAATTGCAGGTATAATTATATTGGAATTGAATGATAGCAATACTTTCCCCTCTCTTGTACTTTTCGTCAAATTTCATTATTTTCTCATAAACCAAAGGCTTTTCTTCCTTAAGCTTATTTCTTCTGCTTGATTCTTCAGTGGTAATTTTGCCAGTGTTCATCAACGGCTCCCTTTGTTTCAGACGTTCATCCAGTGTGTTATGATAGTCTTCCTGTTCTTGTTCTTCGCTATCCCGGGGTCAGTATAGTACGAATCCTCGGTGAAATGGGTCGAAGATATCTCCTCTATTATCGCCCCGTTCTTGCTTGAAAACATGTGCTTCACGCCCTTTTCTATCGTGATTATCTCTCCCGGTTTTAAATCCCTTTTCTTGCCGTCTAGCTCAAGTATTATATCCCCGTAAAGCACGTGGAACGTCTCTTCCTTCACCTTGTGATGCTGCTCGGGATGCTTTTGCCCGGGCACAACGACTATCAATTTCTTGCAGTAACCGCGGTTTATTATATTTATCAGCGTGCAGCCGTATTCAAAAAACCTGTCTATGCCGAAATGGTGCGATATCTCAAGGTCCAGCCTGCTTGAAACCAGTATCCCGCTTTTATCAATAACATCTTTTACCGCCAGCACTATTTTATACACTTTCTCCCTGTTGTCCATGAGTTTCGTGTTTGCGGACATAATATGCGAGCCTTTTTCTATGTTCTCTGTCGCGTATATTTCGACGTATTTTGACAAGTCATTGGCGATCAACTGGCCCTCTTTTGTCGGTATGGCGAGGAACGTGTCAGCCAGATGTATTTGTTCCCCTTTCTTAATGGCGCGTTTTGAGAAAACCCCTCTTCCCAGTGACTTCAGGCTCGCAAGCTCATCATTCGTAAATTTCATCCTTTTTCCGGCGACACCGCATAACGTGAACGCCGTTTTTGCCGCGCTAAGCCATTTATCCAGCTGCTCGGGCGTGGCCGAATAGTCGTTCGTGCCGTATTTGTCGGTTTTTACACCCACGTGCTTCTCGAAGATGGAAGCCCTTTTTGCCACGGCTATCTTGATTCCTTCGTAATTATCCGGTTTTTCATGTGTTGAATACCCCAAAACCACCTGCGGATACCTTATTTTCAGCAAGTCTATCTGGTTTAGCTGAAGATTCTCGTTTTTTGTCGGATATTCCGCCACGCAGTGCATAAGCGCGAATTTCTTGTCCCTGTGGAGGAAAAAGCTGACTACTTTGTCGATATCTTCAACACTCGCTCCGGCTGTCGAAGCTATTATAGGTTTGTCGGTTTTTGCTATGCATTCAAGCAAAGGCCAATCAGTGAAAGAACAGCTGGCTATTTTGATAATGTCATATTTATGCCGCATTATTGCATCAACCGAATTTTCGTCAAAAGGCGTGCATACCGTTAAAAATCCCAGTTTTTCGGCTTCGGTTTTGAGTTTTTTGAAATCATCTTCGCTTATACGCGTTTCCGAGAACCTTTTTACATACTTATACTCATGCTTATCCTTATAATCCGGGTGGATAAAAGTATCCAGGTCGCGGTACTGGAATTTGAAGGCGAACTGAAAACTATACTTCCTGCATACGGCATGAACATCCCTGATTATCCTGAGGCCGTGCTCAACATCGCCCATGTGATTGTTCGCCATTTCAAAAATGAACAGGTTTTCAAAAACGTCACTGCTTTTTTTCATAGGTTTCCTCTGATACCTGCATATTTTCCTTCAGCTCTTTTCTGGATAAAAACGGATACATGTCTTCCAAGGGCCGGGATTCAAAACTCCCGTCCTTTTTTCTGTACGCCATCGTTTTCGGAGATATCCCCTGTTTCGGAGACACTCGGACTTCGCAGAGTGCTGGGCCTTTCAAGGAAACGGCTTTCTTTATCGCTTTTTTGAGCTCGTTGTTCGTTCTAATGAGCAGATAGCGCAAACCATAAGCATCTGCGATCGCTCTGTAATCCGGATTATTGACCCCCGAATGCTCATCCGAACCTACGTAGTGACCATTAAAGAAATTGTCCTGGGTAAGGCGTATTGACGTGTATCCTGAGTTGTTAAAAACGAACACCTTCACGGGCAGTCTGTACTGCTTGAGCATACCAAGTTCCTGTATGTTCATGCACAAGCTTCCGTCGCCTTCTACGCATACAACACGCCTGGCTTTTCGGGCTACGCAGGCGCCTATCGCGGCCGGAAGCCCCCAACCCATAGCACCGTATCCGTTGTTCGTGAAAGCGGCCTGCCCTTTTTTAACCCTGAACGCCTGATAAAGGCACAGAGCCGCCAGGGCGTTTGCTGAAACAACGACGTCGTTTTTTTTCAGCACGTCCGATAAAACATCATAGAAAGCATACGTGTTCACGTGCTTCTTGTCCTTGAAATAATCGCTTGTCATATTCGGGTATCTGGTTTTCCATTTCTTACATGCTTCTATCCACTTCCGCGGCGCTGTTATTCTGTTCATTTTAGTCTGCCTGAGGAATTCCTCGAGGAACTCACGGGCATCCGCCTTTACCCGCATATCGGGCTTTATCGTGCTTTTTTCAAGCTCATTCCTATCGATATCAACCACTATCTTTTTCGCATTTTTCATCACGTCCTTGTAGTTATAGCCCACTATTTTCATGTTCAACCTGGTACCGATACAAAGGACGCAGTCGGCGTTCTGAAGCACGAAATTCGCCCTCCTTTGGCCGATAATCCCGGGTTTTCCCATGAACATCGGATGGATGTCGGGCACGAGATCCATCCCGTTGAACGATAAAAGCACGGGGATCACGTTTTTTTCGATGATTCTCAAAATAAGTTCTCGGGCACCTGACAGCTTGATGCCATGGCCACATAACAAAACCGGCCTTTTCGCAGCCTTAAGCGTACCGACAATCCTCGCTACCAAGCGTTTAAGCTGCTTATTTTTACGTGGTTTTTCCGGCACATAGGATCTAAGCTTTCTTTCATCTATCATGGCGCCCTGAACATCAAGCGGAATATTCACCCAGACCGGGCCGGGCCGGCCGGAAGCCGCGATATAATACGCCTTTTCAAGCTCGAATTTAATGTTACGGGGATCGTCCACCGTCACCGCGTACTTTGTTACCGGTTTTACGATATCAATTATATTTATTTCCTGCTCGCCTATCTGGCGCAGTTTTTTATAGTCCGCTATCAGTTCTCTCTTTATCTGTCCCGAAATAACGAGCATCGGCACGGAATCGACCCACGCTCCCGCCACGCCGGAAACTGCGTTTGTGCTGCCTGGGCCTGTCGTTACGATACACGCGGAAACGCCTTTCCCTGCGCGGGCGTAGCCCTCGCAGCAGTACGTCGTCGCCTGCTCATTGTAATTGCAGAAATACCTGATGTTTCTGTTTGAACCGGCGGACTCGACAAGATGCATTATGCCGCCGCCCGAAACCATGAACACGTCTTTTATGCCGCGCCTTACCAGGAATTTGACAACATAGTCCGAAAGTTTAATCATGTTCAAGTAAGCCTTTTGAAACCCGAATGGCACACGGGTCCCGCGAGAAATTTTTCCGGTTTCCCGGTTTTCACCGCTTTCGAAATGAACCTGAATGCCCTATTGACGGCCTCAAGGTATTTTCTGACGTGTTTTTCCTTGTGGGCATACGAGGCATAAAACGCGGTTGTTGCCAAAATACCTTCCACCAGCATGAATTGCGTGAAGAGCGTCTTCAACACCAGGGGTTTTTTATGTGTGAAAGAAAAATGGCCGAGAGGATACATACCGCCGACGTGTATTTCCAAACCGTTGTCTCTTGCCAGCTTCTGCCATCCATTTTGCACCATCTTCCCCATCTTTACAAGGTGTTTATGCACTTTAAACTTCATAAACTTTTTTATTGTCGCCACCGCAGCCGACGGACCTATCCTGTCCGTCCAGTACGTGCTGCTTATGAACGTGCCCTGTGCCACTTCCATTACCTTGCCCGTGCCGAGTATCGCGGCCATGGGAAAGCCGTTCGAGATGCCCTTCGCGAACACGGCAATGTCGGGTTTAAGCCCGTACAACATGTGCGCCCCGCCGGCGTTCAGCCGGAATCCGGCCGTTATCTCATCGACTATCAGCACTATACCGCGTTTCTTTGTTTCACGCCTTATCGTTGTCACGAATTCCTTTTCAGGCTCGGAATTCCTTATTGATTCAAGAATCACAGCTCCCGTGTTTTTTCCGTATTTCCGCATCAACCCCAGGAACTGCTTCGTATTATTGTAATTAAACGGGTATGACGTCCCCTTGAGAGCCCTCGGTACCCCGTGCGGGCTCAATCCCGGCAGTAAATGCCCGTCGAGCGATTTTCTGTCCGCCAGGTTCGAGGAAAGGTACCAGTCGTGCCAGCCGTGATAACCGCAAAAAAGCACAATGTCCCTGCCGGTCTTCGCCCTCGCTATCCTGACGGCCTGCGACATCGCTTCGCCGCCGGAACGCGCGTAACGCACCATCCGGGCCCAGGGATGAAGCTTCATCAGCAATTCCGCCAGTTCCACTTCTTCTGGGGCGTTCAATGTATTCATGGAACCCTTTTCAACCGCAGATTTAACCGCTCTATTAATATCGTCATCTGCATAACCAATAAGGCACGAACCAATGCCCATGTAGCTCATGTCCACGTACTTTTTGCCGTCCAGATCCCACACCTCGCAGCCCTTAGCCCTGCTGTAGTACGCCGGCCAATATTCAGGAAGGTGCATTTCCGGACGTTTCGACAACAGCTGCGTCCCGCCGGGTATCAGTTTCTTAGCCTTCTTGTACAGTTTCTGAGATCTTCCAAAGATTGTTTTTTTCATTTTATTACTTTATCGTTCCTTATGGATTTTTCATAGCCTTCGTTCCGCTTTATCTCGCTGTTAATGGACTCCACGTTCTTGTTATTTTTGATATATTCTGCTATCTCTTTTATGCCGAAATTCGGGTTGCCGGGATACAATTCTTCGTAAATTCTTTTTATAAATGCGTAATCCCGTTCTTCATCGAGCGTCCAACGTTTCCCCGAAAGGTTTATTTCGTTCTTTTTGACGGATAGTTTAAATACGCTGCTATTTTTCCAGATATAAGGCGTTACATGTTCCCTTTCCGACTGGAGCTTCGCTTCACGCCACGCCTTTTCAAGCGCATTGAAGGTAAATATCTCAACATCCTCCCCGTCAGGGTATGTTTCTTCAAGCGTGTTTGAGGTATAATCCGATTTTTCTGCCAGATGAAGCCTAACCACGTCGTCAATGATATGAGAATCCATTAACGGGCAATCGGACGTTATGCGGACTATATGATCCGGCCCGTACGACTTCGCTGCCTGATAAAACCTGTCCAGCACGTCGTCTTCCGAACCGGGGAAGCACGGCACGCCTATTTTTCCGCAGAGCGCGATTATCTTCCTGTCCTTTTCGTTCACCGTTGTGGCGACTACCACTTCATTGACCATTTTCGAGAGTTTTACCCTCTCGATGACCCTCTCGAGCACCGTTTTCCCGACCATATCCATCAGAACCTTGCCGGGGAGCCTGCTCGCGCCCATCCTTGCCTGTATTATCGCGGTAATCTTCATAGCTTCACCGTTCTTCCTTTGGATTTTTTTGCCTTTTCGATTATTCTGACCAGTTCGCGCCCTTCTTCGATGCCGGTGGCGGGCTTTTTACCTTTACCGATAACGTCGATAAAATGCCTCGCTTCTTCAACATACATCCGGTTAAGATCGTATTTTCCGGGTTCTTTGATATGTTCCCATTTCTTAGTTTTGTATTTATAGACGGATATTCTTCTCTGACTGAAATCCCATTCCACCGTGCCCTTTTCGCCGTAGATGTAGTATGACCTCCTGTAAGGGTGCTGAACGTAATCAACGTGGAGCGTGCCTACCGCGCCGCTTTTCATGTTCAGTATCAACTCCGCGATGTCCTCCGTGTCGATATCAAGCGAGCTGTATTTCCCGTTCACGCAAACAAGGCTTTTAATGCCCCCCATGAACCACTTGATATACGCCAGTTCGTGCGAATCCAGGAGTATCCCGCCCCCCAGTCTTTTATTGGCGCTGTACCCTTTCCTGTAGTCCTCCCAGGGGTGCCAGTCGGGCAAATACTGACCGGATATGACGTTAAAGGACAATACTTTCCCTATCGCGCCGCTGTCCAGCAAACCTTTGATTCTTTTAAAACTGGGGTGAAATTTCCAGTTGTATCCCACCAGTATTCCGCACTTATTTTTTTCGGATATTTTTATGAGTTTGTCTATCCCTCTAGTCTCGTGAGATACGGGCTTTTCAATCAAGAGGTTCAATCCTTTTTTCGCCGCCCTTATAGCGTCTGTCAAATGGTACCTGTTCGGTGTTGCGATCACTGCGGCATCATACTTCTGCCCACGCAGCGCTTCATTCGGATCTCCATATACTATCACGCTGTATTTACGCCTAATTTCCTCGGCTCTTTTTACGTCCGTTTCGCAAACCGCGCAATCCTGCTTAAGACTTAAAAAATTCTTTAAATGCCTTTTTCCTATCGAACCGCCTCCGATGATCAGAATCCTGTTCTTTTTCATCATACTCTCACGCTTATTCCCTTTTTGCGTAAGTATTGTTTCGCCTCCAAGGGCGTCTGTTCCGTGAAATGGAAAATGCTCGCGGCCGCAATAGCTGACGCCCCACCGTCTTTTACGGCCTTTTCCATATGCTCATAATTGCCGGCACCGCCTGAGGCTATCACGGGTATGCTCACCGCATCCGACACTTTCCGCGTCATCTGAATATCATATCCTTTCATAGTGCCGTCCAGATCCACGGAAGTGAGCATAATCTCGCCCGCACCGAGCTTCTCCGCGCTCCTGGCATGCTCCACGGGGTCTATGTCCGTTCCCTTTTTGCCGGATTGCACGACGACTTTCGCTTCGCCGCCCGTTTTGTATTTATAATCGATTGACACCACAACGCATTGAGAACCGAACTTGTTCGCTATCTGTTTGACTATGCCAGGATTTTCGACAGCCGCGGTATTCACAACCACTTTGTCCGCGCCAACCTCCAGGAGAAGCCTTACGTCTTCTATGTCCCTTATTCCGCCCCCGACGGAGAGCGGCATGAAGCATTCGTCCGCGAAATCGTCAACCAGCCTGAAATCCGGTTTTCTTCCTTCCTCCGTGGCCTTTATATCAAGGAACACCAGCTCGTCCACCTCGCGCATATTGTAGACCTTTATCGCCTGCATCAGGCTCCCGACCCTTCGCCAGCTGTCAAAGGATACCCCTTTAACCAGCGTTGATTCCTTGTACAGAAGCGTCGGTATTATCCTTACCTTTGACATCAATATTTCTCAATGAAGTTCTTCAACAGCCTGAACCCGGCTTTTTGGCTTTTTTCGGGATGAAACTGCGTGCCGATTATGTTTTCCCTGCCCACGACGGATGCAAAACCTCCGCAGTACGGCGTCGTGGCGATTATATGGCTTCTATCTTTAGGAACAAAGTGGTAACTGTGTACGAAATAGAACTCTTTTCCGTCCGGAATACCTTCAAACAAACCCGCATTTCCGTTATGCCTTACCTCGTTCCAGCCCACGTGGGGCACCCGCTCTCTCGATTTCCCGGACTTGAACCTTACAACTTCTCCTTCTATCCAGCCCAGTCCTTTTGTCTCGCCTACCTCATATCCCTTTGACGCGATGAGCTGCATTCCGAGGCATATGCCGAGAAAAGGTATTTTCCTCATTATAACTTGTTCTTTCAATATCTCATCTAGATGATGTTTATGCATATTCTGCATCGCATTTGAGTACACCCCAACACCTGGAAGCACAATATGCGTGGCTTGCTTGATATCTTTTTCGTTATAGGTGATAATAGGATTCCCTCCACATTCTTCTACAGCCCTAAAAACAGAATCTACATTACACAAACCATAGTCTATGATTGCAACTCTCATTTTAGTCCTTCTTGAATAATTTATCTTTATCTTTATACACCATGTACCGCGGCGAGTGCAAAACACTACAATTTTCACATATTGCTGGTAAGTTATTGTCCTTTATACTTTTTCTCAATTTCAAATATGCTTTGCAATTCCAAACATCTTTGAAACTACTTTTCATAATGTTTCCCAAGATAATTTCAGATTTGAGGTCATAACAACAAGGAACTATATCACCGTTCCATCGTATAGTAGTAGTATTATCAACGTGGTCACAACAGTGATTAATGTAATTTGAAAAAGGCGGTAAAACACTAAATACTTCCTTATCAAGGCCCATATTCAGCCAATTAACGGCAAAAGTGGTCTTATATTTAATATGCTCAGCATAACCCTTAAAACTATTTTTTATAAATTCGGGGACATTGGCTCTTGCATCCTGATTAGTATTCTTATCATTTGTATTCATTATTAGGGTTATCGCTATAAATATTTCAGGCAATATACTTTTTAATTCTATCCTTTGTTTTACCAATTCATTAACGTTAGCCACTATTTTCTCATATTCTGAATTACGACGTATAAAATTGTTTTCTTCCGGACTTTCACCATCAATTGATATCTCAATGGCATCCAATCCAGATTTAATTAATGCAGCCGATAAGACTGGAGTCAGCAACATGCCGTTAGTTACTGTCTTTACAAAAGGAACACCATATTCTTTCATTTTAAGTACCATTGAACAAAGCCTTGGATGCAATAAAGGTTCTCCGCCATGATACAACACAACAACCTTTATATGCTCAATATTTTCCTTTATGCATTCGAGCACTTTATCGAATACCGAATCATCCATCATCCCCTTGTAATCTTTAATCGTACTTGTAGGGCAATGTCTACATCTTAAGTTGCAGGCTGCTGATGGTTCTATACGAAATATTTTTGGAAAAGGGCGCACAAATTCATTCAATTCCATATTTTCCTTACTCCACGTTATCGTAGTTTATTTTTGCAATGTTACCCTGTTTGTCCTTTACAAGATTCCCCCTTGAATCGCAGACAAACAGCTTCTTATTGGTGAACCTGTCGCAGAGTTTCACGAACTCATCCACCGTCATGTCAATGTCTTTCAATATATCCTCGAGCTTTCCGCCGACATATTCCCACGGGAATTTTCCGTCATGCATGCGGATCACTTTAAGCGCCTGTTCCCTCGTCAGCCTGCCCCTTCTTATATGCAGGCACGCAAGGTCCGTCGCCCTGCCAAAGGCGAACTTAAGGAACTTGAAATAGTCATGGATCCCCGTCTGCTGGTTATCCACGTTTTCATAGTTAACCAGTGAGCCTTCCACCACCTTGTGATAAGGGCTGAAACCGTACGTCTGGGATATCAGCGCGTTGGTATATCCGTCCCAGGGAATATAGTACCCCAGGAAAATACCGGTTACCCCTACTTTTTTCAGCTCTTCGTCCGTGGGATATGTGTACTGTATCAGATGTCTTTCCTCTATGCCTTCCTGACCTATCAAATCCTTGACTCTCAGGCCCAGAAGGCCGCCAAACTCTTCAAGCCAGCGCCTCGTAAGGACGTTGTTTTTGGCGTCCGCCGCCGGGCCTCCGTACTCGTTCTGGGAATTTTCGCCCCAGACTATCAGGGGAATATTCATCTGAACGGCGATCCTGATAGGTATGGTAAATATCGTCACGTGTTCAGGCCACGATATGTCACCGACCTGGGTAAGCGCGAGCTTGTTTATCTTCCTGCGGACTACGGGGTTGGTCGTCACTTCAATATAATCGACTCCCAGATGTTTAATGTTCTCTATGTTTTTCCTGCCTATCTCCGAAAGCCGGTCGGTCGTAGCTGTTACGCACAGCGGGTTCATCCCGAGCTCAAGCATCGTCACTGCCTGATACGTGCTGTCCTTTCCCCCGCTAACCGGTATTATACAGTCGTAGTTCGAGTTATTTTTAGATCTGTACCTCTCAAGAATTTCCTTCAATTCCTTCTTTCGCGCCTTCCAGTCTATCTCTTTGCGCTTCTCAAAGGACCGGCATGCGTTGCAGATCCCTTCTTCGTCGATGTGAAGGTCAGGCTTCGTTTCAGGCATTATACACCGCTTGCAGTACTTAATTTGTTTTTGCATTTATGCACCTCGTTTTTTTATTAAAAACATCGTGTCTACGTTACCGTCTTTCCTGTATTTGTAGAATTTCTGCTTTACCAGTTTCGCCCCCCTGAAATTGTTCAGGTACATCTTCGCGAAATCCGCCTTCCACAGAAGGTTCTTCTGTCCCCTGTAGGTCACGTTTACGTATTTATCAGAGTAGTACTCAAGCCCCCAGATGTATCTTTTTGAACACCTGTGTATCTCTTTCATGGCTCTTTTCACGTCTTTTGGCTTTATGTGTATCAAAACTCCCGACGTGAAAACCAGGTCGAAATAATTGTCCTTGTACGGAATGTCAAAAGCGTTCGCCTGAATCACGTTAACGCCCGTGAACCTTCTTTTTGCCGTCTCGACGGCGTAATCCTGGGGTTCTATCGCGTAAAGGTTCTTGAAACCCATCTTTTGCAGCGCGAGCAGCTGGTTGCCGATGTTCGTTCCGATCTCGAGTATCTTGATGGAGCGGTCCATTTTTCCAAGGAACTCCCTGTTCATTCTGGTCCTTTTGACACCGTATTTCTGAACGTACGTCCTGTCCAGTTCGGAAACAGTGAAGGTATTCCTATCGGTGTATTTATTCCCGAACTTCCTCGTCCACCTATTAAGCTGGTATGTTTTCTGCCTCATCAAACCTCCGTTATTTCATCCTTTTCAACACACTGTATTTGACTTCCGCCGCCTTCCAATCCTGTTCCTCGTCTATATCCTGCCCTTCGAAATCCTGTATCTCTACCGGCAGAGTCCGCTTCATGAAAAACTTGTTCTGTTTAAGAAAGCTTTTCTTCTTCATCCAGTAGAACTGGCCGGCGTCGTGGTATGACTTCCGGAACTCCTGCGTCCTTTTACGGTAATTCTCCGGACGTATCATCTTTATCAGGCCTCTTTCAATCTTAAGCGCTCTTTGAATCGGATAGCTGTATCTAAGCACCGGCACCACGGCGTCAGCGCTTTTCCTTTTCAACAGCCCGAACCCCTCTCTTATCCTTGATGGCGTGACGAAAACCGCGGTCGGGAATATGCAGCAAATGTACTTGAAGCTCCTGCCGATGCTTTCATAATTTCTCACGACCTCCGCTACCACGGAAACCAGCCCCGCGAAGTCGTTGGAGTTTTTCCTCGAACGCAGGAACGGGACCAG
Organism: Endomicrobiales bacterium; assembly: GCA_016930715.1. Lineage (GTDB taxonomy): Bacteria > Elusimicrobiota > Endomicrobiia > Endomicrobiales > JAFGGC01 > JAFGGC01. Next base: position 19,161 of record JAFGGC010000039.1, read on the forward strand.
CGCGCCGTATCTCCCGGCGATTTTCGCGATTTTAGCGTCATCCGTTGAAACCATGACCTCGTCAAAACAACCCGACTCAATGGCGGCTTTTATCGGATAGCTGATGATTGGATGATTGTTGAACAGCCTGATGTTCTTGTGCGGTATCCTCTTGCTGCCGCCTCTCGCGGGAATGATTGCCAAAGCTTTGTCATTCATGTTTTTTCACCGCCGTGTTCAGAGTTTTTACGACATATTCGGCATCCTTCCTTGTCATCGCCGGAAAAAGAGGAAGGGTCAGCGCCGCCCGGTAGTATTTTTCCGCATTGGGATAATCACCATGCCTGTATCCGAAGGTATCCGTGTAATACGGATGAAGATGCACGGGAACGTAATGCACCTGCAGGCCGATGCCTTTTGAACGCATTTCTCTGTAGACTTGCTTTCTTATGTCCGGGTTTTTTAGCATTATGACGAATAAATGGTAGGAACTCCGCGTGTCCTGCGGCTCTTTTACTAAGGTAAATTTATCGCTGCCCGCCAGAAGGTCGCCATACAGCTTTACCAGCTCCCTCCTCTTTGCCACGAACCTCTCAAGCTTTTTCAACTGCTCGATTCCCAAGGCGCACTGAAAATCCGTTATCCTGTAATTCAAACCCAGCTTTTGCATCTCGTAATACCATTCGCCTTCATCCGTATTCCGGAGCAGGTCTTGAGATTTCGTGATGCCGTGCGTGCGGTAAATCATCAGTTGTTCGTAATATTCCTTGTTGTTTGTGAGGACCATTCCCCCTTCACCGGTCGTTATGTGCTTTACAGGGTGGAAGCTCAATATGGCCATGTCCGAATACTCGCAGCTTCCTACCTTCATCCATCTGCCGCCCGATCTGTACTGCGACCCGAGGGCGTGAGCGGCGTCTTCTATCACCTTGATGTTCCGCTTCTTCGCGATAAGGGATATCCTTTCCATATCGCAGGGCCGGCCGGTGAAATGGACCGGGATCAGCACTTTCGTTCTTTCGGTGACCTTCTTTTCCACCTCGCCGGGATCGATGTTCAAGGTATCTGGGTCAATATCCGCGAGCACGGGCCTTGCCCCGCACAATGCCATGCAGTTGGCGGACGCCACGAACGTTATGGGCGAGGTGATGCCCTCGTCTCCCCTGCCGAGCCCGGCCGCAAGGCAGGCCACGTGCAGGGCAGCTGTGCCGTTGGCAACTGCCACCGCGTATTTCGCCCCGGTATATTTGCATACCGCGTCCTCGAAGGCCTTTATAAGAGGCCCCTGGGTCAGCCAGTCCGATTTCAGGGCTTTCACGACCGCCTTGATATCGTCCTGGCCGATCCACTGATGGCCGTAAGGAATGAATTTCTTTTTCATTACTTAATAGCCCTCCGCCATTTTTTTCAGTTCCTCGATCGTCAGCCACTTGTCGTTCTTGTCGCTGGTGTACCTGAAATTGTCCGTCAGTTTCTCGCCGCCTTTTTCGATATATATCTTGCTGGTCCACCAGTGGTACTCGGGCTCAATTACGAAATGGTCCTTGAACGCCACGGAATGCCTTGCCTCGTCTTCCGTCAGCAGGCACTCGTGAAGCTTTTCCCCGGGGCGTATTCCCGTATAATCTATCTTGCATCCGGGCGCTATCGCCTTGGCAAGCTCCATTATTTTCATGCTGGGTATCCTGGGTATGAATACCTCGCCGCCGTGCATTAGCTCATGCGCTTTCACGACAAGTTCCACGCCCTGGTCCAGCGTTATCCAGAACCTCGTCATCCGCTCATCGGTGATGGTTATCTTGCCGCTTTCCCTGAGTTTCTTGAACAACGGAACGACGCTCCCGCGCGATCCCACGACGTTGCCGTATCTCACGCAGCTCATCCTGGTCCGGCGCGCACCGCCCACGTATGAATTAGCCGCTATGAATATTTTTTCCATGCACATCTTCGTTGCGCCGTAGAGGTTGACCGGATTCACGGCTTTGTCTGTACTTAACACGACCACCTTTTCTATGTTGTGGTCGATCGCCGATTCCACGATATTCTGGGCCCCGATTATGTTGGTTTTCACCGCCTCGAAAGGGTTGTATTCGCATATCGGCACCTGTTTCAACGCCGCTGCGTGTATCACGACGTCCACCCCGTCCATGGCTCTCTTTATCCTGTCCTTGTCGCGTATGTCGCCGATAAAGAATCTCAACCTCTCGTCGGAATTGAACTTTTTTTCCATTTCCCATTGCTTGAGTTCGTCCCTCGAAAAAATCCTGATCGCTTTCGGTTTAAGCTTCTTCAACGCTATCTCGGTGAACCTCTGCCCGAACGATCCCGTGCCGCCCGTCAACAAAATGACCTTGTTCTCTAAACCCATAATGTTATCTCCTTTTACCATATTAATAATCCACTGTCCGACAAGTAATCAATCAGGTCCATGCTCGTTTTTTGCCCTGTTTCGCTGGAAATTGCCGTTATAACGGCGTTATTGTCCCTGCCGTTATTCTCGGGTTTTATCGTGTATTTAACGTTCAATGTGTTCTTGAACGCTATTTCCGCGATATACATCATCTCTCCGCCTCCCGACAGCTCGAAAACATCAAAACCCTTCCGGGTATATTCAGAGATCAACTTCTGAATGGCTTTCCTTATACTGGTCAGCATGTTTATTGTCTTGACCGTGAAATTGTAGGATTTCTTGGCTTTTTCCGAAAAACCCTTGGGCGTGAGGAGGTATTGTATCTTCTTTTGGTTCAGCTGCTTTGCTTTCACGTAGCCCTTTTTGATGAGTTTCTTGATGATGAGGTTGGTAAGGCCCAGCGATATGCCGGTCCTCGTGGCGATGGTCCTCTGGTCGGGAAGGTGGTTGTTGTGTATTTCCCTGATTACGGCAAATTCCTTTTCCGAGACTTCTAATGGCATAGGATTCCCCTTTTTTAGCTAATGTTCAATTTTTGAACATTGTAACTAATATAATAGGAATTGTCAAGCCGTATTTGGATTTCTAAAAAATTGTTTTTGGGTGACCCTTACGGCGTTTTTTTTGCGGTTTTTGAGGCGAAGTACCAGTTGAAGGAAGCCCTTAAAAGGCCTATCCCTCCCCTGAGGTAGGCCAAAAGAACGCTGGGTCTGAAACCGAAGCTCAGGAGCCTGATAATCTGCGGCAGTCTCAAATAATACCTTCTGTACGCTCCGGCCACTATCTTTAACAGCTCCTCGCGCGACAGTTCAGTGTGCGTGTAATCGAACGGAATGTCGTCGCCGACCGAACACCAGTTGCTCCAGTCCTTGATCTCTTTGACTTTTTCCCTGTAATACTGCTGGAATATGGCCGTTCCGGGAAAAGGTATCAAAATGCTGAACCCTGTGATAACAGCCTTGAGGGATATCGCAAAACGCACTGTATCTTCAGCTGTTTTTTTGGTTTCACCCGGGCATCCTATAATGAAGGAATTCAGGTACCTGATTCCCGCTTCGCGGCACAACCTGCAGGCGGCTTCCGTCTGTTCGAGCGTCACTTGCTTCTTGATATTGTCCAGTATCCGCTGGTTGCCGCTTTCCACCCCGAAAAGTATGTAAATGCAGCCGGCCTTCTTCATTAGGCCGAGGAGCTCTCGGTCGTTGAGCTGATCCACCCTGCCGAAAATGAACCACGTGATGTTCAGTTGCCTGCGCAGGATCTCCTCGCAGATCCTTACGACCCTGTCCCTGTCGGCGGCAAAATTGTCGTCCACTATGTGAAAATGCCTTATCCCGTACTTTTTGACCAGGTATTCAAGTTCATTGACGAAATACACCGCGCCGTGGGGCCTGTACTTCCTGCCTGTGGTTATGTTTCCGCAGAAAGTACAGCTTGAAGGACAACCCCTGCTTGAGAGTATCGTCGCGTGCAGCTTTCCCCTTTCAAACTGCGGCTGGAGCCGGTACCAGCCCACGTCCACCTGCGTCCTGTCCGGATACGGCAGGCGGTCCAGGTCCTCAATGAACCCTTTTTTCTCGTTAATAACCACCTTTCCGTGCTTCCTGTACGCTATGGAAGGCACGGCGGCCAGGTCAAGTTCCTTCTTTTCGATGAAATCGCACAGCGCACTTACGACGTACTCTCCCTCGCCTATCACGACTATGTCTATATCCGGGCAATCCTGAAGGCTTTTTTCCGGAAGCGCCGAAACGTGCACCCCGCCCACCGCGAGCAGAACCGGCAGCTCCTTTTTTATCACGGAAGCCCACCTGCAGGCGATGGTGAAATTCGCGGTGACGCAGCTCAGGCCCACCAGGTCCGGCCGGAAGTCTCTGAGTCTATCGACAACACTGACCAGGTCCTTGCCTTCCGCTTCCGGGTCAAGCAGAAGAACCTCATGCCCGCGTTCTTTCGCGACGGCGGCTATGTAGCCCAGCCCGAGCGGGTAGGCGGAATTGTGCCCCATGTTGATTTTGCCGTAGACTTCAAGATAAGGGATGTTGATAAGGCAGAGTTTCATCGGAATAATCAAAAAAGCAATGCTTCTCGGCAGGATCCCGCGGTTTTTGCGGTCTGACGCCTATCTGAAATATTCAATCGTGTCCTTCAGACCGGTCTCAAGCGAAACGCGGGGCTTCCATTTCAGGAGCTTACCGGCCCTGGCGATGTTGGGCCGCCTTACTTTGGGGTCGTCGACGGGCAACGGCTTGTAGACGATCTTCGACCTGCTGCCGGTCAGTTTGATTATCTGTTTTGCGAGATGGTTCAATGTTATTTCGTTCGGATTGCCTATGTTCACCGGTTCGTTACAGTTGGACAGCAGCAGCCGGTATATTCCTTCTATGAGGTCCGAGACGTAGCAGAACGACCTTGTCTGGGTACCCTTGCCGAACACCGTCACCGGTTTGTTGGCAAGCGCCTGCGATATGAATTCGGGCACCGCCCTGCCGTCGTGCCTGCGCATCCTGGGGCCGTAGGTGTTGAATATCCTGACTATCCTTACCGGCATCTTGTGGTACCTGTGGTAAGCCATCGTCATCGCTTCGGCAAAGCGCTTGGCCTCATCATATACTCCCCTCGGCCCTACCGGGTTCACGTTGCCCCAGTAAGACTCCGGCTGGGGATTGACGAGCGGGTCGCCGTAGACTTCAGAAGTGGACGCCAGCATGAAAATTGCCTTTTTTTCCTTGGCAAGGCCCAGCGCCTTGTGGGTGCCCAGAGCACCCACTTTAAGAGTAGGAATGGGATGTTCCAGGTAGTCTATCGGGCTGGCCGGGGAGGCAAAGTGAAGAACGGCGTCAAGTTTGCCGGAAACGTGTATGAAATTGGTGACATCGTGCTTGACGAACTTGAAATTGCCGTTCCCGAAAAGATGCTGTATGTTCTTCATATCCCCGGTCAGGAGGTTGTCCATCACGATGACCTTGTGCCTTTTCTTTATCAGATGGTCGCAAAGATGGGAGCCCAAAAAACCGGCCCCGCCCGTCACAAGAATTCTCATTTTTATCCTCTCAAATTTCTATGCCAATTCTTTGCTCTCAAGGTATTCCTTCACCGCGTCGCGCCAGTGCCTCAAAGGCCTGTGCCCGTTCAGTTTCCACACTAAATTGTTCATAGCAGAAAAACTCGGCCTGTGCGCCGGCAGGTTGAGTTCTTTAAGCGTCACCTTGCCTATCTCGTCCGCCGGAAGTTTCATCATTTTCGCTATTTCAACCGCTATTTCGTACCTTGACGCGAAACCGGAATTGGTGACGTGGTAAAGCCCGTACGCGCTTGATCCGATGAGTATTGATATTGCCTTCGACAAGTCCTCTGCGTACGTCGGACTGCTGACCATGTCCGCCGCCATCTTCACGGTCTTTTTCAGGCGCAGGGCTTCCGCCGCCTGCATTACATAACCGCCCCTCGCCTGGCCGAACAGCCAGGATGTCCTCACTATGAAATATTTTGACAGAAGATCCCTTACGTAAACCTCGCCTTCATATTTTGATTTTCCGTAAACGCTCACTGGGTCGGGCTTGTCGTACTCGGTATACCCGTCTTTCGGCGCGTCATCGCCTGAAAAAACGTAGTCGGTCGACACATACAGCATCGCCGCGTCGAACCTCTGGCAGGCCAGGGCGACGTTCCTGGCTGTGAGGGCGTTCAGCTTGTACGCGCCTTCTATGTCGGTTTCGCATTTGTCCACGTTTGTCTGGGCGACGGTGTGTATCACAAGGTCCGGGTTAATTTTCGTTATCGTTTTATACGTATCATCGAGGTTCGTGACGTCAACCTCGAAGGTCTTGTGAAGCCCCGGCGCACCGGCAACGTCGATCCCGGATACTTCGTGGTTTTCCGCGAGCGTTCCCGCCAGCGCCGACCCCAAAAGCCCGTTGATGCCTGTTATAAGAATTTTCATGTCAGTTGCGTTTGTATTGTCTTCTGTAGTAGCTGCGGAAATCCCCGTCCTTCAGCCTGCGCCACCATCGTTCGTTCCTAATATACCAGCCTACCGTCTCGCAAAGGAGCTTTTTAAAGTCCCTTGAGGGTCTGTAGCCAAGCTCCCTCCTGATCTTGGAGAAATCCAGCGAATAGCGCCTGTCGTGACCGGGCCTGTCCTTGACCTTCTTGATGAGTTCCGGTCCCTTGCCGGCGAACTCCAGTATCATCTTCGTCAGTTCAAGATTCGTTATCTCGTTGCCCCCGCCTATATTGTATATTTCGCCGGCCTTACCCTTGCGGAGGACAAGCTCCAGCGCCCTGCAGTTGTCCCCGACATAGAGCCAGTCCCGGACGTTCTTGCCGTCGCCGTACAAAGGCAGACGCTTGTTCTCTATGGCGTTAGTCACGAAAAGCGGAATGACCTTTTCCGGGTACTGGTATGGCCCGAAGTTGTTCGATGAACGCGTGATTATCACCGGCACCTTGTGGGTCACGAAATATGAACGCGCCAGCAAATCCCCGCCGGCTTTCGAGGACGAGTACGGGCTGTTCGGAGAAAGATTTGATTTTTCGGTGAACGACCCTTTCCGTATGCTTCCATAAACCTCGTCGGTGGAAACCTGTATGTATTTTTTAATTCCGTGTTTCTTGGCCGCCTCGAGCAGCGCGTGCGTGCCCATCACATCGGTCTTGATGAAAGAACCAGATTCCATTATCGAACGGTCGACGTGGGTCTCCGCGGCGAAGTTCATTATCACGTCAACGCTTTTCGCCAGCTTGTCGACGAGACCGGCGTCGCAGATGTCGCCCCTGACGAACCTGTAGCGCGGGTTTTTTTCGACGTCTTTCAGGTTGTCCAGGTTGCCGGCATATGTGAGCTTATCGAGGTTTATTATCCTGTAGCTCCGGTGCCTTGAAAGCAGATACCTGATGAAATTTGAACCAATGAACCCGGCCCCCCCTGTTACTAAAACTTTCATGGATTATCCTTTACTCAGTCAACCAGCGGAATCTCTTTTACAAACTTCTTGTTCTTAAGGTACCAGTCCACCGTCCTTTTAATCCCTTCGTCCAGGCCTGTTTCCGGTTTCCAGTTCAGAAGCCTGTTCGCCTTTCTAACATCGGCCCAGGTCGCCTTGATATCAGATTTATTGAACGGCAGGTGTCGTATTTTTGCTCTTTTACCCAGGTATTTCTCTATCAACCGCACCATATATAACAGTTCGTACGGTTTATTGCCGCCGAGGTTGATTATCTCAAAACCAAGTTTCTTTACCGCCTTGACGGTTCCCCTCGCTATGTCGTCGATATAAGTGAAATCCCTTGTCTGTTTTCCGTCGCCGTAAACCTCCAGGGGCGCTCCCGTGTCTATCTGCTTGACGAACCTGAAAACGCTCATATCCGGCCGGCCAGCCGGCCCATAGACGGTAAAATACCTGAGTATCGTCACGTCCATCCCGTAAAGATGATGATATGCGTGGCATATTGCTTCAGCGGCCTTCTTTGACGCCGCGTACGGGGATATCGGAGTATTCACGGCCAACGTTTCCAAAAATGGCATTCTCTGGCCGGCGTAAAGCGAAGATGTCGATGCAAGCACGAACTTTTTTATTTTGTGCGCCCTTGTCAGCTCAAGCAGGTTAAGCGTCCCCAAGGCGTTAGTGCTCAAATACACGCCGGGGTTTATCATGCTGTACCTTACTCCGGCTCTTGCGGCAAGATTTATCACGGCGTCAAATTTATATCTTTTGAAGATACTCTTTAAGAACGCCTTGTCTTCGATATCGCCTTTCAGGAATACGAAATTGCCGTTCCCCGCGAATTCCTTTATTCTGTATTTCTTGAGCTTGACATCATAATACGAGTTCAGATTGTCAATGCATACAACCTTGCCGCCTTTTTCAAGCAGCTTTTCCGCCGTCTTTGCTCCGATAAAACCGGCCCCGCCCGTCAGTAAATATCTCGTTTTTTTCATGAAAGGTGTGGTGAAACCTGCTCGCGCTTTAAATTATCTCGACTTTTGAGGAGTCGCCCACCATGATCCGGTACGCGGCGGGCTTTTTTTGCGTTTTTATTATCGTGACATTCTGGCCGATGAGAGAATCTTCTATGCGCTTTATGTCTTTGATGTTTGAATTCTCAAGAATTATGGAATGCTCTATTTCGCTGTTTTCTATGACCGTATCGTGGTATATGGAACTGTACGGCCCTATGTAGGAATTCGTTATCTTCACGTTCCGCCCGATGATCGCCGGCCCCCTGACGGAACTTTTCACTATGGAAGCACCTTTTTCAATTATAACCTTGCCTTCTATCGTGGAATCCCCGTCCACCGAACCCTTGATGTCCTTTTCTTTCGTGTCAAGCACGATGCAATTGGCCTCGAGCATGTCTTCAAGCTTGCCTGTGTCTTTCCACCATCCCTGGACCACGTGCGGGTGCACCGTGTACCCGTTGTCTATCAGGTACTGGATAGCGTCCGTTATTTCTAACTCGCCCCTTGCCGAAGGTTTTATGCCGTTCACGGCCTTGAAAATGTTCTTGTCGAAGAGGTACACGCCCACGAGGGCCAGGTCTGATTTCGGCTTTTTGGGTTTTTCCTGAAGTTTCACGACTTTACCGCCTTGCAATTCGGCAACGCCGAACTGCTGGGGGTTCTTGACGCGGGCAAGCAGTATCTGGGCGTTGGGCTTGTTTTTCTCGAACTCGCTCACTATGGAGGTAATCCCTTCCTTTATGAGGTTGTCGCCCAGGTACATCACGAACTTGTCGCCGGCTATGAAATCCTCTGAAATCTTGACGGCGTGAGCGAGGCCCAGGGGCGCTTCCTGCTCGATGTAGGCTACTTTTACCCCCCACTTCGAGCCGTCTCCGACCGCGGACATTATCTCCTGCCTGGTGTCGCCGACAATGACGGCGATTTCCTTTATTCCCGATTCCGCTATCGATTCAAGGCCGTAAAATAGCACGGGTTTGTTGGCGATGGGGACGAGCTGCTTGGCGGAAGTGTGCGTGATGGGGCGAAGACGCGTGCCTTTTCCTCCTGCAAGAATAAGTGCTTTCATTTAAATCCCACTTAGATAATTAAAGATTGAAGATTGAGAATTTTGTTGATCAAAATCATTTGATACGGTAATCTTCTCAATTTTCAATCTTTCATTTTTTACTGCCCTAAACATTTTCGCGCCAGTAATCAAGCAGGTCTTTCATCGTCTGCTTGAACTCTATTTCCGGTTTCCATCCGGTGGCATTCCTGAATTTCGTGTTATCGCCGAGAAGAACCATGACGTCCGAAGGCCTCATTCGCGAAGGATCGGGCTTGACCTCGACTTTTATCTTTGAGTAACCTAGAAGAATGTCCAGGACTTCCTGTATCTTCCAGTCTTTTCCGGAACAGATATTGTACTCCTCTCCAGGATTGCACTTTTCCGTAGCCAGCCAGTATGCCCTGACCATATCCCTCACGTCGGTATAATCGCGCTTTGCCTCGAGATTGCCCACGTGTATGACGGGATTCTGTTTGCCAGCTTCTATCTTGGCGATCTGCTGGGCGAAATTGCTTTCAACGAACACTTCACCGCGCCTCGGCCCCGTGTGGTTGAACCCCCGGGTCCTTATGGCCTTGATCCCGTAGGATTTGGAATACTGGTAGGCAAGCATGTCCTGCCCTACTTTTGAAACGCCGTACGGAGAAAGCGGACGCAGCGGATTTGTTTCTTTTATGGGAACTTCGTTAGGGTATACCATCCCATATTCCTCGGAAGAACCGGCGATCTGTATGACTGGATTTATTTTCGCCTTCCTGACCGCTTCAAAAACGTTCAGTTCGCCGATAATGTTCGTGGTCAGCGTTTCAGCCGGGGCGTGCCAGGAGGTCGGCACGAAACTCTGCGCGGCCAAATGAAATATCTTGTCCGGCCTTATGTCAAGGATGGTGTTCTCCACTGACGTGGTATCCCTCAAATCGCATTCGATTATCTTAAGCTTTTCCTTGATGTGCTTGATGTTTTCGGTGTTCGAACGCCACCTTTCGATCCCCCAGACCTCGACACCTTTCTTCGTTAGCAGAAAATCCGCGAGATGACTGCCGACAAAACCCGTAATACCGGTAATTAATACCTTCATTAATGCCCACCTTTTGATTCAAGATAAAACGCATATATTACCGACAGGAAAAAGACGATGAAAAAGGCGTAAAGGACGATCTTGACCTTGTTCACGGGAATAGGATTCCTGTCAAGAACGGGCTCAAGAGCGATTTCCGAAGGGTCTACCCTGAATTCCTTTATGCCGCTGCTCAAAGGAATCGGTTTTATGGTGTCTTTAACGTATTTCACGAGACGGTCCAGTTTGAGTTTTTCTTCCTTGTACTTCTTTTGATGCCGTTTGTAGGTTATATTCAGGGCGGAACGAACTATCTTCTCGGCGACTTCCGGATCGTACGTTTCCACTTCTATCCTCAGGAAACCCGCGACCTGCTTGTACTTTATGCTGTCTTTAAGGGCGTCCGGTGATTCATATCCCGGCAGATTGCCCAGGTTCTTGCATATTTCTTCCCTCATAGTCAGCGTATCCATCAGTTCCTGTGTTTCAGAAGGGCCTTCGATCAGCATTGTCCCGGACATGCCCGGTCTGAGCAGAGCGTACGACATGTAAGCTTTGGGTATAGTGAGCGTGTAAAGATATACCGCAAACGCCGCTATCAAGCCCGGCAAAAGGACCAGCTGCCACCTTTTCCTTAAAATGCCGATTATATCGGCAATACTAATGTCTTTTTCTTCAATCATAATATCCTCCAGTGGCTTAATTCTATAAAAATACCCGCGAAAAATCAACTAAATTTCATTTTCTCCATGGGTAATAGTCTTTTTCAACCTTGTTGAGCTTGGACTTCTTGGCTCTCTGGAAATTGGCCTTAAGGCCCAGAAGAAGATACACCTCTTCTGCCGGTTTTTCGATCCCGTCCTCTATTATCATCCTTCTTCTGTACGTCACCTTTGTTTCCCAGCAATGCAGGTCCCTGTACACCTGCAGTTCCTGGTCGCTGAACCTGTATTCATCGAAGTTGTCGAGCGCCGCGAAACTCGTCTGATACTGGACTCTCCATTTTCTCGTGGGCCAAACACCGAACCCAATGCTGAAAGACAAATCGTTCGGGGTCAGGCAGTTGTAGAACGCGCCAAGGTTAAGATAATGCTTCTCGATATCGCCCAATCCAATCATAGTCTGGACCGTTTTTACCTTATGCTCGGGATAGAACTCGCTTTCCTCCCTCAGGAACACGCTCATATAATGAAGTGGATACCAAAGGGCCTCGTTGACCAGCGGGGTCAGTTTCCTCCTCCAGTCCCCCAGAGCTTCGCCTCTGTCAAGATGCAGGTTGTAGGATATGCTGTTTTTTATGTTCACCCTCCTGAAAAAAACCTGATTCTTGAAATACACTTCGTTGCGCTCCTCGCCGTAGTCGGTATTTTCGTAATCGACGGCGAACCTGTTCTGCTCAGACCTCAGCGTGTACCCGTGCCCCATGTCCCATATAACGTTTCTCATCAGGAAATACCTGAAGTTGTTGGTCAGGGCGTACCTCGTGACGAAAAGGTTGGTCATATCGTCGAGGGATACCCTGTCCTGCCAGTTTTCCGCGAGACCCAGGCTGGGACTGTACGTCAGTTTTCTTCTTATGACATTGTACGATTGCGAGATGGTCAGCCCCACAAACCCGCTTTTTCTGAAAACATCTTCGGAATTTTTGTATTCGTTCTTAAAAATCGTTTCAAACCTGCTTGTAAAAGGCGCTCCCTGAAAAATATTGTATAGAATGTAATTCAGCGAAGGTGCCGTGATGGTTTCAGGTTCGAACTCGTTCGTATCCGTGTTATAAACGTCGTATCTTCCGAAAACTGCGGTAAGGGAGCTTCTCGGGCTCTGTCTGTTCAAAGACAGGTTTGAATTTATCGACCTGCTCAAAGTCCTGTAATTGTCCTGAAAATACAGCTTGTTGAACGTCGTGTTATTCACGAAATTTACGTCTGAGCGGGACGTCCAGTATTTGTCTATTCTGTTCCAGTGCCCTGCCGAAAACGTCCAGTATTCGTTTCGGGTTCTATCCTCTTTAATGTTATAACCGTATATCGTGCCGTTGAACTTGTCGGTTTCAAAATAATCGAACTGGGCACCCTTGCCCCAGCCGCGCTTGTTGAAATAGTCCAAATAGAGTTTCGTCCTCGAGTTTCCGCTCGTCGTAAACGTAACGATGCTTTTTGCGAAATATCCGTCGATATCGTTGTATCCGGGCTGTATTTCTATGTCGTAAAACGAAGAGCCGAGGCCCTGCGTCCATATCGGAAAATAAAAAACCGGCACCGACCTGATATAAAACACCGGATGAAAAAGCGTTATTCTTTTGTTCGTAACTATTTTTGCGCTTTTCGACCTGACCGAATAATGTGGTTTGTCATAATCGCAAGTAGTCATGTAGATTTTTGACGTTTTCACGCGCTTCTTGTCAAGCTGTTCCGCTTTCCTGGTGCTGAAGAACCACGGTTCGAAATACCCGGACGCGAAATTTATCTCTCCCTTGTCGTTCCGGTAATCGACCACCGCGTCTTGGCCGAACATTATGCTTGTTTCGTCGGATACGCATACATTGCCAGTCGCAACAAGGTATTCCTTTTCCGTCCAGAACTCCACCTTGTCCGCGACGAGGGTCTTGTCCTTCCAGGTCACGGTCACCGAATCGGTGGCAACCATGTATTTCGCCTCATCGTCATACTCCAGGATTTCCGCGTCGATGTTGACTTCGACCGCCTGAAGCTTCACGGCGCACGACAAAAGAAAAAAAACCGCAATCAAAATATAATCACGGTTCTTTCCCGTCAAAAGCGACGCTTTGAAACACGGGGGTGGTTTAATAATGCGCAAAAAGTGGAACATTTTCATTTTTTCGCAAGCAGGGCCGCTCCTACGACACCCAGGTTCCTGTCATATTCAGATATTATGATACGGCACGCCCGAGCCGACGTCTTGAAAGCCCGTTTCGCGACCGCGTCCTTTATGGGCTTAAGCAGGAGATTGTTTGCCCTGCTCACTCCTCCGGCAAGGACTATGATATCGGGATTGAGAAGGTTTATGATGCTTGAAAGAAATATCCCGAGGCGCTCGCCGGCTTCTTCCCAGACCTTTTTCGCCACGGAATCCCCAGCTTCCGCGGCTTCCGCCAGGACTTTCGGGGTTATATCCTCATAATTGCCTTTCACGAGCGTTGAAATGGTGTAGCTTTCGGTGTTCTTGAGCAGTTCACGTGCCCTTTCGTTGAGGTACTGCGCTCCCACGTAGCGCTCGATGCAGCCCAAGTTGCCGCACTTGCATTCGGGTCCGAACGGCTCGTACGAAACGTGGCCTATCTCTCCGGCGGAGCCCGTCGCACCCCTGTAGAGTTTACCGTCGAAAATCAACCCTCCGCCGATACCCGTTCCCATCGTGATGCACACCATGTTCTTCGCCTTGCCTTTTGTCTCAAGCCAGTACGCTCCAAGCGCCGCGACGTTCGCGTCGTTATCTACCATTATCGGGCCCGGCAGCTCCTTGCCCAGCAGCGCTCTAAGGTTCGTTCCCTTCCAGTTAGGCAGGTTCGGCGAGAACCTTATCACGCCTTTTTCCTGGTCGATATCGCCGGCCGCGCCGATCCCCGTCCCGCGCAGTTTCTTGAAATTTTTCATTCCCTTCGCATGCAGGATTATCCTTTTTGCTATCTCGGAAGGATCAGAATTGGCTTTGTTGCTTATTCTGTTTTCTTCGATGATTTTGCCCTGGTCGCTGACCACGGCCATTTTTATTTCGGTTCCTCCGAGATCAATGCCGAGATACATGCTTCCCATTTTTCCCTCGCTTTATAAGTATTTTTAAAGCCTCTCCTACGAGATACAAGGACCCGGTTACAAGCACCGCTTCCCCGTTTTTCAAGTCTTCGAGGACTTCACGCAACGATTTACTTACATCAACAAATTCAGGCATTATATGTTTTTGCCATTCCTCTTTGAGTTTTACCGGATCGACGCTTCTCGCGGAGTTGACCGGAACCGATATAACGCTCCCTGTCACGGGCGCTAAAACCGAAATCATTTTTTTATAGTCTTTATCCGCCAGGGCGCCGAAAACAACCGTAATCTTCTGTTTTCCCCACGGGCTCTGTTTCAGCGTCTCGACAAGCGTCCGTGCGGCATCCGGATTATGCGCCCCGTCCAAAATAATCGGCTTCTTTCTTCCTCTTTTAAGTATCTCGAACCTTCCGGGCCAGGATACGCTGTTCAGCGCCTTTTTTACATCAGCTTTTCCTGCGTTAAAACCATTCTTCTTCAGTATTTCAAGGCACTCGAGAGCGAGCGCGCAATTTTCAGCCTGATGCCTGCCTAGAAGAGAAAGGGAGTATCTGTTTCTGCCCCCGCTTCCCTTAAACAGCACGCGCTGAACGCCTTTCTTCCAGTCGACTTTGAGAACCCGGCAGTCAAAATCCCTTTTTATTGTCTCAAGCGGCGAATCCTTCCTGCGCGCCTGGTTTCGAATCACCTGAAGAGCATCCCTGCTCACAACACCGGCTATAACCCGGCAGTTTTCCTTTATTATGCCGGCCTTCTCGCGGGCCACCTTTGAAATCGTGTTTCCGAGGACATGCTTATGGTCCAGCCCGATGCTCGTTATTACCGACACAAGGGGTTTTGTGACCACGTTGGTCGCGTCGAACCTTCCGCCAAGCCCCGTTTCAATGACCGCGACATCCGCCTTCTTCTCCTTGAAATACGCGAAGGCTACCGCGGTGATGAACTCGAAATAAGTAAGTCCGCATTTCTTAGAAAGCCGGTGATATTTCGCGCATAACCTGGCCAATACTCCATCGGGGATCTCTTTCGAATTCACCCGTATCCTTTCGTTAACGCGCAAAAGGTGCGGCGAAACATAGAGCCCCGTTCTATACCCTGC
>JAFGGC010000040.1 GCA_016930715.1 Endomicrobiales bacterium
GCCAATCGTGCCGACCGTCAGGTCGCCGTCGGCGTCGCTCTGGACGAAGCCGGCGCTCCACCCGCGGACCGCGAGCCCGGCGTTTGTGCCGGACACCGTTATCGAGCCGTTGACAAGCTCGAACTTACTGCCGGGGCTCGTCGTCCCAACACCGACTTTCCCCGCAAAATAACTCCTGTCTGCCGAAAACGCCACGTGGGCGTTGGAATCGGGAACCGATTCGGACGCGTCATTTGCGGGAAGCACATTGTCAAATATTGAAAACCATCCATACATTCTTAAGGCCATTGTCCAGGAGGCGACCCCCATCGCGTATTGATTCCCGTAAAACCCTAATTTCCATCCGGCATCCGAATCAACCGTCGGCGGGTTGGATGTTATGGTATCGGCTCCTCCCGCTTCTATAAAACCGTTGACATCCAGCTTGTTGGACGGGGAAACCGTCCCGATGCCGACGTTGCCGCTGGTTGTCCCGAATACCGCCCCCGAGCTCACAGCAAGGCCGGGGGTCATCCCTGTCGCCGTTATCGTGACGCTTGAACCCACGGTCAGCTGGCCGCTCATAGCGTCCCCCGTCACGTTGACGTAGGTCGAGTCGTGGTCGTGGCCGGAAGCGTTGGTAGTGAACGAATAAGACGAAGAGCTCGCGTACATCGAGTAAGCAGAGGCGTTTATCTGCTCAAGGGGCGTCAGGTCCGTGCCGCCGATAGTCACCTTGAGGTAAGGCACGATGTCTGCCCAGGCGACGGTCGTGAGATCGGGCGTCCCGCCGGTCAACACGTAGTTGAAGAGCCCGCTTGATACAGTTACCCCGACGTTGCCGCTGTCCCAGTAGGTGGCGGTGTCGCCCGAGTTCACTATCCGGAACCTCATCGTCACCGAACTGTTGACCGGCAAGCCGCTCTGTTTGAGGCGACCCTGGTAGTTGATTCGCAAGGGCACGGCCGCGAGAACCTCCGATGAAATAAACAACAGGCACGCGAAAGCAATGAACGCCATTGCCGTTTTTTTGAGATAGTTGTTGGTTTTCATAAAAACCTCCCTTTGTCAGGCTTTCATCGAAGGCGATATCTTGAGATGAACCGCTATTTTTTCCCTTATGACTTTAAGGTCCATTGGTTTCGGAAGGTAGTCGTCCGCTCCGCAGGCCTTTATCTTCTCGCGGTTTTCGGGCGAGTCATACCCCGTGACAGCGATTATTTTTACGCCTGAAAGGAAATCGGTCGAGCGTATCTGCCGGCAAACCACGAAACCGTCCACCCCGGGGAGCATCAAATCAAGAAATATGAGGTCGGGTAAAAACTCCCCCAGCACCCTGCCGGCCGCGAAACCGTCGTAAACCATCCTCACTTCCACTTCCGGGAAGCTGTTCTGTACTATCTCGGTGATGAAATTGCCGACTTCGGGCTCGTCGTCGATTATGAGAATCTTCTTTCTGACCTCGCCCGAAGACATCTCGTTTTTTATCTGCTCGATGGTGAAACCCTGCTTGTTGAGAAACTGAATTTTCTTGATGGCGTTTATCGTGGACGCTTCTTCGTAGAGGCGGTGGCCGCCTTTCGTCTCGCTGGCGATGGAAATGAGACCCATATCCGTGTAGTACCTTATCGTCGAGGAGAGCACGCCGGCTTTCTGTGCGATTTCGGAGATTCTTAGAAGGTTTGCCTTGGAAGGTCTTCTTGACATTTTTTCGCTCCTTATAAACAAAAAAAAGTGCCAGAAACATTAATTGAACATCTTACTTCCTGTTTCCACTATAGATTTAGCAGATAATTCTTGAAATGTCAATGGATAATTAGTTTTTAGGTTGTTGGAAGGAAATGTCTGGAAATGCGCTTAAAAGTGCTAAAAAAAGGAGTAAACCCGTACCTTGTCAAACTGAACGGCAAGTTCCCACAATCCCGTTATGTTCTCCGCCCTTAAGACCTTCCCGGAAACGTAGAAAGGGGCCATATCCGGGAAAATCGGCACCCTGCCGGTGACTTCCGTTCCCGGATCCCTGTAGTTCGGCGAAAACACTCTCATCCCCGTGCTTGAAACGTCGATTATCTGAACTTCTTCCCTCTCCTTGCCGTCGCCGAGGTATATCGTCCCCATATTGTTTATTTCGTGCTCATAGCGGGTCGCTACTCTTCTGTCCTGCATTGGTCATCTCCTCCTGTGATACTATGTGCTTAGATTATACCAAATTCCCCAGTTTTTGGGGCGACCCCCCCTGAAAAAATATGGCCTCACCTGCAGGCCGAAAAGTAGGGGCAGTGTCCGCATCTTTGGGGTTCGGAATCTTCGGCTTCGAAAGGCCTTTCGGGGTCGTTGATTTCTGCCAGCACGAATCCGAGCGCTTTACGGCAAAAATCCATTTTTTCGTCCGCCATATCGGAGTTTTCGGGTTTTACATAGTGTTTCAGCTCCGTTTCGCGCAGGTCGTATAGCGCGGCGTTGACTTTCTTGTACGGTTTCCCCGCCATCATCATATAAACCGGCAGCTGGAACGAACCGACGTGCTTTCTTATGCTGTCTATGCTCGGCTCCGCGCTACCCGGGCCCTTCGCGCTGCCGGTCAGGCCTTCCGTGCTTCCGGTTTTATAATCTATTATCAGCGCCGAACCGTCGGGCGCCTCATCTATCCTGTCCACCCGCGATTCGAAGCAAAAATCCCCGCCGCCGAAGCGGAAAGTTTCGGAATATTGCTTCTCAAGGCAGAGTATTCTCGTATAATCCCGGGTTCTTTCTTTATCAATGAAATTTTTCATCCTGTGAAAGAGCACTTCCCGCACAAGAAACGCCCCGGCGCCGGTTTTCGGTGCGAATTCCGCTTCGAAAGCCGCGTCCAGCGATTCAAAAAAACCTTTTTCAAACTCCCGTCCGAAATCGGGCCTCTTGCCCTCGAATTTCCTGAACGCTTTGAAAAGAAACTCGTGTATGAAGTTGCCGATGCGCGCCCTTTCGTATTTTTCGGCCGCCGTTTGCCTCTCTTTCAGCCGCAGGACGTGCGAAAAATAGAAATTCGCCGGGCAAGCGAGGTAGGCGTCGAGGTTCGTGGCGGTGTATTTCATCCGCGCGAGGTGTTCCATTGTCTCGGGCGTCTTCTTCCACCCGCGTTTTCCGGCTTTCGGCCGCGAAACAAACCCGACCTTCGTCGTTTTCGGGTGAGGAACGCCTTTTTTCTGCGCCTGCCACACAATTTCTTCTATGAAACGGCTCTTTTCCTGCTTTTCGTTCTCGGAGTATATCAGAACTGCGTTTTTCGCGCCTTTCACGAGCCGCATGAACTCGTAGCGCTGTATCTCTTCCTCTTTTTCCACCCTGTCCATACCGAGCGTCAGCATAACGTCTCTCGGAACGAGCGGCTCTATCAGTTTTATCTTCGGCATCGCCGACTCGTTGACGTCCATAATAACGACATTGTCGAAACTCAAAGAGCGGCTCTCTAGCGCGCCCAAAACCTGAAGGCCTGAAAGAGGCGAACCGGAAAACGATATCACCTCGTTCTCAAGGCGCTTCAGGATTATCTTTGTCATCGCCTCTTTCGGGAGTTTTTCCCGCGCGAAAGACGAGTTCTTCAGCTCTTCGCAGGTATCGGCCGTCCTTTCGGCCGCCTCGGGATTGAGAGGGTAGTATCCGGCGAAGCTTTTCCGCTCGAAATTTTCGATGAACGATCCCATAGCATCCGCGAACTCACGGATAGTGCCGGCGTTCTCCCACGAGCCGAAAAGAAGGCGGTTTAGCCCGGTAAAGATCCGCTTCAAACCGTCCGGGCCTTCCTTGAAGGCGAGGTTTCCGGCGGCCGAAACAAATATTTTTTCTTCTTTCAGTATTTCTTCCGGGTCAATATAGACCCTTCCGGCGATTTTGGAATCCTTGTCGCAAGTCAGCGCCCTCTCCACGGCGTGGGCGAGTATTCTGGTGGCGTTGGGGTCGAACGGGACTTTCAAGTTCTTCGCAAGCGGGTGCAGAAACGCGGATAGATAGTCCTTAACGTGGTATTCTCTGCCCTTCTTGGTGGTTTGGGCGCGAAGGACCGCCCCGATGAGCGAATAAAGCGAGCTTCTTTTTAACGGATAGCCGAGCGAAACGTTGAAACCGCCTTCAAAACCGGATAATTCCGAAAGGACGGGCATGAGCCGATCTGAATCCGGGAGTATGAGGACCGTTTTTTCGCTGTTCTCGAATTTCTGGAGCGCTTCCCGGGCGGCGGCGGCCTGCGAATGCGCGTCGTAACCGCAGATAATACTAATATCTGAACCCTTCCTCTCCCTGGACGGGAGAGGAAAGCGGTGAGGGTGAGATTCCGCAGAAAATTCTGCTTTCCCCCCCTCATCCTGCCCTTCTTCCAAGCCTTCGGCTTGACCCGGTGGCTCTCCCGCAAAGGGGAGAAGGTGCTCTGAGGAAATTTTGCATGAAAACGCCTTTTCAAGTTTTCTCAAACTCGCCCAATCTTTTGAATCGCCTTGGAAGAACAGGACGGCCCTTCCTTTTCCGACGACGGCCTTCACCACCGCCTCTTCCGTCTTGTGAAGGTAGAAAAGGTTGCCGAAAATCACCGCGTCAAATTCGGCAAGATCCGTCCTTACGGCGAATTCCGAGGCAAGCAGGTACAGAAGCCCCCGCGTGCAGAGTTTCTTGCTTTTAAGCTCCTCGTGGAACGCCTTTCTTATTTCGTTTATGTTCTTAAGAAGCTCGTTTACGTTTTTCGGGACGTCATATCCTATCTCGGCGTTCGCTTCGACGTTCTCGAGCGCGGACTCCGGTATATTCTCCATATCCGCCTGGTCGATGAAAGACAAAACTTCATACGCCCAGGGCAAAAACTCCGCGAAACCTTCCCGTTTCGAGATGAGCTTGGGCGCCGCCTTCTTCGAGAGCTTGTATATAAGGTACGCCGCTTCAAGCTCGGGAATCCTGGCGAAAATCCCTTGTTTTTCAACGACGTATCTCATGAAATCTTCTATCGTGAAAAACGACGGGCTCAAAATATTGCCGCCCGCCCTTTTCGCCAGCGCTTTTTTCAAGAAAAGCGACGGCCGCCTGCCCCCGAACACGAAGCACAGCCGCGACGGGTCGACACCCTTCAAGATATATTGCTCAAAGGCGTGATCCGCCATCTTCCCTATGACGTCCTCGCCGAACCCGCTGTTGATGACCTTTTGCGTGTTCATACTGTTTCGCTCGCCAGTGTGTCGAAATACACAACCTTCCCAAAGATTTTCTTACCGGGATATATGCCTTTTAATATGTCGATGTATTCATTTATCTGTTTTTTATGGTTTTCCGCGCCATCTTTTGACGACTTGTAATCCACGACGACTATCTCATCGTCCTTCACAATGAGCCGGTCAATGCGTTTCGTTGAGCCGTCTTTGACAAGCACTTCCCGCTCGGAAAATACCCGTCCGCTCTTGACAAAAAATATCTCCGCGAATTCCCTCCTGTTTATCACTGAGCTGATCGTCTTCTCAACGGCTTTCATATCAACACCTGTATATCGCGCCGAAACGCGTTCCAGCGCGGCGTCTATTTCATCCGGTACCTTTTTACTTTCAAGATTCCCTATGAAAGACAGGCCGTAATGAACCGCGTCTCCCAGAA
Source organism: Endomicrobiales bacterium (assembly GCA_016930715.1). Lineage (GTDB taxonomy): Bacteria > Elusimicrobiota > Endomicrobiia > Endomicrobiales > JAFGGC01 > JAFGGC01. The sequence goes on from JAFGGC010000040.1 coordinate 5,590, forward strand.
TCATCGCCTTCCTGTTTGAAATACCGGCTCCCGCGGGGAACTCGCGTTTTAAAATCCCTGTCCAGTCGCCGTAGGCGGGACCCGCAAGCTCGCGGACGCCGGCTTCTTCCGTACGCTTTGGGGCGCTTTGCGGCACGCCGGCTTCGGTCTCTTCAGTTAAAAGAAACCGCGCCTTGTTCTTAGAGTTCCCGCTCTTTTCCGGCACGAAAACGTAAAGCTCCTCCTTTGCTCGGGTCAGCGCCACGTAGACGGAATTGAGCTCGTCTATCAGGGATTTTTTAATGTTGTCGCTGTAAAGCTTACCCAGTTTTTCGCTGAAAGCGGCCAGCGCCTTGTTCAGCTTGATTAGCGAAAGCTTATCGCCGTCCAGGCTCGTGAAATACGAGCTTCCCGGGGCGCTGCCCTTCTGCGGGGATATGTCGATCTCAAGGCTCGGTATCACGACGACCGGGAACTCGAGGCCTTTCGCCTTGTGGACCGTCAGGAGTTTTACCGAATCGGCGCCCGAGAATTTTACGAACATTTCCCTGTCCGGCGCCTCGGCGAAGTATTCAAGGAAGGACTTGAGGTCAGAAAACTCATTCTCGCTCTCTTTGACAAGCTCAAGGAAACGCGAAACGAACCCCTGCGATTCCGGAAATATTTCAGAAAACCTGAATCCTGAAAGCACGCTCACCGCTAGCTCGTAGACCGGCGTGAAACCGACGCTAACAAAAAATCCGTCGAAATATTGCTCCCAGATCCCGGCGTATTGTTCCCTGAAATCGACGTAAAGATAATTTGCCCCGGCTTTCTGCCTGCTGTTGAATATGAAACTCTCCATTTCAACCCGGCTCCTGCCCGAAACCTCCGGGAACGCGTCGCCCAGAAGGAAAGAACCGAAAGCGACGTTGTCCACCGGCGCCGCAAGAAAAGAGAGAAAGGCCACAAGCTCCTTTACGGCCCTGTTCTCCCTTAAATTCAGCGTCTTTTCCGACTCGGCGGGAATGCCTTCAGCCAAAAGCCATCCGGTAAAAAGCTCCACGTCCCTGTTTTCGCGGGCAAGCACGGCGATGTCCTTATAGTGACGGCCCTTGCTAAGGTTCCTGACAAGCCCCGTGACTATCGGTCTCAATTCCGCGTCGCGTTCGTCCTTGTTTTTTGCGGGAAGGTACTTGACGCCCACGAACCCGCCCCGTTTATCCGCCGAAGAAGCGGGCCTCTCCTGTTTTGAATCCGAGAAGACCTTAAGAATATCCTTCCTTTCGCGCTCGGTGAATTTCTCATCGTCGTCCTTGTCTTCCTCGATCCTTGAAAGAAACCCGCTCAGGTTGTCTTCCGAAAACACCCCGTTGTTGAATCTGACTATCTCTTCCGCGCTCCTGTAATTCCTGCCTAATATCTCAAGGTTCGACGACGCGTTAAGCTCGCCAGGCGCGGAGTCAAAAAGCCCGGCGTCGCCGCCGCGGAAGCGGTATATCGCCTGTTTCTTGTCGCCCACGTAGAAGAGCGAACCGCCTTTCGCGAGTATCTCTTCGGCCATCGGCCTGATGTTCCTCCATTGTATCGTGCTCGTGTCCTGGAACTCGTCGATCAAGAGGTGGTCGAAGCGCGCGGACATCCTGTAGTAGAGCTCGGGCACCACGTCGCCCGTTCCCTCGAACACCCCTTGCGCCTTGCGGTTGAGCTCGCCCAGAAACATCACGTCGTCCTTGGTCTCGGCTTTGTCGAATTCGCTCGAAGCGGCCCCGAACAGCCCGGCATAGCAGTTGTAGAAGCTCAATCCCTCTTTTTCGGCCGCGGCGGACAAAGCGCTTCTTATATCTTCCCAGAGTTTTTCGGCTTTCGCGGTAATAACACCGCCCTTGTTCAAAGGGAACCGCTCCCGCCTGAAATAAGCCGACAGGCCGTCTATCGCGAAATTCTCGTTGTTTTCTGCGAGCATTTTCCCGATCGCGCCTTTAAGCCCCGAGTTGGTTTTATCCGGCAGGCATTTTGAAAGCTCTTTGATGAGTTCGAACGTTTTCTTTTTCTGGGCGAAAACGTCCTTCGAGCCGATCTTCGCGGCCTTGACGAGTTTCGCGCCGTAGGTGTTCGCCTTGTCGTAGAGGTCCTCGATAACCGCCATAGCGCTGTCCCTGGCGAACCAGCCGGCCTTCTTTTCGATGTGTATGTACTGGGTTATGAATTCCTTCAGGACGGATTTTATCCTGGCGTCGGTTGCGGAGTTTTCTATGACGGCGTCAAGCGCGCGTTCAAGGAACGCCTTGTGGTCGGTCTTTATATCGAACCTGGCCGACAGGCCGAGCCGGAAGCTGGAACCGGATATTATCTCGTTTATGAAGCTGTCAACCGTCTGCACCCGGAAACGCCCGTAGTTCCTTATTATGTGCTCAAGGAGCGCGAACGCGCGCTTTTTCGCCTGCTCCTCCGGCACGCCGAGCAAGTCCAAAATGTCCTTTTTTTCGGCGGGTTTGCCGAAAGTGTCGAGCGCGATGTTCTTGAGGAGTTCGAATATGCGGGACTTCATCTCTATCGCGGCCTTGTTGGTGAACGTGATGGCAAGTATGTTGCGCACGTGCGATCCGTCTTCGCGCGCCTTGGGGTTTATCAGAAGCCCGACGTACCTTCGCGACAGGGCGTAGGTCTTGCCCGACCCCGCCGAGGCCTCAAGGATGTGGATTTGAGGAGTGGTTTTATGGTTCATAGTTACGAGTTACAGGTTTCGAGTAAATAAAATCGTATCTGGTATCTGGTGAAAATCCATTGCCTTTACGCCACGCATAAATGCCTTTTGCACTGAATGCCCGACCCGGCCGATTCCAACCGGCCACGCCCTCCCGGCAAACACGATGCCCACTTAACTCCTTACAACAATTTGTTGTTGATTGCATACAAATTGTTGTAAGACTCCGTGTGACTGACCGAGCCCACCTCCGGGGTGGGATTTGGTTATTCTGGACTACTTGAACAATAAATTGGCTATATAACCCAGCACGATGATCTGCGGGACGCTTACTATAGGAAGCCATACCGCTGTTTTTCTTCCCACGTTATGCCATAAAAGCCCTATCTCGGTGTAGTCCGTGGCGACGCCTGCCATCAAGAAGACAAAGCTGTTGCCGAAAGCGCCGGTCTGCTTGAAAAGCTCGAACGCCATAGGCGCGGACCCTTCCGAGCACACCTCTATCACGGTTGCAAGCGCAAGCGTCACAAGAAGCCCCAAAAAAGTCGGACCCATATAGCTTGTGAAAATATGAGACGGGATATACGCGCCGGCCGCGCTGGCTATACCCATACCTATGAGTATCCACCAGACGACCATGTCCCCCAGCGAAACCGCGCCTTCAAATATGCCTTTTAGGTCATCTTTCAAGCCGGAGGCCGAAACTCTGTACGTGCGCCATCTTCTTGCTATGTCCGCTCCGACGGAAAAGCCTTCCTTTGCATCGGCTGTATTCTTGTTTGTTTCTATCATCCCTTTTTTTTCAAGGACCTGAAAAACAAAACCCGTTATCAGGGCTACAACTATCGCCGATATTATTATGTATAGCGCCTTCAGGCCGAAAAAGCCGAGAAGCATTATAGCAAGCGGGAGGTTGGCCCAGGGGCTTGCGAGCAGAAACGCCACGACGGCCGGGTTTGACGCGCCCTTTTTGTGAAGCTGTATCGAAAGCGCGAGTATCCCGTGCGAGCACGCGCTCATCAGGAAACCGAGAAGAACGGCATTTATGATGCTCATCCTGCTTTTTTTGGCAAGGACGTGCGAAACATACTCGCGCGGGACGAACCTGTCTATCACGCCTCCGAGAACGAGCCCCAGCAGCACCGCCCACCATATCATATTGAAGTAGGCGAACAACGAGGCCCGGAACGGAACAAGCAGCGGCATATAGTACGACGCGCCGGACAGAAGCGCCAATACGACGGTAACGATAAAGGTCTTGTTTTTATAGAACGAAGTACCGGCAGCGGGAGCGCAATGCGGGCACTCCGGCCCTGCCTGCGCAGGCGCTTGGGCTTTATTCTCGGCGAGGAACTTGTTCATGCAGTGCCTGCTGCAGAAATAATATGTTTGGCCGTTAACTTCGGCCTTCAGCCCCGTCTTTTCATCGACATCCATATCGCAAATAGGGTCTTTTGCCATGCCATCCTCCTACCCAACCATTACAACCGCGTAGGTTGTAATGGTTATTCCAGCATTAAGGTCTTGATTCTGTGGAGCTCCTTCTGATAAGAGATTCTATCGTTAACAAAGGTTTTATACTCATCAGCATCTATTTCCAATAATTTATCATATTCGCAGATTCTATTTTTAGCAGTATCGATACCTAAATACTCCCTGTATGATGAAGCCGGCCATAATTCGGGTTCTGCAACTAGCATCGAGGTCACAGGATTCAGATGCACATATCTCGTAAGATGAAGAAGATACTCGTCATTTTCTACCAATACATTTTTAAATCTGCTTTCCCAAAGCGGCCCCTTTCTTTCATGTTTAGTATTGAAATATCTCGTATAGCTGTTTAAAACATTGTTCATAAACACAGATATTCCTCTTTCTTTAATTTGCTTTAAAATAAAGTGAACATGAGTTGGCATTATGCAATAAGCTATAATGTCAACTACGTTTCCTTTCTCTCTATGCAGTTTAAAATAATCTGTCTTTCTGTCTTCAATTAGTCTTGTATATCTCGAAAAAGGTATGCCTGGCTTCTCCTTTTTATAATACATCATTACCTCAAGGATCCTACTAAAATCAATATCGGTATTAAATATTTTGTATCCAGCGATGCTTCTTGAAAATACATGGTATACCATATCATTAACCAATGATTGTTCTCGCATATTTCCCTCATTTGACCAATACAACCTACGCGGTTGTATTGGTTTGATGCCTGTCAAATTTTATCTCCACCAGCCCCCGCACCGAATTGCCGAAGAACACCTTGTCCGCTCTATATAAGTCGCGCGGATACAGAACTTTTTCGATAACCCGGTGTTTTTTCATGAAATCACGCCTGAAAACACCGGGCAAAAGACCGCACGCGACCGGCGGCGTGTAATATCTGCCTTTTTTTAGCACGAATATGTTCGAACGCGCGCCTTCGGTCACCTCGCCGCGCTCGTTTGTGAAAAAAACGTCGAAAAATCCGCGTTTTGAATATTTCTTCAGCTCGGAATCGTAAATTTTACGGATATTCGTCTTGTGGTAGAGGTACATATCGCCGGAATTAACGCGGAACTTCGAAAAAATCGCCCGCTTCATGCCGGCATCATCGCCTATCTCGGAATAACTATGAACCGTCCGGCCGTCAATGCCGGTTTCGGAGCGCACCTTGTACTTCTTAGCGGGGCTAAAGCGTTTTTCGAGCCGCCTGAAACCTTGCTTGAGCTTCCCGGCATCAAGTTTTACACCGAGGGCTTTCGCGGAAGCCCTTATCCTGTCCATATGATAACCGAGCAGGCAATAACCTCCGGGCCTTCGCCACAAGACGCTCTCGATTAGCTTGAATCCCGGCTTCAGTCCGGAGCTTTCTTCGAGGAATTTCGCCTTCAGGGCGCATTCGTCGTATTCCTTCCGCGCGTCGGAATCCATCACGATGCCGGAACCTGAACCCATCTCGCCGCGACACTTTTTTTCATCTATCACTATCGTTCTTATCGCGACGTTGAACACCGCTTCGCCTTTCGGCGAAATAAAACCCACGCAGCCGGTGTATATACCGCGCGGCTCTTTCTCGAGATTGTTTATTATTTCCATCGAGCGTATCTTGGGAGCCCCCGTGACCGATCCCGAAGGGAATATGCCGGCAAATACGCCCGTGGTCCCAATCCGCTGCTTCAGCCTGCCTTCGACGGTCGAGACCATCTGGAAAAGCGTCCCGTACTTTTCTATTTCAAACAAGCCCCTTGTCTTCACCGAACCGGGCTCGCATATTCTCGACAGGTCGTTGCGCAACAAATCGACTATCATCACGTTCTCGCTGCGGTTTTTCAGGGATCTTTCAAGCCCGCGCTTTATCGACGAGTCCTCCGCCGCGTTTCTTCCCCGCGGCGCGGTGCCTTTCATCGGCTTGACGGTTATTTTTTGGCCCTTTTTTCTGAAAAACAGCTCGGGCGAGAGCGAAAGCACGCTCGTGTTCCCGAATTTAATGAAAGCGGAATAGGAAGTGCGCTGGCGCGCCGCCAGCCGGCGGTATAAATCCAGCGCGGAACCCGAGAACCCGAAGCCGTACTTGTAAGTGAAGTTAATCTGATAGGTGTCTCCCTTTCTTATTAAACCTTTTATCTTTTTTATGGCGCGATCGTAGGATCTGAACCCGATATTCGCGCGAAAGTCCGTCAAAACAGAACCTGGCGGCTCTCGTGTTTCACCTTTATTCCCGGCTGACGCGGGTTTTGCGTATATGCCGAACCAGACAAGCGGAAAACCGTAATTTTTTCCCGCAAGAGGCGAGAGTTTGTGCTCGAACGCGAAACCCGCCTCGTACGCGACGAACCCCGCCGCCCAATAACCCTCTCTGACCGCTTTTTCAACGCCTGAAAGCGTTCTCCCCACGTCCGCGAGCCTGCGGCAGGATATTACCCTGGCGGGGTTTTTGAAAATAAATGACCGCCTGTTTTCGGCATCCGGCTTGTTGGTCTCAAGAATTACGAAATTATCACTCGATGGTTTTCTCATTGTTGTATTATTCGGAAACCCGTCAGGAATATTAGATATGGCCTTTTTCACCCTCGCCCGCCTTGCAGGCGCCCTCTCACCTCAAGGGAGAAGGGCAGGGCAAGGGGCAAAATATTACCAGCAGAGTTCGCGGTAGCTGCACCAGTTGCAGATCTTCATATTGTCGGTCTTCTTGAAGGTTTCCTTTTCCTTGGGCACGTTGCGCTCGGGGTCTGCGCAGTATTCGTACATCTTTCCCGTGTCCGAAGAAACCGTAGAGGCAAACTCCTGTACGTCTAACTCGTTGACCTTTATCTCCATCTCGGAATATTTCGGCGACATGTATGCCGCTATCGGATGTATGTCCCCGGGCTTCGCCCCGAAGTGGTACGAGGCCCACGTGGCGTATCCGGTGAGCTGCTTCTTGTGCTTAACTGGGTCCTGCTTGCCCGTTTTCCAGTCGAGTATGTAAATACTGCCGTCCACCGGGAAGAGAAAGTCCACCTTGCAGTAGGCCTTCATACCCTTTATGCGCGTCTCGCCGTAACCGGGCGGCTCTATAACCCAGCCCTGCTTGTTGGTGACCGCCTTTTTAATTATCCAATCATAGCGCGGGCTCTCGAGGAAGTTCAGAAGGTTTGAGGAAACGGTTTTCGCTACCGCCTTGACGTCCACTTCCTTTGCCGCGCCGTAGTGGACCTCGAAAAAGTTCTTCTTGGCGCAGTATTCCTCGGTTTTCCTGGCGATGAAATCAAGGAAGCGCTTCTTGTCGACCGGCTTCTCGCTCTCAAGCAGGCGCTCAAGCAGGGTTTTCACCGTGTCGTGAACAATGTTGCCGGTTTCAAGGGGAATCGAGGTCAGGGCCTTAAGGTACTTGAGACGCTCCGGAGGAAATTCCTTGTCGTAACGCGGGTAGTAGTCGTACCAGTACTGCCTCTTGCAGAGGTTGAACTTGTCGAACCGCGACACCGACCACCCCAGTATCTCGGTGAACTCGAACTTCTTGATGTTGTTGAGCGAAGGATTTTTATCCATGTTTTAACTCCACGATGTACTTTTTAATGAACGCCCCTATCCCGGCAACTACGTGCCCGCTGGTTGCTTCGCGCGGGCTTGACGCAACCCATATTGCGAAATTGTATAAAACCTGATTATCGGTTTCCAGCCAATACTCATTCACGTACAGGAAAGTCAGGAGCGTGGTTACCGCTATTCTCTTATTGCCGTTTTGAAACGGGTGGTCCTTTATCATCACGTAAAACAGTATGCTCGCCTTTTCGACAAGCCCCCTGTAAAGGTATTTCCCGTCAAAAGTCTGATACGGGGCGAACAAGCATCGTTCGAGCACATTTGGAAAACGGGTGGTAAAATCCGGAATAGGCTCATCAAATGAAAGATGCTCCTGGGCAAGCTTATGGGCCAGCAATTCAACTTCCTTGATAGTTATCTTTTTCATTACTCAGTACCGAGTTTTTTTAAGGTCTCCCCGTAGTCGTTTACGGCTTTTTTAACAGCCTTATCAATAATCTCCCTGCCTTTTTCGGAGATACTATTCCCCAGTATTTCATCAACATAGTCTTTCGGTATCATGAATGACCTGCCGGAACGAATCGCTTTAATTGAACCGTTCCTTACCTTATTGTAAACGGCTATCCTGCTTATCCCGAGCATTTTGGCGATTTCTGGTATAGAATAATATTCCTTTTTCATTTTTGCACCTTTCTATAAATACAATGTATTTACAACTATATTTAATTGTTAAGTAAATGCATATATCTTAACTAAAGTTAACATACAATGCGATCTTAACATAGTTTGACGCGATTGTCAATGATTAGCCGCAAATATTATACTATTTTGTGAAAACCCTTTAAAGCACGGGATGCCCGTCACCAGCGGCGCCGTTTCTCGATGACGGTCACGTAGCCGTCCTGGTAGGCCTTCCTGTATTCCGGCTCGAACAGCTCCGCTATGGCGTCGGCGGCGCCCTCGTACGCCATTATGAAAACCTGTTCCGGGTATTTCTTCTTCCTGACGGACTCCACGGAATCCGCGAGCGGGTCCTCCTCGGGGTAATACAGCATCCCCGTGTTGAATATCGGGGCCGGACGCTTCAGATCGATGCTCAGGTAATACGGAAGCCGTATCATCGGGTAGTGCAGCAGCGACAGGTAGGGCGAATACGCCGGGGGCACGTACCTGCCGCCGTAGTCGAAATAGACCTCCGAGACCGCGCCGAACTCCCGGCCCGCGTTGCGCGACCTCATAACCTCAACGGTCTTTGATATCTCCTTCGAAACATACCCGCCGTAGGAGAACAAAAAGACGTACTGCAGGGCGATGAGCCCGAAGACGGACGCCTTGAGCGCCGCGTTGACCCTGTCCGAAAGCCTGGCGAGGTTAACGTCTTCAACAAGGTGCGCCAAGGCCAGCCACATCAGCGGGAAAATGAACCTCTCGCCGGGAGTGGACATGCCCTTGTAAAAGGCGGGCGAAAAATAGACAGCGGCCAGCAGGAACAGCCCCGTGAAAAGCGCGGTCTTGTCCCTCCTCAGCTCGCCTATCGCGTAGCCGGCCAGCCAGTAGACGAAAAGGAGCATCATCGCGTAGGAAACGGCGATGCTCACGACGGCGGTCTTTTCGATGAAGGCGTAATACGGCCCGGCCGCCGGGTAAAAATACGGGTAAACGCTGAAATACGGCGAGACCGCCGTGAGGGTCGCCTTGAACCCGACGCCGGAAACCATCGCCCCGAACAACGTACTGTTGTGGTTGACGAAGTAGCCCGCCGCCAGAAGCGCCGAAGGCGCGAAGCCGGCCAGCATGTTGGCCGCGAGCTTCTTCTTGAAATGGAAGACCGCGAAAAACGCGGCAAACAGCGCGAACGCGGCGTAGGCGAGCGCGTGAGAAAAGAAAAGGGGTACGGTCAGAAACGCCAGAGGGAGCGCCTTGACCTTTTCCGGCTCGGCCGATCTTCTCATCAGGTAGCCGAAACCGAAAAAAACGAAGCCGAGGCCGAACATATAGCCAAGGTTGCCGCGGATGAAAAACACGTTGGCGGTATAGAGCAGGGGAACGAAGTAGAGGAAGCCAACCCGGCGGGCCCTGTCCAGCGAGCCCATCATGTATAGCGAGCCGGCGGCGAAAATCACGGCGTAAAGGGACAGGAATATTTTGCCCGACGCCTCCGGGCTGAAGACGAGGCCCAGGAACCCGATGATAAGCGTGGACGCGGAGTTCGGGACCGGGTAGAGAAGGACCCTGTAGCCTTCGAGCAGGCGCCCTTTCAGCGCCTCGGAGAAAACGAAACCCTGGAACAGCCAGTCGGGGTAGTCCTGGAGCGGCAGGAACCTGTACGCCCAGACATAGGCAACGGCGGAAACGACCCCCGCCCATACGAACAGGCAGTCAAGCACGCTCCAGTTGGGGTTACCGGTCAGCTTGGCAAGTATGCGCTTCATAAAACCCATTTTCGGATATGATGACCAATTATACTATTTTCGGCGGTATGAAAAAAGGCTGGAACCTGAGGTGTTTAGATGCCTGGAAGCGCGGTCTTTCCGGTGAGGTGCCTGTCTATGTAATGCGCGGCTTTGCGGCCTTCGGATATGGCCCATACTATCAGGGACTGGCCGCGCCGGATGTCGCCGCAGGCGAACACTTGTTTTACGTTTGTCTGAAAATCCGGCCCCGTCTTGACGTTTCCCCTCGGGTCGAACTCAAGGCCGAGGAGCTCAAGGAGGCCGCCTCTTTCGGGGCCAGTGAAGCCCATAGCAAGGACCACCATATCTGCGGCTATCTCAAAACCGGAGCCCTTCACTTCCTGCATCACGGGACAGCCCTTGGGATCCTTCTCGAACTTCACCTTGACGCAGTGCAGTTTCTTCACTCCGGAAGCATCGCCGGAGAACTTCTTCGTGAGAATCGACCACTTCCTGTCGCCGCCCTCCTCGTGGCTTGACGAGGTTTTAAGCAGCATAGGGTACTTCGGCCAGGGAAAATCGCAGGACCTTTCCCGCGGGGGCTTGGCAAGGAGCTCTATCTGTATTACCTTTTTGGCGCCCTGCCTGTTTGCGGTGCCCACGCAGTCGGAACCCGTGTCGCCTCCGCCGATTACGACGACTGTTTTCCCCTTGGCGATGATGTCCTTTTCGGAGTATTTCTCGCCGGCGCCCCTCTTGTTAGACTGCGTAAGGTACTCCATCGCGAAATACACGCCGGGCAGGTCCCTTCCTTCGATTTTCAAATCCCTCGGGGCCCTGCTGCCTCCGGAAAGGCAGACCGCGTCAAAATCCTTGAGCAGCTTCTCCGGAGGGTAGTCCGTGCCGACCTCTGTACCCGTGCGGAACTCGACGCCCTCTTTCTTCAGAAGCGTAAGCCGCCTGTCTATCACTCCCTTTTCAAGCTTGAAATCGGGTATGCCGTAGCGAAGTACTCCCCCGGCCTTGCCGTCGCGCTCGAAAACCGTGACGGAGTGTCCGGCCTTGTTCAGCTGATCGGCGCAGGCAAGGCCCGCCGGGCCGGAGCCTACCACGGCGACTTTTTTGCCCGTTCTTTCTTTGGGAGGTTCCGGCCTGATGAGACCCTCGGCGAAAGCGTGCTCTATTATCGCGAGCTCGTTCTCGCGTATGGTCACCGGGTCGTCGTTTATGCCGAGGACGCACGAGTATTCGCACGGCGCAGGGCACAACCGCCCCGTTATTTCTGGAAAATTGTTGGTCTCTTCAAGGAGGCGGGCGGCTTCCGCCCACCTGCCCTGGTAGAGCAGATCGTTCCATTCGGAAATGTAGTTCGAAACCGGGCAGCCCCAGTGGCAGAAGGGCGTTCCGCAGTCCATGCAGCGCGCGGCCTGCTCGACGCTCACCTTTTTCGGCCTCATCACCACCACGTCGCACCAGTCCTTGACGCGCCTGCAGACCGGCCTGTATTCGGCGTGCTGCCTCTTGAATTTTAAGAAACCCTTCGGATCGGCCATGTTTCCTCTAAAGTCACTTTAAAATGCGAATTAGACCTGAAATGCCGCAGACTGTTCAATCTCAAATTTGAAATTTGAAATGCCGTAATCTAGTCTCCGTCCACTTCCACCTCTTCGGTGACGCGCACTTTTTTGCGCGTCAGCACGTTCCTGTATTCCGTGGGTATCACCTTGACGAATTTTTTCGCGAGATTATCGAAATCGTTCAGGATCCGTTTCGCTATCAGGCTTCCGGTGTACCTGTAATGATTTGAAAGGAGTTTCTTGATGACGCTCCTGTCGCTTTTCGCGGGAGCTTCAAGTTCCACCATTTCCGTGTTGCAGTAGTCCGGGAAGGTCTCGTACTCGTCGAAAACATAGGCGATGCCGCCCGACATTCCGGCGGCGAAATTCCTGCCGGTCCTGCCGATAACCACGACCCTTCCTCCCGTCATATACTCGCATCCGTGGTCACCGACACCCTCGACGACGGCGTGAAGGCCGGAGTTCCTTATGCAGAAGCGCTCGCCCGCGACGCCCGAAACGTAGGCCTCGCCGGATATCGCGCCGTAAAATGTAGTGTTGCCAATGAGTACGTTCTCCTCCGGCCTGTAGCCGGTATTCCTGTCGTGATAGATTACTATTTTCCCGCCGGATATGCCCTTGCCCACGTAATCGTTGGCAAGGCCTTCCAGCTCGAACGTCACTCCTTTTATAAGGAACGCGCCAAAGCTCTGCCCCGCGACGCCCTTGAACCTGCAGTGTATCGTGCCGTCCGCAAGGCCCTTCTCGCCAAACCTCCTGCAGACCTCGCCGCTGAGCATCGCGCCCGTGCTGCGGTCGACGTTTCCTATCGGGACGGATATCATAGTCTTTTTCTTTGTTTTCAGCGCTCCGGCCGAGCGCCTTATCAGTTTTTTATCAAGGACGGCGTCTATCCCGTGGTCCTGTTCCCTTGAGCAGTGCGTGCCGACGCTTTCCGGAACCTCGGGCCTGTAAAGAATCCTTGAATAATCTATCTTCCTGGCCTTCCACGGTACCACGGCGGAATTCAATTCGAGTAAATCGGTGCGCCCGACCATCTCTTCCACCTTCCTGAAACCCAGGGACGCCATCGTTTCCCTCAGATCCTCCGCGACGAACCTGAAATAATTCATAACGTATTCGGGTCTTCCCGCGAATTTCCTGCTCAAAACCTCATCCTGGGTGGCAACGCCGAGCGAGCAGTTGTTCAGGTGGCAGTGCCTGAGCATCACGCAGCCCAGGGTCACGAGGACGGCCGTGCAAAAACCAAACTCTTCGGCTCCGAGAAGCGCGGCTATGGCCACGTCCCTTCCGGTGCGGAGCTGGCCGTCAGTCTGAAGGCGCACGCGGCTCCTGAGGTCGTTCAATACAAGCGTCTGATGGGTTTCTGAAAGCCCGAGCTCCCAGGGAAGCCCCGCGTGCTTTATGGAACTCACCGGGGAAGCGCCGGTTCCGCCGTCGCCGCCGGATATGAGAATCATCTCAGCGTGGCCCTTGGCGACGCCCGCGGCCACCGTCCCGACGCCGACCTCTGAAACAAGCTTCACGCTTATCCGCGCACGGGGATTGGCGTTTTTTAAATCAAATATCAGCTGGGCGAGGTCCTCAATGGAATATATGTCGTGGTGCGGAGGCGGAGATATGAGCGTCACGCCTTTGGTAGTATAGCGCGTCCTGGCTATGACCTCGCTGACCTTGTGGCCGGGAAGCTGGCCGCCTTCTCCGGGCTTTGCGCCCTGGGCTATCTTTATCTGGAGCTCGTCGGCGTTGGTCAGGTAATTGATGTTGACACCGAAACGCCCGGAAGCGACCTGTTTTATGGCGCTTCTTTTGGAATCGCCGTTGGCGAGCTTCCTGAACCTGGCAGGATCCTCGCCGCCCTCGCCCGTGTTCGATTTGGCGCCGAGACGGTTCATCGCCACGGCTATCGTTTCGTGGGCGCCTTTCGATATCGAACCAAAGCTCATCGCGCCGGTGGCGAAACGCTTTATTATCTCGGATGCCGGCTCGACCTCGTCCACGGGCACCGGTTTCACGGCCTTGAACTTCAGCAGGCTTCTCAGAGTAGTCGGGTTGGCCGACTGGTCGTTTATGAAAGAAGCGAATTCCTTGTATCTTTTTATATCGTTATTCCTGACGGCGTCCTGAAGGGCGGCTATCGAATCCGGGTTCCAGAGATGGAATTCTCCGTCCCGCTTCCACTGGTAGTGGCCTCCGGTGGCAAGGACCTTCGAGCCCGAATCATACGCCGAAGAATGTCTTTCGAGCACTTCCCTGGCCAAAACGCCGAAATCGGCCCCGCCTATCCTCGACGTCGCTCCGGTGAAACACCTGTTTACGACTTCGTCCGAAAGGCCCAGGACCTCGAATATCTGGGCGCCGCGGTAGGAGCGTATGGTCGATATGCCCATCTTCGAAAGTATCTTGAATATGCCTTTTTCGACGGCCTTTATGTAATTCTTCACGGCCGTCTTCTTGTCGGCGCCTATCTCTCCGGCTTCCGACATCCTCTCCACGGTTTCATAGGCAAGGTACGGATTCACGAACCCGACGCCGAAACCGATGAGCACGGCAAAGTGGTGCACTTCCCTCGGTTCGGCCGTCTCGACAATTAGCCCCAGGTGGGCCCTGAGACGTTTCTTGACAAGATGCTGATGAACCGCCCCCGCCGCGACGAGCATTGGAAGGGCGGCCTTGCCGGGGCCCGTACCCCTGTCGCTCAAGATAACGAACGACACTCCCGCCCTGGCCGCCGATTCCGCGTCGGCGCACACTCTGTCGAGGGCTTCGGTAAAACCCTTTTCTTTCGACGCCTCGAAAAGGACGGAAACGGTCTTCGAGCTGAAGCCGTTGTCCTCGTAGCCTTGCAGCCTCTGCAGTTCCTCGTCGGTCAATATCGGGCTTTTGATGCAGATCTTGCGGCAGTGCTCCGGACGCTCCTCGAGCAGGTTCATCCGGTTTCCGGTAAAGCTCTCCATCGCCATCACGATATCTTCCCTTATGGGGTCTATCGGGGGATTCGTGACCTGGGCGAACAACTGCTTGAAATAGCTGTATATCGGCTGGGGCCTTTTCGAGAGCACGGCGTGAGGCGTGTCGTTGCCCATCGAGCCGATAGGCTCCTGCCCGGTCTCGGCCATCGGCTTCAAAATGTATTTAAGGTCTTCCCTCGTGTAGCCGAAAGCCTTCTGGTCGGCTTCTATGTCCCTCTGTTCGTTCGGCCGGAGCTGGGCGCGTTTTATCGAATCGAAATCTATTATGTTGTCCCTGGCCCACCGGGAGTACGGGCGCTGCTTGCCCATCAGCATTTTCAACTCGGCGTTGTTTATTATCCTTCCAATGTCGGTGTTTATGAAGAATATCTTTCCGGGCTCAAGGCGGCCGGAAGCCCTTATGTTCTTCGGGTCGATGTCGAGAACCCCGACCTCGGAAGCCATTATGACGTGATCGTCGTTGGTCACTATGTAGCGGGCGGGACGCAGGCCGTTCCTGTCGAGTACCGCGCCGACTCTCGTTCCGTCCGTGAAGGCCACGGCGGCGGGCCCGTCCCACGGCTCCATAAGGCAGGCGTTGTAGCGGTAGAAGTCCCGCAGGTCCTCGTTCATGAACCTGTCTTTCTCCCACGCCGAGGGAATGAGCATCATCATCGCGTGGGAAAGCGACCTGCCGGACAGGGCGAGCAGCTCGAACACGTTATCGAGTATGGCCGAATCGCTGCCGCCGGCGACCACGACTGGCTTGAGTTTTTCTATGTCGTCCCCGAAAAGCTCGGTGGCAAGCATGCTTTCCTTGGCTCTCATCCAGTTGATGTTGCCTTGCAGGGTGTTTATCTCTCCGTTGTGGGCGAGAAAGCGGAACGGCTGGGCGAGGTCCCACGCGGGGAAGGTATTCGTGGAATACCTGGAATGCACGACGGCTATGGCGCTTTTGAACCCGTCCGAACGAAGGTCCGGGAAATACCCGTCCAGCTGCCCGGGCATCAGCAATCCCTTGTAGGCGAGGGTCCTCGTGGAAAAATTAGTGACGCAGAAAAAAGATTTCTGCCCCATACCGGACGCCCTCACCGAGTTCTCCACGACTTTTCTTATGACGTAAAGCTTTCTTTCAAAAGCGATCTGCTCTTTAACGTGCTCGCCCCTGCCGATGAAAGGCTGCTCTATCAGGGGCTCCGTGGATTTGGCGGTTCTGCCTATGTTTGAGTTGTCGGTGGGGACCTTCCTCCAGCCGAGGAAGCGCTGGCCTTCGCCCCTGACGGCGTCTTCCACTATCTTCCTGCACTTCGAGTAATCGCCGCCGTCCCTGGGAAGGAACACGAGGCCCGTGCCGTAATCGCCCGGATGAGGAAGCCTTATTTTTTCCTTTGCGCAGGCCGACGCGAGGAACTCGTGCGGCATCTGCAGTAGTATGCCGGCCCCGTCGCCCGTCTTCGGGTCAGAGCCCGTGGCCCCCCTGTGGGAAAGGCGGCGCAGAACTTCAAGGCCCTGTCGCACTATCCTGTTGGTGCGCAGGCCCTTGATGCTGGCCACGAAACCGACCCCGCAGGAGTCGTGCTCGAAATTCGGGTCGTACAATCCCAGATTCTTTTCCGGATCACGTTTCTTCATTGACGCCCTTTTTATCAGTAAAGATTCCACTTAAATCCCCCTCAACCCTGCCTTCTCCCCGCCAGGGAGAAGGAGAGGATGAGGGGGAAAGGAACCTATGCTCTTTTTACGCTGTCACATTACGACAATTCACCAATCTACATCACGAACAGCATTTCCGCGTAAGAGGGAAGCGGCCAGTACTCGCGCGGCACTATTTCCTCAAGGCTGTCAACGGCGGAACGGAGCTCCAGCATTCCGTCAAGCATACCGGTCGCGGAATGCGCGGCAAGCGCCCCTTCAAGCTTCTTGACCTTGTCGAGGGCCTCTTCGGCCAGCGAAGAAACCTTGTCAAGCAGCTCCTTGACGTTGCCCGAAGCCACGCCGAGGCCTTTCAGGCCGTTCAGTGCGCCGGCAATCTCGTTCTGATATTTCACGGCCGCCGGGATTATCAGGGTTTTTACCATCCTGAGCGCGACTCCCGCCTCAATCACGACGTTCTTTTCGTACTGCTCCACGTAGATATCGTAACGGGATTTGAGTTCGGTCTTTGAAAGCACTTTATGCCTTTCAAAGAGCTTCACGGTCGATTCCTTCTCAAGCTCCTCCAGCGCCTCTGGCGTGGTCTTGAGGTTGGGCAGGCCGCGTTTTTCGGCCTCCCTGTGCCATTCGGCGGTGTAGTTGTCTCCGTTGAATATTATCCTCTTGTGCTTCTTGACTATGTCCTGAAGCACGGCCTGAAGGGCCGTGTTGAAGTCCTTGCTCTTTGAAACCGCGTCTTCGAGTTTCGCGCATATCTCGTCAAGGGCGTCGGCCACTATCGTATTAAGCACTATGTTCGGGCCGGCGCAGTTCTGATTGGAGCCGACCGCGCGGAACTCGAACTTGTTGCCGGTGAAGGCAAAGGGCGAGGTCCTGTTGCGGTCCGTGACGTCGCGCGGAAGCGTCGGAAGCGACGTCACCCCGACCTCTATGAAGCCGCCGTTCCTCGAACTTTCCGGTTTTCCCTTCTCGAGCTGATTTATTATATCGGTCAGCTGGTCGCCCAGGAATATCGAAAGTATGGCGGGCGGCGCCTCGTTGGCCCCGAGCCTGTGGTCGTTGCCCGCGGAAGCCACCGCGGCGCGAAGCACGCCGGCGTGAGTGTCTATGGCTTTCATCAGCGCGCATATCACCGTAAGGAACACCGCGTTGTCGTGCGGGTTGTTTCCGGGGGTGAGCCAGTTCTTGCCGTCGGGCCCGCAGAGAGACCAGTTGTTGTGCTTTCCTGAACCGTTCACTCCGGCAAACGGTTTCTCGTGCAGAAGGCACACGAGGCCGTGGGAATCGGCGACCTGCCTCAAGGTCTCCATCGCTATCATGTTGTGGTCAATGGCAAGGTTCAGCTCTTCGTAAACCGGGGCTATCTCGAACTGGGCCGGGCAGACCTCGTTGTGGCGGGTCTTTGCCGGTATCCCCTGTTTCCAGAGCTCGCGGTCAAGGTCTTCCATGAAGGCGAGTATCCTCGGCTTTATCGCGCCGAAATAATGGTCCTCGAGCTGTTGGTGCTTGGCTGGCTTGAGGCCGAAAAGCGTCCTGCCAGTCTGTATGAGGTCAAGGCGCTTCAGGTAGAAGGACTTGTCGATTAGGAAGTACTCCTGCTCCGCGCCGAGAGTGGCGTAAGGCCTGACTCCCTTAGATTTTATGTTATAGAGTTTCGCGACCCTGTTTATCTGCTTCGCCAGCGCGTGTATAGAGCGGAGAAGCGGCGTCTTTTTATCCAGCGCTTCGCCGTTATACGAGTAGAACGCGGTCGGTATGCAGAGCACCGCGCCGTTGGTCCCTTCCTTTATGAAGGCGGGGCTCGTCGGGTCCCACGCGGTATAGCCGCGGGCTTCGA
>JAFGGC010000041.1 GCA_016930715.1 Endomicrobiales bacterium
AGCAGGTCCCAAGGGTTTGGCTGTTCGCCAATTAAAGGGGTACGTGAGCTGGGTTCAGTACGTCGTGAGACAGTACGGTCTCTATCTGCCGTGGGCGTAGGAAACTTGAGAGGACTCATCCTTAGTACGAGAGGACCGGGATGAACGTACCTCTGGTGTGCCGGTTGTTCCGCCAGGAGCATAGCCGGATAGCTAAGTACGGATGAGATAAACGCTGAATGCATCTAAGTGTGAAACTCACCTCAAGATAAGGTTTCCCCGAAGACCACCAGAATACTACTGGTTTGATAGGCTGGATGTGGAAGGTCGGCAACGACTGGAGCATACCGGTACTAATCGGTCGTCCGACTTGGCCATATTATTTAATTCTATTAATGTATCTAGCGCTGATTTACCTTATAGTGTGTTGTTTCGAAGAAAGTTCTTTGACTCATTACTCATCACTCATTACTGACTTTTGAGGTTTTTGATTGTCTGGTGCTTTTTCCCCAGCCTGCGCTCAACATGAAATTGATAAACATGCCTATTCGGCATATCAATTTCATAGCTTCGGCGGGCAGGCGGCAGGGTCACACCCGTTCCCATTCTTCACCCAGTTAGAAAAGGCACAGAAGAAAGCTCTTTGATTTTTAATTGTCTGGTGGTTTTTCCGGCAGGGTCACACCCGTTCCCATTCCGAACACGGTAGTTAAGCTTGCCAGGGCCGATGGTAGTGATACCGCAGGGTATCGTCAGAGTAGGTCGCTGCCAGACATTTTAAAATCACAGGGTTTTCTAACGGGGCAGACACGGTAGTTTGACCCTTCGGGTCATCACCCGAAGGGTGAAAGCTTGCCAGGGCCGATGGTAGTGCCAGCCAAAGGCGGGCGTCAGCGACCTTGAACCCCGGGGTGTTTCGGGGAAGTAGGTCGGTGCCAGGCATTCTGAAATCTCAAAAAAAGAGAAAATTATGAAAAGAACCGTCTGGTTTCTTTCATTTTTTATTTTAGAGGTATTCGGTTCTTTGACAGAGGCCTCGGAGCTGCTGTTTCCGGCGGCCCAGATAGAGAAAGGCAAAGGTTCCATAGTTGTTTTCGTTGAAAACTCGTCCGAGAAGCTGAATTTTTCGCTGTCGAGCACCGAGAGGATAACGGTATCGGGCAACAGCTATTTCAGCAATGTCACAAACGATATCGAGTCCGACGGAAAATCGGGGTTTTTCGGCGTTAAGGCAATAGTTAACCCGCACGACGGGTTCTATTACTGGTTAAAGGCGGGAGCCGGAAGTTACGAGCTTGAACTGCCTTCGGATACCGTGAAAAACAAACTGAGTTCCGGGACCCGGGGCATTGTGTTCGGTATGGGAGCGAGAAAGCGCCTGGTTCCCGAAACCATCGTGACTCCCGCGGCAAGCCTGGATCTGGGGCTGACATACAGCAACTACGGTCTTGATTCGTTCGTTCCCGGCGGCGGCCCTGCTTACAGGATCGATGACACTCTTGAAATAACCGAGTTCCAGCTCGGATTCATCCTGAGCAAGACTTTCGGGAAAATGGAGCCGTACGGTGGCATTCAGGTTTCAAGAAAGCACGCGATGCTCAAGGATAACGCCGGCCTTGCCAACGTCAGCGGCATAAAGGATTCGGCGGGATTGATCCTGGGCTTCAGGTGCAGAGCGTTTGAAAAGGAGTTCTTTGTTTTTGAAGCGAAACTTCTGCAGGACACGGCGGTATCCGCCGCCTGGAACGTTGAATTCTAAAGCAATGCAAATTGTAAGTATAAAATTTAAATTTGATATTTACATTTTGAATTGACTTATATCAAGTCTAAGACAGTAAGTCCGCCAGGTACGAGGGTGGATAATGGCCGCCAGGGGCGCGCCGCTTACCGAGACGAAAAAAGAAGATATTCAGATACTTCTTCGTTCTCGGAAGAAGTATTTTTTTATTAGCAATGATTACAGTGATTTTAGAAGGCGATTACACAGATAAACCAAAATCATAGAAAGTCTAATAGTCGCCCGCCTCTCCGGCGGGCTCGCTAAACGCGAGGAGCGTGATAAAAATGGTTAAAAAAGAAAAAGAGCAAACCGTAGAACAGATAATGGAAAGAATGAGAGAAAATACGGGTGTGCTCCTTACGGATTATCAGGGTTTGACGGTGGCCGAGATATCGGAGCTCCGTTCAAAGCTAAGGTCGTTAAAATGCGAATACAAGGTAATCAAGAACACATTGAGCAAGATTGCCCTCGAGAAAATGGGGCTCAATGATTTTGCCAAAAATTTCGAAGGTCCCACGGCAGTTGCCTTCGAAAAAGGCGACCCGGTATCCGCGGCGAAAGTAATAGTGGATTTCACGAAGGAACACGCAAAGCTGAAAATAAAGGCCGGGATGCTCGGCGAAAAACTCTTGAGCATCGACGATATAAAGTCTCTGGCGAGCCTTCCTTCAAGGGAAGTGCTCCTGGCAAGGCTTCTTGGTTCAATGCAGTCGTCGGTGTCCGGTTTTGTGAACGTGCTTGCGGGCGTTCCCAGGAAATTCGTTTACGGTCTTGAAGCGATAAGAAAACAAAAAGAAGCGGTGAAGGTTTAATATTAGATGCCCGCCTTAACGGCGGGCTCCGATAAATCGGAGGAGGTTAAAATGTCAGAGAAACTCACAAAAGACGCGATGATTGACGCGATTTCGAACATGTCGGTCCTTGAGCTTTCGGACCTGGTGAAGGCGATGGAAGAGAAATTCGGCGTATCGGCCTCGGCTCCCGTGGCGGTTGCCGCGGTGGCGGGTGCTCCTGCGGCCGGTGGCGCAGCGGCGGAAGAAAAAAGCGATTTTACCGTCATGCTCGCGAGCGCTGGTTCCAACAAGATAGCGGTCATCAAGGTAGTGCGCGAACTTACTGGCCTTGGCCTTAAGGAAGCGAAAGACCTTGTCGACGGCGCGCCGAAGCCCGTCAAAGAAAATGTGCCTAAAGAACAGGCCGAAGAGATGAAGAAGAAGCTTGCCGAGACCGGCGCGACCGTAGAACTTAAATAAACAACGATTACACAGATTTCTAAAAGTGATTACACAGATAAGTCTTGATCTGCGTAATCTACGTAAAAAATCAGTGTAATCACGTAATTTTTGTTGTTTGAAAAATTATTGAAAAAGTGCTTGACAAAACAATATAAATAAGTATAATTTAGCTCTACCCGTAAGCTTTCTCTTTTCAGTGAACAGATCAGAATCGAAATGTTTGGCTGAAAAATCTCGGAAATTTGAGGTAATTACGGGGAAAAACTTCAGTTGAACAACAACTGATCACCGGAAAACGAATTTAAATCACTTAATCCCGAACCGGTAAAGGTAAGAATTCGTTTGCGGGGGTATATTCTGTCAAAAACTCCCGTAGCGGGTTTAAAACGGTAAAAAACTATGAAAAGAGAGTATTTCGGTAAGATTGTTTCGACTGTAAATCCTCCTCTGCTCTTGGAGATGCAGCAGGATTCGTTCTCAGAATTCCTGCAGAAGGACCTGCCTCCCGAAAAAAGAAAGTCGCACGGTCTGGAAGGCGCTTTCAGGGACGTATTTCCTCTAACGAACTCGGACGGGAGCCTTACTCTTGAGTACATTTCGTATTCGCTGGGCGAGCCAAAATATTCCGAAGAGGAATCGATAATAAGGGATGTGACGTATTCGGCCCCATTTAAGGTAAACTTGAGGCTTGTACAGAAACAGGAAAACGGGAAAGAAAAAGAGCTCTCGGAACAGGAAGTTTATTTCGGGGACATTCCGCTCATGACCGAAACCGCGACCTTCATCATAAACGGCGCGGAACGGGTTGTAGTGAGCCAGATACACCGTTCGCCGGGAGTAATATTCGAAGAAGACGAAGAAAAACGAGTTACCTCTTACGGAAAACCAATTTACTTCGCGAGGATCATACCTTATCGCGGGGCGTGGGTCGAGTTCGAGTTCGATCAGAACAGCATACTCTTCGTTAGAATAGACAGAAAAAGGAAAATTCTTGCCACGACGCTTCTGCGCGCACTGGGTTTTGAGGCCGACTCCGACATACTAGAGCTTTTCAGCGAGACCGAGGAAGTGTCACTGAACGAAGTCCAGCCGGAGACCCTGCTTGGCCGTTTCCTGGCAAAAGACATCGTGGATAAATCCACAGGAGAAGTTATAGCCGAGGCGGGCAAGGAGCTTAAAGACGAAGTAATCCAGAAGATAAAAGAGAAAAAGACAAAAACGATCCTCATATACAACGATCCCACGATGCTTCTTACTCTCCGCAAAGACCCCATAAAGACCAAAAAAGAAGCCATCAACCTTATTTACAAAATACTGAAAACCCAGGAATTCATAGTCCAGGAAAGAGCCGCCGGTTTCCTTGACGAGCTTCTTTTCAAGTCAACCAGGCGCTACGACCTTACGATGGTAGGACGCTACAAGATATTAAAAAAACTCGGCCCCATATTCGATCACATAGCCAAGAAATCGAAGTTTGATTTTGTCACGCCGACTAGCCACAAGAGAACGCTGACGCGCGAAGACGTGGTTACGACGATAAAATACCTACTCATGCTTTATAACGGCGTTTCGGAGTTCGGCGAAGGCAACAAGAAAATGAGGATAAGTCTGGACGACATAGACCACCTCGGCAACAGGCGCGTGCGTTCGGTGGGCGAGTTGCTTGAAAACCAGATACGCATAGGGCTTGTCCAGATGGCGAGGATAGTTCGCGAGCATATGAACATGCAGGACAAGGCGACGGTCACCCCGAGGGGCCTCATCAATATCACGCCTTTCGTCGCCCAGATAAGGAAGTTTTTCGGCACTTCGCAGCTTTCGCAGTTTATGGACCAGACGAACCCGCTGGCCGAGCTCACTCACAAAAGAAGGCTCTCGGCCCTTGGGCCCGGAGGTCTGCACAGGAAGCGCGCCGGATTTGAGGTCCGCGACGTGCACCACACGCATTACGGCCGTATATGCCCGATAGAGACTCCCGAAGGTCCGAACATCGGCCTAATAACGTCGCTGGCAACTTACGCGAGGGTCAACGAATACGGCCTCATAGAATCGCCTTATCGCAAGGTAGTCAACACAAAAGTTACCGACGAAGTTGAATACCTGACGGCCGACAAGGAAGACGAGCTTTACGTTGCCCAGGCGAATTCGCCCATAGATAAAACCGGACGTTTTAGCACCGAACTTGTCGCGACCAGGGTGAGGGACGATTATCCGCTGGTGCCTCCGCAGAAAGTCGATCTCATGGACATATCGCCCATGCAGGTGGTTTCGATATCGGCGGCTTTAATACCATTTTTGGAACACGACGATGCCAACCGTGCCCTGATGGGCTCAAACATGCAGCGTCAGGCCGTGCCTCTGCTTTGCACCGAGCCTCCGCTTGTTTCAACCGGCATAGAGGAAAAAGTCGCGAAGGATTCGGGCGTGGTCATTCTGGCAAAAAGAGCCGGCGAAGTAATGAGTGTTTCGTCGGACGAGATCTGCGTGTGGTCGGATGAGGGGAAAACCGGAATAGACATATACAACCTGAAAAAATATATCCGCTCCAACCAGGATACCTGCATAAACCAGGTGCCGATGGTCGAGGTCGGTGACAGGGTAAAGAAAGGCGAGGTCATCGCCGACGGTCCGTGCACCAAAGACGGGCAGCTGGCTCTCGGCCACAGCGTTCTTGTGGCTTTCATGCCCTGGGATGGATATAACTTTGAAGACGCCATACTCCTTTCTGAAAAACTCGTTCAGGACGACAAATTCACGTCCGTTCACATAAGGGAATTTCAGACCGAATCACGCGAGACAAAGGGCAGACCGGAAGAAATAACAAGAGACATACCGAACATTGGCGCGGACGATCTATTGAACCTTGACGAAGAGGGGATAATAAGGATTGGCGCCTATGTCCAGAGAGGCGATATACTTGTCGGAAAGACCACCCCCAAGGGTGAGCAGCAGTCCACGCCTGAGGAAAGGCTTTTGCGGGTGCTCTTTGGAAAGAAAGCGGAAGATGTTCAGGACGCGTCCTTACGCGTTCCTCCCGGAGTTACCGGGCGCGTTATAGGCGTGAGAACATTCGTAAGAAGAGAGAAGCTTACCGACAAAGAAGTAAAGAAAAGACAGGAAGATTTCGAAGAAGCGTACAAGTCGGCACTCGATAAAATAAAGAGAGAACGCAAGGAGCGCCTTGCGGAAGCAAAAGGCGGCGAAAAGAGCAAGGTGGAGATGCTCTACGACAAAAAGGAAGAAGTGCTGAAAGCGGCCCGCGCCAAGGAAAAAGAGCGCAACAGGAAAGGCGACGAGCTTTCAGTTTCCGTCAATAAGGTAGTCAAGGTCTACATAGCGACGAAGTCCAAGATACAGGCGGGGGACAAGCTTGCCGGGCGCCACGGCAACAAGGGCGTCGTGGCAAGGATACTTCCGGTGGAGGACATGCCGCGGCTTCCGGACGGCACGGCCGTTGACTGCGTGCTTTCGCCTCTTTCAATCCCGTCGCGTATGAACGTGGGCCAGCTTCTTGAGACGATGCTCGGATGGGCGGCAAAAGTGCTTAACGTGCAGATGATGACGCCCGTTTTTGACGGCGCGAAGGAAGAACAGATAAAAGAATATGTGCAGAAAGCCAAGGGCAAGATACTTGAGGAAAAACGCAAAGAACTAGTCTCGCGCGGACTGAAGGCTTCCGAGGTTGAAAGCGCGATTAAGGAATACGAAGACAAATACCTTCCTACGGACGACTGCCGCATAACACTTTACGATGGCAGGACCGGCGAGCCTTTTATGGAAAAGATCACGATAGGTTACATGTATATAATGAAGCTTTCGCATCTTGTGGAAGATAAGATTCACGCCAGGTCCACCGGCCCGTATTCGCTGATAACACGCCAGCCGCTGGGCGGAAAGGCGCAGTTCGGTGGGCAGCGTTTCGGCGAAATGGAAGTTTGGGCGATAGAGGGCTACGGCGCCGCGCACATACTTCAGGAGTTTTTAACGGTGAAATCGGACGACGTCAACGGCAGGATAAAAATGTATGACGCTATAATAAAGGGAGAACAGATATCCGAACCCGGGGTGCCGGAGTCTTTCAAGGTTTTGGTGAACGAACTGCGGGGCCTCGGCCTTAACGTCGAACTCATGCATCCGCAGACGAAAGAAAAAACTTCAAAGGCGAAAGAAACGAAAGTGGCGGTAGGCAAGTAATTTAGAGGAATAAAAAAAATGGCAAAATTCACGTTTACCATTCCAGGCAAAAAGAAAAACGTACAGCATCTGAATTTTTCGGGTTTCGACGCGGTGAAGCTCACCGTCGCCAGCCCCGAGCAGATACGCTCCTGGTCATACGGCGAGGTTAAGAAGCCGGAAACGATAAATTACCGTACTTTTAAGCCGGAGCGGGACGGTCTTTTCTGCGACAGGATATTCGGTCCCACCAAGGACTGGGAATGCCATTGCGGCAAGTACAAATACATAAAGCACAAGGGGCAGGTCTGCGACCGCTGCGGAGTTGAAGTGACAGAGTCCAAAGTGCGCCGCGAACGTTTCGGCCATATTGAGCTTGCGGTGCCGGTCGCGCACCTTTGGTTCTTGAGAAAGCCGCCCTCGCGGGTCGGCATAATGTTAAATATGAAGCTCTCGGATCTTGAGAGGGTCATATACTACACGAAATACCTTGTCCTTGAGGACCTTAAAGATTCCAACGGCAAGACGGTTTTGAGCGAATCACAGCTTATTTCTGAAGAAGAATACCAGAAATACCGCTACGAATACAAGGACAAGCTCAAGGTCGACATCGGCGCCGGAGCCATAAGAAGGCTGCTCGAGAAAGTCGATCTGGAATCGGAAGTCAAGAAACTTCATCATGAAATAAAAAAGACGAAATCCGACGCCGAACGCGCCAGGCTCATAAGAAAACTCCGCGTGGTGGAGGGTTTCCTTAATTCCAACACGAGACCGGAATGGATGATACTTACCGTCCTTCCCGTGATACCCCCGGACCTTCGGCCGCTTGTCGCCCTTGAAGGCGGGCGTTTCGCGACTTCTGACTTGAATGACCTTTACAGGCGCATAATCAATCGCAATAACCGCCTGCGCCACATCGAACAGCTAAAAGCCCCGGCGGTCATGATAAACAACGAAAAGCGGCTTCTTCAGGAGGCCGTTGATGCGCTGATAGACAACGAGTCGCGCACAAGACCGGTGACCGGCGCGGGCAACAGGCCGCTGAAGTCCCTTTCGGACACATTGAAGGGCAAACAGGGCCGTTTCCGCCAGAATCTCCTTGGAAAACGAGTGGACTACTCCGGCAGAAGCGTCATAGTCGTGGGTCCGAACCTCAAACTCCATCAGTGCGGACTTCCTAAAGAAATGGCGCTTGAACTTTTTAAGCCCTTTATCATAAGAGAGCTCATAAAAGAAGAGAAAACTACCCTGAAAGCTGCAAGAAAAATGCTTGAACGCGGTTCGTCGGGCGTCTGGAACATACTCGAGAGAGTTACGAAAAATCATCCGGTCATGCTCAACCGCGCGCCGACTCTTCACAGGCTTGGCATACAGGCTTTCGAACCGGTACTCATCGAAGGAAAATCCATTCAGCTTCATCCGCTCACCTGCGCGGCTTTCAACGCGGATTTTGACGGCGACCAGATGGCCGTTCATATACCTATTTCCCTTGAATCCCAGCTTGAGGCGAGGGTTTTAATGCTGTCCGTAAATAATATCCTTTCACCCGCTTCCGGAAGGCCGATCACGACGCCCAGTCAGGATATGGTGCTCGGGAGCTGTTACCTTACGAAGGAAAAAAAGGGAGTGCCTGGGGAAGGGAAAGTGTTTTCTTCCCCGGATGAAGTAATAAGCGCGTTTCAATCGAAGAAGATAGACCTGCACGCCAGGATAAAAGTCGCCGGCATAACGAAGCTCAGGGAAGAAGATCTTAAAGAGACCGAACAGAACGATCCTTCAAAATGGAGAAGCTTCACGACCGTCGGCCGCGTTATTTTCAACCAGCATATTCCGGAGGAGCTCCGCTACATAAACAAAGTGGTCGGCAAAAGAGAACTTGCGGAACTCGTCGAGAAGTGCCATAAGCATCTCGGCCATGAAAGAACAGTGATACTCCTCGACGAAATCAAAAAACTGGGATATACCTACGCGACGCTCGCAGGCATATCAATATCGATAAATGAAATGAAGATCCCGCCTCTCAAAGAAAAACTCGTCAAAGACGCGAAAGCCCAGATAAAGGAAATCGAAAAGCAGGCCAAGCAGGGTCTTATAACGGAAAGCGAAAGATACAACAAGGTCATAGACATCTGGACCCACGTGACCGACAAGGTAGCGGATATAATGTTCGACGAGATGAAGAAGGATGAATTCGTCCTCTACAAGGAAGGTCTGAACAGGTTCAATTCGATATTCATGATGGCGGATTCCGGAGCAAGGGGAAGCCGCCAGCAGGTCAGGCAGCTCGCGGGTATGAGGGGCCTGATGGCAAAACCCCAGAAGAAGCTGACCGGAGGTGTCGGCGAGATTATAGAATCTCCCGTCATATCTAACTTCCGCGAAGGCCTGACGGTCCTTGAATACTTCATATCGACCCACGGCGGACGAAAAGGTCTTGCCGACACGGCACTAAAGACCGCGGACGCGGGATATCTTACCCGTCGGCTTGTGGACGTCGCCCATGACGTTGTCGTTACCGTGGAGGATTGCAAAACGATAAACGGCGTCCGCGTGGGAACGCTCCAGTCTGGCGATGAAGTCATCGAAAAAATGGAAGAAAGAATCGTGGGCAGAGTTGCACTCGACAACGTCGTGGGCATAATACCCGACAAAGAGGGTGAGCTCAACGAAGAAGTCATAGTCAAGCGCGGCGAGATGATAACCCCGGAAATGGCCAAGAAGATTACCCAGGCCGGTATTGAAAGAATAGGGATACGGTCGGTTCTCACCTGCGAAGCCGAGCGCGGAGTTTGCGCGAAATGTTACGGTATCAATCCGGCGACAAGCAGGATGGTCGAAGTAGGCGAAGCCGTGGGAATAATAGCGGCGCAGTCGATCGGCGAACCCGGCACGCAGCTGACGCTTCGTACGTTCCATATAGGAGGTACGGCAAGCCGCGTGGTGAAACGTTCCGAGATACACGCCGAACACGACGGGGCGATTTCATACCACAATTTAAGGTCCCTCAAGAACAAGGACGGCCAAGTGATAGTCGTCAGCAGGAACGCCGAACTGATACTCAGCGAGACCACGAGCAGGAAAAGAGAAGTTTTCCAGCTTCCTTACGGCGCGCGCCTGAAATCCGGTTCGAATAAAAATGTCACGAAGGGCGAACTTCTTGCCGAATGGGATCCTCATTCGAAGCCAATCATAACCGAAATGGACGGAACCGTCGAGCTCAAAGATGTCAAGGAAGGCGTGTCGCTCCATAAAGAAAAATCGAAGATCACGGGCCAGATAGAGCGCGTGATAATAGAGCATCCTTCCGAGCGCCTGCGTCCGAGGATAATAGTGAAGAAGGCCGGTAAGCCGGTGGCGGAATATCCGCTGCCTCTTGACACGAACCTTGTCGTTGAGCACAACGACGACGTGTATGCCGGCGATATACTGGCAAAAATCCCTCAGGAAGTGACCAAGACCAAGGACATAACCGGAGGACTGCCGAGAGTCGCGGAGCTTTTCGAGGGAAGAAGGCCCAAGAATGCCGCGGTGATTTCCGAAATCGATGGGGTGGTTCACCTGGGCGAGCCTTCGGCAAAAGGCAGCTTCAAGGTCATCGTGACCAACGAAGAAACGGAAATGTCGAGGGAATACACCATACCTCCCGGACGGCATCTGGTCGTGTACGAAGGCGACAGGGTCGGCGTGGGAGAACCTCTTTCTGACGGCGCCATAAACCCGCACGATATACTGAAAGTCAAAGGCCCCAAGGAAGTGCAGGAACATCTGGTCAACGAAATACAGCAGGTTTACAGGCTGCAAGGCGTCACGATAAACGACAAACACATAGAAATCATAGTCCGCCAGATGCTTTCGAACGTCCGCGTCAGCGAATCCGGAGGCAGTGAGTTTCTGAACGGCGAAATAGTTTCGAAATACAGGTATGAACAGCAGAAGAGGGCGCTGTCAAAAAAAGGAGGCCAGTCGCCGGTCGCGCAGCCGATACTTCTCGGCATAACAAAGGCCTCGCTTTCTTCGGACTCGTTCATATCGGCCGCGTCCTTCCAGGAGACCACGAGAATACTGACCGAAGCGGCGGTGTCAGGTCAGGTTGATTACCTGAGAGGCCTGAAGGAAAACGTTTCGATAGGTCATTTGATACCCGCAGGTACGGGATTGAAACCGATAGAATAAACTATAGCTAATAGCACATAGCGGATAGTAACCCGCAAAAAAGACAAAAGAAAAAGCCCAGGGATTTTCTATACGCTAAACGCTATACGCTAAACGCTAAGAGGAAATGATGCCAACAATCAACCAGTTAGTCGCTCAAGGCAGGGAAAAGGGCACGAGGAAGACGAAATCCCCCGCGCTTAAAGATTGTCCTCAGAAACGCGGTGTCTGCACGAGGGTTTACACTACGACGCCCAAGAAGCCGAATTCTGCGCTGCGTAAGGTGGCGCGCGTTAAATTGTCGTCGGGTTTTGAAGTAACGTCGTACATACCCGGCGTCGGGCATAACCTGCAGGAACACTCGATAGTCATGATACGCGGCGGCAGGGTCAAGGACCTTCCCGGAGTGCGTTACCACATAATAAGGGGCACGCTTGATACGACCGGCGTCGAAGGCCGCAGGCAGGCGCGCAGCAAGTACGGCGCAAAAAGACCAAAATAATAAAGAATATTTCAGGAGCAAGAGGTAAAAGCGATGTCAAGAAAAGAAATAAAACCGAGAGAAAGAAGGTCACTGCCTCCGCCGGATTCGAGGTGCAATTCCGTTCTTGTCGCAAGATTCATCAACAAACTGGATTCCCGCGGCAAGAGAAGCACTGCAGAGAGGGTTTTTTACGGAGCGCTTGACATAATAAAGGAAAAAACGGGGGAAGACCCTGTTGTTGTTTTCAACCGCGCCATGGAAAACGCGCGTCCGCTTCTTGAAGTCAGGCCGCGCAGGGTAGGCGGGGCGACTTATCAGGTGCCGATGGAAGTCCCGCCGGTGCGTTCAACCGCGCTCGCGATGAAATGGTTCATAAGCTACGCCAAGTCCCGCAAGGGGAAACCGATGTCTGACAGGTTGGCGCAGGAATTCATGGACGCGTCGAGAAAAGAAGGCTCCGTCATAAAGAAGAGGGAAGACACCCACAGGATGGCCGAGTCGAACAAAGCCTTCGCCCATTACAGGTGGTAATAAAAGCGGAGAGCAGAGAATAGAAAGTAGACAGCAGGTGAAAACATATGGCAATAGCACAACTGGATAAGGAAACGCAAATGACAAGGAAATTCGCGCTCGATAAGGTAAGGAACATCGGTATAGTGGCTCACATAGACGCAGGCAAGACCACTACTACCGAAAGGATCCTTTTTTATACCGGCAGGATATACAAGCTCGGAGAAGTCCACGAAGGCACCGCCACGATGGATTGGATGGAGCAGGAACGCGAGCGCGGCATAACCATAACGTCGGCCGCGACCTACTGCGTATGGAACGATTACCAGTTCAATATCATAG
The DNA here is from genome assembly GCA_016930715.1 of Endomicrobiales bacterium. Lineage (GTDB taxonomy): Bacteria > Elusimicrobiota > Endomicrobiia > Endomicrobiales > JAFGGC01 > JAFGGC01. The sequence continues at coordinate 12,656 of JAFGGC010000041.1, forward strand.
ACACGCCGGGCCACGTGGATTTCACGGCAGAAGTCGAGCGTTCGTTGAGGGTCTTGGACGGCGCGGTGGTTGTTTTCGATTCGGGCAACGGTGTTGAACCGCAGTCCGAAACCGTGTGGCGTCAGGCGGACCGCTACGGCGTGCCTCGTCTCGTTTTCGGCAACAAGATGGATAAGGTAGGGGCCGACTTTTACATGCTTCTCAGGCAGGTCCGGGACAAGCTCGGTGCTACGCCCCTTCCGATACAGCTACCGATGGGACAGGAAAGCGATTTCAAGGGCGTCATCGACCTTGTGGAAATGAAAGCCTATATATGGCACGGCGAAGAGCTCGGCGCGAAATTCAGCGTTGAGGACATACCGAAGGAATTCAAGGAGATTTCAAGAAAGTATCACGATGAGATGATAGAGGTTCTGGCGGACCATTCGGAAGAGATAATGCATAATTTCCTTGAAGGCAAGCGTTCGGGCACGGATGTCGTCAAGAAAACCATACGCAAGGCGACCGTCGCGAGCAAGCTTGTTCCCGTCCTTTGCGGCACGTCATTCAAGAACAAGGGTGTTCAGCCGCTTTTAGATGCCGTGTGCGATTATCTTCCGTCGCCTTCCGACAGGCCGGCCTTCACCGGTATAAATCCGGAAACCAACGCCTCCGAGGAAAGAAAAGCCGAAGATAACGCGCCGTTTTCGGCGCTGGCGTTCAAGATACAATCGGACCCTTTCGTCGGGAAGCTGACGTATTTCAGGGTTTATTCCGGAACGCTGCAGAGCGGGTCATACATACACAACTCACGCAAGGGCACCAAGGAGCGCATCTCGAGAATACTTCACATGCACGCCAATTCAAGGGAAGAAGTGAAAGCCATAATGGCCGGAGACATCGCGGCCGCGGTGGGTCTGAAAGCCACTGGCACGGGGGACACGTTGTGCGACGAGGACCATCCGATAGTGCTTGAGTCGATGCAGTTCCCGGACCCGGTAATCTCCGTGGCGATCGAGCCGAAATCCAAGGCGGACGAAGAGAAGCTGGGTGTCGCATTGAACCGCCTCGCCGAAGAAGACCCGACGTTCAAGGTCAGGACCGACGAGGAAACATCGCAGACCATAATAGCGGGCATGGGCGAACTGCACCTTGAGATCATAGTCGACAGGATGAAGCGCGAATTCAACGTCCAGGCGAACGTCGGCAGGCCGCAGGTTGCCTACAGGGAAACGGTAAGAAAGAAAATCGAGTACGAAAGCAAATATATACGCCAGACGGGCGGGCGCGGACAGTACGGCCACGTCATAATAGAAGTCGAACCGCTCGGGGCCGGCAAGGGTTTCGAATTCGAGAACAAGATAGTCGGAGGCGTCATACCCAGGGAGTACATACCTGCGGTAGAAAAAGGCGTGAAGGAAGCGCTTGGTTCGGGAGCCCTGGCTGGTTATCCTCTCGTGGACCTCAAGGTCACCCTCACCGACGGTTCTTATCACGAAGTCGACTCTTCCGAAATGGCGTTCAAAATAGCGGGATCAATAGCTTTGAAAGAAGCCGCGAAGAAAGCAAGCCCCGCCATACTTGAGCCGATAATGAGAATAGAAGTGATAGTCCCCGAAGAATACATGGGCGACGTGATAGGGGACATAAACGCGCGAAGGGGCAAGATATCTTCGATGGAGCCGAAGAATAAACTTCAATATATAAAAGGCACGGTTCCTCTTTCCGAGATGTTCGGGTATTCAACTACACTAAGATCGCTGACCCAGGGCAGAGGCAACTATAACATGGAGCCATTCTGTTACGAAGAGGTTCCGAAACAGATAGCCGACAAGATTTTGGAGAGAAACGTCGGGTAACGGTGTAAAACTAAGTTTGGTACGGGGCCGGCAAGGCGGCCCGAACCTGAGAGGCAGGAGGTAAAGACAATGGCGAAAGCGAAATTTGACAGGACGAAGCCGCACGTAAACATCGGCACAA
>JAFGGC010000042.1 GCA_016930715.1 Endomicrobiales bacterium
AGCGGACCGCCCCGAAACGTCTTTGTTTCGGCCGAGGTCACAGGAAGGTAGAAGCGGACCGCCCCGAAACGTCTTTGTTTCGGCCGAGGTCACAGGAAGGTAGAAGCGACCGCCCCGAAACGTCTTTGTTTCGGCCGAGGTCGCAGGAAGGTAGAAACAACCGCCCCGAAACGTCTTTGTTTCGGCCGAGATCGCAGGAAGGTAGAAGCGGCCGCCCCGAATCCCTTTAAATAGTGACAGACACCATTTATTGAATCCTCTTATAACCTGTTTTTCAAATAACGGAAGAAACCAATCATGAAACAATGGTACGAAGAATTATTCGAAAATTACGCTGAAAAATACGAATCCGAGCCTTTTACCAAAGGAACGGCGGGGGAGGCCGATTTCATCGAAAAGGAAATCGGCTTCGACAAAAACCTCAAAATCCTGGACATAGGATGCGGCACGGGCCGGCACTCGATCGAACTCGCTAAAAGAGGGTATAACGTCACAGGCGTGGACCTGTCCGACGCTCAAATAAAAAAGGCGTCAGAGAACGCGAAAGCGGCCGGCGTTCAGGCGTCTTTCGCGAAGGCCGACGCCCGCTCGCTTCAATTCAAGGATGAATTCGGCCTCGTCATAATGATATGCGAAGGCGCGTTTTCCCTGATGGAAACCGACGAAATGAATTTCCAGATACTCAAAAACGCGCATTCCGCCCTGAAAGACGGCGGGAAATTCATTTTCACCGCTTTGAACGGCCTCTTTCCGCTCTTCCATTCGGTAAAGGATTTCATAAACAGCCACGCCGAAAGCGACTTATCGAAAAATAACACGTTCGACCTGATGAGCTTCCGCGATCATTCGGAGTGCGATTTCACCGACGATGACGGAAAAGCAATGAAGCTGAAATGCAATGAACGCTATTACGTCCCTTCGGAGATCACGTGGCTCCTCAAATCGCTGGGATTCAAGGACATCAACATACTTGGCTGCGAAACCGGCAACTGGGCCAACGGCACCAAGCTCACCACCGAACATTACGAAATGCTCGTGACGGCGACAAAAAAGCCGTAAAACTTTAATTATGGAAAGAAAACTCTTTTTCAGGAATATATCCAGAACGAAGACAGTATTGTTAGGACTCGCCTTCACAGCCCTTTTCGGCCTGCTTGACTTCTACACCACGCCCGACATAGCTCCTTCCGTCTTCTACGCTCTCCCGGTGGCCTTCACGGCATGGTACGCCTCGGTCTATCACGGGTTCTTTATTTCGGTCATCTGCGTTGTTTCCGAGTATTCCGTGCATACCATCTGGCCGAGGTACTACGAGAACCCGGTCATGCTTTACTGGAACCTGACCGCAGAGCTGATGTTCTTTTTCGTCATATCCTACATCGTGTCCACGCTGGGAAAGACCCTGGACTCAGAGAAATCCCTGGCCAGGACCGACCCTCTCACGGGGACCGCCAACACCAGGTACTTCTACGAGCTCGCCGATATCGAGATAAAGAGGGCCCAAAGGACGAAAAAACCGCTGACGATTGCCTTCATCGACATAGACAATTTTAAAGTGATAAACGACACCTATGGCCACACCGAGGGAGACAGGCTTCTCAAAAAAATCTCAGAGACCATCAAGGGCAGCATCAGGGCCATAGACATACTCTCAAGGATCGGCGGGGATGAATTCGTCCTGGTGTTCCCCGACACCGATTTCGAGCGCGCGAAGCAGGTCTTGACTCGGTTAAAAAAAGACGTCGACGATATTGTGGCTTCTCTCGGGCTGCCCGCGACGCTCAGCGTCGGCGCCGCGAGCTGTTCCGGCCTGGCGTGCTCCGTTGATTCGCTTATCAAGGTAGCCGACAATCTTATGTACAGCGTGAAGGCAACCGGCAAGAACAACCTGAAGGTGACATCGGTGGGTTCGGTGTGCGACTCCGAATTTTCAAAGACCTGCCTGCCTGAAAACAACAAACAGAAGGTATTCCCACTCGGCTAAATAATTTACTATAATATTGGCAGGGATAAACAAATGAGATGGTTTTTAAGATCAAAGATATTCAAGGCCAGGGTAACCGAGGCCAACGTCCATTACAAGGGCAGCATCACGATCGACGCCGACCTTATCGCTCGCGCGAAGCTTCTGCCGGGCGAACGGGTGCTTGTCGTCTCCAACACGTCCGGCGAGCGCCTTGAAACGTACGTCATAACGGGCAAAAAAGGTTCCGGCACGATGTGCATGAACGGCGCGGCCGCGCACCTCATCAAAAAGGGCGAAGAAATAATCGTGATGGGATTTGAACTTTCCAGCAGGCGCGTTAAACCAACCATCGTCCTCGTAGATAAAAAGAACAGGTTCGCCGGCTACCTGAAAAGAGACCTTCCTTAGGATACATAACCTAAAACGACAAATGTCACGCATCCTTTTTCTTTACGCGACCAGGAATTCCGGGCACCAGAAGGCCGCTGAAGCCGTAAAAATAGAGATACACCGCATCCTTCCGGACGTCAAGACCTTCGAAGTGGATTTTTTCACGAAAAACTATCCCAACCTCGGCCCGTTCATAGCAAGAATGTACCTTGAGATAGTCCGCTCGGTCCCTCACGCGTGGGATTACCTCTATGATTCGGAGGGATTCGCCTCCATAACCCGGGAGCTCAGGCAGTTCTTCGCTTTCCTCAACATAACGAAAATACGCGGAGTCCTCAAAGAGCACAAGCCGGACGCCATAATCTGCACGCAGGCGATACCTGCCGGGTTCATAGCCGCGGAAAAGGCAAAAAAGAAAATTACAACCCCGCTATACATAACGGTCACGGATTTCGTTGCAAACCCGTACTGGCCCGACAACAACGTCGACTGCTATTTTGTCCCTGATGAAAAAATAAAAACCGACCTCGTACGGCGCGGGATACCGGGAAACCACATCAGGACTACCGGTATACCCATCAACAGGCGTTTCGCCGCGTCCGTCCCGAAACCGGCGGCAAAGAAAAAAATGGGGCTCAAACCGCATAATCCCGCGGTTCTCGTGATGGGCGGAACTCAAGGGATCGGCCAGATTAGCGAAGCGTCCGACATCTTGTCGACACGTTTCAAAACGGCCCAGCTGGTCATCGTGGCGGGTCATAACAATTACCTGCATAACACGCTCAGGAAAAAATATCATTCAAACAAGAGCATCCACGTGCTCGGACACGCGGCGAACGTGTCAAGGCTTATGGACGCCGCGGACATCCTCATCACGAAGCCAGGGGGGATCACTTCGGCGGAAGCAATGTCGAAAGGTCTGCCAATGATAATACTGTCTCCTCTGCCCGGCCAGGAAGAAAGGAACGCGGAGTTCCTCGTAAAACACGGGATTGCCGAAAGGTGCCGCGACATCACGCATCTTCCGAGAATAGTCGAAAGTTTTCTGAACGATCCGGCAAAAACGGACAATTTCAGGTCCCAGGCCCTGAGCCACGCGAAACCTTTCGCGGCTTCCGAAATAGCCGACCACGTCGCCAAGCTCCTGAACAGGTAGTCATGGCTAAAACAGCCGAAAGAATGATAGAAGAACAGCTGAAACCGAGAGGCATCAGGGACGAGCGCGTCCTTGCCGCGATGGGCAAGATACCCCGGGAGCTTTTCGTGCCTTTAAAATTCAGGGACGCGTCGTACGCCGACCATCCTCTTCCGATAGGTTCGGACCAGACGATATCCCAGCCGTACATGGTGGCGTGGATGAGCGAACTACTGAAGCTTACCGGAAGGGAAAAAGTCCTCGAGATAGGCACGGGATCAGGCTACCAGACAGCCGTGCTCGCGGAGCTTTCAAAAGAAGTGTTCACCGTGGAAAGACTTCCCGAACTTTCCGCCGCCGCGCGGAAGGTCCTTAAAGAACTCGATTACAAAAACATTTTTTTTGCGGCCGGCGACGGCGCTCTGGGATGGAGCGAACACGCCCCTTTCGACAGGATAATAGTCACGGCCGCGGCGGAGAGCATTCCACGGCCCCTGCTCGAGCAATTAGCGGATCCCGGAAGAATGCTGATACCCGTCGGCCCGCGTTCTATGCAGCAGCTCGTCCTTGTGGAAAAAAGCGAAGGGGTTGTCGGGAAAACGGCGCTGGGCGGATGCGTCTTCGTGCCGCTGATCGGCGGACCCGCGTAGTCCCCTGAACGCATTGATATATCATTGTTTTTCGTTTGCTAAAAAACTATTTTTTTAGTAGAATACTGCAGTCATTTTGATATTCGTGTCCGTTCTTTAATAGTGATCCGGGGCGTGGCTCAGTTGGCTAGAGCGCTCGGTTCGGGACCGAGAGGTCGCTGGTTCAAGTCCAGTCGCCCCGATTTAATTTTTACAATGCCAATAAATTCAAGGATAAACACGGTAATTCACGGAAGGGTTCAGGGTATAGGTTACCGCTGGTTCGTGCAAAGGACAGCCAGGATGCTGTCTCTGACCGGCTGGGTCAAGAACCTCGATGACGGAAGCGTTGAGATAGAAGCGGAAGGAACAAAAGAAACCCTCGATGGTTTTCTCAATGCTCTTAACAAAGACCACCCGGGCGCCTATATCAAGGACGTAAAAACTGAATGGATGAACACCACAAAAAGAACGTATTTCGATTTTGAAATAAGGTTTTAAAAACATGGCAGCTCTCGACCCCGTTCAACTGTACTTCAGGGAAATCAAGAATATCCCTTCCATCCCAAAGGAAGAAATGCCCAAGCTTTGGGTAAAAGCGCTCAAGGGCGACAAAAGGGTTCAGAAGAAGCTCGTCGAAGCGAACCTGCGGCTCGTCATACCGATAGCAAAGAGGTACTTCCGCAGGGGGCTTGATTTCCTGGACCTAATCGAAGAAGGCAACATGGGCCTCATACGGGCGGTCGAGAAATTCGACATCAGAAAGAAGGTCCATTTTTCCACCTATGCGACCTACTGGATAGACCAGGCCGTCAGGCGCGCCATCGAAGAACAGGGAAAGACCATCAGGATACCGCCGCACGTGTGGGACGCCCTGAACAAGTGGCTGAAATTCTGGGGACCGATGCAGGAAAAACTGGGAAGGGAACCCACGACGCCAGAAATGGCGAAGGCAATGAAGCTTTCCGTGCAGCAGGTCGAAAGCCTGATGCGGGCGGCAAAGGTTTCACAGGGCGCGAGCTCCCTAGAGGCCCCGATAGACGAGGAAGGCAACCTCCTTGTCAAGGATATAATAGCCGACAAGAAAAGTTCAACGCCGGAATCCATATCAGAAATCCTCAGGCAGCACGCCGACATAGATTTTGCCCTGAACTACATCACGGACCGCGAAAGGGCCATCATCAAATTAAGGTTCGGTATCGGAGGAAACCCTCCGGAATCGCTTGAACTGGTGGGTAAAAAACTCAAGCTCTCAAGGGAAAGGGTCCGCCAGCTCGAGGAACGCGCCATCAAGCGCCTGAAATCCGTCGCGCTTAGGATAAAGCTCATATCTTCCGAAGACGCCAAAAAGATGCTCGCGGACGAGAGAGTTGGTCCCTTGGAGCGCAGGCAGGTGTCCGACAGAAGAGAGGGCCCGCCAGACAGACGCATCGGTCTTCCTGACACGAGGGTGGTAAAAATCGAAAGAAGGGCCAGAAAAACCGACAGACGCGCCGCCAAAAGGGACAGAAGGTCCGGAAAGGACAGGAGGAAGTAAATGCCCAAGCAGTCCGTGAAGCTCAAGAAAGCCATCAGGGACATTCCCGATTTTCCGAAACCCGGCATAATATTCAAGGACATCACGACACTCCTGGCAAAACCCGACCTGTATAAAAAAACGGTCAATGAAATAGCCAGGCATTATAAAGACAAAGGCATACAGAAAGTGCTTTGCGTCGAATCTCGCGGGTTCATCATAGGAGCCCCCGTGGCGTACAAGCTCGGCGCCGGTTTCGTTCCCGTCAGAAAAAAGGGGAAACTGCCTTACAAGACGGTTTCCGCCTCCTATAGCCTGGAATACGGCACCGACACCCTTGAGATGCACGAGGACGCGATACAACGCGGAGAAAAAATCCTGATAGTGGACGACCTCCTCGCGACCGGCGGGACAATGGGTGCAGTGATAGAACTCGTCAACAAGCTCGGTGGAAAGATCGAAGGCATAGCCTTCATTATCGAGCTCGGCTTTTTAAAGGGCCGGGAAAAGTTGAAAGGTCACGACGTCCTGTCGCTGATACAATATTGAAATACTTTGTTCATTAATTCCGCAGTCCGCAATCAGCAATCTGAAGCCCCCGTAGCTCAATTGGATAGAGCTACTCCGTCCTAAGGGCCGCCGCGCGACGAAGAAGGAGCGCATGATTGGC
>JAFGGC010000043.1 GCA_016930715.1 Endomicrobiales bacterium
GGTGTGCGAGTTGCCGCCGGAGGCGGCAGGCGAGCACCGCGAGCCGGGGTCGAGAGCGGCGAGCGTCAGCGAGCCGACTCGTGACCGAATCCGGAGAGAAGCGGAGCCCGTCTGGAAAAAGTGGAGGGCTGATCCCGGAGATAGCCCTCAAAGAAGGATATCGCGGGGATTTGAATGCTCTACAATGGATTTATGCCGGCAAAAGATTCAGAAACAGGAAACGGGAAGAGAACCGAACGGTATTTCGACCAAAATGTCCTCCTGCTTGACAAGGTAAAAAGCGAAAGCAGGAAGATAATCGAGACGGAGACGTCGCAACTGCTTGAGGACAGGGTGCTGGGGAAGGTTCTTGACATAGGAGGCGGCCCGCGCATCTACTATCAGACGGACAAAGTAGAGAAACTGTTCGTCATGAACGTATCGGAGGCCGTTCTTTCAAACCTGCCCAGGACCGAGCGCATATCGGCGATAAAAGCCGACGGGGAGATGATACCGTTCGGGGACGGCGTTTTTGACAGAGTTTTGATACTTTATTCGATTCATCACTTCGCGCTCTCGGGCGCGCGCACCACGATCGGGAAGATCGAATCCTCGTTCAAAGAGGCGTATCGCGTGCTAAAGAAGGGCGGCAGAATACTGATAGCCGAAACGGTCGTAGGTGAAGGAACGCTGGCCGCGGAGAGCCTTCTATTCGGCGTCGGCAGGTTCGTCCTTTCGCTCATGGGAAAGCCTATGGTGTATTTCCTGTCCGCGGCGAAGATAACCGGTCTTTTGGAAAAAGCCGGGTTCAGCGATATCGTGGAACAGAAGCTAAACACCGGGTCGGCGAAAATGATGCCGTTGACCTCGCGGATAGGGATTCCGGTAAGGTTCACTCCCTTTTCGCACTTTTTCATAGAAGGGTCCAAAATGAGGTAATTTGCGGTTCTGCGGTCAGTTAGAAGTACGAGAGGTGGAATAGAAAATGAAGAATCTAGCGGTAGTTATTTTAGCGGCCGGTGAGGGCACCAGGATGAAATCCGAGAAGCCCAAAGTGCTTCACGGGCTGTGCGGAAAGCCCATGATAAGATGGGTTCTTGCCACCGTAGATCGTCTCAAACCCGAAAAGGCCGTGCTAGTGGTAGGGCACAAGAACGAGGACGTCAGAAAAGAGCTTGAAGACGAAGATATAATTTTCATTGAACAGCCAAAACAGCTCGGTACAGGCCACGCCCTCATGCAGGCGGCGTCAAAATTAAAAAGTCACCACGGGGACGTGCTCGTGTTGTGCGGGGATGTGCCCCTCGTAGAAGCGGAGACCCTGAGGGGTCTTATCGATCATCACAGGAAATGCTGCAACTCCGCGACAATACTTTCGGCAAGGTTTGACAATCCCTTCGGGTACGGCAGGGTAGTCAGGAATCCTACCGGCCAGGTGGAAAAAATTGTGGAGGAAAAAGACGCTTCAAACCAGGAAAAGGAAGTCAGGGAAATCAACAGCGGCATATACTGCATGCAGAGCCCCGTTATATGGGACGTGCTAAAAAGCATTAGATCCGACAACGCGAAAAAGGAATACTATCTTACGGACGCCATAGCTATATTGAATTACAGACAGCTGAAGGTTGACGCCTATTCGAAACTGAGGGCATACGAGATAATGGGCATTAACTCACGGGTGGAGCTGTCCGTTGCCGAGAAAATAAAACGCAGGCAGCTTTTGACGAGTTTAATGGCATCGGGAGTAACCATACTTGACCCGGACAACACGTACGTTTTCTCGGACGCAAAAATAATGCCTGATACCCTGCTGTATCCCGGCACAATGCTGTTCGGGAAAGTCGAGATAGGTTCCGGGTGCGTGATAGGGCCGAACACCATCATCACGGATTCAAAAATAGGCGAGAATTCGGTGATAACGAGCTCGCATGTGTGCGAATCCGTGGTGGGAAACAGCGTGAAGATCGGACCTTATTCCCATCTCAGGCCGGGATCGGTCATAAAGGACGGCGCCAAGATCGGAAATTTCAGCGAGATAAAAAAGTCGGTCGTTGAGAAAGGCGCCAAGGTCAACCACCTTTCCTACATCGGCGACACGCAGCTCGGCAAAAAGGCTAATGTCGGAGCCGGCACGATAACCTGCAATTTCGACGGAGTAAAAAAACATAAAACTATTATTGGCAACGGCGCGTTCATAGGTTCCAACACCAACTTTATCGCGCCGGTCAAGATCGGCGCTGACGCGCTTATTGGCGCCGGGTCCACGATAACGGAGGATGTCCCCGCGAAGGCGCTCGCGATAGCGAGGTCAAGACAGGTTAACAAGAAAAGAAAATAGTGCATCTATCCACTGACGGACGGGAGCAAAAATGGAACTAAAGATTATCACAGGAAACGCCAACAAGACTCTTGCCGAAGAAATCGTCAAACACATGGGAGTGACTTTGACCAACACCGAGATAACCCGTTTCAGCGACGGCGAAGTCCAGATAAGGATACAAGACAATGTCCGCGGAGCGGACTGTTTCATAATACAGCCCACCTGTCCTCCGGTCAACGAGCACATAATGGAACTTCTGGTGATGACGGACGCGCTAAAACGCTCGTCAGCCATGAGGATTACGGCGGTAATACCCTACTACGGTTACGGCCGCCAGGACAGGAAAGCCGAACCCAGGGTTCCGATATCGGCGAAGCTTATCGCGAACCTGATCGTCGCCGCGGGAGTCACGAGGGTCCTTGCGATGGACCTTCACGCGGGGCAGATCCAGGGCTTTTTTGACATTCCCGTCGACCATCTCTACGGCACGCCCGTATTCCTGAAATACTTCAAGGACAGGGAATTCAAGGACATGGTTGTCGTGTCGCCGGACGCGGGCGGCGTGGAGAGGGCCAGAGCTTTCGCCAAGAGACTGGACGCCGATCTGGCCATAATTGACAAGAGAAGGCCGAGACCCAATGAAGCGGCCATAATGAACATAATAGGCGATGTAAAGGATAAAACGGCCATAATACTCGATGACCTTGTGGATACTGCCGGCACGCTCACGCAGGTTGCCGACGCTATAAAATCAAAGGGGGCGACAAGGGTAATAGCGGCTACTTCCCATGGTGTCCTCTCCGGCAAAGCGGTGGAAAGGATAAACGATTCTTGCCTTGAAGAGTTGATAATCACGAATTCCATACCGTTCTACGGAAAGTCCAAAAAAATAAAGGTCCTGAGCATCGCTGAGCTGTTAGGAGAGGCGATAAGGCGCATTCATAACGACGAGTCCGTCAGCGCCCTGTTCGTATAAATAAAAAAAGAGGAGTAATACGATGAAGGAAGTACAGCTTGAAGTCAATTTGAGGAATTCCGCAACCAAACACGGCCTGAAAAACCTCCGTTCCTCGGGCGCCATACCGGCGATATTCTACGGCCACGGTGAAAGACCCACGGCGCTGTCGGTTAACGCTAAAAAATTCGGCGAGATAATACACGCTTCCGGGGCTAACGTCCTGCTGAGCCTCAGGTTCGGCAAGGAAGCGAAGACCGCCATTGTCAAGGAAGTGCAGAGAGACGTGATAACACAGAAGCCCATCCACATCGATTTTCAGGCGATATCGCTGAAAGAAAAGGTGGAAGTCCTTGTGCCGGTGCACATAGCAGGCACGGCGCCGGGAGTTAAGGTTTCGGGCGGCATAATGGAACACATCGTCCGCGAGCTTAAAGTGAGCTGTTTGCCGACGGATATTCCCGATTTCTTCGAGGTTGACGTGTCGGGCCTTGAGATCAATCATTCGATTACCGTGAAAGACCTTCCGAAAAGGGAGGGGATAGAGGTGCTTACTTCAAAGGATTCGATAATAGTGAATATCGTTTCGCCCACAGTGCTTGAAGAAGCCCCAGCTCCAGGTACGGAGGAGGAAGCGGCTGCAATCGCCGCGGCGGCTGGTCCTGCGGAACCCGAAGTCATATCCAAGGGCAAGAAGGATAAGGAAGAAGGAGAAGCTGGCGCGGCTGCGGCTGCGCCCGGGAAAGCCGGAGAACCTGCGAAAGCCCCGGCCAAAGCCCCGGAGAAAAAATAGAAGGACCGGATGCCGTTCATTTGTTACCTCGGAGGCCGTACGGTCGAATATTGCTGCCTTCGGTTTTTAATGCCCGTTCATGGACGAAATAAAACTGATCGTAGGTCTGGGAAATCCCGGTAAAAAATACCATATGACGCGCCATAACCTGGGTTTTATGGTTGTGGACTTTTATTGCGAGAAGTGCGGCATATCACTGAAAAAATGGTCTGACGCTTCTCAGATCGCGCAGTACGGAAAAGGTAAAAACAGGATTATTTTCGCTAAACCCCAGGTCTTCATGAACAATTCCGGCGCGTCCGTAGCGGAGCTCCTGAACTTTTTTAAAATAGGCATTGCCGAAACACTCGTTATACTTGACGATTTTTCGATACCGCTTGGCGCATTGAGGCTCAGGCGGTCCGGCTCCTGCGGGGGGCATAACGGACTGGCATCCATCATCAATTTGACCGGTACAAAGGAATTTCCGCGCCTGCGGCTGGGTATAGGGCCAGTTCCGGAGCGAGCGGACCCTGCGGATTTCGTCCTGTCTCCTTTCGAAAAACGAGAAAAAGAGACGGCCGCCGAGATGGTTTCAGGCGCGTGCGGCGTGCTGGGGAACATCCTCGACGAAGGCATCGAGAAGGCGATGTCAAGAATGCCAGCTGTTAGAGAGAGTTGAAATGATAATCACCGTCACCAAACCCATCGAAGAAATAATGACGAATCTTGAAGGATACAAGAAGGTTTTTGTAGTGGGCTGCGCCGCGTGCGCCACAAAATGCCAGACGGGTGGCGAGGAAGCGGTCAACAACATGATTAAGGAGCTCAAGAAAAAGAACAAAACCGTCACCGGATCGGTCATACTTGACACGCCCTGCGATATAAGGATAGCTAAAAGAGACCTTGCCAAGTCCAGAGAAGCGAATGAAAGCGATGTGATTCTTGTGCTGGCTTGCGGAGCCGGGGTACAAGCGGCGGAGAAGGTAATAGAAAAACCCGTTTTGCCGGCGTTGAATCCGCTTTTTGTGGGCACTACCGAAAGGATCGGCGTGTACAACGAGTTTTGCTCGGTCTGCGGAGAGTGCATCCTGGACAAGACAGCAGGTATCTGCCCGGTCTCCAGATGCCCAAAGGGGCTGATTAATGGTCCCTGCGGCGGCGTGGTTGACGGTAAATGCGAGACGGACCTCACCAAGGACTGCGTGTGGGTCCTCATACTCAATAAACTCAAGAAACTGGGAAAAGAACAGGAGATATTCAAGGATTATTTTTCTCCCAAAAAGAGGGCAAAACCCAAAGTGGTTAACAGGGCCGGAGAGAGAAGATGAACAAACTCTGCAAGGCGATAGTGGACAATAGATTTATCATAACGGCCGAGCTGTATCCTCCCAAAGGTACCGATATAGCTGAGCTTATGAGGCGGGCGGATATAATTGGTCCGCTCGTTGACGGTGTTAACATCACCGACAACCAGCGCGCTTCAATGCGCCTTGCCTCGATTGCCATATGTCATCTGATAAAAGACAAGGGTTACACCCCTATACTTCAGATGACCTGCCGTGACAGGAACAGGATAGCGCTTCAGTCCGATCTATTGAGCGCCTATGTTCTTGGCATCGAGAACGTACTTATTCTTTCCGGCGACCATCCAGCGGTAGGGGAATACAAAGAGATAAAGGGCGTGTACGATCTTGACCCGGTTCAGCTTCTTACTACCGCGCGCACTCTTGAGTCCGGTTTCGATCTTTCTGGCAAGAAACTGAAGGGCACCCCGAAATTTTGCCTCGGCGCGGTTGTCAACCCCACGTCAAACCCTTTGGAACTGCAGCTGCTAATGATGGAAAAGAAAGTCAAGGCCGGGGCGCAGTTTTTTCAGACCCAGACGATATTCGACGTCGAAAGGTACAGGCAGTTCCACGACCAGGTCAAGCATCTCAACGTGAAAGTCCTTGCGGGAGTGACTCTTCTGAAATCCCGCGAGTTCATCGGGTTCTTGAAGAACCTGCCCGGGGTCAGCATACCGGAAGACGTGGTAAAGAGGGTTGAAGCCGCGAAAGACCCGCTGAAAGAGGGGATAAAGATATGCGGCGAGACCATAAGAGAACTTAAAAAATTCGCGGACGGTGTTCATATAATGGCCATAGGCGCAGAGGACCTCATCCCAGAAATCCTTAAGAACGCCTGAAATACCGGATAAAAACTAAAAATGAACAAAAGAAACCTGCATAACCAGTCTCATTCATCCGAATGGCACTCCTTAAGCCCGGATGCTGTTGTTGATATAATGAAGGCCGATCCCTCGCAAGGGTTAACAGGCAAGGAAGTTGCCAGCCGCCGGGAAAAATACGGATTAAACGTGCTTACCCATAAAAAAGGCAAGAGCGCTATTGTCCGTTTCCTTCTTCAGTTTCATCAGCCGCTGGTTTATATACTGGTAGCCGCGAGCATTGTCACATTGCTGCTTTCAGAATATATCGATTCAGCGGTCATTTTCGGGGTTGTGTTCGTGAACGCCCTTATAGGGTTCATTCAAGAGTCAAAAGCCATCAAATCGCTTGAGGCTCTTGCCAAGACCATGACCGCACAGGTAATGGTCATAAGGGAGAATGCTCAGATCAAAATATCATCTACTGAACTTGTGCCGGGCGACGTGGTCATCGTGGCTTCCGGAGACAGGATATCGGCCGACATAAGGCTCATTCACTCCAAGGACCTTCAGATAAACGAATCCGCGCTTACCGGGGAATCTCTGCCCGTGCAAAAGACCCCGGAAAAAATTTCAAAGGACACCGTTCTGGCCGACAGGACAAACATGTTGTTCGCCGGGACTCTGGTGACCTACGGCCAGGGATCAGGGATAGTTGTTGAGACCGGCGATAAAACCGAGGTCGGAAAAATTTCCGGTCTTATTTCCGAGGCACAAGAATTGGAAACGCCGTTAACAAGGAGGATCTCTTCTTTCAGCAGGGTTTTATTGTATGTTATTTTGGTGCTCGCGGCCGTTACTTTCGCGGTAGGTGTGATAAGAGGGGAAAAGGCGGTCGATATGTTTATGGCCGCCGTTGCGCTGGCGGTAGGCGCCATACCGGAAGGCCTTCCGGCCGCGGTTACGATAACGCTGGCCATAGGCGTGTCACGGATGGCAAAGCGCAAGGCAATAATCCGTAAACTGCCGGCTGTCGAAACGCTCGGGAGCACTACGGTAATATGTTCGGATAAAACGGGCACGCTCACCGAGAACCAGATGACCGTTCAGGAAATATTCACGGCAAACGAACATTTCGTACTGACCGGATCGGGATATTCGCCGTTTGGCGACATTTTGTATTACGGAAAAAAGGTGACGGCGGACCATTCCGAAGCACTTAAAGAGTGTTTGTTGGCAGGCGTCCTGTGCAACGATTCTCAGATTACCGCGAAAGAAAACGGGGTTGATGTCGCCGGAGATCCCACCGAGGGCGCCCTGCTTGTGGCGGCGCAAAAAGGCGGCGTCGATTTTTATGACGCCCAGAAAGAAGCCCCCCGCATTGACAGCATTCCGTTTGAGTCCCAGAACCAGTTCATGGCCACGGTTCACGCCGACAGGGAAGAAGGCAAATTTAAAGTCTACGTGAAAGGTTCTATCGAAAAAGTACTGGCAAGATGCCGTTTTGAAATAGACAAAAATGGAAAACGGCATCCTCTTGATGCGAAAAAAATATCTCAGATTGCCGATGAAATGGCTTCGAAAGGTCTTCGAGTCCTAGCGTTGGCTCACGGAATATTCGGGCATGTTTCGGGAAATTTTACGGTCGGTGAGCTGGGACATGACTTGATTTTCACTGGTATTCAGGGGATGATCGATCCGCCCCGTAACGAGGCGATCGACGCGGTAAAGAACTGCCATGCGGCCGGAATAGAAGTAAAAATGATAACGGGCGACCACGCTTTAACCGCCTCATCCATAGCGCGCCAGCTGGGTTTAAGGTGCCTGGTGTTGCGAGAGAACGGGAAATGCGAAACGGTTACAGGGAAAATGCTTGCCGAGATTGCAGATGACGAGTATCCTGAAATAGTGGGCAATTCCGTCGTTTTCGCAAGAACGACACCTGAACAGAAACTCAAGATAGTTAAAAGCCTGCAGGCGAAGGGGCACGTGGTAGCAATGACGGGCGACGGCGTGAACGATGCGCCTGCACTCAAACAGGCAAACATAGGGGTTGCGATGGGAAAGGCCGGAACCGAGGTCGCAAAAGAAGCGGCGGATATGATTCTCACGGACGATAACTTTGCTTCTATTGAAGCCGCAGTCGAAGAAGGAAGATGCGTCTATGACAACCTGAAAAAATTCATAATTTGGACGCTGCCCACCAACATAGCGGAAGGCCTGGCTATAATGACGGCGATCTTTATCGGGGCGATACTGCCGATACTCCCGGTCCAGATACTCTGGATAAATATGTGCACCGCCGTGTTCCTCGGCATGATGCTTGCTTTTGAACCCAAAGAGAAGGGAATAATGCAGAGGCTTCCGATGGATCCCCAGATGCCCATCATTACGAGATCCCTGGTTTTTAGGATCGTATATTTTGGCACGCTCCTAACAGTGGCTGTTTTCGGTCTTTTTGAATACGAGTTGTCCATGGGGGCCTCCGAACCGCAGGCACGTTCGGTAGCTGCGACAATGCTCGTTATCGGGGAGCTATTTTATCTTTTCAATTGCCGTTCACTGACTGGTTCCGTATTAAGTGTGGGGTTATTTTCAAATCCACTGGCAATTCTGGGCGCGTTTTTTATGCTGTTTTTCCAGGTATTGTTCGTTCATTTGCCGGTGATGAACGGGTTTTTTCATACTTCCCCTATCTCTTTGGAATCGTGGACAAGAATAACCGTTTTTGGCATCGCGTTATATGTTTTTGTCGGTATACAAAAATATATTGAGAACAGAATGAACAAGGTTCATCCTCGGCAAAATTCGATTCACGGATTAAATTGAATGCTTGAGTTTTTACTCGCGGTTATTTTGTTAATGGTATTAGTGTTGCCGTTGACAGTCCATTTTATAGAAAGGAATCTTGAGGTTTATCTTTTTATAATGGGGTTTTTCGCGGTTACTAGTTCGCATTTCTGCTGCGAAGGGGCGGGATGGTCTTTGCATTTAGTTGAAGAATCTCTTATTGAACCTCTTATGATAACTGCAGCCGTGCTGCTTTTTGGATTTATGGTATATATGTTCCGGGAAAAGATTACGCGTTCCATAGTATGGATAGAACATAAGGTCGGATCTAAGGTGTTTTGTTTTTTTCTTGTCACGCTGCTCGGTATTTTCTCAAGTGTTATCACGGCCATAATATCGGCGATAATACTTGTTGAGGTCATAAACGCCCTGAAATTCCCTAAGGAATTCGAGAAAAGGCTTGTCATTTTTGGGTGCTTTTCGATAGGATTAGGCGCTGCACTGACACCAATTGGCGAGCCGCTTTCGACTATTGCCGTGGCAAAGCTAAAAGGCGTGCCGTATCACGCTGATTTTTTCTTTCTTTTGAAGCATCTGGGCGTTTTCATTGTTCCTGGAGTATTGGGAATAGGGGTTTTGGCAGCCCTTCTTCAGCCGTCCGTCAAGGAGGGGAAAACCCTGGGACTTTCGGAAAATGAAAAGGAAACCATCAAAGATGTTTTTATGCGTGCGTTAAAAGTCTATGTTTTCATAATGGCCCTTATTTTTCTCGGGCACGGGTTCAAGCCGATAATAGACACCTATATAATAAAACTTCCGGGCCTGGTTTTATATTGGATAAATACCATATCTGCTGTCCTTGACAACGCGACGCTGGCTGCCGCCGAGATAAGCCCCGCGATGTCGTTAAACCAGATGCAGATGACCCTTATGGGCCTTTTAATTTCAGGAGGTATGCTCATTCCGGGCAACATTCCGAACATAATAGCGGCCGGAAAGCTTGGTATTACCAGCAAGGACTGGGCGAGGATAGGCCTTCCGTTCGGTTTTTCGCTAATGATGATATATTTCACGATATTTCTTTTTCTATAAAAAGGAGAGGCGATAAATGGACCAGCAAAAAAAGGAAAAATTCGAAAAAGGCACACTGATAACGTACAGGCAGGATATCAAGGTACTTGACGCCACAATCAGGGACGGCGGGCTGATAAACGGGCATAATTTCGAGGACGAATTCGTGAAGGCCGTGTATAACGCCTGCCTTGCGGCCGGGGTTGACTACATAGAGCTTGGATACAAGGCGTCCAAGAAGATATTCGCGCCTTCGCAGCACGGGCCGTGGAAGTACTGCGATGAGGATTACATAAGGAAAGTGATAGGCGAGAAAAAGAATTCAATGAAACTATGCGCGATGGCCGACGCAGAAAGAACGGATTATCATACTGACATACTCCCCAAAAAGGACAGCATCCTTGACTGCATAAGGGTGGCGACCTACATACACCAGATACCGACCGCGCTTGCAATGATAAATGACGCTCATGACAAAGGTTATGAGGTCACGGTCAACCTTATGGCCGTGTCGGTCGTGACGCACAAGGATCTTTTTGAAGCAATAGAACTTTTTGCCAAGAGCCCGGTGGCGACCATATATCTGGTGGACAGTTTCGGGGCCTACTATCCCGAACAGGTACGCGAGCTCACTTCGGAGTTCAAGAGGATAGCTTCCGGAACCCGCAAGCTGATAGGCATACACACGCACAACAACCAGCAGCTTGCCTACGCGAACACCATCGAAGCGCTTGTTTCCGGAGCGTCCATGCTGGATGCCACGATCAACGGAATGGGGAGGGGCGCCGGCAACTGCGCGCTCGAGATGCTGCTTGGTTTCCTCAAAAACCCCAAGTACGATATAAGGCCGGTTCTTGAATGTATAGAAAAGCATTTCATTCCAATCAAGAATAAAATGGACTGGGGTTACAGCATACCTTACATGATAACCGGCCAGATGAACCAGCATCCAAGGTCGGCCATCAAGGTTATGGAAAGCGAGGCGCGCGACAAATTGCTCGCTTTTTACGACCAGATGAACGAGGAAGAATCATGACATCCACCTGCGTTTTATCGGGGCAATGATATGTAAATGCTGAATGATATCCGGACCGAGCATTTTTAAATAATGAAATTAGCCCTTGTCTTCAATCCCTTCTCGTACAAAATTCACGAAGAGAATCTTAGAATAGTCCAGAAATATTTTGGAATGTTTCCTCCGTTAAGCCTCGCGTGGGTCGCAGCGATAGCAGAAAAAGCCGGGCATACCGTCAAGATTATAGACGCAAGAACTCTCCGTCTTTCGAAAGAAGAAACCGTCGATCAGCTGAAGTCCTTCAAGCCGGACGTAATGGGTTTTATGATGACTACCTATATGTTTCCGGAAACCCTCGGCTGGATAAAACATCTGAAACGTGAAATAAACGTGCCGGTAGTCATTGGAGGGTATAATCTGCGTGTCTACCCCGTTGAGTCCGTGATGCATGATGAAATAGACTTTGGCGTCGTAGAACAGGCATATCACACGGTTCCAGCGCTACTGAGAGAGCTTGAGGGTTCAAGAAATTATGAAAACGTTCCCGGACTCGTTTACAAAAAAGCCGGAGAGATTAAGGTCACGCCGCACCCCCAAAAGATAGATTTCAACCTGTTTCCTTTCCCGGCAAGGCATCTTCTTCCCAACGACCTTTACGCTGAGTTTCCCACCGAACGCAAGAATTTTTCCGTGATGGTGACAAGTCTCGGGTGTCCGTTTAAGTGCAGTTTCTGCGAGGCCGGCGGTACGCCATATTCGCCGAGGGATCCAAAGCTCGTTGTTGACGAGATGGAGGAGTGTTATCACAAATACGGCATCAGGGAAATAGACATTTTCGATTACAATTTCACGGTTGACAAGAAACGTACTTTTGAGATCTGCCGCGAAATAAAAAAGAGAAACCTTGATATCCTTTGGGCGTGCCGTTCAAGGGTAGACGTCGGCCTGGATCTGCTGTATGAAATGAAAGAGGCCGGATGCGGAAGGATATATTACGGGATCGAGTCCGGATGCCAGGAAATCCTGGACAGGGTGCATAAGGAAGTCACGCTTGACCAGATAAAAGAGGCTGTTAAAAACACGAAAAAGGCTGGGATACGCACGCTTGGATTTTTTATCATAGGTTCTCCAGATGAGACGAAAATAACGGTAAAACAAACGCTGAAATTCGCCAAATCGCTTGATTTGGACTATGTCCAGTTCTCGAAATGCCTGGCTAAGCCGTTGACGCCTCTTTGGAAGCAGATGGTAAAAAACACCGGCAGAGACTACTGGAAAGATTGGATACTGGGCGAGGCAAAGGACGAGCCTCTTCCGCGGGCGTGGACAAATCTTACCAATGAGGAAATTGACGACCTCACAAAAGATGCTTATATCAGCTTCCACGCGAGGCTGCCGTTTCTGTTTCGTTCCGCGCTGAAAGTGAGGTCCTTTCATGAGTTTAAGAAAAAGTTTATGGGTTTCTGGGAAATGATATTCTCACAGGAAAGCATTTCACAGAGAGACGAAAAGTTTCAGGCATACCACGGAGACGCGAAACGCCTGGCTTTTTACAGAAAAATTGCCAAATTCAAGGCATGAAAAATCAGATTTGCAAGCCAACGGGCTGCTAAGTGGCGAAAAACACGAAATAGCGCGGCGATAATGAAAATTACTTTTGTTCATCAGGGAAAAGAGAATCTGGGCATTGAAGCCCTTTCCTCGTTCTTAAAGCAGGAGGGCCATGAAGTGAGCCTTGTGCTTGATTTAGGTCTGTTCGGGCCCACTGACAATATATTTTATTCTCCCTTTTTGGAGAGCGTATTTTCCTTCCGGGGCAATCTGTTGGCAAAAATAGAGAAAACAAAGCCGGATGTAGTCGGATTCTCGGTATACACGGGCACGTATCCGTGGGCGCTTTCCGTCGCGGACATGATAAAAAAAAGGACCAAAATCCCGACGCTTTTTGGTGGTATCCACGCGACATTGACGCCTGAAACGGTAATTCAAAGGCCCGAGGTGGATTTCCTGATTGAAGGCGAGGGGGAGTATCCTCTTGGCGCCCTCATGAGCGCGATCCGGGGAGGGGAGGATTTCGGGCATATAGAAGGCCTCTGGTACAAAAAGCAGGGAAGAATAATCAGGAACAAGAGCCGCGAGGCGGTCAATGATATCAACGATCTTCCGATTATGGATAAACAGATATTCGAGCGTTACGCTGACAATGTAAATGATTATATTGTTTTAACGAACAGGGGATGCAGGTGCAGTTGCACGTACTGCTGCGAATTCTTCATGAACAATAAATACAGGGATTACCGCCGCAGGCGAAAAGTGGATTCCGTGATGGAAGAGCTGAAAACCATGAACGCGCGCTACGGTTTTAAGGCCGTTCGTTTCACTGATTCAATATTTTTCGAAGACAAGGAGTGGCTTAGAGAGTTTCTTGAAAGATACAGGAAGGAAATCGGAGTGCCTTTCAGGTGTTTCGGGCACGTGTACTTCTTTGACGACGAAGTCGCCAGGCTTCTCAAGGAAGCTGGCTGTTATTCGATAGAGTTCGGCCTGCAGACGCTAAATGAGCGGATACGCACGAAGACATTGCGGTGCCTGGGAAGCAACGAACATGTCGACAGGGCGTTCCGTTTATGCGAACAGCACGGGATAAAGTACGATATTGACCACATGTTCGGATTACCGGGAGAGAGCGAAGGAGACCATAAAAAAGCGGCCGAATACTATATCGGATTGAAAAACCTCAACAGAATAAAATGCCACAATTTGACCTATTTTCCCAAGCTCCAGATTATCAATGCAGCCAAGGAAGCCGCCATGCTTACCGATGAAGACATTGCGGACATAGAGAACGGTAAAGTGGGGAATTTCGTGAACATAGAGTACATCAAGGACAAGAGAATTGCAAGGATCAACAGGGGTTACAAGAATTTGTTCAAGTTATTGCCTCTTCTGCCGAAATGGATGATCAGGCCGATTCTTAAAGGCCGTATGATGAATTTGATGGCTTTGCTGCCTTCGGTTTTTGTAATGGCAGGGCAACTGGCAATCGCCTTGGTTGAAAGGGATTTCAGGTTTCTGGTTTACTTGAAACTCTACCCGAAATGGGTTCTAAGGTCAATTTATGACGCAAAAAATACCGCAGGTTCTGCGCGAAAAGTCATTTAAAATATGATTAAAAGCATCGTTACATTGCTGATTACGCTGGCAATATTTACGGTCATAGTACTGAACGTGGAATTATCAAAGACCCTGCAGGTATTCTCTCGCGTGAACTTGCAGGTTGTGTTGTTGATGGTTTTTGTGTCGTTAACCGCCAATCTTATCATAGCGCCTCTGCAGACGAAATACGTTTTAAAAACACTTAACGCTGATTTCAGTTTTTACGATTCCTTTCTTTACAGAATAGGATGCCTTCCCGCGAAAAAAATCCTTCCGTTCAATTTGGGGGAAGTAGCAAGGATAGTTTACCTGAAAAGAGCGCACGATATCGGCATTTTCAAGGGCACTGCCGTTGTGCTGTTGCAGTATTTCCATACTATTTTGGCGCTGTTTCTGTTTGTAGTTTACGGAGCGGTATCGCAAGCGCTGGAGCCGTTGCAATGGCGCTGGATATTTCTGTCTGTTGTGTTCACGCTTGTAATTGTGCCGGTGCTAATGGCCATAAAGCAAAAAAGAGTAATGCTTGGATTCTTGCCTGAAAAAGCAAGGCAAAAACTGTTCGGCAACGGGTGTGAGTATGGATTGAACGGATATGGCATAGCATCTGCCATAATGATATCGATATTGCTGCAGATGCTTTTACTGATGAACTATTTCTTGGCGTTT
Source organism: Endomicrobiales bacterium (assembly GCA_016930715.1). Taxonomy (GTDB): domain Bacteria; phylum Elusimicrobiota; class Endomicrobiia; order Endomicrobiales; family JAFGGC01; genus JAFGGC01. The sequence continues at coordinate 14,874 of JAFGGC010000043.1, forward strand.
GCCGCGGCGGGTATATACGTCCCGGCGAGCGTTATGGTAAAGGCAGGGGTAATGACAATGATAGTCTCCGCAATACCCGTTACCATAGGAGGCGCGGGGTCGCGGGAAGCCGCCATCCTTCTGTTATTTTCGAAATACGCGACGATTGAAAACCTGCTTGTATCCGGCTTCCTTGTCACTCTTACGAACACGGCCGTGCCCATCATAGCCGGACTGGTGGTGATGAGGGGATATCTGAAGCGGTTCATATATCCCGATTCGGAGAACGTTAGTGCGACAAATCAGTAAATACTTTCCCTTTATCTTCATAGCTCTTTGGGCGCTGTTTTACGCGGTCAACAACTACGTCTGGCTGAAGTACTCGCTTGATTATCCCGACAAAGAGGAATTGACTACGAAATATTATCATTTGGCAACAACCTATAAGCCGATTGACAGTTTCGGCGAAATGACACATCAACTACTGATCAAAAACATGGAACCGCTGTATTATATCTCGGCGGTCGCTGTTTCAAATCTGTTAGGGGTCAGTTATCGCGTGCACGTGATGTCAAACCTGATGTATTTCATTCTGCTCCTGGTTGCAGTTTATCTTTTATGCAAGAAACTGATTGGCCGGGAAGGCGGACTTATCGCGGTATCCCTGGTATCGCTGTATCCCGGCACATATTGCTTTTCAAGGTATTTCTTCCAGGAGTTCGCGGTCGCTCCGTTTGTGGCACTTACAGTATGGCTGCTTCTAAAGACAGAACATTTCGGGAACAGGCGTTATTCATTAGTATTTGGAGCGGTTTTGGCTGTCGGGATGCTTTTCAAGAGAACTCTTTTTTTGTTTGTCATCGGACCCGTTTTATACGTGATTGCTGAGTCTTTGTATGTTTCGTTTAAGGACAAGGATGAATTCAGGAAACGGATGCTTAACGTTGTTCTTTCGATGCTTGTCTGCGTTTTGTTTTGCGGCTACAGGTATTTCGACCCCTATGTCATTGATAACACTTTTACGCAGTTCGTATCTTTATCGCAGGGATTCCAGCCTTTTGCCTATTTTAATATCCTGCTGAAGTACGGTTTGCTTTCAATGTATTTTTGCGCGTTTATCGTGGCGTTCACGTGGATTTATATCCTGGGACGGATTGAGTTACGCGGCAAAGTAATGCTGCTTTTGATGTTTATGGTGCCTTTTAGTGTCCTTTCGGTGATGCTTCACGTAAAAATGCATCGCCACATAGTGCCGCTTCTTCCCGCGGTAGCTATAATAACCTCCATATTCATTAGATCAATGCCCAATAAATATGTAAAGACGACGATTATGGCAATACTGGCATTATTTGGTCTCGTTCAGTATTATAACGTATCATTCGATGCGAAAGTAGGGCCAAGAATCTTGAGGCTTGAAAAGGGCTATAACCCCGCGCAGGAAGACGTATATGGCAAGACGCTTGAATTGCTTGACGGTAAAGTGGATCTGCGCGGTAAACCAAAGGTACTTTTTCTTGTCGAAGACAGATACTGGCAGTCCGTATATTCCGTTTTTGTATGGAAGACGCTGGAGTGGTTGAAGGATATGCCTTTTGAGCCCATGATAATGTCCGTGCGGCATATGAAACCAGAAAATGTCGGCAATTTTGCCTCCTATAGTAATGTCGCGGACGTTATGTTATACTTCAGCAAGTCGCCGGTGGTCAGCAAAAATGATTTAGCCGGTTATATTGACACTATGGTCAAAGAAAGTGTTGCCTGGAGAAACTACCATGATGCCCGAGAGACAAATTATCAAGAAAGTGCCGTTAGACAAGTAAAGGCGGATTTCATGGCCCATGTTTCAAAATTCAAGTATAAAGGCGGATACCCGGTCGCGCCGGAAGAAAAGCCTGAGGAAAAGACATATTTGCATGTCTTTGATAAACGTTTCAAAAAATGATGGTTTCAGGCGCCAGAAAGGATATAGACAAAAATGCACGAAGACAGTTCCGTAAAAGCTCTTGTCGTTCAGCTCTCGAGCCTTGTCACTTATCTTGAAAAGATAAGCACAGGAAAATACACGGCGAAGGACCTTGAGATGCTGGATTCGGTAAACGGCGTCCTAAAGGACTGTATCGTCCTTCAAAAAGGCGCCAAGCTCGAAAAACTTAAAAAAGACACCCTCTTTGCCGCCGAAAAGTACCTTTCGGGGGTCGACTACAATAAACTCGAGATTTTTCTGAACGGCATAAGGCCGTCTTTTGTGGTGTCTCAGCAGAGAGTATCGAGGGCCATGGGCCAGATGGCGAAGGACGGCGGCATAGATCCCGTATCGGTCAAGGATAACATTTTCGCCATATTCGAAACGACGCAGAACAAGCTCAGCGATGACGGTTCGAACGAGGCGCAGATACAGGATTTGACGCTGATCAGCGCCGAAGCCGTATGCGAAGTCGTAAGGCGCGTCGTGGCCCAGGAGTACGCCAAGCTTAAATGACGGCGTTCGCGGTGTTTGAGTATCGACCGGATTCAATGCGCGGTATCCATCCGGACTTGACAATAGTTATTGCTTGTGCTATACTAACGCTGTAAGGACAAAGATGTCCCCGGAATCATGGATGATTGCGGGGATTTTTTATTTGGCAGAATGGATTGCATCAAACGGCATTTTCGGCGTTGACGCTGAGGGAAGGCCGCAAAAAAGACGACGAAAGTCTTTGGTTCCGTGAGAAAACTGGTCAGCGGGATTGAAGGCTTTTTTGTTTGAAGGACACAGAGGTCCTTGGATCCGGACTTTCGGATTCTGAGGGCCCATTTTTTTAGTGTAACGGACAGCGGTGTCCGCGTTCACCCAACGATGGATTAATGGCCCGGCGCGCGGGCAAAAAACCCCAAAAAGAGAGGAATTCAAAATGAAAAGAATGATTTGGTTTATGTTTTTGCTGTTAGCATTAAACGTTGAACTTGGAACTTTAAGCTGTGTCTTTGCCACACCCTCGACCCAGATATGGAACCCCTCCACCGATATCCAGGCAAAGGGGACTTTCCACCTCGGGATAGACAACTACTATTCCGTTTCCCAGAACGACACCAAGCCTTACGCTTCCGGGACGTACCTGGGCCTGACATACGGGGCACTGGACGCGCTTGAGCTCGGTTTCGACGTCGTTGAGCCGTCGGAGGACCCATTGTACCTCAACGCTAAGTTCGGAATAGCGGAAAAAGGCAAGACGCCCGCTTTCGCGGTCGGCGTCTTCAACGCGGGCACGAAGTCGGATGTCACCAACTACAACATCCTCTACGGCCTGGCGGCAAAGACGTTCGATTTCGGCAGGCTGACGGGCGGGCTCTACTCCGGCAACGACAAGCTGCTGGTGGACGAGACCGGCGAGAAGGCGAACACCGGGTTCATAGCCACCTGGGACAGAGCTGTCAGCGACAAGGTCTGGGCGAGCGTTGATTACGCTTCCGGACAGAGCGCGTACGGCTGCCTTAGTTTCGGCGCATCGTACGCATTCTCCAAGAACACGAGCGTGATATTCGGCTACGTTATCTACAACAACGACAAGGTCAACGTGAACAACCAGTTCACGACCCAGCTGGATATCAATTTCTAAAAAAGGTTATTTGATAACCCGCCTCTTCGGCGGGTCCCGAAAAACGGGCAAGGAGGATAAAATGAAGAAAATACTGTTAATGACAGGATTGTTCCTGGGGCTTTCGGCGATGCCCGCGCTGTGCGGCGAGATGCCGCCGGCTCCGCCGGAAGCGGCGGTCGAAACGGCCGCGGCGGTGGACACGGGCGATACCGCCTGGATACTGACGTCATCCGCCCTAGTGATGATGATGACCCTTCCCGGCCTCGCCTTCTTCTACGGAGGCCTGGTCAAGAAAAAGAACGTGCTGAGCGTCCTGATGCAATGCGCGATAATGCTGTGCGTGATAAGCCTGCAATGGGTGCTTGTCGGCTATTCGCTTTCGTTCGCGCCGGGGGGAGGGTTCATAGGGGGCCTGAAGTGGCTCGGCCTGCAAGGCGTGGGCATGGCCCCGAACCCGGACTACGCCGGGACCATACCCCACCTGGCTTTCATGGCGTTCCAGATGATGTTCGCGGTGATAACGCCCGCGCTCATTATCGGCGCGTTCGCCGAAAGAATGAGCTTCCCGGGCTTCCTTCTTTTCAGCGTCCTGTGGGCCACTTTCGTGTATGATCCCGTTGCTCACTGGGTGTGGGGAGTGGGAGGATGGCTGAGGGACCTCGGAGCCCTTGATTTCGCGGGCGGGACGGTCGTCCACATCAATGCCGGGGTAGCGGCCATAGTGACGGCCCTGTATACAGGCAAGAGGAAAGGCTACGGAACGCCCGTGCCGCCTCACAACCTGCCTTTCACGGTGATGGGAGCTGGGCTTCTCTGGTTCGGGTGGTTCGGTTTCAACGCCGGATCTGCCCTTGGGGCGGGCGGGCTTGCCGCGAGCGCCTTCGTTACAACCAATACCGCCGCCGCGGCCGCGGGACTGACCTGGGCGGTCATCGAGTGGATGCATTCCGGCAAGGCGACCACCCTGGGCGTCGCGACAGGACTTGTGGCGGGGCTTGTAGCCATAACCCCGGCCGCCGGTTTCGTGGGAGTGATACCCGCGATGCTCATAGGCGTGCTTGTCAGCGTCGTGTGCTTTGTAATGGTGGCGGTGGTCAAGTCGGGCCTGGGCTACGACGATTCGCTTGATGCGTTCGGCGTGCACGGCGTCGGCGGCATAGTCGGCGCGCTCGCGACGGGGCTCTTTGCCTCGGCCGCCGTCAATCCCGGAGGTGCCGACGGTCTGTTCTTCGGCAACATGGGGCTTTTGAAGGCCCAGCTCATAGCGGTTGGAGCCACCATACTTTACAGCGCGGCCGGCACTTACGCGATATGCAAGGTAGTGGACGTCCTGGTGGGCCTCAGGGTCAAGGAGAAGGACGAGCTTCTCGGCCTTGACCTTACCCAGCACCACGAAGGCGCGTACACGGTGTTAGAATAGGACATAGCGGATAGCGTTTAGCGTATAGGAAAGGATAAAAGTAACAGGATTTATTACTTGGTTTCAACTATACGCTATCCGCTAGACGCTGTACGCTAAAAAAGGAGGAAGATATGAAACTAGTTATAGCGATAATTCAGCCGGACAGGTTGAGCGACGTCAAAAGGGAGCTGTACAAGGCGGAAGTGAACCTCATAACCGTAAGCGAGGTCATGGGGCACGGCAGGCAGATGGGCGTGACGGAAGTCTACAGGGGTGTCAAGGAGAACGGCAACCTTCTGCGCAAGATACGCCTTGAGATAGCGGTCAACGACAACTTCCTCAAGCCCACCATTGACGCGATCGTGAGGGGCGCAAAGACCGGAGATGTCGGCGACGGAAAGATATTCGTGCTTGACATGCAGGAGTGCGTCAGGATTCGTACAGGCGAATGCAGCTGCGAGGCGATAGGATAAAAAAATAGCACGCAAAAAACCACGTTTTTGGTTTCCCGGCCCGGATGCGACTGGACGCCCATTCGGGCCGGCTTTTTGCCCGCCCTTGCCCGCCGGATAGGCGGGGAAGAGGAGGGTTATTTAAAGGAACCTTCCGGTATCCTTGTAAACCCCGTCATAAAAATGTAGTATTTATTCGGTCAGCAGATACTATTTCGAACGGAGGCGCGCATGGAATACAAGCTTATAACGTGCATCGTTGAAAAGGGCAAGTCGCAGCACATCATCGACGAGGCTTTAAGGAAGGGGGCGCAGGCCGCCACTTTTTTTGAGGCCAAAGGCAGGGGGGTAAGAGAAAGAATAGGCGTGTCCGGCATGTTCATCAAGGAAGACAAGGAAGTAATACTGATAGTGACCAGGCAAAAGGAAACGAGGCTGATATTCGATACGGTCGTGAGCCTCGGTGGATTGAAGGAGAAAGGGCTTGGTTTTGCCTATATACAGCCGGTAGAGGACACGATGGGTTTTCTTGACTGACAACCAAACCCACCCCGGGTTTGGATACGGGTTTTATTTGAATATCGGCAGGGTAACGCTGAACTTGCTTCCCTTGTCCAGCGCGCTTTCCACCCAGATCTTACCGCCGTGCAGTTCAACGATGTGCTTTACGACCGCAAGACCGAGGCCCACCCCTTCGACTTGTCCCGTGAAAAACTGGTCAATCTGGTAGAATTTCTTGAAAATTTTGGCCTGTTCCTCGGGGGGTATGCCGGCAGCGTTGTCTGTCACTTCCATAACAATCATATTGTCGTCAAGTACCTTGCCTGAAATCCTCGTTTTCTTTTCCTTGCTGGAGTTGAACTTAATTGAATTTTCGATGAGGTTCTCGAACACCTCGACGATTTTAAGCATGTCGACATTTACAGGGGGGAGTTCGGCCACTGGCGGGTCTATCGTAACTTCGGCCTGGTTTGCTGATATCCAGTCTCCGAAGCCCTTTACGCATTTATCTAACAGAACCGGCATGGATGCCTTTTCCTGGTGAAGGCTTGTGTATTCCGAGGTCAACAGCGTGAAGCGCAGCAGTTTATCCACGAGCTCGTCCAGCAGGTCGCTTTGCTTCTTTATCGAAACCAGGGCGGTTTTGAGTTTCGAGTCTTCAGTTTGGGATTTCGTTATGAGTATCTCCGAAAAGCCTTTTATCGCGGTAAGGGGTGTTTTCAATTTATGCGATATCAAAGCGAGGAAATCCATCTTCACCTTTTCTTCTTTTTTCTCCGAGGTTATGTCGCGAAGGACCATTATGCGCCCGATTCGGTTTCCCTCCTGGTCGGCTATGGTTGTCGCGCGCACGCCGAGGTAAAGCGTCTTTCCCTTGATCCTTTTCAGCTCGAAGCTTGTTATTCTTTCCGGACTGCCCTTTATAGCGTCCCAGCTCATCGAGGGCTCGAGCTCTCCGACAATTGCCCCGAAAGATTTCCCGGCACAGTCCTTCTGTTGAATGCCGAGCAGCGCTTCGGCGGAGGAATTCATCCTTATGATTTTTAGATCGTTGTCCGTGACTATGGCGCCGTCGGCCATGCTGGCAAAAGTGGCGTTCAGTTCCTCCTTCTCCTGTTCGAGCTTGTTGAAAAGGTAGTTGTTTTCCATCGCTATCGAGGCTTCGACCGCGAAAATCGAAAGCAGGTTTTCGTCGCGCTTATTGAACTGGGTCTGTTTCTTCTGGCGGTTAAGATTTATCACGCCGAGGAGCTTTCCTTTGCGCTCAAGCGGCATTGTCAGTCCGGATGATATATCTCCGAATTCATCTAGATGGGCGAACCGGGGATCGTCTTTTAGAGTGCCCTGTATTGAAACAGTCTTGTCCTCTTTTGCGGCAAAACCCGCTATCCTTTCGCCGATAATGACTTTCTTGCCAATGATGTCGTCTTTTCTTGGGCCTATGGCGGCCTTCACCGCAAGGTCGCGCGACTCGGGGTCATAGAGCATTATCGAACCGCCGTCTGCCGACAGCGTGTCGCAGACGAGCCTCAATATCAGGTTCAGGAGCTCGTCAAGCCCCATAAGGGAGCTTATGGCCTTGCTCGCCTCGTAGAGGTTGACGAGTTCTTTTAATTCCCTGACCTCGGTCGTCAGTCGCCTTTTCTCGAGGCACCGCTTGACCACGAGGTCGAGCTCGTCGATATTGAATGTTTTTGTGAGGTAGTCGTAGGCCCCGTGGCGCATCGCCTGGACGGCGTTCTCTATGGTCCCGTGCGCGGTAATTACTATGACGTCCGTCTTCACGGAGTTTTCTTTTACCTGTTTGAGGACCTCTATTCCGTCGATGCCCGGCATCTTAAGGTCGGTTATGACCAGGTCGAAGGGCCCCTTGTTCGTGTTTATTTCGACGCCTTTTTCGCCGTTTTCTGCGGCGTGGACGTCGTACCCTTCCGCGGTCAAATACTCCGTGCAGGCCTTTCTTATGTACATGTCGTCGTCGATAACGAGTATTCTTTCCGTGGGCATTTTCTTAATGTTTCTCCGTGTGTTTTGTCGGTTTTACGCCGTGGGAAGCGTGAAGGCGAACCTGCTGCCTTTTCCAAGCTCGCTCTGGACAGTTATTTTTCCGTTTTGAGCCTCGACGATACCTTTGACTATGGCAAGGCCAAGCCCCGTTCCCTTCGGGCCCTGCACCTTGCTTTTGACGTCTTTTACCTGCTCGAACTTGTCGAACACAGAATTAAGCTTATCGGCCGGTATGCCCATCCCCGTGTCCGAAACTGCCACTTCGACCGCTTTTTCAGAACTCTTGCGCGCGGCCGACAGCGTTATCTTTCCCGCCTCCGGCGTGAACTTCACGGCGTTGGAAAGCAGGTTAATTATCACCTGCCGGGTGCGTTCGGGGTCGGCCATCACTTCGGGCAGTTTGTCGGCGGCTACCTCAAAGGAAATCTTTTTCTGCTGCATCTGGGGTTCGAACAACTGGGCAATTTCCTTGAATATTGGCGGAAGCTCAGTGCGCTGCGGGTTCACCTGCATCTTGCCGCGCTCTATCTTTGCGACGTCCAGAAGATCATCAATGAATTTCGCGAGGCGGGTCGTGCAGCTTTTCATTATGTCGAGGTATTCCTTCTGTTTATCGTTCGGGGTTCCCGCCGTACCCTTGAAAAAGAGGTCTATGTACATCTTCAGCGAAACGAGGGGGGAACGGAGCTCGTGGGTCACCGAAGACACGAAATCGCTTTTAAGCTGGTCGAGCTCTTTGAGCTTGACGCTCATCCTGTTGAATTCGGTGGCGAGGTCTCCGAGCTCGTCGCGCGTGGTCACATCGATCTTGTGGTCAAGTTTGCCTGATCCGATTACCTGCGCTCCGGCCGCTATCTTTTTTATGGGGCTTGTCATCATTCCGACAAGTATGAGCGTGGCGATGAGGCCGGCCACGAGCGCCGCGACCGCCACCATGAATATCCTCTTTCTTGTCGCCGAAAGAGTTTCCGCGACGGCCTTGTCCAGCTCCTTCTGGGAAAAGCCGAGCCGCGCGACGCCGGTTTTCTTTCCGCTGACGATGAACGGAAGAGAAAGGTCCAGTACGGCTACCGGGCCCTGCATCTCATATTTCTGGCTAAAAAGGGCGTCGGAAGAAAGGGTTTTTGAAGTTACCGGGTCCGCAAGCTTCGTGCCGAGCAGGTTTATGTCCGTGTGTGCAAGGACCTTGCCCGAAAGGTCGGTCACGGCGGCATAGGCAAGGCCTTTCGTGTTCTTGATGAGCTTGATGTAGTTCAAGAGGAGTATGTCGTCCCTTACTATGACCGATTCTCCCGCCACCTGGGCAAGGCTTTTTACCATGTTGTAGCGGGCGGTTTCCATTTCCTTGACGAGGAACCTGCTCTCGGCTATGAGGAGCGTGACCGTCACGCCGAGGACGATTATCACGACGAGCGAGCTTACCAGAAGTCCGAATTTCGTTCTTAGTTTCATAAAATACCTGATTACACGGATTCCTTAAGCCGATTACACAGATAGGTCCAAGTCAATTCGCAAAAGATTCTGCCTTGATCTGTGTAATCTATTTTGTTATCTGTGTAATCAAGAGCTTCATTTCTTTTTTTGAAGCTCTTCCTTTGCTCTGTTTAGGTTGTTCTTTATCTTAGTATTTTCGGGGTCAAGCGTCGCGGCCTTTTCCCAGAGCTCGACCGCCTTCTTGAGGTTCCCGGAATCGTACTCTTTCAGCCCCTCGCGGTTCAGGTTTTCCGCTTTAACTTTTTCGGATTCCTCGAACTGCCCGCGGATCTTTATGAGGTTCTCGGATATTTTTTCGTTGTCAGGGTCAAGCTTGACGGCCTCTTCAAGCTGGCTCACCGCCTCTTTCAGGTCGCCCGAACTGTAGAGCTGCAGACCCTTTTTGTAATGCTGGTCGGCGATTTCAGAGTTCACCTGTTTCAACGTGTCGGCTATCTCCGCGTTATCGCGGTCGAGTGAACGCGCCTCTTCAAGCGTTGATTTTGCCTTGTCGTATTTGCCCGATTTTGCCAGCGAGTTTCCTTTTTTCAGGAGTCCGGCGGCTTTCGCGCGGTTCTGCTCGAGCGTTTCCTGCCTTTTTGCCTCGTTTATCTTGGAAAGCTCGGTGCTGGAAAGGTTTATGTATTCATGCGCCTTGGCGTGAGCGGGATTTATGACCAGCGTTTTTTCGAAGAGGGTCAGCGCGTCGGAATAAGCGCCCTGGTTGTAAAATTCCATTCCCTGCTCGAACAGGGAATCTGCGCGGGCGTTCTTCTGGTCAACGATGGCGGCCTGCACCCTTGAAAGATGCTTCTGCGCCTCAGGATCGTTGGGGAAAAACTTCAGCACGTCGTCAAGCAGGCGTTTTGCCTCAAGGAGCCTGTCTTCTTCCTGGTGCTTTTTGGCGAGGGCGATGTATTTATCGACTTTAATCTCGTTTATGTCTTTCTTTATCGTCTCGATGTAGTCCTTTGCCTCGAGGTTCACGGGGTCGAGCGTAAGGACGTTCTCGAATTCGCGGTATGAATTTATGTAGTCCTTGTTGTTATAGTATTTTCTGGCGTATTTGAGATGCTTCTGTATCTTTGCCTCTGCGACGCTTCTGGCCTGCGTCCTTCCGAAACGGTAGCTGGCGCCTATCCTGTGGGTGAGGCCGAGGTCCCCGTAGGGGACGAACGCGTAGTCAACCGATATGTAGTCGTTGCCTACACCCATCCCGCACGTGAAACCCGGCTGGACGTCGTCGTCAGGTCTTTCGGATTTGTACCTGTACCCGCCGCGAAGGGATACCCAGTCGGTTATGCGGTAGTCTATGCCGGTGCAGACGTAATACTTGTCGTCGTTGGGCTGGTTAAAATCGAGCGAAAGGGTCGCGCTTTCGCCGAAAAAGTCCTGCGCGAAACCGAGGCGCAGGTTCTGCGGGAGGGGGTCTTCCTTTTCAAGGTACTTCACGCCCTGCCCCACGTTCTGAACGCCCAGGGCTATCCTCAGCTGCCTTCCCACGATACCGGAAGCGTAGCCCGTCCTGACGCGGTAGATGGCGCCCGCGTCCAGCGCGATGCTTGAGGCCGATTCGTCCGCGAGGTTTTCCGAAAGGTATTTCAGGCTTGCGCCGGCCTCCACCTTCTTTATATTTCTTGAGTAGGAGAATATCGCGGCAATGTCCGAAGCGGCGACCTTGGAGCCAAGGAGCGCGCCGTTGTTGTCGTAGGAGTCTATCCCGCCTACGGAAAGGTATGAAACGCCGACGCCGAGCGTGCCGTATCTTTCAAGAGGGTGGACGTACGAGGCGAACTGGTAGTTTATATCCTCAAACCAGCTGAGGTGCATGAAGGAGGCCTGTTTTATCCTCTGCTGGGCGAGGCCCGCCGGGTTCCACCACACGGCGCTGGCGTCGTCAGCCACGGCGGAAAACGCCCCGCCGGTTCCGGCGGCTTTTGCACCGGCCTCGATCTTGAGGAAGTTCATTCCGGTGGTCCCGACCCCCGAAGCGAAAACGGGAAATGCGATTAAAATAATGATAAATAGCGTAAGATTTAATTTATTCACGTTTCCTCAGTAAAGGTACTAGGTGCCTGGTGCCAGGTACCGGTTAACGACGAATCACTTATTTCGTTTCTTGATTTCCGAGTTCTTTAGATAACGTATCAGTCCGTTTGTCATCCTTCCTATTTCTTTGCAGCTATTGTGCAACTCATTGTATTCTTTGTTAGTTATATAGGCTCTGTCAACAGCTATCATCAACTGTGCTCTTGTTTCTGCGCAAGAGCCTTTTGAGATATGCAGGAATTGTATAAACTCTTGATTGCTGTTTCTTTCAAATCCCTCAGCTATATTTGCCATGATAGATGTGCTTGATCGACGAATTTGATCCCTCAAGGCAAAATCCTTGTTAAATGGAGTTGTTTGGCTGATGTCATATATCATGTTCGTGAGTTTCCGTGCTTTTTTGAAAATCTCTAATTCGTCAAAATCCTTAATTGGCATTATTGTATCTCTTTTTCTGGTACCTGATACCTAGTACCTGGAACCTTACTTGATTATAACCAGTTTTCCGGTCTTGTGCTCCTTGTCGTTCTCTATATAATAGATGTACACGCCGCTCGCGCAAAGCTCGTTGTCGGAATTCGTGCCGTCCCAGTTCATCTCTTCGGCCCCGCCGGCGTACGCGTAGTTCAGAACGCGCACGAGCTCACCCGTCAGCGTGTATATTCGTATCTTCGCCTCGCTGCCAAGGCCGGTGAATGTTATGCCGCCGGCAAGCGTCCCGTTGGCCGTGCTTGAGTCGAACGGTTTCCACGGTACCGGGTAAGCGTAGGAATTGGAGATGTCTGTGTCGTTTCCGCCGAGAATCGCGAAGACCGAAAAATGCGCGATGCCTGCCGTCACCGTGTTGTTGTCGGTGTCAACCGTGGAATTGGGGATCTTCACCCAGAGGTCCTTTGCCTCGTCGAGGTAATATACGGCAAGCGTTTTTTCCTTGACCAGGCGGCCGTTGGAATCCTGCGCCATACCGTTTGAGGCTTCGGCGTAGGGTATAGTAACGTCGGCGTTCCTGAGAAAATTTCCGGAGTACGCCGCGCCTGAACGGTATAAGGTCATCTGCCTTACGGTGTGGTTCAGCATCGAGGTGAAACGTCCCTTGGTTTTGCCTATTTTTGTGTTCGCGTTGGCAACTTTCACCGCCAGGGACGCGGACGTGTCCAGCGGCGCGGTGTCCATTAGCACGTAGTAATCCTCATCCATCGCTCCGGAAGGAATGACGACCTTGGTCGCCGTGTCCTCGTCGATGAGTGTATTCTGTGCAGATTTGTCCATTATTGTCGTGAACTTCCAGCTTTTAGGGGAGGCGATTGCGTTGCCGAATAGATCCTTTGCCATAGTTGATATGGTAACCAGGTACGTGCATCCCTTCTGCCACGTCGCCGTGAAAGTCAGTGTTTTGTTCGTGTAATCAACGGTGCCCGTGACCGCGGTGTTTGCCGTGCTGCTGTTGTTGTCTTTGACAAGCGCCACTGAAATTGAATTTTTTACGGTCGCGGAATCCATATCATCGCTCCAGAACTCCACCGTCACGGGCGCCGTGGGACTGACGCCGGAGCTGTTCTCGGCCGGCGATGACGCCGTTATCGCGGGCATTGACATAACCTTGAACGTCCAGGTTTTCGCCGCGGCTATGGCGTTGCCGTAAAGGTCCTGAGCTCCGGTCGAGACTGTCACTTCATATGTGTAGCCCTTTTTCCATTGGACGGTGTAGGTGAGGGTGTATGTCGGCGTGGAGTAAGCGACCGTGCCCGCCGTCGCTTCGGATATGGCGTTGCCGGCAATGTCCTTTACTGCCCGAGCCGAGATGCAGGAAGCGGCGGCTGTCGAGCTCATCGCTTCGTTGAAAACGACACTTATCCGGTCTGCCGGCGTGACCGATGCCGCGTTTTCGGCGGGGGAAATGCTTGAAATCGTCGGTATCGTCGCTATGGGAACGATGTTCTTGTATGCTTTATTATTGGATTCATTCGATTCTGCGATTATTCCCGGCCTGTCCACTGTTACGTATATGTCGGTTGCCGATGCCGAGGCATCCCAAGTAAACGAGGCGGTTTTTGGGGTGGTAGAGGAAATCGGTGTTGAAAAAACATCGGTCCCGATGAGGCTTCCGCCCGTATCAGGATCACCGGCGTAACAAGATATAATCGTGTCCGTGCATTTGTAGACCCTAAAAAAAGCGTCATACTCGCCCAAGAAAGAATCCCAAGAAAGCCCGCTATCATCGCTATAAAGGATCATATCAACAGGAGTCCCTGTATCCACAACCCAAGCATAGGTACTGTTTACTGTATTATAATTTTCGGCACAAATCCAGTAAGTAGAGCCGGCAGTTAAAAGTGGGTTCGAATCAAAAACGAAATCTTGCCAATTACTAGAAGTTGTTGTGGTAATAACTATTGATTTTGTTGCCAGCAATCCTCCGGCTGAATCATCCGGTAGTAATGCGCCTTTATCTTTTCTTAGTCTGACAACAATTGGTGTGGTAGGGTCCTTGGTTTCAGAATATATCCTTAAACCGATACCTCCAAGATAATAATCACTGTCTGCGACAAAATATTGAGTAAGCCATTGGTTAAAACGTACTCGTATTGCCTGCAATCCTGTTCCAACTGCGTGTGTATCGTGAGCCAATACCGGGGCTGTGTCAATATACAAGTCTTGATTGTTATGGATCGTTGCTGTGACGCCTATGGTCTGCGTCGGTTCCGGTGAATCATCCGAGAATGATATATCCGAACTTGTTATGCTCAAATCAGGGGTTTCAGCGCAAACTGGTAAAGAGGTTAGCAATAAAAGGGAGACTATAGTAAGCAGTGAATAAAGGTTTTCGTATTTCATATACATAATTCAATATAAATATTAGCAGAAAACCTTTGAACTTACAAGGGATTTTTAAATATATAGTGTTTAGTTGATTATATTTGAATAAGCAGCCTATGTGGGTTTTTATCGGATAGATATTTGTTCAAAGCGGATTTATTTTATTACTAAAAGCCTGAGTTTATCCGTCGATTCCGTGCCGTTGTATTTCTTTTTCACGCGGCAGAGATATGTTCCGTTGTAAAGGTTGTTGCTGTTGCCGTCTTTGCCGTCATAGGATATCTGATTAGACCCTTTTGACAGGTTGAAATAGTCGTTGCTCCATATAATATCGCCGTACTCGCTGAATACCGATATTTCTACGGAACCGTCTTCCGGCATTTCAAATACGATGTTCGTTGCTTCGCCTTTAGTCGGATTGAAAGGATTGGGATAATTGAATGCCTTGTTCGGCTGCCCTATGGTTGAAAAGGAATAAACCGGGCTCTCAGACACCGCCCCGTACTGGTTCTCAACGCCTATCTTCCAGTAGTAAACCCTGTCCGCTTCAAGGGAGTTTAACGTGCAGTTCGGGCTTGATCCGGTATAGACGGATATGAAGTTATAGCTCGCGGCGTTTTTAGCCGGCGCGTTCTTTCCTTGAGGTTCGCTCAGGTACAGTGTGTAGGTCAGTTCGTCGTTGTTCGGATTATCGCACGCCCAGCAAAGATGGATTTGCCCCGAAACGACGTGCGCCCCGTCCTGTGTTACCTGTGACATATTCGTGGGAACGCTCGGTTTTTCGGCATAGACCTGAAAACTTCCGCTGAAAATCCCGCTTTGGGCCATGTTATAGAGATCATAGACTAGGACGTTGTAGGTGTAGTCCCCGACCTTATCAAGAGCACTGGCCCCGCTGTATACCGCGCCACCTATACACGTTCCTGATTCAAGTGAGGGGCTGAAACTCTGGATCGTGGCACCGTCTTTTAGAATGTAAATTATCGGGTAAGTCTGTTTCGGCTGGTCGTTGTCCTCGTCTTTGTATACCAGCCTGAAAGATAGGTTCTGGGTAACAGGGCTTATATTGGGTTCAACGGCATCCGAAGTATAGCCGGTCTCGCTGGTAACCGATAAAGCCGGCGCTCTGTTTATCCTTGAAAAGTCAAGGTCATTTTGTTCTGAAGAAACGTTATTTAGGGTGTAGGAAGAAGGATTGAAAACGTAGCTTGCGTGATTGAGCGCGACCGTATAGGAGTTGGTGGTAACATAGAAGCGGTAATATCCGGTGCTTTGACTGGTGTATGTATCCGAATGTGTTCCGCTCAATTGCGCCTGTATGCCGGACATTACCGCGTTGTTGGGGTCTTTTATGTGGCCGGAAACAAGGGTGACATTGTCCATGTTAAGGAACTGCTGGTTTGCATCATCCGTGAGAGGGGCGTAATTGACTTCGGAAACGTCGTAGGTTGACATTGTGTCGGGCACAATGAGGTAATTTTCGCCGGGATTCAGCCATGAAAAAAGGAATTCGCCGTTTGAGTCAGTGTATGCGCTGTTTTCAAATGATGAGTTGTGATACAAGGATACCTTTTTGTTTGAAAGAAGCGTGCCGTAGTAGGTGGCTATTTTACCGGCTATTTTTGCTTTAACAACTGGTCCGGTTTTATCAGATGTCGGTGCGCCCGATGCTTGTGCACCCCAGATGTCTTGGGCTTCAAAACAGTAGCTATATGTTGCAGGGGAAAGAAGTGTTGAGGTGCTGTAAATTGCACCGGGTGCAGTAAACGCTCCCGATTCATATTGCATACTAATCAATTTTACAGTAACCCCATTCTTCTTAATACGTAGTTTTGGGTAGCCGTTTTTCGGAGGATCGTTCTCGCTGTCAACATATCGCACCTTGAATTCATAGGTTGTGCTGCTCGCGCCGATTTCAGGATTGAGACCGTCAAAAGAGAAATCCCCTGCTCCTGTCCAGTTTAATGCCGGGTCGCCTTTTTCACGCCAAAAGTCCCGTTCCTGGTCTATGTTTAAATTTGGGTATGAGACACTTACGGGGCTAAACGATATATTGGCTACCGCAGGGCTTGAGCTTACCGATAAAACCCAGTCACTACCTTTTGTTCCGCGTAATTCATAGTAACCGAAAGTGTCCGTTGTGCAGGCCCTTGAAGAAACGCCGCATTCAATCTTTGTTGTTGCTGAGGGAAACGGTGTAGAACCATCAGGATAATAAACGTGACCATATACTTTATGGCAGGCTGTCCATGTAACGGTAAAACTATCTACCATTGGAATGGCGTCCGGGATTGTCCTTGAAAAAGACGAAATAATTTTGATATATGGTCCGACGGTTGAATTAATAGGTCCGCCGTTTGTCAAAGGAATAGAAGGATTTGTGCTTAAATTGTATGCGCTTGTCGAAGTTACAGCATAATAAGTGATCGAACTTCCTGTCGGCACCGTGTCGCTGATGAAAAAATTTTGCCAAGGACCCCAATTTGGTGGAATAATGCCTTGAGATGAATAGCGGGCACTCATAAATGTTGAGATGTATACCTTGAATAATAAGTCATTATCATTACTGCCAATAAATTGTCCGCGCGTATATTGATTACCTGTACTATATCCTACAATGTAAGGGCTTGCGTAAAAGTCACCTGGTCTGACTTTAAAAAAATAAGTAGCCTCTGCTACCAAAGTAATTGTAGAATCAAAATACCAATGAGTAAATTTAAAAGCATTATATTGACTTACACCTGTTTGATTATAAGATGTTGTTAATATTCCACCTGTGCTACTCAATATATCCATGTATATATTTGCATCACTTCCTGGATAAATGACTAACTCCCCTTCAAATGCATCGTAAACATCTACTTGAGACAATTTTCCTGTAATACTTGGGCTGAAAGATTGCGATGAAGTCTCCATGGCGAAATAGGAATAGTAATTCGAAATGTTAAGTTGACAGGTTGAAGAACTAAAAGCTACCATTGCCACGCTTCCTGAATAGGTACTTGTGTCAACGTTTATAAACTCCGTTCCGGCGCCCCAGTCTTGGGCTATAATACTCGGGAAAAACTGGGCCACAATTTAGGCTGAAATAAGGTGTAAAAAGCAGTATAATGAAGCCTAAACAGGAGGCCCGGA
>JAFGGC010000044.1 GCA_016930715.1 Endomicrobiales bacterium
AAGGAGACGACAAGCGAGTTCTACGATTTCAACGTGGTCCTGAACCAGACTCCGAAGGCCGGCTCAAGGGTGCCCAAGGGCTCAAAGGTCAACATAACGCTCAACGTGGAAGATAAAGGACAATAAGACAGGTACAAGGTAAAAGTTAACGGCAAAAATCATTTAAACCTTAAAAAATGGAAATAAAGAAGAGGGTTGTTTTCGGCGACAAGTATTACAAGAAATTCGAGGACCTGCCCGAAGAGGTCAAGAGAAAACTGCGCGATATACAGAGAAACGGCGGCAACGGCTTCGGTACCGAGAACAAGATAACCTACGACATAGACGGGAAAAAATATGAAAATTTAAGCGACCTGCCGGACGACGTCCGTCTGACGCTCGAGGACAGGAACAATGACGGTATCGCGGACGTATTCCAGATGCCCCCTGAAGAAGCCAGGAAAAAACACCCGAACATCACGATCAAGAATATTTCAAACCACATGCCGGACGTCATAAGGGAAGACACGCCGAGCGGCGTCTGGTTCGTAGTGCTCGTCGTCGCGGCGCTCGCTGGGCTGGTATATTTTATCGCCCGATAGCAACACCCAACTCCGCGGGGATACCAAAGAAACGCGAATGAATATGAAACACGCTGCCTGCCTGACATTCTGCCTTTTTCTTTTTTCAAACCTGTGGGCGGCCGGCAAGTCCGTCCACTTCGACCTCACGGCCGTGGCCTGCTCGATGATGGGCATGAGCGATTCATCCGCCCTTAACATCGCTACCGCGGACCAGCTCGTGGACGATTTTGATCTTACCAGCCCCTTGCCGTACGACGAAAAGAGAAAATTCTTCAGCCCGAACTTCACCAGAAGCGCTCTCCTCGTCAAAAAGATGTTCTACAACCACTTCGAATACCATTCCTTCGACACGAAATATTTCTTCAGCACCTTGACGAAAATACCGAAGTTCGTCAAGGGCAGCGGCACGGATATCTCGACCGACCACCCGCACATATCGGAAGACGAGGTGCGCGCGAGGGTAAACGCGCTCAGGGAAAAAACCCGTGAAAGGATCAAAAACGCCGGCGGAAAAGAGGAGCGGGAAATTATTTTCGGCACATACCTTCATCAGGTGCAGGACATCGTGTTTCATTCCGGTTTCGGGCCCGTAGGCGGGCACCTGCTTGTCGGGGAGGACATCGATATGGTGGTCGTTAATACCGACGCCGCCAAGCTTGCCCTTAAACTGACCTGCCGGGAGATCGCGGAATTTCAGTCGTTGACGTCTAAAAAACAGCCGCTAACCTTCCCTGACGACGAACTTGAAAACCTCATTGACGCCGCCGTCGCGGGTTTTTACGAAAAGAGATACAGGGACAGGGTCGACATCCTGGCTCCGGTCACAAAAGGCAAATGGAGCGAAGAAAAGCGGCTTTTCAGGAACAACGACCAGTTCGATTTCGCCCTAAAGAACCTGAAAGCGGAAACACCGAAAGGCCGCACCCGGGCCCTGAAAACAAAAAACCCCCTCGCCAAGGCCGGGAAATTCAATTACGAAAAACGCAGGAAAAAAATCGAAAAAAAGTTCGGGGAGGCCGTGAAGAAAAACGACGAGGCGAACAGGCGGGCCGACCTGAAGACCGGTGAAATATTCCACCTGCCGACCATGATGAGCTCGGCGAAATCGTTCGACGACCTGGCTGAAAGAGCGGCCGAGACGGCCGCATATGAACTCAGCGACGAGATCGCCGCGATCCGCAAAAAGGACCTCGGAGGCATTGACCTGTCCAACGTCAGGATAACGCACGTGAAACCCGGCGCCAGCACCTTGCTCCTGACGTATGAACTGCTTCCGGCGGGCCCCGACATCCCGCGGTACGGAATAACCTGCATGGCCCTGGCCAGAGAAGCGTTCTTCCTAAGATGCAGGGACTATTACCGGGGCTGGTACGTCGACCTCAGGCCGGGATACGACAACGAAATCGACCCGGTGGGCCCGGCCATAGCAGATTACACCATCGGCAAGGTTCTTCTTGACAGCGACCTCAGGCTGAAGAGGCTATTCGCCAGATACGAAGACCCGAACACTAAGGTCGGACGGAATTTCTGGCTCCGCCACGTAAGGCATCTGCTCAGAATAGCCCCCAGGACAATGTCATCCGACGGCACCAGTCGGGCAGTGGATATTGCCGGCGAACCTATCTATACCAGGATATGGATAGAATCCGGAAGCGCGGACGCGTCCTGGGCGGGAGGGTCCTACTACCTCGGGAAAATGGAGCTTGACGTACGGCTTGAAAGCGACGCGAACGCCGGGCCGGTCAGCTCGGACAATTGGAGCCGCGCTGCCAGACTGCGGGACATCCAGGCCATACTTGTGCCCAAAATAAAGAAATACGTCAACGAGGCGCCCGAGTTCGCGCCTTTAAGGGCGATATACACCGGCGTCGTGATGGCCGAAGCCGCGAAACAATACGGCTCCGACTTCAGTTACATATACAGGCAAATGCCTCTTGAAAAAATAAGCAGAATTTACATAAGCCAGATAAAAGGACAGTACGAGAGGGAATTTTATTCGAAAAAAGACAGGCATTTTAAAGTTGACGGATCTGAATGGCGTGTAGAGGTCGGCGGCGGCATAGACCTTACAAGGCCCGTCGAGATCCGGTGGACGAACCGCCCCGAGCTCGCGGGCGCGGTCCCGGAGAATTTCTGGGGAACGTTCACGGACCGCAGGATATCGAAATACGGGATGCTCAACGAGTTCTTCTGCGCCCCCAAGAGCATCTACAACGAAATGCTTTACAAGGCGAGGTCTTACGAGAGGCCGAGAGAAGAAGCATCATATCCAAGGCCCCCGCTCGTCGAAAGGATGATAGAAGGCGGAATGGAACTGTTTTTCACTCACGTTCACGCCAACCTCGAGAATATCCTCAATCGGCACCTGGGCGGCTACCCACTTCCCGGTATTGGCTCGAAGCTGTTCCGTAAATTGAGCTACCCACTTCTGGCCGCGCTGGCTCTGCTAACGTTGTACCTGGCGCTGATCCTTGCCGGAAGATACGGCGTGCTGAGCCTGATCCCGGTCGTCCCCATCATACTGTACGGTATGATATCCTCGGCACATTCGCAGATCGTCAACATCTTGTCCGTCATTTGCTGGATCGTAGGCGTGTTCACGCTTTGCGCGCTGCCCCTTATCCCGCTGCACAATAAAAAGAGCGGGCTTGCCATATTCCTTACTTACGCCTTTTTCTTCCTGGCGATGGGGTATTGGTTCATCACCAAAGGGACTATAATCGAATGGGTGACGGTGTTCGCGCCGACCGTGACCGGCGAGATAGTCTCTTTCTTCTGGATATATTTGGGCGTTGCCGCCGGCATAAAAAAGAGGCGCCGCAAGCAACACGATTGAAAGGTCCGCTTTTCGCCGAAAACAATGAATAAAAATATATGCATTTGCCGCGGTTCCAGGCGCGGCCTCCGCCCGGCATACCTTAAAAACAGCGCGAAAAAGACGCGCCGCATACTGCCGGTCCTCCTTTTGTCCACGCTGTGCGCCCTGGCGGCCTGCGCGCTATTCGACGGCGACGCTGAGCTCAAAAAACTCGCCGCCGAAATGCCTCTTGAGGTGAAGGTGGGCCAGCTCTTCATGGTTGGAAACCTCGGCAGGAACCTTTCTTCGGAAGAAAATTTCTCGAAATTCCACTTCGGCAACGTCTTCCTCGGCCACGGGGACATAAACCGCCTCGACGCGGCGCGGATAACGGAGCTGACCGCGAAACTACAGTCGCTCGCCGAAAGGCACAACGGCATTCCTCTCCTCATAGCCACCGACCAGGAAGGCGGAAGGGTCAACCGCGTGAAAGACGGCGTGGACCCATTCCCTTCTCAGGAGGAAGCCGGGGCGGGGTTCAGCATTAAAGAGGCGCGAAGCACCGCCGAGCGCGCCGCCCGCCAGCTTCGCGCCCTGGGAATAAACACCAATTTTTCCCCGGTAGTCGACGTCAACACCAACAAGAAAAGCCACATCGCCGCCAACGGGCGCTCCTTCGGAGAGGACCCGGAAACCGTCGCAAAATTCGCGGCGGCCTATCTTACGGGCTACAAGAAAGGCGGGCTCATTGGGTGCGCCAAGCATTTCCCCGGATACGGCGACGTCGCGCCCGACCCTCACAAATCGCTTCCTGCCACGGGAAAAACCTTATCGCGGATGGAAACCTGCGAGCTCGTCCCATACAAGGCGCTAATCAAGAAAAGAAAAGTGGACTTGATAATGACGGCGCACCTGATGACGCCGGCCGTCACGAACGACGAGAACCTGCCCGCGACGATATCCTGGGAAATAATGCAGGGCCTTTTAAGGGACAGGATGAAATACAAGGGCGTGATAGTGACAGACGACTTCAATATGGGGGCGATGTCGCGCGAAATCCCCGCCGGAGAGCTTGCCGTGACCTGCGTCAACTCGGGGGTGGACATACTGCTTTTCGTCGGAAAGCCCGAAACACAGAAACGCGCCCGCGACGGCGTGCTCGAAGCCGTGAAAGACGGCAGGATAACCAAAGAGCGGCTTGACGAGTCGGTCCTGAGGATTTTAAAACTCAAGAAAAAATACGGGCTGCTTCGGGGGCCCGCCGGCTGACGCCCAAAAAACAATAACCAGATTTTTGAGGAGGCCGAAATGGCTCTCGGAAAGATACTGATAGTAGACGACGACAAGGACACCGTGATAATGCTGAGAGACCTCCTTGAAAGCGAAGGGTACGAGGTCATCACGGCTTACACCGGCGCGAGGGCTCTCGAGCGCGTCAGGGAAGAAAGGCCCGACCTGGTCCTCTTGGACATTATGATGCCAGGGCTCGACGGATTCAGCGTTTGCAGGGAAATAAAGAGCCGTTCCGCCACCAGGAACGTCAAGGTCGTCGTGATAACCTCAAGGGACTCCGGCAACACCCTGCAGGAATCGCTCGAGCACCAGGCGGATTCGTTCGTCGGCAAACCGTACGACGGCAAAGCGCTGGTTTCAAGGATAGCGAAGTTGTTGAAAAAACAGCCGGGAGGCAGAAGATGAAACTTGACGTGAAAGCGGCCGGTGTCGCGTTCGGGTTGTTGTGGGGTTTCGGGCTTTTCTTCCTCACGTGGTGGATGATACTCGCCGGAGGAGCGCAGGGCGCGCCCACGCTCATAAGCCGCGTCTACCTCGGCTACAGCGTGACGCCCCTGGGAAGCGTCATCGGCCTCCTGTGGGCGCTTGCCGACGGGTTCGCCGGCGGAGTGATATTCGCGTGGCTGTACAACAGGTTCCTTCCCGCGAAACCCGTGCAAAACACCTCTGCCGTTCAGTTTTGAAATAGAGCGGGCCGATTTGCTAAAATATGTCCTGCCGGAGAAAAACCGGTGTTTTCCCCAAATAATGAAAAGGAGACGTTATGATAAAAAAACTCTTGTGCGTTGCCGTTTTGGCTTTTCTCGCGGCGGGCGCGGCCGCCCTCGAACCGCAAAAAGCGCCGGACTGCGGCAGGCAGGAAGCCTTGAAGGCAAAAAACAGGAAGATACTCGTTGTCTATTACTCCCTCACCGGCAACACAAAGAAAGTGGCCGAGGACATAGCGGCAGCGACCGGCGCGGACACGGAAGGCCTGACTGAAAACAAAAAACGCACGGGATTCTTCGGTTTCATCGGAGCGTGCGCCGCCGCCGCCAGAGGCAAGCTTACCGAAATAGGGCCGGTGAAGCGCGACCCGCTGAAATACGATCTCGTCGTGATAGGAACGCCGATATGGGCGCACAAGGTCACGCCAGCGGTCAGGACATACGTTACCGAAAAGAAGGGCTCTTTCAAGAACATAGCCGTGTTCGCCACCTCCGGCGGCACCAGCCCGGACAAGGCGTTCGAGACAATTCACGAAATAACCGGAATGGACCCGGTGGCTTCGGCGGGTTTCATCGAAAAGGACCTGAAACAGGAAAACGAACGGCACTACCAGGAAAAACTCGCGGTGTTCGTTTCCGAGCTCGAGTAGCGCGAAAGCGCGGACGGCGGCAAATAAATGAACAAGGAACAAATGATAAAAAAGCTCAAGCCGGCGCTTGCCGTCGGGACGTGCGCGGGCGGCGCGGCGGCCTTCATTGTTTACTTCGAGGGCCTGAAGGGGCCCGACATGTTCGCGTATTTCTTTTTCTGGTTAGTGATCAGCGTGATAGTGTTTTTCGCGAACCTGCGGGCGCCCGGCTGGCTCAAGGGGCTTGTATTCTCCGAAACATTCGCCCTGCCGGTATTCATAACGATGTACTACAACGATTACTCCTACATCATACCTAACATAATGGCGATCAACGGCTTCCTGGGGCTTTTCGTCGGATACTTCAGCGGACTGACTGGTTCCGATTCACGCGAAATGACGCGCCGCCTTGAAGGTATCCCGCGCAGGATCCTCGTCTGCGCGGCTTCCGGCGCGGCGGCGGGCGCCCTGAACCTCATCTTCATCATACTGGCCGGTAGGCCGGTTTACGTAATGTACGCCGCGGTCGCGAATTGGATCGTGCTCAGTTTCCTCGTCTCCCTCGTCAACCTGCCTTTCAGGAACTGGCTCACTGGCGCCATAACGGTGGAAGCCGCTATGCTGCCGATGTTTTTCCTTTTCGCCCTGCACATGCCTGAATCCATACTGCCGACCTTTATTTTGTCGGCCGCTCTCGGCGCGGCCCTGGGCGCAGTCAACAGGAAGCACGCGCTGCTGTTTACACGTGATCCCGCGAGTGACACGGACGCGTTCACTTCGGGCGGGCGCTGAAAGGCAGACAAAAACAATGGCGACAAAACAATCAACCATAGACTACCTTATAGACCAGCTTGCCCCCCTTCGGAACGCCAGAGCACGCAAGATGTTCGGCGAGTACGCACTGTACTGCGCAGATAAGGTGGTCGCGCTTGTCTGCGGCGACAATCTCTTTGTGAAGAAGACGGACGCCGGCGCCGGGTTGATTGAAGGCAAGTACGAGCTCGCGCCGGCCTATCCCGGAGCCAAGCTCTCGATGCTGGTCGGCGCGGAGGTCCTTGACGACCGCGAACTCCTCTGCAGGCTCATCAAGACCACCGCCGACTCGGTCCTCCCGCCGAAACCGAAACAACCGAAAAAACCCCGGCGAAAAAAGTAATCCGCGCCACCATCTTTACCCCGTTAGAGAAGCATACGCTGAAGCTATCCCCGAAAAACCGCGAATTAGCCCGCGCGCTTACGCTAATAAAAAAACCATCGAGGAATTCCGTCCCGGCTTGGCGGGGCTATCTCCAACGGGGCTTTACAAAACAAAATAAAAAGCGTAGAATAAAGATATGGAATTTTTTAAAGCGGCAAACTTTAAAAAATGTCTTGTCTTTGCAGCGCTTTCTTTGTTCCTGTTCTCCCCCGGTATCCTCGCCGAAACAAAAGTCCTTTTCTCCCCCAACGGCGGCATACAAAAAGAAATAATAAAACGCGTCACCGAAAGCCAAAATACCGTCGACGTGATGTGCTTCCACTTCACCTCGCGGACACTGGCAAAGGCCCTCGTGCGGGCAAAAAAGCGCGGCGTCAGGGTCCGGCTCCTGCTTGACGAGTCAAAAAGCGGCGAAAGATACTCTATGTATGAATACCTGAAAGACAGCGGCATAAACCTGAAACTTTCATCGGGGTTTGACAGGGGCATAATGCACAACAAGACCGCCGTGTTCGACTCGAAGTCCGTCCTCACCGGATCCTACAACTGGACGGGAAGCGCCGAACGGTTCAACCGCGAAAACGCGGTATTTATCGACGACATTCAGGCCGTCCACGAATTTCAAAAAGAGTTTGAAAAATTATGGCGCAACGCGAAACAATAAAGGCGGGGACTGGTATCTCGTATCTGGTATCTAGTGAAGACGAAAATACACAAGACAGGGGCTAGTATCTTGTATCCAGTGAAGGCAACATCCTAACAAACAGGAGAAAACAGAAATGAAGAAACTTATCAGGATGACGGCCGGAGAAATTGATTTTTACGACAATTCCACGATACACTTTGCGTCGCTCGAGCAGCTGCTTATGATAATAAGCGAACAGTACGACGCGAAAGGATTGGCCTCGTTCGTGCGGATAAAGGGCGTCGACGACGAGGGAAAGATATACAGCGTCGGGCTCGACTTCTCGAACTTCCAGATGGGCGACCCCGACAAGGCGAACACGATATCCATAGAACACATAGGACAGCAGAAATTCCTCGGCGAGCTGCTGCTTGAGGCCGGGGTGATAAACACGGAACAGCTGACTAAAGCGCTTAAAAGCCAGGGCGAGTCCAACCCGAAGCAAAAGCTGGGAGAAGTGCTGATTTCGCTGGGTATATGCAAGCCCGAGCAGATAATGGACGCTCTTTCAAAGCAGATAGGCGTGCCGTGCAAGAAGTAGGGTTGCGAGTTGCAGGCTTTTGTAAGCCCGCCTCTACGGCGGGCTCC
Source organism: Endomicrobiales bacterium (assembly GCA_016930715.1). Classification (GTDB taxonomy): domain Bacteria; phylum Elusimicrobiota; class Endomicrobiia; order Endomicrobiales; family JAFGGC01; genus JAFGGC01. Next base: position 8,461 of record JAFGGC010000044.1, read on the forward strand.
GCCGATGGCGGAGGAGGTTCTGATGAACGACCTTTCGAAGTACCAGACGGTTTGGGCGGCGATATCGGACATCAATGTCAGCAACACCACTATGCAGTTCAGAAAGGAGCTGAAATCCCGGGAACTGCTTCAGTCGCTTAGAAATGACGGGCAGAAGTTCCCGGTGGTGCTGTGGCGAAGGCACGGCGGCGAATTACAGCTCATAAGCGGATTCAGGAGGGTGGTGGCGGCAAAGGAACTTGGCTGGGAAAAGGTCTTGGCGGTCATAATGCCGGAATCCGACCTCAGCGAGGATGAAGCCCTGCGCCTCAATTTCCTTGAAAATGTAGAGCGAAAAAGCCTTACAAACCTGGATATGATGTTTGCCTGCCAGAAGCTGAGCGAGCTGGGCAAGTCCAACGTGGAAATAGGAAAGCTCATAGGCAAGAGCGAAGCCCAGGTGCGAAGATACATTAAAATAGCCCAGGCGCCGGCTGAGGTACAGGAAAAGGTACAAAGCGGGGAAGCATCGATACGCAGTATGGACAATGAAAATGGCAAGATAGGGCTCGTCACGCGTGACGAGTGGAAAGTAATGGACAAAAATTGCTATGTAAAATCAATCAAAAATGGATTTGACGCCGTTATAAAATTCCGGAAGGGCCGGGATGACGCCGAGATAGTCAAGAACCATATTGAGGCCATCAATGCGGCGTTGAAAACAACATTAAAGGATTTAAAGATTAGAAAATTGAAAAAAACGGCCAAGATAAAAACCGACAAAACTGAGGCCGCAAGCACAGGCCGGGAGTTCCAAACCATCACCGAAATGGACCTTTCTGATATGCCGGAGGATATGAAGGCCGAGGCAAAGGCCTACCTTGAAAGGGCGCGCAGGGAGATGAACGACGCGCACCCGGGGCTTCTGGACGCGATAAAAAGGGTCACCGAACAACAAAAGGAATAAAACCGGTATAGGGGACGTAGTTAGATAATACGATATTCGTTTGCTCGAGCAATCACGCTGCCGCGTTTTACTGCCGCGCTTACCGATGCTTTCGTGATCCCAAAATATTTTGCCAACTCAACGCCGGAAATTCCCAATTCTCTTGAACCCAAATACGCCACCAAGCTTCTTGCCTGTGACAATTTGCTTCTTCTGCTTTCACGTTTTATTTCCCTCTCATCCACGCCCGTCATCGCGCATACTTTTTTCACAAGCTTGTCTATTCCCCACCCTTCTTTTTTTAGTTTTTCCTTTCTCTCAAATTGGGTGTCTGCATGTTTTAAAACATTTTCAACAAACTTTCCGTCGCCCAATATCCGTTCATCTGCAAGCCATTTTTCATTGTTACTCCTTAAACTCAAAACCTCTTTCCACCCGCCTGCGCTCCTTATCAATCCTCCGCCCGTCAATTCTTCGCGTTTCCCTGAAGCTTTCGCCTCCGCAACAAATTCCTCGTATTTTATTTGGGCTTCAGATCTTCTCCTGCCAAAATATTCTAGAATCTCGTCAGTGCTTTGCCAATCTGCTTTGTTGTTTCCCATCAGCACTGAGTGCCCGCTCCATTTGTATTCCATTAACTCCTTCATATTTTGAACTATCTTCGCCCTTAACGCGTTTAGATGAACATATCTTATCAATTCCAGCAGGTAGCTTTCTTCTTGGCATAGAATTGATTTGTATCTTCCCTGATACAAATACCCTGTTCGCTTATTTTTTTTATTAAAATACAAGGCGTACCCTGTCAATAATTTTCGCATTAGATCGCTCAGTGGTCTTACGCCAGTCCTTATCACCAAATGAAAATGGTTGGGCATCAACACCCAACCATAGCATTTGTGTCCTGTATCTTTTAAGCCCTCGGATAACCTACGCAAAAACTCCTTGCGATCATCATTATCCTTAAATATTTCTTTTTGCTCCAGTCCCCGCTGTATAACGTGATATATGCCGCCTTCTATATTTACCCGTCCTTGTCTAGGCATAACCCCATACCACCACATTTCCTTTGATGTGCCAATATCTAATTATCTAACTACGTCCCCTAATACTAATATATTATTGTTGTTTTCAGAACTCTACTTTCGGGACTTCCTTGGCCGCTTCTTCCGCCTTGAAGTACACGTCCTTTTTCTGGAAGCCGGTCATCGCGGCAACTATGTTGCTGGGGAACCTTCTTATTAGTATGTTGTAGCCCTTGACGATGTCGTTGTAGCGCATTCTCTCGACCGCTATCCTGTTTTCGGTGCCGGCGAGCTCGTCCTGAAGGCGGATGAAGTTCTCGTTGGCTTTCAGCTGCGGGTAATTCTCGGCGATGGCAAGCAGCCTCCCGAGCGCGCCTTCAAGCCCGTTTGCCGCTTTCACCTTTTCGTCGGTGGTCTTGGCGGCGAGGAGCTTGGAACGGGCGTCGGCGACGTAGGTGAATATCTCCTTCTCGTGCCTGGCGTAGCCCTTGACCGTGTTGACGAGGTTGGGGATCAGGTCGACCCTTCTCTGAAGCTGGTTCTCGACCTGGGCCCAGGCGCCGTCGATGCTCTCGTTGTAGGAAACCAGGCTGTTGTAGTTCGAGATGAACGTCCCGGCCACCATTATCACGAGCAGTACTACTACCCCCAATACGATCCATACTTTTTTCATCATTGCTCTCCTTTTACGGCTTATTTATTTCACTTGCATCTTGTCCACGAAATCCACGACCTTTTCTATCTCGGCGAGGTATTTTTCCGTCAGCGGCTCCGCGTCGTTTTTTAGAGCTTCCTTGTCGCCCTGCTTCATCGCGAATATTGTAGCAAAAGGCGACGGGTCAAAAACCACCTTTTTCGAAAGAATTTCGAGGGCGTCGAGCCGTTTCGCCGGCGGCTCCTGTCCGGTAAGCTTAAGAACGTACCTGAATATTATGAGAAACGTCGTGACCGAATTTATCAGTAGGTCTTTCAGGTGGCCTTCTTTTCCCCTTGTCAGCATGTAGCCCTGGCGGAGTTTCAAGAGCTTGCCCTTGAGCTCGAACTCGCACTCGTGACGCAGGTGCTTGTCGTGTATCTGAAGATCGGTGAACGGGTCCTCGCCGAAGAGTATCCTGTGGTTCGATTTAATATCGAGAAACTCGATGGGGAAGACGTCGGCCGAATTCTTAAGCCGTTCCGACGTGAAAAGAAGCGGCGGCTGGTTGCCCCCGGCTATCCAGGCGACCATTGCCTTGTTCATCGATTTGAGGTCGTCGAACTTAATCGAATCCAGCACTACAAGCACGTTGTAGTCGGAATGCTTTTTCGTGTCCTCCGCGCTCGCCTTCGAGCCGTACAACACGACGGACTTCAGGTTTTCGCCGTACGCGGCTTTGACGTCTGACACGAATTTTTCAAGAATGTCGCTCATTTTCAACTCCTCATAAATCAATTTCTAAAGGGCAACTCATTTTAATTCAATTTCTAAAAACAATATCTAAACTCTAAAGATCAATATAGTTTTTGCCGTATTTTGTATTTACTTTCATCCATACTTTTTATATTAGAAATTAGAAATTGTCTATTGCCTTTTGTAGTAAATCTACCATCCTCTTGAGCCGCCGCCGCCGCCGCTCATTCCGCCGCCGAAGCCGCCGCCGAACCCGCCGCCGAAGCCCCCGCCGCCGCCGCGGCCTCCGCCTAAAAACAGCAGCAGCAGGAACGGATTCCTTATCAGTATCGGTATCAGTATTATGAAAAAGATTATCCTTATGGCTATCTCGACTGGGCTGAGTTTCCGCTTCCGGGCGGGCGCGGGCTGAACCGCCCCCGTCAGCTCTACGCCGGCATCCTTCGCTATCTCGAAAGCGGCCGCGGCCGCGCCGGCGAATATCCCGTTGTTGAAATCCCCCTGCTTGAAGCGCGGTACGACGTAGCGGTCCAGTATCTCGCCCGCCTTGCCGTCGGTAATCACGCCTTCGAGCCCGTAGCCGACCTCTATCCTCATTTTCCTGTCGCCCACCGAAACAAGGAAGAGCAGGCCGTTGTCTTTTCCCTTTTTTCCTATCCCCCATTTTTCAAAAAGCTTGACTGCAAAATCCTCCACCGAGCCGCCCTCCATCGTCTTTACCGTTACCACCGCGACCTCGGCCGAGGTCTTTCTTTCAAGCTCCATCAAAAGGAGGTTGAGACTGCGCTCCACCTCCGGCGCGATCACCCCGCCGAAATCGGCGACCCAGGCGTCGGGTTTTTTAAGGTCCGGCGTTTCGGCGCGCAGGATGAGCACCGCCGCCAGAAAAACCGTCAGCACCGAAGCAAACAGAAGGATTTTTGAAACGCTGTTTTTTCTCATTCAGTTCCTATTATATCAATAAGCGAAATTTTGTCAACAGGGTCAAAAATGGTATCTCGGGACTCGCTCCACCAACTAACGTATCTCGTTAACGTCTTTTACGAGATACGAACGACGAGCGACGAGATACGGAATTTGTCTCGGCCGCCGGGCAAATCAGGGTTTTTTTCGCCAGAAAAAGCGCCTGAGAGCGCGGGCGTACTTGAAAAGAACGGTTGACAGCCAATCGGTTTCGGGATAGATTTCCGTGGATATGTCGTCCATCTCCCTGCCGAGCTCGGATTTCACCGACGAGGACTTGTTTATCGAGAGCACCTGCGACGGATAGACGCTCCTGTGGCCCGTCATCAGGTAGCTGATAACGCAGGCGACGGTGGCGTATGGCGCTATCGCCGTCCCGAAAAGCTCGACTGCCATTATGCTCGCCGCTATGGGGGTATTGGCCGCTCCGCCGAGCAGGGCCACGAAGCCGATGGCCGCGAAAGTGGACGGGTCCATATGGAAGAGCCTGGCGAAAACGCTGCCCGCGGAGGCCCCGATGAAAAATATCGGCGTGACTATGCCGCCGCTTCCGCCGAAGTTCAGGGTCGTCGCCGTGTAGAAAATCTTCATAGCGAAATCCTGCCAGAGGGCCGTGCCGCCTTCAAGCATGTTTTCTATCGAGTCAAGCCCGAGACCGAGGTACCGCCCGGCCGTCAACACCGATATGGACGCGAGTATCACGCCGGCCAGGAAATTTTTCAGGACAGGGCTGCCTTTCGCGTTTTCGTAAAATTTCTTGGCGTAAACTAGCGCCTCGATAAGCAGGAACGAGCACATCCCGAAAAAAACGCCCGAAAGCACGACCATCATGAAAAAGGATTCCTTGAACACGGGGACGAAGTTTATTTCGTGGTAAAAATACTGTATGCCGAAAGCGGCCGAGACCTGGTAGCTGGTTATGCCGGCGATGAACGAAGGAAGGAGGACGTCGTAGAGGATGTTACCCACGAAAAGGACCTCGACGCCGAAGATCGCGCCGGCTATGGGCGTGCCGAAGACCGAGGCAAACCCGGCGCTTATCCCGCAGATGACGAGTTTTCTCCTGTCGCGGTCGTTGAACCTGAAAATACCCGCGAAAACGGAGGAAAAACCCGCCCCTATCTGCGCGCAGGGGCCTTCCTTCCCAGCCGAGCCCCCGGAAGCTATGGTAATCACCGTGGCGACAAGCTTCACGGGTATCACGAGCGGGTTGATCTTCCCCGCTCGCTTGTGGACGGCCTCTATGACCTTTTCCGTGCCGTGGCCTTCGGCCTCTGGCGCTAGGTATTTCACGATAATCGCGCTCAAAGGCAGGGCCAGGGGAAGTAGCAGGTAATAGTAATTGAAACGGCCGGCCGACTTTATTCCCCATTCAAGGGACTTCAGGAAAAAAGTGGTCGAGAACCCCACGACGCTGCCTATGGCGGTCGCGATGACGAACCACTTGAGGATACTTATGAACAAAACCGATTCCTCTTTCAGCCTTTGTCTCATTTTTTGATTTCCTTGTATTAAGGGATTTGTTGTAGAGGTTGTGCGAGCATTGTACAAAATATCGAGAGGAAAGACAAATCCGGCGAGCGCCCCGGCTGATTTTGCCCGCCGAAAAAACGGGCTTGTCCGTTCTTCAATTATTTTGTATAATTTTTTACTGAGCAGGAATATACCATGCAAGCTCCTTCGGCGTTTTCCAGCGACATACATTTAATCCAGCGGCTCAACTGCCTCGGCAACTACACTGAAGCCAGGGCCAAGAGCGAAAACCTGCTGTCTAAAATCCCCGCGGACGAACTCTTTTTGAGAAACAAGCTATTGAACGAGTTCGAGATATCCTCGGGGCGCGCCGTCCTCGAATCCAAGCCGAGGCAGCTCGTGGCTGCTCTCTCTTCGGGCTGCACCTACAACTGCATAATGTGCGAATGCCGCAACGAACCGCCGTGGAACATGCCAGAAAGCACCATCCGCGAGATAATTTCCCTCTTTCCGTACCTCGAATGCGTCGTATGGTTAAGCGGCGAGACCCTGGCCTACCCGGGGCTCAAGGAACTCATCGCGGAGGGATCCCGCCACAAGAACCTCCAGCAGGTGATAACGACCAACGGACTGCTGATGGACGACGGCTGGTCGAAGTTAATAACGGACAACAAGGTGGCCGTGTCGTTCTCGGTGGACGCCGTGACCGACAAAACTTCCTCGCGGATAAGGCCCGATATCGATTTCGAGACCGTCAAGAAGAACATACGGCGTTTCGCGGAGTTCCCGGCGGACAGGCGCTTTGAGCTGAGCATGGTCGTTATGAGATCCAACGTTCCCGAGATGTCCGCCTACGTTGACCTCGCGGCCGACCTTGGAGCGGGCCTTGCGAGGTTCATCCCGATACAGGGCAACGTTTGCCCGGAAGAGGTAATCTTCTTTCCGCTTGACGAAAGCATTGTCGGCCCGGTAAAAGAACAGCTCGCGGCCGCGCGAAAAAGGGCCCGGGCCAGGGGCATAGACCTTGAGAACAGACTGCCGGTGCGCGAAACGGACGAGGTCATAACGCACGAACCCGCCGGAATGCCCTGCCATATGCCGTGGAAAAAGATGTGCGCGCTAACACGTGAGCTCACCGTGCCCGACTGGTTCTGCCACCCAATGATACACACCCTTAGGAGCGGGGAACACGGTATAATGGATGCCTGGAACTCGGACGAGTGGGTCAAACTGCGCTCAACGATAGCGTCAGGCCGGTTCGCCGAAGGCTGTTCGTCAAGGTGCAAGGAATCCATCCTCTGGGCCAGCTACCTTAAGCCCATCTAAAACCCCGCTTCTTGCCCGGCCCGCCTATATTTAGTATAATCAAAACCGCATTTAAGGTTCTATGTCTTGTTTTGGTCTTTGGTTTCCCCGCCCAGTTTGACAACCCCCCTTGGTTTTTTTATGCGGGCGCAATAAAAATAAAAGGGGGATTGCCAAACTGGAGAGGTCGCCTAGCTGGTTTATGGCGCCGGTTTGCTAAACCGGTGTACGGGTGTAAGCCTGTACCGAGGGTTCGAATCCCTCCCTCTCCGCCATTGTTGACGCTCAGGCGAACCCTGTCCGGTAGAGGTATCGGACAGGGTTCGCCTTTTTTCTGGGGGAATAACACAGGCAATTTCGTCAGCCGGGTCGGTTACATACATCCGCAGGATGACGTGGTCTTCATAAACGTCGATCGCTTTGATTAGGGTCTTTAAGAGATTGATCTGGGCTTCGGCCGGAGCTTGGTCGAGATGAGCCATGGCAAAGCGCAGATTTGAATACAAATATTCGCTGGAGTTAACCGACATGCTGGCGGCCCTGCGGCGGGCGTCAGTTTTAGAGATTTTATCTTCCAACACCGCAATTTCCTTTTCATAACCTTCCATTTTAGCTGTGTAGGTGGATCCTTTTGAGATCACCTTTTCAAGGGCAAGATTCAGCAGCTTTTCGGCTGCTTCCTTGACCTTGGCCAGCTTCTTTTCAAGCCCCCGTATTTCCTTATCAAAAATTTCCAGTTTGGTTGTGCTGTCCTTGATCGCATTACCCATCGCCTTCACTATTATTTCCTGATCCTTTGAC
>JAFGGC010000045.1 GCA_016930715.1 Endomicrobiales bacterium
CCGCGCGAAAGCTTGAACCGCGAGGGGCGGGTTGCGAGCGCCGAGCGTTAGCGAGGCGACTTGTAACCAAATCCCGTTGGCGGCGTTATTGAATACAAGATCCTACAAATATCTTTTTCCCATCGGTGAACAAGGCCAGTTTATGCGGATGAGGGATTACCCTGCCGGCCTATCATATTTTCCAGTATGCTAATTTTACTTCTCAAATAACTTAAATGTGCCTTCGTATTTTCTTCTTTTATGAGCGACAATAACAATCTGGTCAAATTCAAAAGAAGCGCGAAAAAGCACTGAGGTTGAATGGACCTGTGCTGCTGACCGATCGTTATTCCCCGCGTAAAACCTTCGCGTATGAAATAGTCCTCTTCGTTTTTCTTATAGTTTATTAATTCCGATCTTTTCAAAAGCGACTTAATAAAACCTCTTTTTTCAGCGTTGTCGACCTTGAATTCGTTGTATAAAGGGCAGAAATACGTTATCCCGTATTTGCGGTACACTTCCTTAATTTCGCTGATAAAATCTTCTCTCTGCTCCAGCGCATGCCCCGCCTGAGCCAGATTGTTCCCGTCGGCAACATGCTTAATCTGATTTTCAAGACAATACTTAATTGTTTCAAAATGCATGCCGACTTTGCATCCCATACACCAAGAATATTAAAATCCGAACCGCGCGTTATCCGAACAGACATTCAAAATATTACCGCGAAGCTCATCAATTGTGCCTTTGGCATCAATAAATTCATGGCGTATTTTTCCCGGGTACTTTTGCCTTAACACGCCAGCGTTTATCAAGGCCTGTCTATTAAACAAAGACAGCGGGACTATATGAGTGAGCAGATGCACTTCGCTGTATTCCTGCTGGATCCTGCCCACGAGATAAGTTGAATCGAAACCGCCTGAATATAATACAGCGACTTTCACTAATTCTGCCCTTCGCGCGCCGAAACAATTCAATACAGCAGCAAAACCTCAAGTCAAGAGCTTGTCTATCTTGTCCGGAATGCTTTCCCTGGCGTCCCTGTCGTGAGAAGACGCGAGTTTTGATTCGAAATTCTCAAAACGTTTTAAAGCCTCGTCGTATTTCGCCTTGCTCGAGGTTATGTGCTTTCCAAGCACCTCAAAATCGCCCTTGAACTTTTCAAGGTCTATCCTGAGGCGGGCCAGGTGCTGTATTATCTCTTTCGCGCCTTTTTCGATCTTCATTCCTTTAAGGCCAAGCGCTATCGCACGCAAGTAAGCGTAAAAAGAATTCGGCGAAACAGGGACGACCTTTTTTAAAAGCGCGTACGCCGCGATATCCTGTTCGCCCACGGAAAAATCATCCTTCGCTATTATTTCATAATAAACGTTCTCCGCCGGGATATACATAAGCGCGAAATCGAAAGTGCCCTCATCGGGGAGTATGTACTTGGACGAAATCGCGTCGATATGCTTTTTGACGTCGGAAACAAATTTTTTCTTGAACGCCTTTTTGTCTTCTTCGTTTTCGGTTTCTATAGTGCGTTTAAAATTTTCCAAAGGAAATTTCGCGTCTACCGGCACAAGCCCGGATTCAAGCTTTATCACCGCGTCAACTGTTTCGCCCGATTTGAATTTCGCCTGAAGAGAAAAATGCTCCTTGGGGAGCACCTGCGCCAGTAGATCCCCAAGAAGAAGTTCTCCGAAACCGCCGCGTGTTTTGGGCGCGCTCAATATCTCCTGAAGGCCGGAGATGTCCTTACCCACTTCAAGAATTCTCTGTGAAGCTTCAGCCAGAGAACCTATCCCCTTTTGAACGTCCGCAAAGGCCCTCGCCGCGCTGTCGAGCCTTTCTCCCACATTCTTCTGGCTCTGGCCCATCTGGACCGACATACTGCCCAGCTGCGAGTTTACCTGCTCGATTATGGAAACCAGCTGTTTATTGACGGTTTCCGTGTTGTTCTTGAGGCTCTCCGCGAGCTGGGCGCGCAGCGAATCCATTTGCTGCTGCACGAGAAGCAGGGATTCCTGCCGCTGCGGCTGTTTCTTCAGCGCCCAAACAACGGCCGCGGACGCGGCAACTACCACCAGCAGTACAATAATCGTTTCAAAAGACATATTTTTGTATCAATAAAGATTTTCAAGGAACGCCTCGGCGTCCCGCTGGAGTATCCTTATCGCCTCCACGACGAACCACTCTTCCCTTTTATTCTTGCGTATGTTGTTTATGTTCGAAAAAAACAGCTCCTGCTTGCTCAGGATGTGCGGATAATCGTGAGGGTTCTCGATGAAAAAATCGGCGAACCATTCGCGTATGTCGTTCTCGTTCCTTAACTGGTATTTCAGGTTTTCCGCCTCCAGCCTGTTGATGAATATCCTCAATATCACCTTCGCGTTCGACGTTTCCCGGTTCGAGAGGGCCCTGTCGAGCTGCATCAGGCCCTTGACGAGCTCCTTGCCGAGCTTCCTGTCGAACTTCGTCCTCTTTAGCGTTATCTCGAGCTCCCTTTTTAGCAGGTCAACGTCTATGTTCTTGCCGATATTCGGCCGACCGCCATTCACTGAATCAAAAAAGACGTATCCCTCCTGCGTGTCCCCCCTCAGCGCGAGCCCCGCTATCTCGTTTGAGATGAATTCGTCTTTCCAGGTCATATCCACCTTTATGCGGTATATGCCGTTCTCACTGGCGCTTATCGTGAAATTATACGAATCGTGCGGCGGATTAATCAGAACAAGGTTCTTGGACCTGGGCATGTTGCCCAAGCCTTCCTCAACGTAACAGCTGTTCGAAAACTCGTTGTAAATCCTATTGCTTTTCCTATCGTAGCCCGCGCGCCTGCCAAGGGAATTCCGTATCAATATTTCTATGAAAGGCCCTCTCTCGAAAGGCGGGTCAAAACGGGTGGCGCCGCCGTATATCTCCATTCCCCCGCTGGCGAATACGGACACAAAAAAGAAAAGAATGAAAAAAGCAGATAAAATTAAGCGCATTTTTGCACAACGTCCTCTGCCCCGATAACTATTAAATCTATCATAATCGGAAAGATTTTTCAATCACCCGGGCAACTTAATAAACACCCTTGCTAATCAATGTATTTTATGATATATTTTCATAGCGCCCATGAACATAAACCCGGTACAATTCGCCAACCTTGAAATACCCAGAAAAAAAGTGCTCTTGCGGCTCGGTTTTTCGGCCGCAAGCACCAGGCCCGATGAAAAGACCGATGAGCTCATCGCGGAAAGCATAGAAACGGCAAAAAAGCTGATCGTTCCGCGGCAGGTCGTCGCTTTTTCCGCAGTCAAGAAAGAGGGCGGGCAGGGGCTCCGGCTTGAGCCTGGCTTCAAAATAACAAGCAAAGACATAGCGAAATTGCTCGATAACTGCGAGACCGCGTATGGTTTTGCCGTTACCATAGGAAACAAAATAGAGGAAAAACGCGACCTTCACGTCCAAGAAAAGGAAACCACGCGCGCGCTTGTTATGGATGCCATCGGCTCCGTAATGGCGGAGGAACTTGCCGAAATAACCCACAGCCAGATAAGACAGGAAACGAAGCCAAAAGGCCTTTTCGCCACGAGACGCTTTTCGCCCGGTTACGGCGACTGGCCGTTGAGCGCTCAAAAGGATTTCCTCGCGTGGCTCGGGGCGGAATCAATAGGGATAAAACTGACCGATAACTTTCAAATGCTCCCGGAGAAATCAGTCTCAGCCATACTCGGGCTTGCCAGGGAACAAAAATGAATAAAACCGACTTTAGAAAACTCGTATCCGAAAGGATACTCATCCTTGACGGCGCAATGGGAACCGAGCTGCAGAAGCGCGGTTTCCTGAAAGGGGTGAACGCCCCCGAAGAACTGAACGTCAAGTTCCCCGAACGCATACAGGAAATACAGAAGGACTATTTCGAAGCCGGTTCTGATATCGTTATCGCGAATACTTTCGGCGCCAACCGCCACAAACTGGCCGATTACGGACTTGAAAATAGGGTCGAAGAACTGAACGTCAGGGGAATAGAGATATCCAGGCAGTCCGCGAAAAAATACAACGGCCTTGTCGCGGGCGACATTGGCCCCGTCGGGGCGTACCTCGCGCCTCTCGGAAAAGTCGCGTTCGACGAAGCTTATGAAATCTTTTCGGAACAGGCAAAAGCCCTGCAAAAAGCCGGAGCGGACCTCATAATAATAGAAACAATGGCCGAGATCCGCGAGGTCAAAGCGGCGCTTCTCGCTTCAAAAGACAATTTCAGCGGGCCTGTCGCGGTCCAGATGACCTTCACCGAAGACGGAACGGCCGTAACCGGTACCGACGTCCTCGCTTTCCTTTCTGTCGCCGAAGCGATGGGCGCCGACGCCGTGGGGATGAACTGTTCAGTCGGCCCGAAAGCCCTCGCGAAGCTGGCGAAGATACTGTGCGAAAACACATCCCTGCCGGTTTCCTTCAAACCTAACGCCGGAATGCCGAAACTCGTTAACCGCGAAACTGTATTCCCCGGAACCCCTGAGGAATTCGCCGAAGCTGGAAAACTCGCCTGCTCCTACGGCGTTAACCTCATCGGCGGATGCTGCGGCACGGGCCCGGATTTTATAAGGGCGCTTGCAAAGCAGGTAAAAGGCGGCAAGCCCGTTTCAAGAAAACCAAAAGAAAAGTTTTTTCTTTCGTCGCGCACCAAAGCGATTGACATCGCCTCCGTGAAGGATTTCATAAAAATCGGCGAGCGGATAAACCCGACCAACAGGAAGAAGTTCCAGGAAGAGCTTCTTTCCGGGAACTTTACCACGCTGAGACGCGAGGCAAAAGAGCAGGTGAAATCAGGCGCCGCGATACTCGACATAAACCTCGGCCTTCCTGGCGCCGACGAAAAGACGCTTATGTCGAAAGCGGTCGAAGAGATACAGGAGGTCGTGTCGGTGCCATTGTGCCTTGATTCAAGCTCCGTCGAAACGCTTGAAGCGGGCCTCAAGGCGTGCGCAGGCAAATGCCTGATAAACTCGGTCAACGGCGAGAAGGAAAAGCTCGAGAAAATCATCCCCCTTGCCAAAAGGTACGGCGCGGGGCTTATCGGACTTGTGACCGACGAAAAAGGCATACCGAAGACGGCGGGTGAGCGCCTTGAGATAGCTAAACGCATTATCGAATACGCTCAGGAACACGGAATTCCATCATCAGAAATTGTTATTGATTATCTAACTTTAGCTGCTAGTGCTATGCCAGGCGCCATAAAGGAAACACTTGCTGCAATTAAAGAATCTAAACAAAAATGGCCAAATGTAAAAACCGTTTTAGGCATTTCAAATGTTTCCTTTGGGTTGCCAAGCCGACAAATATTAAACGCAACATTTCTGAATATAGCTAAAGAAGAAGGACTTGACATGGCAATTCTTGATCCTTATGCACAAATGTCATTGACAATAAATCCTATCGCTAAAGACCTACTGCTTGGTGAAGTAAGGGCTGGCAGTTCAGCGCCAAAGGACTCATTAGATAAATTTATCCAAGAGTATGGCTACAATCCCCAGAAACCAATAGCTAAAAAACAGGTTGAGCTAAATTCTGATGAAAAACTGTACTCTTCTGTCGTTGAAGGTAATAAAGAGGAGATAAAAAAAGATGTGGAAATGGTCTTAAAAAATGGAAAACCTCCACTTTCTATAGCGAATGACATACTAATCGCGGCGTTAAACGAAGTCGGGGCTAAATTCAACTCGAAGGAATACTTCCTGCCGCAGGTCATCCGCTCGGCTGAGGCCGCCCAATCGGCGTTCGAAGTGATAAAACCGCTGTTAAAAAAAGATGGTTCGGCAAGCTCGCCATATAAAATCGTCCTTGCCACCGTCCAGGGCGACGTCCACGACATAGGAAAGAACATCGTCGCGGCTGTCCTCGAGAGCCACGGATGGGAAGTAATAGACCTCGGCAAGAACGTCGGCGCGAAAGCAATCGTCGATGCCGCCAAAAAAGAGAATGCCCCGCTCATCGGCCTGTCGGCCCTGATGACGACCACAATGATAGAGATGGAAAAAGTGGTAAAGGAAAGGGACGCCGCGAAAATTTCGGCGAAGATAATCGTCGGCGGCGCGCCCGTGACCGAAAAATACGCCAAAGAAATAGGCGCGGACGGCTACGGCAAAGACGCCGTCGAAGCGGCCAAGACCGCATCCAAGCTCGCTAAGCTGTAATTGATTTTCCTTCCCGGGCAAATCGGACTACTTCTGGTAGGTGAACTCCATGCCGCCGATCCTGACGCTGTCGCCTTCTTTAATGCCGTTCTCTTCAAGCGCCTGTTCGACGCCCATTTTCCTCAATATATTCTGAAACCGCCTCAGCGCCTCTTCGTTATCGAACATCGTCATCGAGGCGAGTTTTTCCACCTTCTTGCCCTTGACGACAAACGTCCCGCCGTCCTTTGAAATAGCGAACTCCGGCTCATATATGTATTTTTTAACCGGCTCCGGGGCCACGTCTTCGGCATCCGGCGCCGAGCCAAGGACTTTTGAAACCGCCCCTAAAAGTTCTTTGACTCCTTCGCCGGTCACGGCCGAGATCGGATATATATCGGTGCCCTTCATGTTTCTTTTAAACTGCGAAAGCATCGTTTTTGAATCTGTCAGGTCTGTCTTGTTAGCCGCGACTACCATAGGTTTTTTAAGCAGGCCTTTCGAGTGTTTTGACAGCTCCTGGTTTATCGCGCGGTAGTTCTGGTAAGCGGTCTTCTCGTCGAATCCGAAAAGGTCCACGATGTGAACGAGGACCTTCGTCCTCTGTATGTGCCTCAGGAATTCGTCCCCCAGCCCCTTGCCCTCGTGCGCGCCCTCTATCAGGCCCGGGATGTCCGCGACGACGAAACTTTTTGATTCCCCGGCCCTCACGACGCCGAGGTTGGGCGAAAGCGTCGTGAACGGGTAATCGGCTATTTTGGGTTTTGCCGCGCTTATCCGCGACAAGAGCGTCGATTTCCCGGCGTTCGGGAAACCTACGAGCCCCACGTCCGCTATGATTTTCAGCTCAAGCTCAAGGACGCATTCCTCGCCGGGCTCGCCTTTTTCGGCTATGCGCGGCGCCGTGTGCTTGCCTGTCTTGAATGACGCGTTGCCCCTTCCGCCGCGGCCGCCTTCGGCCGCGAGTATCTTCATTCCGTGCTCTTTCAGGTCGGCCAGCGCCTCCTTGTTCCTGTGAACCACCGTTCCCACCGGAACGTATATCACAAGGTCCTCGCCGCCTTTTCCGAACTTGTCCGAACCCTGGCCGTTTTGGCCGGGCTGGGCCTTGAAATGGGATTTCCTCGTGAAATCAAGAAGTGTCGAAAGATGGGAATCGGACTCGACGTAGATATCCCCTCCCTTTCCGCCGTTTCCGCCGTCGGGCCCGCCGAGGGGGACGTACTTTTCCCTCCTAAAAGAAATACAGCCGTCGCCACCGCGGCCGGCTGCAATGAAGATACGCGCTTTGTCTATAAACATGATTTTTAGCGGATAGCGTATAGCGTTTAAAGTATAGTAAAAACCGAGTCCTTGAATTCCCTATCCGCTATACGCTATTCGCCAAACGCTGATTTTACGCTTTTGACTGCAGCGGCATTACGCTGACAAAACACCTATTGCCGGATTTGTGCGTGTATTTCACGATGCCGGATATCTTGGCGAACAAGGTGTTGTCCGAGCCCATTCCGACGTTCCTGCCGGGATGGACCTTCGTGCCGCACTGGCGCACTATTATGGAGCCAGCGTGTATCGCCTGATCGTTGTAGACCTTGACGCCTCTTCGCTGCCCCGCGGAATCGCGGCCGTTAGTAGTGGAACCTTGTGATTTAGTATGAGCCATTTGTATCCTCCTCCGCCGCCGTCGGCGGAACCCGCCGAAGCTTCAGCGGCGGGCGATCTGCATTTATGTGTTATTTACCCTGGATTTTCTTGACCTTTATCTCGGTGAGAAACTGCCTGTGCCCCTGGGTTTTCTTGTATCCTTTTTTAGAGCGTTTCTTGAAAACTATTATCTTGGGCCCGCGCGTCTGGTCCACTACCTCGGCAAGCACCTTCGCCCCCTCAACGACCGGACGGCCTATGGTGGCCTTTTCGGCGTCGCCTATTATAAGCACTTTATCAAGAACTACCTCATCGCCTATATTCGCGGGAAGCTTTTCCACGAGAAGGGTCATCCCTTCTTCAACGCGGTACTGCTTTCCCCCTGTTTGTATCACTGCGTACATTGACATACTCCTTTCTAGAGTGTATAATATTACACAAATTTTCAGGATTTGTCAACACGGAGGATAAATATTGTGTGGCTTTCAAAAAGGGTCAAAGGGATACGACCTTCCCCGACGCTCTCGATAGACGCAAAGGCAAAAGAGCTGAAAAGTCAAGGCGTTGACGTCATCAGCTTCGGCGCAGGTGAACCGGATTTTGACACCCCGCAGAACGTCAAGGACGCCGCGAAAAGGGCCATCGACGCCGGTTTCACCAAATACTGCCCGGTACCCGGAACACCGGAGCTCAAGAACGCTATAATAAAGAAGCTGAAAAATGATAACAATGTTGAATACAGGCCCGAAGAAATAATCGTGTCGGTCGGCGCCAAGCACTCCTTATATAACCTGTTCCAGGCGATTCTCGACCCAGGCGACCACATACTCATACCGGCCCCATACTGGGTATCATACCCGGACATGGCGGCGCTTGCCGGCGCCAGGTCAAAGATACTGAAAACCAGGGAATCCGGCGGCTTCAAGATAACCCCCGAACAGCTCAAAAAATCCATAACAAAGAAAACCAAGGCGCTCATCTTGAACTCCCCTTCGAACCCCACGGGCGCGGCCTACACCGCCGAGGAGCTCTCTGGAATAGCGAGAACGTGCATAGAGAATAAAATCCTGGTGATTTCCGACGAAATATACGAAAAACTCGTTTACGATAATTTTAAATTCGCGTCCATCGCCGGTTTTTCGCCGGAGATGAAAGCACTCACGGTGGTCGTCAACGGCGTTTCGAAATCCCACGCGATGACCGGCTGGCGCATAGGATACACGGCCGGCCCGAAGGAAATAGTGACCGCGATGACCAACATACAGAGCCAGTCAACTTCGAACCCTTCGTCTATTTCACTAAAAGCCGCGGTCGAAGCGCTTAACGGACAACAGGAATCGACCGAAAACATGAGAAAAGAATTCGAAAAAAGGAGGGACTACATCGTCGGCGCCCTGAACGCCGTGCAAGGCGTGAAATGTTTCAAGCCGCAGGGCTCGTTCTATGTTTTCCCCAACGTCAAAAAACTCCTCGGCAAATCCTACGGCGGAAGAACGGTCAACACCTGCACGGAACTCGCCGGATACCTGCTCGATCAGGCCAAGATAGCCGTCGTTCCCGGCAGCGCCTTCGGCGCGCCCGGATACCTTCGGCTTTCCTACGCGACTTCGATGGAGCTCATCAAGAGCGGCATCGAGCGCTTCGCCCGGGCCGTAAAATAGATACTTTCAAATCAGCTGCCGTAAACACCCGGTTTCTGCGCAGGGTGTTTTCTTTTTTGATATAATCTTCTGGGGCATGACAATCTCGCCAAAAATTTTTTCCTGGTCTTGGTTTCAAATTAAACGGCGGCCGGTGATAGCGCTGACCGTTCTTTACGCCTTTTTGCTAATAATTATCGACGCCCGCGGCGGACTTGACCCCAAAATCGTCGCTACGCCCGGAGCGGAACCGTCTCTTTTCGAAGCCGTCGTCACCAGCTTTCCCGAGAACAAACCCAACCGCGCGTCTTTTGCCGCCAAAATAACCGCAATCAACGGCGAAAAAGCATCCTTCAAGGCGCTCATCGTTCTCAGGGACCTTTCTACCGGCATATTCCCCGGAGATACTCTCGAGATAACGGGAAACGGCTACTTTCCGCCACCCAAAATGAACCCCGGAGGGTTCGACTACCGCAAGTACCTGCTCCGCAAGGGTTTTTCTTCTATAATCTACCCCAGGGAAGTGCGTGTAATAGGATCCAAAAAACTGTCTTTCGCCAAGCGCGCGGCCTACGCTTTGAGAAAAAGCATAACGTCAGTCTTAAAAAAGCACGTCCCCGAAAAGGAGGCGGAGATAGTCGTTCCGATGGTGGTCGGTGATGATTCGGAGATTTCCGAAACCGTCAAAAAAAGCTTCACCGATTCAGGACTGATGCACATACTTGTGGTGAGCGGGCTCAACGTCGGCTACTGCGCCGTCATTTTCTTTTTTCTTTTCAGGGCCTTTGGCCTGCCGAGGCAGTGGGCGTCGGCCTTGAGCCTGCCCTTCATCGGGCTTTACGTGCTCGTCGCTGGCGCCAACCCACCGGTTTTAAGAGCCGGTGTTATGGCATTTTTCGTGATAATATCCCTTTCCCTTAAGCGCGAACCGCTCATATATCAATCGCTTTCACTTGCCGCTCTTTTCATAATGATATTCGACCCGCAGGCGCTTTTCATGGCAAGCTTCCAGCTATCTTTCGCCGCTACTGTCGGGATAGTCTATTTTTATCCCCGCCTCGCGAAACCTTTCGCTAACCTCCCTTTCATCGCGCGCAGGTTTCTTGTCGACGTTATAGCCGTTTCGCTTTCGGCTCAGCTTGCCGTACTGCCGTTCATCGCTTTTTACTTCAACAAGATCTCCCTTGCCGGCTTGATAAGCAACCTCATAGCCGTCCCCTTCGCGGGACTTGTCACGGCTTCCGGCCTTGCCCTTTACGCCCTCAGCTTCATCTGGGGCGGTTTCGCGGTTTTTGCCGGATTAATCGCGGAATACCTGGCGAAAATCCTTATACTGACCGCGGAGACCTTTTCCGGATTTTCGATGTCCACGATAAACGTGCCGGCTCCCGGCGTTTTAACGTTTGCTTGCTACTACGCGTTCATCGCGGCAGTGTTTCAAATCAAGAAAAACAGAGCGGCGTTATTGTGCGCCGTCATTTCCGGCCTTTTCCTGATTATTCCTTCCGCCGTCGGCAAAATCAGGTCCATGGGGGCGCTCGAGGCGACCTTTCTTGACGTCGGCAACTCCGACTGCATACACCTGCGGCTTCCCTCCGGAAGCGACTGGCTGGTTGACTGCGGGAACTCGCTCGGTTACCTGAGAAACAGCGCCAGCAGAACGGTCATACCGTATTTGAGGTCAAGGGGAATAAAAAGAATTGACAGGATATTCATAACCCACCCGCATTTTCCGCACTACTCCGGAATTTTCGAGATACTGGACGCATTCAAGGCGGGAGAGGTCGTCGTAAACCCGGACCTCAGCGAAGAAACCGATTATCTGAAGCTTTTTGAAAAGCTGCAAGACCTTAACGTGCGGGTCAAGGAGGCCTGGGCGGGAGATGTTTTCAAATCCGGCGGCGTTACGGCCGAGATACTCGCGCCAGAGACCCTTTTTAAGGAAAAAGACGACAACTCGCTCGTTATAATGGTCGCGTTCGGCGGGAACAGAATGCTTTTGACCGGTGACATGGGAAGCAAGGAGGAGAAAAGGCTAACCGAATCCTTCAAAAACCTGAAGGCGCAGGTTCTGCATGTCCCGAACCACGGAGCGCGGAATTTTTCCGGCGGATTTTTGAAGAAAGTCGGGGCTGAATACTTCATAATATCTTCAAGGAGATCCGACCCGAAAGTCTTGTGCTCGATAAAAAAAGAGAACGCCTTTATTACTGGCGTTTCCGGAGCCGTGAACATAGTTTTCAAGCAAGGCGGCATCAGGTTGAAAACCTACAAACCCGGGGCTACTGGTCCTTCGGGAGGTTCTTGAACGCCTCAAGGACCTGCGGCAGTACCGCCGGCGAGAACGACACCCCCCTGCCCGGCACCATCTCATTTTCCTTCAGGTAGAATGTCCTTATGTGTATCACCTTGCCGCCCATGTAATCGTTGACGTAAACCCTTATCTTCTCGCTCTCTTTTTCCGGGATGTCGAACTCGAGCGAAAACTCCTTCTTGGGGTCTTTCACGTAACCATCGAAAGCGCTTATTATCTGCGGTATGTGCTTGAATGACAGCCAGATGCCCTTTTTAGTCGGTTTCGGTTCGGGTTCGTTCGGAAAAAAGAAGTAAGTACGCACGTCTATCTTGTTGTTCCTCAAGACGGATACCCTTATCTCTTCCAGCTTGTTTTTCGCGATCTTCGCCACAAGCACCGCGTTCATGAATATGACACCTCTGTCTTCTCTCGGTCTCATTTTTTACCCTCTTTCTCTAGTTATTGGTCCTGCGATTCCAACATACCGATCCAACCGAATCAAACCGGCGTTTTTTTATAGCATTCCAAAAGATACATAATTTGCCGTGCTTTTGCAATATCCCCCGTTTTTGCTATAATAATTCAAGGCCAAAATGGTGACAAATATGGACAAAATAGGCATTTTTTACAACAACGAAAAAGCTGAAGCCAAGCACGAGGCCGAAAGGCTTAAAAAATGGCTCAAAAAAAGGGGCTGCCAGGCCGCAATACTGCCTTCATCCACAAAAACCGCCCCTGAAATCGATTTCGCTCTCTGCCTGGGCGGCGACGGCACGATGCTCAAGTCAAGCCGCGTCCTCGCGCCGGCTGGAATCCCGGTGATGGGCATAAACCTCGGGTCGCTCGGTTTTCTCGCCGAAACCAACCCCGCCGAAGCCGACAAATTCGTAAAAAGCATACTTGACGGCGCCTACGACATCGAAGAGCGCATGATGCTCTCCATAACCATATCGTCCAAAAAAAGAAGCTCCACATACCTCGCGCTCAACGACTGCCTCATGCATTCCGGCAATAACGGCCGTGTGGCAAAAATCTCCGCCCATACCGGAGGCGAATTTCTCGCAAACTACGTCGGCGATGGGCTCCTGGTGGCGACTCCCACGGGTTCGACCGCCTATTCCCTCGCAGCTTCCGGGCCCATAGTCCATCCGGACCTTTCGGTCTTTCTCCTGACTCCGATTTGCCCGCACACGCTGACCCAGAGGCCGATGGTCCTTTCAAGCAAGGAATCGCTTGAGTTCAGGGTCGACTGTTCCGCGGTAAATGAACTGCCCATAATCTCCATAGACGGCCAGATATGCCATACCGTCAAGCCCGGCGAAATAATTACCATCTCCGAATCGGACACAAGGCTCAAGCTCATAGTCAACCCCAAGAGAAAATATTTTCAGATACTCCGTCAGAAACTCAAATGGGGCGAGAGAGGCTGACCAGGCCGCTTGTGTTTCTACTACGGAACAAATCAGCTCGGGCAACCTCGCAAGGACTTTATGCCAAACCAAGCGTCTTTAATAGCATTGACAAATGGCTTTAAACTTGCTATATTAGTGGCGAAAGAGGATTTGCCCCCCACTCGACTTCTGAATAAGGACTCGAGTGGGGTTATTTTTTAGAGTAATTCTATGCAAAAAGAACCTGAAAATAAACGTGTTTTTGTGTTTGTGGATGGGCAAAATCTCTACTATCAAGCTAAAGAGGCCTTTGGTTATCAATACCCCAACTATGACGTGCTAAAACTTGCTAAGACCGTTTGTGGAACTCAGGGCTGGCAAGTGGACAAGTTGTTTTTCTATACAGGCATTCCCGACCCAGGGGATAGCCCTTTCTGGAATTCCTTTTGGGCATCAAAATTGGCAACTATGGGACGATCCAAGGAAATCAGCATCATTACCCGCAGCCTGCGTTATCGAAACCAAACAATTAGACTTGAAAACGGTCAAACTAAGACGGTTTTAGTAGGACAGGAAAAAGGTATTGACGTTAGAATTGCCTTGGATATTATTCGTTGCATTCTCAGAAATGAATGTGACGTAGTTGTTGTCTTTAGCCAAGACCAAGATTTATCGGAAGTTGCCAGCGAAATGAGAATAATTTCATCTGAACAAGAAAGATGGATAAAGATGGTCAGCGCTTTTCCCGCAAGCCCCGCAGCAAGAAATACCCGAGGCATCAATAAAACTGACTGGATCAAAATCGATAGAAAAACATACGATAATTGTATAGACCCTATCGAATATAGACAATTCAACAAGCAATAGACATGCTTTTAAACCTTCAGATAAAGAACTACGCGCTCATCGACGATCTCCGTCTCGAATTCGCCTCGGGGTTCAATATCTTTTCCGGCGAGACCGGCGCGGGGAAATCAATAATAATAGAGTCGCTCGGGCTCATCCTCGGCGACAGGGCCTCTGCTCAGCTCATAAAGAAGGACTCCACGCGCTGTTTCATAACCGCCGAGTTCGACGCGTCAGGAAACAGGGAACTTGAAAACTTAATTGACTCCTCGGGCCTTTCGGCCGAAGAAGGCTCGCTCATAATCAGGCGTGAAATAGACGCCTCCGGAAAAAGCAGGGCCTTCGTCAACGACACGCCCGTCGGGCTCGGACTGCTCGCCGAAATAGGCACTCTTTTAATCAACGTCCACGGTCAGAACGAACACCAGAGAATCATCCAAAGCTCACATCAAAGGAACCTCCTGGACGTGTTCGCCGGCCTTGAAGAAACCGCCGAGAAAGTAGGGGGGGCCTACCGCGCCTACAGTGAACTGGCGGCCCAGCTTGAATCAAAACAGCTTTCGGAACAGGAAAAGGCAAGACTCATCGACCTCTATTCTTTCCAGGTAAAAGAGATTGACGAGGCAAGGCTTGCCCCCGGCGAAGAAGAGGAAATAGAGGCAAGGCTCCCACAGCTCAAGAACGCCGATAAACTCAAAACCCTTGCCGATGACGCCTACCAGATACTCTACGGCGGCGACGATTCCGTGACTGAAAGGCTCGGCAAGGCCCAGAAGGCCGTCGAAAACATAACGTCGGTCTGCGGCGGACTGTCCGAAGAGGCCGAAAACCTCAAATCGGCCTACTATCAGGCCGAAGAGGCCGCGCGACAGATTGAAAAGTTCTCGGATTCCCTCCGCGCCGACCCGGATGAGCTCAACAAACTTCTCGAACGCCTTGAGCTCATAGGCAGGTTAAGAAAAAAATACGGGAAAGACGTATCAGAAATACTCCGTTACCGTGAAGATGCGTTAAAAGAGCTTGACGCCCTTCAAAACGCCGACGAAAACAGGCAGGAGCTTGAAAAGAGGGCCAAAAAAGCCGGGCAGGAACTTCTAAAACTATGCGAAGGCCTTTCAAGCGCGAGGAAGAAAGCGGCACAGAAACTTTCCGGGCTTGTTGAAAATGAAATACGGGAACTCGGCATGAAAAAGGCAAGAGTCACCGTTTCTGTCGAAAAACTCGATAACCCTGAGAGCCACGGACAGGACAGGGTGGAGTTCCTTTTTTCGGCAAACCCTGGCGAAGAACCGAAACCCGTCAAGAACGTCGCGTCGGGCGGCGAGATGTCAAGGTTAATGCTTGCGCTGAAAACGGTGCTTGTCAAGGAAGACCCGGTCCCCGTCCTCGTATTCGACGAAATCGACTCCGGCATAGGCGGCCCGATGGGACAGACGGTGGGCAAAAAACTTAAAAACCTTTCCTTGCGGCGACAGGTGGTCTGCATAACCCACCTGCCGCAGATAGCCGCTTTTTCTGACAGGCACTTTATGGTAGAAAAGACTGTAAAATCAAATAAAACTTGCGTTCAGGTGAAGCTGCTTTCCCAGGCGGAGCACGCGGAAGAAATAGCCAGAATGCTTTCGGGAGAGAAGGTCACCATTTCCGCGAGGCAGCATGCCAAAGAACTCATTGAAAACACGTTGTGATTCGATTTTGACACTTTATTCCCTTTTTGGTAGACTAGCATGAAAGTCGTTCGGGAGCGGACATAATGGTATTTCTGAAACTTACCATCGGAGTACTGTTTTTGACACTGGGCGTCATATTCCTCTACCAGCCGAACCTGATGCTGCGCATGAACCAGCTGGCAAGGGAGCTTCTTTTTAACGACAAAAGGCTGCTTCTTGAAAGAAAGCGGCTCGCGATATTTTTCTTTGCGCTCTCTTTCGTGGCGCTTTACATGGGCTTTACCTCTTTGAACCACTGGATGGCGGCAAAAAAGAAATTTTCGGTCGATGAGGGTTCGAAATACCTGATGTACCTTGCGATGCAGGATTTTTGCACCGAAAAATACGACAGGGCCCTCCAGAGGTATTCTCAAATCTTGCAGACCGACCCGCGCAACACCGATGCGCTCAAATACATGGCCCTGGTTTACGACGAGCTCGGAGATTCCAAAAGAGCGCGCGTGACAAGACAGAGAATCCTGGCGATCGATCCCGAAGACAAGGAAACTATGAGCCGGCTAGGCAAGATAAGAAAATGAAAATATCCGCGTCAACAAAAATAACGGGGCTTTTCGGTTTTCCCGTGAAACACACGCTTTCTCCCGCGATGCACAACGCGGCCTTTTCCGCGCTCGGCTTGGATTTCATCTACCTGCCCTTTGAAGTAAAACCCGGCGAACTCGCAAGCGCCTGCGGGGCGGTAAGATCGCTTTCTTTCCGCGGCGTCAACGTCACCGTGCCCCACAAGGAAAGAATAATCCCCTTTTTGGACTCTCTCGATCCTCTGGCAAAGGCCATCGGCAGCGTCAACACGGTAGTCAACACCAACGGAAAGCTCAAGGGCTACAATACGGACGCCCGGGGTTTCCTTCTTGACCTCAACGCGAAAGGTTTCGCGCCAAAAAACAGGACCGCCGCGGTTTTCGGGGCCGGCGGCGCCGGGAAAGCGGTGGCTCACGCGCTATCTTCCGCCGGCATTAAAAGGATACTGGTGACTGATATCGAGGGGCGAAAGGCAAGGTCGCTGGCAAAAAGAGTCAGCCGCGCGGTTTTCGTCCCTTTAAAGAAATTCGCCGGATCGACAAAAAATGCCGATCTCCTCGTGAACGCGACGCCTGTCGGGATGCGCAATGGCGACAGATCCGTAGCCCTCGCCAAGGACTTGAAACGCGGCATGTTCGTATACGACCTCGTTTACAACAGAAAAACCGAACTTGGCGCCGAAGCGAGAAAGGCCGGCGCCAAATATTCCGGGGGCCTCGGTATGCTGATGCTGCAGGGTGCGGTGGCTTTCGAGATATGGACGGGCAGAAGGGCGCCTGTTGCCGCAATGAAAAAGGCGCTTGAAAGAGCATTTAAAAAGTAGGTATTTTTATCAGGAGGTGGTTTATTAGATGATGATATGGCTTGCAAGAATCTTGGTTTTATTCGCAGGACCCGCTATAACTTATTTCCAGATTTCAAAAACTCAACAAGGGCTGATAATAGGTTTCGCCTTTTCCCTGACTATCGTCCTTGCGGAAATTTTCATCGAGAGAATACCTCTCGATACTCTAATCGTGGGAATATTGGGCATCATTCTCGGCCTCATCGGCGCCAAACTGCTTGACTACACCGTTTACCTGATGGATAACCAGCGCATTTACGAAATAATGAAGGATTATTCGCTTCTCTTCAAGATAATATTCGGATACCTCGGACTCGTTATAGCCGTGAGGAAAAAATCCGAGCTTGACCTGCTCGATAAGGATATCCTGAAAAGGAGCTCCCGGAAACGCATATCAGAGGTAATCCTTCTGGACACGAGCGCTGTAATTGACGGCAGGATCGCCGACATCTCGGAGACAAGGTTCATTTCGGGCGCTCTCGTGGTCCCCAGGTTCATCCTCGAAGAACTCCAGTCCCTGGCCGATTCGAACGATGCCCACAAGAGGAACCGTTCGAGAAGGGGCCTCGACATAATCGCGAAGCTCCAGAAAGACGAAAACCTGACGGTAAAGATATTCGACAAGGATTACAAGGACGTCAAGGACACCGACGGTAAGCTTCTGACGCTCGCGAAGGAACTCGGCGCAAAAATCATCACGACGGACTTCAACCTGAACAAGGTTGCCGCCCTCCAGGGCGTGACCGTGCTGAACATAAACGACCTCTCGAACGCCCTTAGGCCAGTTTACCTTCCCGGAGAAACGATGCCGATATTCCTCGTCAAGGAAGGCAAGGAGCACCATCAGGCGGTCGGGTACCTTGACGACGGCACGATGGTCGTGGTCGAGGACGGCAGAAGGTTCGTCGGGAAAAGGATAGAGGTTACCGTAACGTCGATACTACAAACGTCTTCGGGCCGGATGATCTTCACCAAACCCAGCGAATCCAACCACGAACACAACCGCGGGCGGTAAAACTGGAATGCAAAAAGCCGCAGTAATCATAGTCGCCGGAGGGAAAGGCAGGAGGTTCGGCTCCCGTATCCCGAAACAGTTCGTTGAACTGCACGGCAGGCCTCTTTTCTCATGGAGCATCGACGCTTTCAGGGCAACCCGGAAATTCTCGCAGATAATCCTCGTCGTCCCCGGCGAGTGGAAGAAAAAGCTGCGACAAAACGGAGAGCTCAAGGACGTTGATATAACAACCGGCGGCAGGGAACGCCACGATTCGGTAAGAAACGGTTTGAGAGTCGTGAAGCCCGATATCGGCCTGGTCGCGGTCCATGATGCCGTAAGGCCGTTAGTACGGCCCGGGCACATACTTAAAACATTGAAGGCAGCTTCCAGTCGAGGGGCAAGCGCGCTTGCCGTACCGGCCGGCGACACGGTGAAGCTCGCGGACGCGTCGTACGCGGTAAAAGCCACCGTTCCAAGAGACACCGTGTGGCTCGCCCAGACACCTCAGATATTCAGAAAAGAAATAATCAAGACCGTTTACTTCAGAGGCAATCTTGCGGGGGTAACCGACGACGCCCAGGCGGCGGAACTTGCCGGCTTCAATGTGCGCCTGGTCAGGGGCAGCAGGGACAACTTGAAGATAACCGAACCGAACGATCTAAAAATCGCGGAAAGCCTCTTAAAGGGGAAAAGGGTATTCGTCGGGTTCGGCTATGACGTCCACAGGTTTTCTGAAAACAGGCCCCTTATTCTCGGAGGAGTAAAGATACCGCACGACAGGGGTCTTGCGGGACACAGCGACGCGGACGCCATTCTCCACGCGCTTATGGACGCCATGCTCGGAGCCGCGGGTCTTGACGACATCGGCCATTATTTCCCGAACACTTCAAGGAAATTCAAGAACGCCTCCAGCATCGCGCTTCTTGAAAAAGTCGTCCGTGAGATAAAAAAGTACGGGTTGTCCCTCGTCAACGCCGACTTGACGGTCGTGGCCGAAACACCGAGGATATCGCCCCACATCGTCAAAATGAAAAAGAAGATTTCGGCGGTCACCGGGCTTTCCGCCGGCAGGATAGGAATAAAAGCGACGACTAACGAAAGAATCGGCTTTATCGGAAGGAACGAAGGGATAGCCGCTTTAGCGGCGTGTCTTCTTTCAAACAACAAATGAGCATTCACGTCTACAACACGCTAACCTCAAAAAAGGAAGAATTCAAACCGCTTGATCCCGGCAGAGTGAAAATGTACGTCTGCGGGATAACCCCATATGACAGCGTGCACCTGGGCCACGCGAGGGCCTACGTGACCTTCGATATAATCCACAGGCACCTTATCCATTCGGGCTACAAGGTTCAATACGTCCAGAATTTCACGGACGTCGACGACAAGATCATAAAACGTTCAAGGGAACAAGGGACGCTTCCTTCGAAACTCGCCCAGAAGTACATAGACGATTATTTCGCCCAGATGAAAAAACTGAACGTACTCTCCGCGACCGAGTATCCGAGAGTCACTGAAAAAATACCTGAGATAGTTAAATTCACCCAGAGGCTCATCGAAAAGGGTTTCGCCTACGCGACACCGGCGGGAGACGTATTTTTTTCGGTTCGGAATTTCAAGAACTACGGAAAACTTTCGAAAAGGAACCTTGAAGAACTCAAAAGCGGCGCGAGGGTTGAAATCGACGAACAAAAGAAGGACCCCTTGGATTTCGCCCTCTGGAAGGCGTCAAAACCGGACGACCCGGGAGAAGTCAGCTGGGACAGCCCCTGGGGAAAGGGCCGCCCTGGATGGCACATAGAATGCTCCGTGATGTCCACGTCTTCTCTGGGCGAGACCATCGACATACACGGCGGCGGACAGGACCTCATCTTCCCCCATCACGAGAACGAGGTGGCCCAGAGCGAGGCAGCCACCGGGAAACGTTTCGCGCGGTACTGGATACACAACGGCTTCGTGACCGTGAACCGGGAGAAGATGTCAAAATCTCTCGGCAATTTTTTCACGCTGGAAGAAATATTCAAAAAATTTGAACCCAGGACGGTGAGATATTTCCTTTTGACGCAGCACTACGCTACGCCTATTGATTTCTCGGACGAACGGCTCAAACAGGCGAAGGCGGCCCTTGAAGGTATTGACGAGGCGTGCCAAAAGCTGTCGCAGATGCCGTTCAATGAAACTCTACCGGGGCACCTGCATAATCTTGAACCAGACATCATGACGGACAGGGTAAACAGCTTCAACGAGGCCATGAACGACGACTTCAACACGGAAAAAGCAATATCCGTGATTCATGAAATAAGGAACGACGCCCTCGCGACGATAAACACAAAAAGCCCCGAAACGTTGAGCAAATATCTTAACACGATACGTTTTCTTATGAAAGACCATCTGGGGATACCCGTAGTCGACGAAGTAAAACCCGGGGACGACGTCGCGGTTATCAAAAAGGAAAGGGAAGAAGCGAGAAGGAACAGGAACTGGAAGTTGTCCGATGAGCTCAGGAAAAGGATAGAAGAATTCGGATACAGGGTAGAGGACAATCCGGACGGTACCTCCACGTTGATCAAAAAGAGCTAGAAAACATGCCCGAACTTATAACCGGAAGAAACCCCGTCAAAGAATCGCTTGTCTCCGGAAACAGAACCTTCAACAAGCTTCTCGTTTCCAAAACATCGCACGGAAAAATCATAACTGAAATAATACGGCTTGCGAAAAAAAGGGGCGTTCCGGTGCACTTCGTGCCCCCGGAGCGGCTGGACAAGATTGCCGAAGCTTCGCAGGGCGTGGCACTTGAAGCGTCAACGACGGAATACTTTAGCCTTGAAGGGCTCCTTAACGCGACCAAGAATGAAAAGAGACCTGTTTACGTCGTGCTTGACGGCATCGAAGACCCGCACAACCTCGGAGCTATAATAAGAAACGCCGTGGCTTTCGGCGCGAACGGCGTTATAATCGGCAAATGGCGCTCCGCCCAGATAAACGAAACGGTCTTAAGGGCTTCGGCCGGCGCCGTGGAGCACATTAGAATAGCGCGGGTTACGAACATAGCGGAGGCGGTAACGGAACTGAAAGAGAACGGCGTGTGGGTCGCAGGGCTCGAAAATGGCAACAGGAACTTATCGGGCGAATCTTTCGGATTTCCTCTTGCGGTGGTCATCGGCGGCGAAGGTTCGGGGATTCACAGGCTGGTGAAAGAAAGGTGCGATTACCTCATATCCATACCGCAGACCGGCGCGGTCTCGTCCTTGAACGCCTCCTGCGCCGCGGCCGTGGCTCTTTACGAGATATTCAAGAACAGGCAATCCTCTTAAAACCCTACTTCGTCACTGCGATAATGGCGATGACGAGCGACGCCAGCGAAACGACAAAAAGAACGACAAGCCCGAAAAACATCAGCTTCAGCGATTTTAGCAGCTCTTCATGGCCGTTTTCAAGATCTGATATTTTGGTCTCCATTTCAGCAATCATCTTTCTGTCAATATCCGCACCGTCTCCGCCCTTCAACAATTGAACGATGACCGGCACCAAACCGGCCAGCATTTTCCAGGGCATCGATCTCAATAAAAACATTTTACCCTCCTTCATCGGCGGGCCGTCAGATCATCCGCTTCTTGAATTTAAGCTCCTGATCGGTTTCCCTTTCTATATCCCTTCTTTTTATGGTTGCTTTTTTACTGTAGGTTTTCTTTCCCTTCCCGAGACCGAGCTCCACCTTTGCTATTCCCCGCCTGGAAAAATACACCTGAAGCGGAACAAGGGCAAGCCCCTTCTCCCTGGTGCGCGCGAATAGTTTGGCTATCTCGCTTTTGTGCATCAGAAGCTTCCTCTCCCTTCTCGGATCGTAGTCTTTCACGTGCGTGGACTGCTGCACGTAGGGCGGAATATGCACGTTGCCCAAAAACGCCTCGCCGCCTTTAAAATTGACGAAACCGTCCGTGAGGTTCGCGCCGTTGACCCTGAGCGATTTGATTTCGTAGCCGGCAAGGACAAGGCCCGCTTCGTATTTTTCAAGGATCGAATAGTCGTGGAACGCCTTGCGGTTGGTGGTGACGATTTTAGTGTTCATTTAGTACTTTACAATTTTAACCGCATTTTATCAGTTCAACGATTCAGCTTCAATATAAGCAGATGTTAGGCATATCTATAATGAAAAGGAGCATTTCAGCGTTTTGTGAAGTTTCGAGACACTTTTCCGGGGGCGACCAGGTTCCGTAGCGAGGAAATGAGATTTGAGGCGAAATGAAGGGATTTGAGCCGACGCGCAGCAGCGCTACGTTAGGCAAAAATCGCGGTATTGCAGCCCAAAGCCAATTTCCGCAGTAGAAACGAGTGGTCGCCCTGGGAAAATTCCGAGGAAGGGATTTGCCCGCCTCAACGGCGGGTCCGCCTCCGGCGGAAACCCTACCTTTAAAACTACAATTGTATTAGCAAATATGGTAAATGGAACGTTTAAAACCTATAATTGGTGCCGAGGAAGGGATTTGAACCCTTACAGCCTTGCGGCCACAGGCTTCTGAGACCTGCGTGTCTGCCAATTCCACCACCTCGGCGATAACGACGGTTATAAATTAAAAGTTGAAGGTTACAAGTCAAGGACAAAAAAAGACAACCGACAAAAGCCTATTTCGATCTGACCGTCACTTTGGGGAGCACCGTGTTTATAATATAGTCGAGATTGAACGGCTTGAGGAGACAGTCGAGCGCGCCCAGCCTGAACGCCTCTATTACCCTCTCGGCGTCCTTGTACGCTGTTATCATGGCCACCGAAACTTCCTTGTCTATTTCCTTTATCTCTTTGAGCATGGTAAGGCCGTCCTTGTGAGGCATCATGATGTCGAGCAGAATAAGATCCGGCGGGTTCACGACAAGCTCTTTCATGCCGTCGGCAGCATTTTCAACCACGGAGACTTTGTGGCCCAAATTGACAAAAAAAGTCTTTAAGAATTCAAGCACATCGTGGTCATCGTCAATCACAAGGACTTTCATTTAGTATCCTCCCGATTCATCGGAAACCCGCCGAAAAGGCGGATACCGCATTTTTTATACAAGACACCGGTTTTAGTCGAATACGGAGACCGGCAATTTGTATTTTTAGTAAAAAAAATATATCATTTAGTTATTCAAATGTCAACGAGAAAACGCTGCGGAAACCAGTTCAAAAAATTAGTCGATATCATGGCCCGCCTGAGGGGCCATGACGGCTGCCCCTGGGACAAACACCAGACACACGATTCCCTGATCCACTATCTTTTCTCCGAAGCCAACGAACTCAAGGCCGCCGTCAGGAAAAGGGACTGGGAAAACCTGAAAGAAGAGCTGGGGGATGTACTGCTTCAGGTCGTTTTTCACTCAAGAATAGCCGAGGAACACGGCTATTTTAATATAACAGACGTTGTCGAAGAAATCAATAAGAAACTTAAAAGAAGACATCCCCACGTTTTCGGCAAAAAAAAGCTTCGCACCCCCGGCGAGGTTTACACTCAGTGGGAACTCATAAAACGCCGCGAAAAAATGAAAAAAATCAAAAAGGGCAAGATCGCCCGCCTTCCTACCAGGGTATAATCTTCTTCCACCACGGCGCTTCCCTCGTTTCAATTATTTTAATTTTCGCGTCGTTGCTCATCTTGGCATTCCCTATTATCGAGGGGGCAAAATAGACCTGGACTTCCGAATCAGCGGGCGTGGCGATGATCTTTTTTACAACGGCTGGTATCGGCACCATGTCCCCGTCCTTTTTGCCTCCTATCAGATGGGCAAGGTAGTGCGCTATGTCCCTTTCGTCTGTTATCTGCGAAAGAACTATGTCGTTTTCTTCAAGCTTCGAAACATCTTTGCCCCCCCGGTCTTCAATTAAACACACGTCCAGATAGACCGTGCCGAGGTCCGTCTCCGAAAGCTCGGATCTTGCAGCGCTTGAGACATCCTCGCTCGGCAGGCGCCTGAACTGCGCGAGGTTCAATTCCTCCGTGTAAAGCACTATATCCGCGTCTTCCGGCCCGAAAAGCTCCTTTATGGTCGCCCTGATCTCTTCTATATTGCATTTGACGAATATTTCCTTTTTTTCGACAAGATAGGTTTTCAGTCTCTGCTCGAGATTTTGCGTGAAATCGGGAAGGCTCCCACCGTCGAGCCTGAAAGAAAATATTGCTTTTTCGAGGGCGAACCAGTCCATATCCGGAGAATGCTCGTACACGGAGGGATTGTACGAGACCACCGTGTGGAACCTGAGGATCTCGCTCGTTTTGGTATTGACCACTATGAGGACCAGGCCGTAGAGATTTTTAGCCCTGAAAAAAATCTTGCCTTTTATGGCCACTATATAGCGTAAAAGGCTGCCTATGGTCTTTATGGCTTTTTCCAGGTCGTTTCCGGCCAGCTCAAGGGCCAGCTCCGCTTCGCCCTGTTCGCATCCGGTCTCTTCCATGAGTAGTCTTATCTTTTCCTGCATGATTTCGACAAAACCGCCTTCTGGTGCCTAGGCCCTCGGGTGGGCTTTTTCATAGACTTTCTTGAGGCTTTCCGTCGTGACATGGGTGTAAACTTGAGTCGTTGAAAGACTTTTGTGCCCCAGCATCTCCTGAACGCTCCTAAGATCGCACCCCCTGTCCAGAAGATGCGTCGCGAAAGAGTGCCTCAATGTGTGGGGGCTTACCTTCTTTTTGAAACCTGCAAGCAAGAACCATTGGTTCAGAGTCTTTCTCGCGCCACGGGACGATATCCGCACGCCCTGCTTGTTCAGAAACAGCGGCTCCGAACCGCCGGTCCGCCTTTCACTTCTGCCGCGGCCCTTTCTTTTCTTCATATATTCCCTCAAAACAGAAAGGCTCTGGTCGCCGACCGGGATTATGCGCTCCTTACTGCCCTTTCCCCACACACGCACCACGGACCCCAGGAAATCGACATCACAGTCATTCAGGCTTATCAGCTCATCTATACGAAGCCCGCCCGAATAAAGGAGTTCAAGCATCGCCCTGTCGCGCAGCCGCACGTTCGGGATCGCAAAAAGCCTCGTTATTTCTTCCTCCGAAAGGAATACTGGTATCCTCTTTTCCTTTTTCGGGCTCGATAGATGAACCATCGGATTAACGTTGACCTTGCGCTCCCGCTCGAGGAATTTATAAAAAGAACGCATTGCCGCTATCTTTCTTATTACCGATGAACGCTTTATTCCCCTTGATTGAAGTTTCGCGAAATAGTCCCTGATGACGAATTTTTCGCAATCGGCCGCCCCGGTGCCAGGATACTCTTTTTTAAGGAAATCGTCGAACTCCGTCAGGTCTATTTCGTAGGCTTTAATCGTGTTCGCTGAATAATTGCGTTCGGCCCGCAGGTAGTGCAGGAAACCCGATATGCCTGGATCCCTGCCTTGAAGCGGTTTCTTATCCGTGCAGTTTTTCGTCATACTTTTTTATGTTCCTGCATTTCGGGAAACCCGAACAGGCGAGAAAAGGGCCGCGCTTGCCCACTCTTTTGAGCATCGGCCTTCCGCATTTTTCGCATTTTACTTTCGTCACGACCGGATCCGGCCTCACTATTTTATTGCCGTCCTTGTCTATGGAGAAAGTGGTTTTGCAGTCGGGAAAACCCGAGCACGCCAGGAACTGTCCGCGCCAGCTGTCCCTTATGACCATGTGCTTGCCGCACTTCGGGCATATCTCGCTGGTCTTTTGCGGTTCGATTTTTTGTTTCTTTATGTTCTTCTCGCCCTCGCGGAGGTCTTCTTCGAAAGGTATGTAGAAATCCTTGAGCACCTTTGTCCATTTCTCTTTTCCTTCGGCTATCAAATCAAGTTCTTTTTCGATGACGGCGGTGAAAGCCACGTCTATTATGTGCGTGAAATGCTTCTTTAATATGTCGGTCACGATGCAGCCGAGGCTCGTCGGATAAAACCTTTTCTGTTCAAGCCTTACATAGTTTCTCTGCTTTATGGTGAAAATAATGGGGGCGTAAGTGGAAGGCCTTCCTATCCCGTTTTCCTCAAGCGCCTTGATCAGGCTGGCCTCGTTGAAACGGGGAGGCGGTTCCGTGAAATGCTGAGAAGGAAGAAGCTCGATAAGCTTGAGTTTTTCTCCCGCCGAAAGCGCCGGCAGATCAGCGCTTTGTTCCTCCTCGTCGTCCACAAGCGCGTATATTTCAAGGAAACCCTTGAATTTCAGTGTTCTGCCGCTCGCCCTGAAGCCGTAATTCCTTGCCTTTATGTCGACGGATACCGTGTCGTATACGGCATCGGTCATCTGGCTCGCGACGAACCTTCTCCAAATGAGATCGTATAGCTTAAACTCCTCCGGCGTGAGGTATTTCCTTATTTCTTCCGGAACCCTCTTGACGGAAGTGGGATGGATCGCTTCGTGCGCTTCCTGGGCGCCTTTTGCCTTGCTCTTGTACAAGCGCGGTTTGGCGGGAAGAAACGAATGCCCGTACCTTTTTTCTATGAAAGCGCGCGACTCCTTCTTTGACGCCTCGGACACGTTCAAAGAGTCCGTGCGCATGTAGGTAATCAAGCCCACCGTTCCTTCGGTTCCCACATTGATGCCTTCATAAAGCTTCTGGGCCACCATCATCGTTTTCGCGGCTGAAAAACCCAGCCTCCTCGACGCGTCCTGCTGCATCGTCGAGGTCATGTAAGGAGGCATCGGGCTCCTCTTGCGCTCCTTCTGCTCGATGCCTGAAACCTCGTAATCCGCGCCTGAAAGGTCTTTGAGTATCGCGTCGGACTGGATCCTGTCCTTGATGTCAAGCTTGTCGTACCTGCTGCCGTCCTTGGAGACGAGCCCGGCCGAAAAGATTTTCAGCTCTCCGGCGAATTTCTGCAGTCTTGCCTCGACCGTCCAATATTCCTGAGGCTTGAAATTCTTTATCTCCTCTTCCCTGTCGCATATCAGACGCACCGCGACGGACTGTACTCTGCCGGCCGAAAGACCCGACTTTACCTTCCTCCACAACAGAGGTGAAAGCCTGTAGCCCACCAGCCTGTCAAGAATGCGTCTTGCCTGCTGGCTGTTCACGAGGTACGGGTCTATCGTCCGCGGATGCTTTACCGCTTCGTGCAACGCTTCAGAAGTTATCTCGTGGAAAGTTATCCTTTTCGCCTTGTCCTCGGGTACGCCCAGGGCTTCTTTTAGATGCCAGGCAATCGCCTCTCCTTCCCTGTCGTAATCGGTGGCAAGAAAAACCTTGCTCGCCTTCTTGCTCAGCTTTTTGAGCTCCGGTATGATCTTTTTGGCCCTAGTAACGAGCACGTATTTCGGCTCAAAACCGTTCTCGATTTCCACGCCGATCTTGCTCTTCGGCAGATCCCTTATGTGGCCGTATGAGCTTTTAACCGTGAAATCCGCACCCAGGAACTTCGCTATTGTTTTTTCCTTTGCCGGCGATTCGACTATCATCAGGTATTTTGACATTTTTGCTCCAATCTAATATATCTTAACGTAAATCCTGCCCGGGAGACACCTTACCGCGCCCTTCATTTCAAGGTTCATAAGACAAGCGCAAAGCCTGGATGCGTCGAAATTCGTCTTGACACCCAGCAGATCAATGGAAAGCCCGCCGGGTTCGGATTCAAGCGCCGAAATTATCCGCTGTTCTTCCCGCGAAATGCGTTTTCCTGCGACGTCCGGTTCCCCGGCTTTTTTCGGAGTATTTTTCAGGCCCGAAAAAATCCTTAACTCGTCGATGATGTCGCCGGCTGACTCGGCTGCGTGCGCACCGCTTTTTATCAGGTAATTCGGGCCGTTCGAAAATTTCGAGAACACGGGCCCGGGAACGGCGAAGACGTCTTTGCCCTGTTCTGCGGCATACTTCGCCGTTATCATAGCGCCGCTCTTGATGTCGGCTTCAACGACCGCGGTGCCCAGCGAAAACCCGGATATTATCCTGTTTCTCCTGGGAAAGTTCATCCTATCGGGCCGGGTGCTCATGGGGAACTCGCTTATAAGTGCGCCGTTCTTGGCTATTTTTTCTTCAAGCTTCCTGTTTTCCGGAGGATAATGCACTCCGAGCCCGTTGCCGAGCACGGCAATCGTCCGGCCGCCCGCGGCCAGTGTGGATACGTGCACCTCGGAATCTATCCCTCTTGCAAGACCCGAAACCGTCGTTATGCCTTCTCGCGCAAGCCCTTTTGATATGAAGGCCGCGGCGGACCTTCCGTAGGGGGTGGGCGTCCTCGTGCCAACCACGGAAACGCTGAAATCGTCGTCTCGGTCAAGATCTCCCCTTACGTATAAAACCGGGGGGTAATCCGGAAGTTCGAGAAGGTTCTTCGGGTAATCCCCGCTTCTATGCGTTATTATCCTGACCCCGGCGCGGTCCGCCTCTTCCATCTCTTTGTCCACGTCGACAGCCGCCGCTTGAGAACGGATTTTTTTTGCCAGTCTCCCGCTCAGTCCTTCGACGAGAGCGAGCTCCTCTTCCGGCGCGTCCAGCGCGCCGGCAGGAGAACCGAAACGCTTCACGAGCGACTGGTACCGCCTCGGGCCCATTTCATCGATCAGAAGCAGTTTTATGATGGCCTTTTGTTCGGAATCGCACATTGTCCAAACCGACTAAAAACCCAAGCTCTAAACCGTCTGGGGGGGTTAGACTTGGGCGTTATCTGCCATATTCGTTATTATTTCAATCTTCCAATACTCTGCGCGCTCCTGAATAATGTTTCACGAAATATCTTTCGCTCATTTTTGAAATCGTAACCCTTTTGGCGTTCACGGTCGCGTGAATGAACTCTCCGTTGCCAAGATAAATTCCGACGTGGTTTATCTTCCTGTATAATTGTCTTTTTTGGGCTTTGTTCCTCTTCGAATAATATCTTTTATGGAAAAAAACAAGGTCTCCCGTCTTTAGTTCGCCCTTTTCTATTTTTTTCCCTACCTTGAACTGCAGCCCGGAAGTGCGCGGAAGCTCTATGCCCAGTTCCCTGAATATTGTCTGGCAGAAATACGAGCAGTCTATGCCCTTGCCGATCCTCGTGCCGCCGTACTTGTAAGGCTGTCCGAAAAGGCCAAGCGCGAGCGAAATGATCCTTTTGGCTCTCGGGTCCGCGTAATCCTCGCCGGCGCTCTCGTTTACCTCCCTGCCGGATTCCGTGCCGTCATAGGAAAACTGGTATTGATCAAAGGCCTCTTCTTCCCGGATCCTCGCCACTATTCTTTCTTCGCTTTTCAGCTTATCCGCTATTGCCTGGGCCCTGTCCAGGGTCTCGTAATTTCCCATTCTCACTTCGCAGTTCTCTCCGTAGAGGAGATACACGGGATACCCTCTTTCCGAAAGGTCCCGGTGCAGATACTCGGCCTGTTGCTTCGGATACTCTCCGAGACAAAGCACGTACGCGGCTTCGGCGGCGGCCGAAAACACCGCCAGCGAGATTAAAACCTGAATGAACATTGCCGTTAATAGCCGTGCTTTATGAAATTTATTCTTTTCTTGCAAAGCTCCACCTTCGGATGCCCCGGATACTTTTCAATGAATTTTTCGCATTCTTCCATTACTACGCTTCTTTTGTTATCCTCAAAGTAAATTGTTATCATATTCGACCACGCCATGGGAGCGTAGTTCATTTTTTCGTAGTTGTCTTTGACTCTTTCGTAGCGGTACAGAGCCGATTCCTTTCTGCCTGATAAATCAAGAAGTATCGCCCAATAATACTCCACCGCAGAGTTCAGTCTTGGATTAGGATGAGCGTCGAGGAATCTCTCCAGTTTTCCGCTTCTTACAAAATCGACGGAAAAAAACATCATACCCGCCAAAACCGCAATGACAATCAGGATATCGCGAACACTTTTATTCACCGACTACCTTCAGCAGGTCTCCGGTCTGTATCGGCTCATATGACATTGTAACCTTGGCGGTCGATATATTGTCGCCTTCTCCGGTTATCTGAATTTTGCCCACTCTTATAATCTCGTATCCTACCACGTCATTCGACTTCATTTTCCTGCCCTTTCTTAAGACCACGCACTCGGCGCCCTTCGAGATTTTATCCTTCCCAAGATCAACGTACACGGTGTCGCCGGCGGATATCATCAGTTTTCTTTCCTTGCTTCCCATTATCGTGCCGTCGGGCGACCAGCCCCTCGAAACAAATTTGCTTTCCCAGTTGAAATACTGCTTCATGAGTTTTGCTTCGTCTACTTCGGGCCGCTCTTCGGCGGGAGCTTCAACGACAGGCTCTTCTTCGATTATCTCGGCGGGCAGCTCCTCCTCGGCGGTTATTTCTTCCGCCACTTCCTCCGGTTCTGGTTCCGCGGCCGGTTCCTCTTCCATCGCAGGAACGCCGGGCAAAACCATTTCTTCGACAGGCTCCGCGGCAGTTTCCCGGGCGGGTTCCTTTTCGCCCATCTCGACAACTACGGCCTCAAGCGTTTTCTTGTCCGGCAGATCCAGCAGCTGTTCCGGAAGTATTAAGTCAGGGTCGTCGATCTGGGCTTTATTGACCTGCCAGAGCTTCGGCCACAGCCATGCGTTGCCGTAGTGCCTGCCGGTTATATCCCATAGAGTATCGCCTTTCAATATTGAGTATGACGTGGCGGAGGCAACGATATCTTCCTGGACTGCCGGCGCTTCCTCTTGGGCGACCGGCGCTTCCTCTTGGGCGACCGGCGCTTCTTTCTGCTCTTCCTGGGCATTGACCGAGAAAACGGCAACCGAAATCAGCAATGTAACCGCGAAAAATCTCCGCATTTTTAAGTCCTCCTTGACAAAATCATTATATTATCAACCTAAATCGTGAAACGCTTTTTGAATTAATTTTAGACTATTATTGCTGCTTTGTCAATAAATTATTTTTTCAGGCCAGGTACGCGTCCATCCTCCTGTACTGGGCCGCCTCGGCCACGTGCTCCCGCTCTATTTCCTCTTTTCGGGCAAGATCCGCTATAGTCCTCGCGACTTTCAGTATCCTGTCGTAGGCCCGGGCCGAAAGCCTCAGCCTTTCAATAACGGCGATCAGGAAATCCTTGCTTTCTTTGTCCAGGGCGCAGTATTTTCTGATATGTCTGGTCCCCATTCGCGAATTACAGTAGATTTTGTCGCCTTCCAAACGTTCCTTTTGCCTCTGCCGCGCCATAACGACTCTTTTCCTTATGTCGCTTGACGGCTCCGCCTCCCCGAAATCCCGGGCAAGCTCCGTTATCTTGAGCGAAGGCACCTCGACATGGATGTCTATCCTGTCCATGAGCGGGCCGGATATCCTTGAAACGTATTTCCTTATCTTGTAAGGCCCGCACAGGCACTCGCGCTCGGGATGGCCGAAATTCCCGCAGGGGCACGGGTTCATAGCGCCTATGAACATGAACGACGCGGGATAAGCGACCGATCCTTTGGCGCGCGACACAGTCACCACCCTGTCCTCAAGCGGCTGCCTCAGGACTTCCAGTACGTCCCTGTGAAACTCAGGAAGTTCGTCCAGAAAGAGTACCCCGTTGTGCGCGAGGCTCACGTCGCCGGGCCTGGGGTACGTTCCGCCGCCTATAAGAGCTATATCAGAAACGGTGTGGTGCGGCGCCCGGAAGGGCCTTTTCTTTATCAAACCTTGACCGGGGGATACCAGGCCGACGACTGAATGTATCTTGGTAGTTTCGAGCGACTCCTCAAAATGGAGGTCTGGAAGTATCGTGGGAAGCCTTCTGGCGAGCATGCTCTTGCCGGAACCGGGCGGCCCGACCATAAGTACATTATGGCCTCCGGCGGCCGCTATCTCAAGCGCTCTTTTGACGAACTGCTGCCCTTTGACTTCCGAAAAATCAACGTCGTATTCCTCTTTTTCGCGGCCGCAGGCCTCATAGCCTCCGGAAAACGGTTTTATTTCCTTTTTTCCGCACAAAAAATCAGAGACGTCTTTTAATTTCTCTACGGGATAAACATCAATATCCCCGGCGACCATTGCCTCGCCGAGGTTCGCTTTCGGTACCATTACCTTGCGTATTCCACTGTCTTTAAGGCTTAAGACTATGGGGAGCACGCCCTTGACGGGGCGCACCGCGCCGTCAAGCGCCAGCTCACCTATGAAGCAGAAACCGTCGGGCTCGGCGTCTATCAGTTTTCTCGCGCGCAGAACCCCCACGGCTATCGCAAGATCGAACGACGCGCCCTCTTTCTTGATGTCGGCTGGTGCGAGGTTTACGGTGACCCTCTTGGAAGGAAAATCAAAACCGGAGTTTCTCACGGCCGCGACTACCCTGTCCTTCGACTCCTTCACGGCCGCATCGGGCAAACCGACGATCGAAAACGACGGCAAACCCGCCGCTATGTCCACCTCAACTGTTACCGGATAAGCGTCCACCCCGACAACTGCGGAAGAATTTATTTTTGCAAGCATTACCGTGAAACCAGCGCCCCCTAACCCAGGCCGTTCAAAAGTTTTATGACATCTTCTATGAATATCGGTTTGGTCAGAAACCCGGCCGCGCCGAGCTCGTTCGCCTTTTCGTTCGTGAAAAGATTGTCGCAACCCGTTATGAAAAACACCTTCGCTTCGGGATCAAATTCCTTGATGTAACGGAACACGTCCTCTCCGTCAATCCCCGGAAGCAGTATGTCCAGAAACACGAAATCCGGCTTGTTTTCCTTGTAAAGCTTCAGGCCCTCCTCGCCCGTGGAAGCGGTCAAGACCCTGAAACCCCTTTTTTCTATCACCTTGCCAAGATGATCCCTCGTGAATATCTCGTCGTCAATCACAAGTATCGTCTTCACCCGAATATACCCCTCAACAACATCTCCAAATCAACGTTGATGCGTTTGTATCGGCAGATTTCATGAGACGCTCTTCCAGCTTCCGGGCAACACGGCGCCTGCCCGCCGCAGAGACGGGCCATTTCATTTTTCCGGCATTATCTTGCAGGAAAGCAGTTCCGTGTTCCTGTGTTCCACTCCCCCTGCGACGGAAGTCGTCGTCAGCACCCAGCCTACCTGGGGAGCATAGTAATTGTATTTCAGCGACCCTTTAACAGACCGGCTCTCTACCCTCACCTTGATGCAATTGTCGAACTTGCCGGCCTTGACATTGACCGCCGTGTCGCTGGCCACTATCCTGTATACCGAGTCCCCGCCTTCCCAGCTCCTGCCTTCGCTAAAAGGATACGAAAGCACTGTTTCGTATTTTGAACCGTTCAATTTCGAATACTCGCGAAGCTCGAAATCTCTTATTTCATAGTAGCGGACGCTTTTTGAAACGAAGTTCTTTCCGGCGTACACTCGTTTGGTCACCGAATATGTGCCCGTCGAAACGGTTTTGCAGATCCATTCGGCGCGCATGTTCTTCCCGCCGGTCTGGGAATCGCCTTCTACCCACAGGTTTTTATCGTTCAGAGGGAAATACGAGGGGCAGTTGAACAACCCAGTTTTTGCCATCGCTGTCCATGGTTTCGAAGCCGGATAAACGTCTATTAGCTTTGAATAGAACGTGGCGGCCTGAGGGTACAATTTTAGTTTCTTGTCGTATATCCTGGCGAACCTGTACAAGGCCTGCGGGGCAAGGGCGTGCTCGGGGTGTTTCGTGAAGACGTTCCCGTATTTGATGCCCGCTTCGACGAAAAAACCTTTTTTTTCAAGACTCTTTCCCTTCGAAAAATCGTACGAGGGCCCGCAACCGGTCAAGCCGAACGTACAAACCGCCAGAAAAAGCATCGCCGCGGCTTTCAACAAACCCTTAAATGTCTTCCTTTTGTTGTAAACCCATATGCCCAACATCACGCCGGCCGTGTCTATTCCCACGTCAACCACCGAAGGCCCTCTGCCGAAAATAAAAGATTGATGATATTCGTCCGAGCAGGCGTAAAGAAATGAAAACACGAAAGAAAAGAAAATCACTCTTTTTGGAATCATCTCCTCAAAGGACCCGGCAAGCGCGCGCCGAAACAGCAGAAAGAGGACGAAATACTCCGTCACGTGCGCGGTCTTGCGCAATAAGAAATCGTAGATGTTCGTCCCGGAAACGTAATTCGGCATGTTGGAAAAATAAAAAATAACCGTGCACCAAACCGCCACGGGCAGCCAGTTGATGATGCTTTTTTTCAGCATTTCATCCCTTTGTTTTCCCCCAGACTTTTAAAAAATGTTCCAGAGACCTGTCGTACGTTTTTTCGGCGTCGTTCGGGAAGAAACACGCCGGCAGCTCCCTGGAATTGAACCAGTGATACTCTATGCACTCGCAGCAAATGCCTTTCCTCGGGCAGGGGCTGTAGGTACAGTTGCATTTTTTCAGGTTTTTTTCCCGGGAACAGCTTTTCGAGGAAACCATCTTTCCTCCAGAGAATTCTATTTTAGGTCCTCCGGGCTTTCCCTCGGAGGTATTTTGATGCCTTTAAGCTCCAGCATCCCCGCGACTATCGCGCCGACGAAATAGATCACCCAAAGATACGTGTAATACTGCCCGATAAAAGCCGCCACTCCCGCAAGGATCATAGAGAGGGCGAATATAAGAAGTCCCGCTTCAAGAAGCCTCCATTTAAGGGGCATTAAATTATAAATATGTCCCAGGTTGTAATTGTGCCTTCTGTGGCGGACGTAAGCCGCGGCAAGGAGGAAAAAACCCACCGGCGAGATAAGCTGCGAGATGAGATGCACGAGCACTATCTCGACCCTTGCGTCTTTCTTGGCGAACCACGTTGCGTCGTATATCCTGACGAAACCCCAGTCGGCAAGAATTTTCGACCCGTCAATGGCTATGCTGTTTATCAATATGAATACCGTGGCCATTAAAATACCTACGACGTACGAGGCAACGGCTGCTGACC
Source organism: Endomicrobiales bacterium (assembly GCA_016930715.1). GTDB lineage: Bacteria > Elusimicrobiota > Endomicrobiia > Endomicrobiales > JAFGGC01 > JAFGGC01. Next base: position 34,754 of record JAFGGC010000045.1, read on the forward strand.
TGGTCGTCACTTTTTCCTCGTTCGGAACCCAGTGGAATATCCCCACGAGTATCGCCGGAGCTATCACCGCCATCAGGAAAAACTGCCGCGCGCAGTTTATTATCAGGGGCCAAGGATGCGGCCCCAGAAGGTTTTGAAGAGGCCTTGTAAAAAAATACACGCCGAGCATTAAAAAAGCCGTGAAAACTTTTTTATACCCTATTTCGCCGAACATTATACGCCTTACCTTGCTTACCCTGCCTATCTCGGCGGCCATAAAAAAATAGACAAGCCCCGCCACAACGGGCACCGCTATGTTCATCAAACCTATCAAATCCATTGCACGCTACCTCTTATTCGCCAGGGACATTTCGTATTTATCAATGCCTCTGAAATACTTCATTTTCAGGCCGGCCGGTTCGGAAACAAAAAATATAGGGTGGAGCCCTTTTCCGGGCTCCGTCGCCTCCCAGTGGACGGTATCTTTCAGTACGCTGAACGCGGAAAACCTGGCGTCGCCGAAATCGAGCTTTACCGCCACCAGGTCTTTTCCGGAAAGCTTCCCGTTCCTTATTTTCTTCGAAATAATGCCGGCCTTTGAAAGCCCCATTATCAGGTACAGCGGCTTGTATTTATTTGAAGAAAAATTCGTCAGTATTATTTCTTCGCTGCCGTCGTGGTAGCTCAAATTTATCTTCGTGGTTCTTTTGGCGACGCCCATAAGCACGTGCGGCCCGGAAGAGGCCTTCGAGCGGCAATAGCCGTCGACCGTGCCGTCTTCGGTCCTCGTGCGGAGCAGTTTCTTCGAAGGCGCAAGGGTTCTTATTAGCTTTTTTTTCTCAAGCGCCTTAAAAAGAGCCGGCGTCGCCCTGACCACCCTTATTTTAACGGGTATTTTATTCAATCTTCATTTCCCCTGTTTCCTTGCGGCAAGAATCGTATTCTTCATCAGCATTGTCCTCGTCATGGGGCCGACGCCTCCGGGCACCGGAGTTATCGCCGACACGAAATCCTTGACGCTGTCAAAATCCACGTCGCCGACAAGGCCTTTTTCCGATCTGTTAATGCCCACGTCGATAACCGCCGACCCGGGTTTTATGAAATCCTTCGTTATAAACCTTTCTTTTCCGATAGCGGCTATCAGTATGTCGGCCTTCCTGCAGACTTCCTGAAGGTCTTTCGTCCGCGAATGCGCCATCGTCACCGTAGCGTTTTTCGAAAGAAGAAGCAACGCCACCGGCTTGCCGACAAGGTTCGACCTGCCGACAACCACGGCGTTCTTGCCGGATATTTCGACGCCTGACCTTTCGAGCAGCTCCATCACGCCGAGCGGCGTGCACGGCGCGAGAAGCCTTTGTTCCTCTATCTCGGCCCAGGATTTCGCTATGGCGAGCTTGCCGAGATTGAACGGATGAAGGCCGTCGGCGTCCTTTTCGGGATTGATCGATTCAAGGCACCTGTCCTGGGGGGTCCCCTTGGGCAGCGGCAGCTGAAGAAGTATGCCGTGGACTTTCCCGTCGGAGTTGAGTTTTTCGATCAGGCTTATTATGTCTTTTTCCCCGGCCGAAGCCGGAAGCGGGTTGTGGAACGAGTTTATTCCGAGTTCAGCGCAGTCCTTTATCTTTGACTTCACGTAAACCTGGCTTGCCGGATCGTCGCCTACGAGTATCGTGGCAAGACCGGGCTCGATGCCCTGCTTTTTAAGGTCTTCCACTTCTTTTTTTAGTTCCCGCCGCAATTCCTGGGATATGGATTTTCCGTCTATGATCTTCATCACGCCCGCCTTTACCGCTTAATTAACCTTGCCTCGATCCAAAAAGCACAACTATTATACCATCTGCGCCGACATTAATCAAACAAAACATGGACCTCTTATTCTTTCATCTGCTTTAAAAGCACCAGCGCCTTTTCGTTGTCCTTTTCGATCTTCAGGACCTCTTTTATCTGCCCGACCGCCGCTTTTAGCTGGCCGTTGTAGTAGTACGCCGTCGCGAGATTGAGCCTTGAATCTATCTGACCCGGGTTTATCTCCAGCGACCGCTCCCAGAAGCCGATCGCCGTTTTTCTGTCACCCAGCAGGAAATATATGTTGCCCAGGTTGTTGTAAGGGCCGAACACGCCGGGCCTGAGTTCGATGGATTTCCTGAAATTCCTTATCGCCTTGTCCCAGTTCCTTTCCTTGGCGTAGACCCAGCCGAGCTTCTCGAAAACAAGGCCCTGCTCCGGGTATTCTTTCGCGAGCGCCTCAAGCTCTCCGATGGTCTTCGCGGGCTCGAGCACTTTTTCGTCGAAGAAATCGTTCATATGAGCGACCTTGCGTTCGGCCGCGTACGGAGCCAGCATCTTCTGGTACATGTGGGCGCAAAGCGCTATTATCGCGGCCGAAAGAACGACCCGGAACGTTTTGGGGCCTATCCTCACGCTGAACGTTTCCTTAGTAAAAGAGCCAATAGCGCCGGCGGCCGCGAAAAAGTAAAGGGACGATATGATAAACCTCATATCAACCGAAAAAAGGTTCTGGGCCAGCAGCCCCGCGCCTGACGCGGCGAACGCCGATGTCATTATCCTCTCAGCGCCATCCGAGCCTTTTATCCGGACGACCGACATAACCCCGAACGAGGCCAGAAGCCAGACGAACATTCCGAACCCCGCGATGCCCGTCTCCGCGAGCATCTGGACGTACTCGTTGTGCGCGTCGTTTACTATGAACTGGTCCTGGGGCCATATTCTTTTAAGCTCTTCCGACGCGAAATCAGGAAAATACACGTGGAACGTGCCCGGGCCCGTGCCGAAAACCGGCTTGCTCGCCCACATTGCCGCGCTGTCGCGCCAGATAAGCGCGTGCGCCTGGTGGCGCGTCCACAATGAAGAAGTATTCGCGACGAAAAGGGCAAAACCCGCCACGACAAGCGCCGCGAGAAGATATCTCATCCTTCCGGACCTCAAAATCCCGAAAAAGAACAGGATTAGCGAAACGGCAAGGCCGATGAACGACGCCCTCGTCTTTGTGTAATACAGGGCCGTCAGTGAAAGAACTATTAGCACGGCAAGGAACGCTTTCGCGATCCTGTTCCTGTTTTTCAGAAACTCCCCGGCGGCCACCGGCACTCCGGCGACAATGAAAGCGCCGAAAAAAATCGGATTGCCGAACGTGGATATTACCCTGTCGAACCCGGGCACCATCACGCGCCCGATCCCGCCCGAATGCTGCATCACGCCGTATGATGCGGCCACGAACAGCCCTGAAAGCCAGCACCAAACGAAAGCGTTTCTCCTTTTTTCGGTGCCAAGAAGGTCTTCTGCAAGGAAGAATACCGCCGCGGAAAGGATGTTTCTTTTTAATTCGTTAAGCGCGACGGGTTTGTCCGGTGAAAAAGCGTAAAAAAGCGCGGATACCGCCAGGTAAGCCGCGACCGGCACGTTGAGAAGCGACGCCTTCAGCTCGAAAACGCCCCGCGACACCTTTGAAACCAGCCATAACGCGAAAAGCCCGTAAAGGACCGATTCGGCGAAAAGAAGTTTCGGCCTTGTGAGTTTGACGTCCGGAATAACGGCAAGCAGGGCGACGAGAGCGGCAAAAACAAAGAACAGGGCCAGCGACAGACTGTTTTTATCCTTTAAAAAGCCTGGTATTCTATTACGAACAGTTTCTGGCATTTATGATTGTTTATGCCGGTTATCTCGCTACTTCGATTTCAACCGGAGTGCTGTAGCCGGCGTTGCCCCATATGTCGCTCGCCGCGCAGCGAACGCTCTGTTTTCCGGCCGGCAGCGCGCCCGCCTTGAGCGTCAGCATGTAGGGTGCGGCATAAACGCTTCTGCCGTGTTTGGCCCAGGCGCCGTTTTCGTCGGTGACCTCAAGCCAGACCTGCTCAATCCCCGAACCCGTGACCGAAACCACAAAGGTCTTGTTCGACGTTTTTTCCCGGCCCTCCCTGACGTCCACTATCCTCACCGCGATTTCCTGATAGCAGTTCTCGGGAACAAGCTTAATCGCTATCGCCGGCTCGAAAGTCGATATACCTGTTTTGAGAGAGGTGTTCAGATTCAGCGGCGCGTAGCCCTGCACGTCGTTGTTCATCCAGGAATTGACCCGCGCTCCGCCCCACCCGCCCGCAAGTATCGGGCTTGAGGCGGTAGATATGAAATACTCCGTCGGGGACCACAACGCTATGAAGGTCGAACCGCGGAAATTTATTTTCTTCACGGGTACCTCGGCCCAGAACCAGCGTGATTCGCCGACGCCTTCGAGCGCGTTTTCCCAGTCGCCTTCCAGCGGAATCTCCTGGGTATCGCACAGAAAAACCGCCTGCGACGGTTTCCAGGACGGTTTGTCAGACAGGGACAGATAGATCCTTCCCGGTATCGGCTCTTTTTCCCAGATGGGTTTCCCGGGGACGGGGCGCGTTTTCATCCGGCCGAGTTTTGCCCCGATGAAAGCCCGGGAATACTCTCCCTGCGGTATTTCCTTGAACTCCTCCATCCAGCAGACGTTGAACCCCACGTACCAGTTGCCGTCCCAGCCGCCGTTGGCAAAAAGCGAGTAATCGTTTATGTTGGACAACTCGCACACATATATGGGAAGCGGAAGTTCCGCCGTGGCCGCCCGCTGGACCGCTTCTTCCTCGTGTTCGCCGGGTTCGGGCCCCAGCTCCCTGTACTCTATCTTGCCGCCGGACGCATCTGCGGAAAAACAGCACAACACGGACACCGCAAAACCGACAATAATTGAAATACGGGCGTGTTTCAAGCGTGACTTTATCATTTTATTTTTTCTTTCCTTTCAATGCCGCGCTAAGGCGCTCAAGCTCTTTCAGCGAGAAGTAGTATATCTCGATTTTTCCCTTAGCCGATTTTCCGGATATCCTCACCTTGGTCCCTAACTTCCTCTGCAGTTCTTCCGCAAGCGCCGCGAGTTCGGCCTCGACGGCTTTTTTGGCTTTTTTCCTGGCCGCGGCCTGAACGGGATCTTTCAGGACGCCGGCGAGCTGCTCGGTTTCGCGGACCGAGAGCTTTTCCCTCATTATCCTGTCCGCAAGCGATTTTTGCTTGGCCTCATCGTCTATGCCGGCAAGTATCCTGCCGTGGCCTGAAGAAATCCTTCCTTCCGATATCGCCCGCTGAATTTCTCCGGACAGGTTGAGAAGCCTCATCGAGTTGGCGATAACCGAGCGGTCCTTGCCCAGCGCGCCCGAGAGCGCCTCCTGGGTGAAACCGAACTCGTCCGACAGCCTCCTGAAGGCCTTCGCTTCCTCTATGGGATTCAGGTCTTCCCTCTGAAGGTTTTCGACGAGCGAGATCTGGAATTTTTCTTTTTCGTCGGCTTGCTTCACTATCACGGGGATTTCCGCAAGGCCAGCCATCTTAGAGGCGCGCCACCTTCTTTCTCCGGCTATTATCTCGTACTCGCCCGGAACGACGGACGGCGAAACCAGAAGCGGCTGGGCGAGCCCGTGCTGCTTGATGGACTCCGAAAGCTCCTTTAGTTTTTCGTCGTTGAAATTTACCCTGGGCTGGAACCTGTTGGGTTTGATTTTTTCAAGCGCGACGCTCATCACCGCCTCGCCTTTCGCGGCGGCCGGCACGCTCGGTACGGGTATCAGCGACTCAAGTCCTCTTCCCAACGCTTTATGCATGTTCTCCTCCTCCCCGATCTACCGGGGAATCCGCCAAAGATTCTGAGGCGGTCATTTTAATTTGTTTCTGCTTCGAAATGAACTCCTTCGCGAACTCAAGGTACGCGGACGCGCCTTTCGAGTTCTTGTCGTAGGTTATTATCGGCTTTCCGAAACCCGGGGCTTCCGCAAGGCGGACGGTCCTGGGTATCTTTGTTTCATATACCTTGTTGGTGAAATACTTTTTTACTTCGTCAACCACCTGCTGTGAAAGGTTCATTCTCGTGTCATGCATCGTAAGTAAAACTCCTTCTAAATTCAATTCTTTATTGAATCCCTGCCTTACGAGGTCTATCGATTTTAAAAGCTGGCCCAACCCCTCAAGTGCGTAGTATTCGCACTGTATGGGTATGATTGTCGAGTCGGCCGCTACAAGGGCATTCAGTGTCAGCAGGCCGAGCGACGGCGGGCAGTCGATTATGACGTACTTGTAGACTTTATGGAATTTGTCGAGGGCGGCCTTCAGCCTCGATTCGCGGTTGGGCATGTTGACAAGCTCCACCTCCGCGCCTATCAGGTCGGTGTGCGCCGGGGCAAGGTCCAGCCAGTCGAGTTCCGTCGGAAGAAGGACATCTTCGAGGAGCATTTCTTCGATGAGCACTTTATAAACGTGTTTCTGTATATTCTTTTTATCGACGCCGAGGCCTGAAGTGCTGTTCCCCTGCGGGTCCATGTCTATGAGCAGGGTTTCCTCGCCGAGATGCGCAAGGCTTGCCGCAAGGTTTATGGCGGTGGTAGTTTTTCCCACACCGCCCTTCTGGTTTGCTACCGCGATAACTTTGCTCATTGTCACCTCGCTGGGCTTGTTGTTTTGAATTCAGGATTCATTATACAAAAAGATTTTTCTTTTAGCAATATCTATTTGTTTTTCCTGCCTTTTTCTTATACCTCTCCCTGTAGGGCGAGGGGTAAGCTTTCATCGAGACGTTGTGCCTTTTATGGAGAAGCGAGGAACAATTTCAAAAACAGCCTTTGTGCCCCGACTTTTGCTATCACGGAGGGTTACAGCGGAGCCCCGAGGGTGTGGAGAGGGGCGTCTTTTTTGAAATTCGTTCCGAGCGATATGTTTCACGTGAAACATCCCGCCTCCCGCTCTCGCTTATCCCCCCCCTTTTTTTTCAGCCGCCCGTTCAACTCAACCGCAAGCTTTTTTATCTCCCTTATCTTCTCCCACTCTCCGACGGAAAATAGGGGATAGGCGGAGTTGTTGTGCCAGAGCGGGTCATCGGACGGAAGTTGTTCTTGAACCTTTTCCCAGTCTGCCGTGTGCGGTATCGGAGAATACTCGGAAAGCGAAACTTTCGCCCCGGCCTCATGCGCAAACCACGCGGATTTCTCGGCCTCGTAGAATCCTTGCCCGGGCGTCCCTATCATCATATATGCGGCGAACTCCCCTTTTTCATATCCGGCTTCTCTTAAATACCCGCAGGCCGTTAAAAACTCCCCGCTTTCCACCTTCCCCCCGGTCTTGGCCTGTTTTTTGCTGTCCGCGGTCTCAAGGGATATCCTCGGCATTACAAAACCTGTCTGCTTCATCAGGCGCGCGGTCTTCCCTGACAGGAACCTCGCGTTCAGCCCGTTCGGCGTGTGGAAGAAAACGTCCGTTTTCTTCTTTATGACGCGCTCTAAAACTTCATCGATACTTCCTTCCGGATTATAGAGCAGCGCGTCGTCATAAAACGCGATGTTCTTAACACCGGTTCGTCCGAGCATATCTATCTCCGACGCGACTTTTTCCGGGTCTTTCAAGGTAATTTCACCGCCGCATATATAAGAAGACGCGCAGTAGGTGCACCTGAAAGGACATCCGTAGCTCATTCTAATGGCGGCGTGTCCGGGATTACGGTAGCCGTCATACGCCGGCGCGGGAAAATCCGCAAAAGCCCCCGGGCGGTACGAATTTTTATCCAGAACACCCAGATCTTCCAGAAGTCCATATAGACCTTTCAGGGAATTCCCGGGCAGAACATGGTCGGCGCCGGAATTGGCTTTCGCGTGGTCAAGACACAGGGTCGCGTAGTTGCCGCCGAGAAGAACCGGGACTCCGGGTTCCGCCGACTTCAACACTCTCACTACCTCGAATACACCGGGATACCAATAGGTCATTACTGAAGTGACCAGCGCCGCGTCAAAAGGCCTTGCTTTTTCTATTTCTTTTTTTAGGGCTTCCCCCGGCAGGCCGTACCTCTTCCATACCCTCGGCACGTCCTTTAAAACCTCTGGCTTCGGGACTTCCAGCGAGTAGAACTTCCCGCATCCCCAGTTGTCGGACCTGTTTTTCGGCGCCTCCGGATGGTTCCTGTCAAGGCAGTCGATGAGTTTTGTCTGAAGGCCGGCGTTTTTTAAAATCGCTCCTATGTAAAGGAGGCCGAGGGGCCTGAGCCAGAGGTCGTAGGCGGCAAAGTCATAGATGGGGGGGTTAATGAGAAGAAGTTTCTTTTTCATCAAATGGATTATAGCAAATTGCGGAAAGGGTGAGGAAGAAAGGGGGAAGAGGAAAGCGGGATGTTTCACGTGAAACATATCGCTCGGAACGAATTTCAAAAAAGACGCCCTCTCCACACCCCCGGGGCTCCGCTGTGACCTTCCGTGATAGCAAAAGTCGGGTCACAAAGGCTGTTTTTGAAATTGTTCCTCGCTCTTCCATGAAAGGCACAACGCCTCGGTGAAAACTTACCTCTCGCTCAACTGGGAAAGCCGGGCCATAAAGAATGTTTCTGCAATTATTCCTCGCTTCGACGGAAATAAAAGGACTCAACGATTCGGCTCGGCTATTCTCTCGAGGTTTTTTGAAGGCGTTTCATTACTCCGCCTTTAAGATTGGTCAGCTCTCTAAGCGCGTCGGATGCTATCCATCTGGCGGCGGGATCATCCGAAGTCAGTATCTTTTTGGCGGTTTTTACCGCCAGGCCGCGCAGTGCCAAATTACGTTTTCCTATCTGCCTCAACGCCCAGTTGACGGCCTTTTTGACAAAATTTCTGGAATCGCGCGATTCCCTGGCAATGATCGAAAGAAATTTTACGAAAGGTGCGTTGCCGGATTCCTTGTCGTGGACCGACAGCGCCGCCATCAGCACGAAACCGGCTCTTTTGACGAACTCTTCGTTTCTTTTTGACCACTCAGCCGCCTTTTTGTAAGCGAATGGCGTCCTGTCAAAAAGGTTCGATACCACCTGATCGCACACGTCCCAGGAATCAAAATCACTCGCCCATTTTTCCATTTGTTTTTCAGTAACTTTTTGTGGTGGACCTATGAATCCCGCGAGCAGCCTTGCTTCGTGTATCCCGGTCCTCCAGAGTTTTAGCGAGAGATCCTGGTCTTTGCCGATCTCTTTTGCGAGATCCCTGATTGAAGGTATGTTGACGCCAAGGGCCTTGCGCGTGTTTATGCCGTAGCGCGCCAGCCCTGCCAGGTTTTCCGGTTTGGCCCGGGACTTCAATGCTCTAACAGCAAAATTCGCATTATGCATTGTATTATTAGTATGTTTTTACTCTGCAGGTCTTGTCAAGATACGTTATTATCTCCACCATCTTCTCGACAATCACGTCCGCTTCCCTGAGATAGTATTTCGGAAGGCTCGTCGTCACGGCAAATGTGAACATCCCCGCTTTTTTCGCCGCCCTTATCCCGTAGGGCGCGTTTTCTATGACGACGCACTCCCTTGCCTTGAGCTTCAGCATTTTCGCCGCTTTCAGGTACGGCGCGGGGTGCGGCTTGCCTGTTTTCACGTCGCTGCCGGTTACTATCGCGTCAAATTGCCCGAAAATCCTTTCCGGCAGTATTTTTTTTACCTCGCTTTTGTTGGTTCCTGTTACGAGCGCAAGCATATAGCCCTTGCTTTTAAGGCACTTTATTATCTCGGTTACGTCCTTGAAAATGTTAAGTCGGAAATATTTCTTGAATATTTTTTCCCGACGGAAATACACGTCCTTCAGTATCCTCTTCGTCGGCCTCACGCCGGCTTTTTTAAGGAAATCCGACGTCGATTTTTCCCATTTTTCGCCTTCCCGCATGTAGATATCGTACGCCGTTACGCGCGCGCCGTAGGTTTTAAGAGTTTCGTACCACGCGATGAAATGGTAAGGCATTGAATCCACTATAACGCCGTCCATGTCGAACAATACGGCCTGCGGTTTTCTGATCAACTTCTTCATTTGGCCTCTGTAGCTTTCTCGGGGCGGTGTTTTGGGGAGTTGCGGGCCCGGCGATCGCGCACGAACCCTGCCGCCTTCTGTCTTTTTGCCTCGTCAGACTCCGGATTTTAAGCTTGACCGCCGTGTTTACGGGTTCCTTCCGAGCTGTTTTCTGTAAACTTCCCTCAGTTCCCCGAAAAAATCCCCGGCCGTCTTTGAAAGGTAATCCGGGTAGGTCCATTCCAGGCCCCTGTAGCTTCCGGCCTTGTAGACAAGGGTTATCTCGGCGTATATACCGCCGGCAAGGTATATCCTGTGGCTAAAATCTTTCGTGGAAGCAAGGACCAGTTTCGACTCGTTGAGATATCCGGGGTCTATGTTGACCCTCCTATGGGGGCCTTTCGCAAATTTTGATTCAATTTTATTGGTCTTTTGCTTTACAACTGCCAGCCCATCTGGCGGCGCAAGGCGCTCAAAACCCACCCACCAGCGGATAAGCCCCTTGCCCATCTCCTTTTCATAGTAGTTGGTAAAATCGAACGGCACGGCCGCGCTCCTGCAGTCTATCGAGCCGAACTCCGCCGAAAGGGCGCCTTCGGCCTCTGCCGCGAGCGCCTCGTCCGCGCACAGTATGCCCGCGAAAAGCTTAGCTTTTTCCGGAACCGTCACTCTTCCCATTTATCCTCAATCCGCGCCCGTTCAGCCACGCTCTTGACGGACGCTCTCTTTTGAATAATCAAAAATCTTTCTCGCGTGGTATCCGTTTTTAGCCCTGAACGACAAAAAGTACGTCAACGGCAGCGTTTTATTGAACATCTGGTCGACGAGAAGATGCTGGCCTATCCCGGCGCATATGCCAATAAGCCATACCTCCCTCGTAAAATAGGCCATCGCGCCCAGAATAAAAATTATCTCGTACGAATGCAGAAAAAGACGCGTTTTTTCAAGCCTTGACGCGTTGCAGGTCTCCATGAAATGGGATGGGGAAAAACTTTTTTGCCTGTATTCCAGCTTGTAGTCTATAAGGTGGTCGAGATCGATCCCTATGCCTGAAACAAGTATCCAAATCGCGAGCTCCGCCGAAGACGTCAGGGCGTATGCCGCCCCCCCGGCCACCGCCGAACCTATCGCGTGCGTTTTTATGTCCACGATTCCTGTCCTTTTTCGTCATATTATGTCATAAAAGCCCCGATTTTGCAATTCCACCCGCCGGTAAACGTTCCCGGACCATTTCGGCTCCTATTGTCTTTTGAGTGTTTTTATTGTAGGATTATACTCGTCCGGAGCGACGCCCGGCGTTTACGGCAAAAAATCTTAAGCGGGGCATTTATGCCGTCAAAACCGATTTTTTCAAGAATTCCCTGGCCGCCCTTCATCGTTTTCACCGTCCTTTTCGTTTCTATCCTCTCCGGCGGCATATACTACTTCTCGTTCGAGAAAAAAATCCTCAAGAACGAAAAAATAACGGAGCTCACGACCACCGCCAACCTCAAGGTGGACCGCGTAGTCGAATGGCGCAAAACCAGAATATACGAAATTCCCGCCATCTTCGGCCACCCTCTCGCTGCCAGGCGTTTCCGGTCCCTTATCAATAATCCCGGCGACAGGAAACTCGCTAATAACATGCGCGAATGGCTCACCGAGATGTCAAAACACAAAGACTACTATACCATTACGGTGGTCGACAGAAACGCCAAGGAAGTCCTTTCTTGCGGCGAACGCAAAACACCCCTTTCGCCCGCCGAACTTGACGCGTCTTTAGAAGCGATGAAGAACAAAAAACCGTATCTTTCCAATCTCCACTCAGCCAAACCGGTTGACATCGTACACCTTGACCTCAACGTGCCTCTCATACTTGACAATGAATGCTTCGGCGCGGTATTCATACGCATCGACCCCGGAATTTACCTGTTCCCCATGATACAGCTCTGGCCTTCCACAAGCCAGACCGCCGAATCCCTGCTTGTAATGAAAAAAGGGGAAGAAATCGTATTCCTGAACAACTTGCGTTTTAAAAAGGATTCTGCAATGAAGTTCAGGGTTCCGTTAAGCTCGACCTCCCTTCCGGCGGTCGCCGCGGTAAAAGGCCACAGGGGAATTTTCGAGGGCCGCGACTACCGCGGAGAAAACGTTGTTTCTTTCGTGGCCGAAATCCCGGATTGCGACTGGTATCTTATCGCCAAGATAGACGAAGCCGAAATTTTCAGGGACATAAACCGTTTTCGCCACCTCGTGTTTTCCATCATTATACTTCTCATCCTCTCGTCCGGCCTCGCCGTTTCTCTTATGTGGTATAAGCGCTACGAGTGGTTCTTGAAACGCGAAGAGGCTCTTTCCGTGGAAAAAGAAGCGATTCGCCAGCATTACGCTCTTTTCACCAAATACGCCAACGACGCCATACTCCTTGCTAACATTGAGCGCAAAATAATCGACGTCAACGAAAGGGCCATTGAGCTCTACGGCTATTCCCGCGAGGAGTTTTATGAAAAATACGTCGAAGATCTTCGCGCCCGTGAAACAAGAGGTTCCCTTGACAAGGTTCTAAAAACGGTCGAAAAATTCGGCGGCCTTGTCTTTGAAACCTCCCACGTTTCGAAGGACGGCGCGGTGTTTCCCGTTGAGGTCAGCTCCAGAATAATAAACATCGGCGGAAATAAATTCATACACGCCATAATCCGAGACATAACCGACAGGAAGGCCGCAGACAAATCCCTGAAGGAAAGCGAAGACAAGTACCGCCTGTTTTTTGAGAACATTCTCCACTGCGTTGCCGTTTACAAACCGGAAAACGACGGCGAGAACTTCGTTTTCACCGGTTTCAACGCCGCGGCCGAAAAAGCCGACAACATCTCCCGCGACAAAGTGCTTGGCAAGCGCGTCACGGACGTTTTCCCCGCGGTAAAGGAGTTCGGGCTCTTCGGCGTTTTCCAGATGGTCCACAAGGACGGCGTTGTCCGCCACCACCCGATAACGTTATACAAGGACCACCGGCTGACCGGCTGGCGCGACAATTTCGTCTTCAAGCTTCCCACGGGCGAGATAGTCTCGGTATACCGCGACGCGACCAAGGAAAAGCTGTCCGAGATGGAGCTGAAAATCAGCGAAGAAAAATACAGGGCGCTTGTCGAAAACGCCGGCGTCCCCATTTTCTCGATAAACAGGGAAGGCGTGTTCCTTGTCCTCAATTCAACCGCGTGCAGGTACATGAACAAAAGCGCGGAAGAACTAACCGGGAAAACCCTTTGGGACATATATCCGAAAGACACGGCCGACGTCTACATTAAAACAATCAGGAAAATCATCGATTCCCGCAAGGGCGAAATAATCGAGTCCAAATCCGTCAAGGGGGGAAACAGCTATTATTTCCTGACCAACATTCAGCCCATATTCGAACGCGACGGCCTGGTCATAAGCGTCCAGTGCATAGTTCACGACATGACCGCCATGAAAAAAGCCGAGGCCGAGAAGGAAAAATACAGGGCGCAGCTGATACAGTCAAGCAAGATGGCGGCGCTCGGCCAGATGGCGGCCGGCATCACGCACGAGATAAACAACCCTATGACGATAATCCTCGGCAACACCCAGCACATGCTCTCGATGGACAGCTACGACGCCGAAACCGTCCAGATTTTGAACGAGATGCACGACGCCGCCCAGAGATGCAGGAAGATAATCCTTGACCTTCTTGATTTTTCACGGACCAAAGAAATGATATTCGAGCCGAAGCTCGTAAACCAGCTCGTGGACAAGGTCTTGGGGATGATAAACCTTCAGGTCGAGCTCGATAACTCAATTGTAACGAAAAACTACGCCGAGAACCTGCCTCCGGCAAAGATGAGCTCCGTGCACATAGAGCAGGTGCTTGTCAACATCATACTTAACGCGGGCCAAGCCATGCCGGGCGGGGGGGCATTGACCGTGGCGACAAGGCTGTCCGAAGACGCCAAACACATCGAAATATCCGTATCCGACACGGGCGTCGGCATGAGCGAGGAGGTCATATCCCGGCTTTTCGAACCCTTCTTCACGACAAAACCGAAAGGCACGGGCCTGGGCCTTGCCGTGTCTTACGGCATAATCCAGCAGCACGACGGCAGTATCAAGGCCGCAAGCCCGGGCCCCGGGCGGGGCACTACCTTCACCATCAAGCTCCCCGTTGCCAACACGTAACCCCCATTTGACACCGCACTGATATTTAGGTATAATTTCGATTCAAAATCAAATATATTTAACGGAGCAGAACATATGACTAAACGCACGTTCCAGCCCAACAGGCACCGCCGCAAACAGAAGATAGGGTTCAGGGCCCGCATGAGCACCAAGGGCGGCAGAAAAGTGCTTTCACGGCGCAGAAGTAAAGGGCGCCGCGTCCTTTCAGCCTAATGGGCTTACGTCATACCTTCAGGCATTTCGATAAAATGCACGACACCGGGGACTTCAAAAGAGCCCTCAGATACGGCCGGAGGTTGGTACATCCGGCGCTTTTCATTTATATATATAAAAGAAAGGACGGCGCCAGGACCCGGCGGCTCGGCCTGGTGACAAGCCACAAGATAGGCAAGGCGGCCGACCGGAACCGCGTCAAGAGGCGCTTGAGGGAGCTGTTCAGGCTGAACAAGCATTATCTTGAGCCCGGAATAGACATTATTATGATGCCCAAAGAAGCCTCGGTGCTCCTGAACTGGCGGCAGCTCGGCTCCATTGTGATGTCCCAGTGGCAAAAAGCGGGTATCATTTCAAAATGAAGGATGTTCTCCTTTTTCTGATAAATCTTTACAGGTTGTTTTCGCGGGCTTTCCCGCCCAGGTGCCGTTTCCATCCCAGCTGTTCGGAATACGCCCGCGGCGCCGTCGAAAAACACGGGGCGCTCCGCGGAACCTACCTGTCGGCAAAAAGGCTCCTGAAGTGCCATCCGTTCAACAGCGGAGGGTACGATCCTGTGCCTTAACATCAGGTACTAGGTATAAGTTAAACTTTAACGTCAAATTCAACGCAAGGATATAATAAAAATGGAAAAAAATACTTTTTGGGCGGTACTTTTATCAACGCTGTTTCTCATCGCGTGGTGGACTTTCTTCCAGCCTAAGCCCGTTCCCCGGCAGGAACCAGCCGAAACCGCTAAAACAGATGAAAAAGCATCCCGGCCTCTTTCAAAAGCCGCGGCCGTGGAATCCGGCGAACCTGACGTTGCCGTCCGCCAGCCGGAAGACAAAGAAATAGTGGTCGAGACCGCCAATTACAGGGCGGTTTTCACGACAAGAGGCGCGGCCATAAAAAAATGGCTCTACAAGGAGAATTCCGGCCAATACACGGACCTTATTTATTCTGAAAATTCAAGGGCTTTCGTGACATTTCCGGGGTCGGTTTTCAAGTTATCACGGCCCGAACCCTTGAAACTCGTTTTCACCCACAGGTCGCCCCTCGGTTTTCGAATCATAAAAACATATGATTTATCAGAAGATTTTCTCCATAGCCTGAATATCGAAGTATCAAGAATAAAGCCATCCGCCAAGCTTCCGCCCCTTCAGATAGACTGGGGACCCGGCCTCGGCACGAGCGATAGGGAAAAAAAAGAAAACGACAATCTTATAAGAGCCGTGGCTCTTACATCGACCAAGCCCAAAAAACTTACGAAATTCAAGCCCGGCGAATACCCGGCAGCCGGATACAAATGGTTCGCAGTGGACAACAGGTATTTCCTGTCCGCCGTCATACCCGATGAAAGTGCCGGTTTCACGATTTTCAGCGTCTACAAGCCCCACAAGAAAGTTCCTCCCGGAATACTCCTTTCAAAAGACCCCCTGAAAGGCGAAACTTCCTATTCGTGCGCAATGAATTTCTACCTCGGGCCGAAAGGTCAGGCCAACCTCAAATCATACGGCTTTGACCTTGAGGAAAGTATTGATTTCGGATTTTTCGGCTCGCTTGGGAAGCTGGCGCTCGCGGTGCTTTTTTATTTCAAGAACCTCACAGGCAACTACGGCTGGGCGATAATACTGCTCACGATAATACTTCAGATAATAGTGCTGCCCCTCACCGTGAAGAGCTTCAAGGCGACCGCCGCGATGAAACAGCTCCAACCGCACATAAAAACCCTTCAGGACAAATATAAAACTGACCCGAAACGCCTTAACGTAGAGATGCTCAACCTCTACAAAACGCACAAGGTCAATCCCCTCGGCGGCTGCCTGCCGATGCTCCTGCAGCTTCCGATCTTCTGGGCGCTTTTCACCACTCTGCGGAACTCCTTCGAGCTGCGCGGCGCTCACTGGATACTCTGGGTGAAGGACCTTTCTGCTCCCGACACGCTCATACGCATAGCCGGCATCCCCCTGAACGTGCTTCCCCTCGTGATGGGCATTGGCATGTTCGTCCAGCAAAAGATGATGTCCGCCACCACCGACCCCGCCCAGGCGAAGATGATGTACCTAATGCCCGTGCTTTTTACCTTCATGTTCTGGAACTTCCCGTCGGGGCTTGTGATGTACTGGCTTACCAACAGCCTGCTCACGATGATAGAGCAGTACGTAATACTCAAGCGCCAGGAAACAGGTGTCCCCGCTGTAAAGGCTTGATTTTTTCTGATAGCATTTTGCTGGTTCTTTTTTTGTGGTTCAAATAATATTAATTTCGAATATCGAGTTTCGAAAAAGTCCCAAAAACCATTCAATTGCAATTTTCTTGTCTTTTTTAGAAATTCGAAATTGTTTTTTCGAAATTACACTATGGAGGTAAAATTATGGCTGACCTTGAAATCGAAGGAAAAACGGTTGAAGAGGCCATAGACAAGGGCCTTGCAAAGCTTAAATGCACGCGAGACGACGTGAAAATAAAGATACTTGACGAGGGAACTTCCGGCCTTTTCGGCCTGATGGGCTCAAAGCCGGCGAGAGTGCTTCTTTCTTCGGGCAACGGCTCGTCCGCCAATGTCGACCTTGACGGGGCCGCTACAAAAGCGAAAAAAACCGTGTCCGAAATCCTGAAATTAATGAAGATCGGGTTCTCGGACATAATTTCGTCAAAAAGCGGCGAAGGCGTTTCGGTTGAAATGAAGACCTCCGACGGCAGCCTCATCATCGGCAAGGGCGGCCAGACCCTTGACGCGCTCGAGCACGTCGTTAACCTGATAGTGAACAGGGACGAGGCCACAAGGACGAAGATAGACCTCGACACCGAAGGATACCGCAGGCGCCGGCTCGAGACCATAGAGAATCTCGTCAAGAAAGGCGTCGCGCAGGCGAAACGCACCGGCAAGCCCTTTCGTTTCGACCCGATGCCCGCGAGGGAGCGGAGGATAATACACGTGCTCCTGAAAGAAGACGCAAGCGTCGAAACCTTCTCCGAAGGCGAGGGTGGTTTCCGCAAGGTCGTCGTCAAACCTAAAAACAGCTAAGCGGCCATGCCGTTCAGGGAAGAGGACACCATCGCCGCCATATCAACACCGCTCGGAAAAGGCGGCTTGGGCGTAATAAGGCTCAGCGGCCCCGCGTCATTGTCCATCTGCAGAAAATTCTTCAGCCCCGCCTCCAAAAAAAGCGCCCTTTCCGGTAAAACCCACGTCATATGCCACGGCTTCATCAAGGACTCCGGCAAGACCGTCGACGAAGTGCTTGTTTCGCCGATGCTCTCGCCCGGTTCCTACACCGGCGAGGACGTGGTCGAGATTTCCGCCCACGGCGGTCCCGTGATTCTGAAAAAAATACTTGATTTGTGCCTCAAGAACGGCGCAAGGGCCGCGGGGCCGGGAGAATTCACCTACAGGGCTTTTCTCAACGGCAAGCTCGACCTTGTCAAGGCCGAGGCCGTATGTGACCTCATCGCCAGCGCCACCGAGCTCGCCGCGGAGAACGCCTTCCTTCAGTTGAGCGGCTCCCTGTCCGGAAAGCTCGCCCAATTCAAAAAGTCCCTTCTTGACATTGCCTCTTCTCTTGAGGTGTCTCTTGATTACGGAGATGAGGACATAAAGTTCGTT
The DNA here is from genome assembly GCA_016930715.1 of Endomicrobiales bacterium. Classification (GTDB taxonomy): domain Bacteria; phylum Elusimicrobiota; class Endomicrobiia; order Endomicrobiales; family JAFGGC01; genus JAFGGC01. The sequence goes on from JAFGGC010000045.1 coordinate 52,514, forward strand.
ACCAACAGGGAGCTCCAAAAATCGCTCAGGGATATTTCTTCTGACATCGAAGGTTTATTGTCAACTTTCGAAAAATCAAAATACCTCAAACAGGGCGTCAGGATAGCCATCACGGGCAAGCCGAACTCCGGCAAATCTTCGCTCCTGAACGCCTTGCTCGAGAGGGAGCGCTCCATCGTCACTGATATCCCCGGCACCACCCGCGACACCATAGAAGAATGCGTCGATCTCAAAGGCCTGCCCGCGGTACTCATCGACACCGCCGGCGTCAGGGGCGGCCCGCTCGGCCGCGTCGAAAGGATCGGCCGGGAACGCGCCTTAAAATCCATAACATCGTCCGATATCGTCCTCTGGTTGATTGACTCTTCAAGAAAGCTCGACAAGAATGACGCCGCGATAGCCGCGACATTGAAGCCGCTCGCCGGGAAGAAAAGCATCTTCCTTTTATTTAATAAATCCGACCTCCCCGCCGTTACGGGCCCAAAAGACATCCCGCGGATGTTTCCTTTCAAAACGCTTTCTTTTAAAATATCCGCTCTTAAACGCGAAGGGCTTAATGAGCTTGAAGACGCCGTAGCCGGCTCCTTATGCCTTCCCGGGCCCGTTTCTAACGCGCTTTTCATAACAAACTCAAGGCATTTCGAAACGCTCAGAAAAATTAAGAACTGCCTTCTTGAGGCCGTCAACGAAAGCGAGAGAAAAAGCCCCGAGGAGATCACCGCCTTCCACGTACGCGAAGCCCTTGGATACCTCGGTGAGCTGACCGGGGAGACCGCGGCGGAAGACGTTCTGAAAAACATATTTTCAAGGTTCTGCGTGGGTAAATAGCCCGTCTCTTGGGCGTGTTATGCTCATCGCGCGTGTTTTTTTCTGGCTTTATTCTCACTGGTTTCAAATTCAGTTTCAGAGGTTAATACAGCAATGCGCCAAAAACTGGGTCAAAATTTCCTCACCGACATTAATGTCGCCCAAAGGATCGCCGACTGCGTAAACGCGTCCCTTTCCGATACCGTAGTCGAGATAGGCCCCGGCAGGGGCATATTGACGCAACGCCTGCTTGAAAAAGCGGGAAGCGTTATCGCCGTAGAAATAGACAAAAAGCTTTCTGAAAGGCTTAAAACCTTACCGGCCCGCTCCAAAATACTGGAGCTCGTGAATAAGGATTTCCTTGATCTGGACCTGAAAACCTTCGGCAACGTGATTTACGCCTCCAATCTGCCTTATTGCGCCGCAACACCGATAATTGAAAAAATACTGCCGACGCGCAACTGGGACAGGGCGGTGTTCATGCTGCAGAAAGAGGTGGCCCAACGCATCTGCGCCTCGCCGGACTCGAAAGAGTACGGCTACTTCACCATTTACTGCGGGTATTTTGCTTCCGCCGAAACCCTTTTCGACGTCGGGCCTTCCGCTTTCAGGCCCGCGCCGAAAGTAAGCTCGTCGGTCGTCAGGTTCGCCAACAAGAAAGTCCCCGGGCCCGATCCCGCCTTCTTTCCGTTCATAAAGGCCTGTTTCTCGCAAAGGAGAAAAAACATGCTCAACGCCGTTTCAAGGGCAAGCCTTCTTTCAAAACCAGATATCGCGAACGTTCTGAAAAGCATTGGCATCGACACGGACTTGAGGCCGGAAAACATCAGTTTCGAGCAATACCGGGATATTTTTGATAAAATATACGGCCATCTGCACGCCAAATAGGTTTTTTTAATGCGAAAAGAACAAAAACTTCTCTTAATTCTCGGTTTCAACGTCTTCCTGATGTGCGTGGAGGTCGCCGGGGGGATAATCAGCGGAAGTCTCGCGCTCCTGTCCGACGCCGGCCACATGTTCGCCGATTCTGTGGCGCTCATGCTGAGCTACGTTGCCGTCATAATGGCGAAAAGGCCTTCCACTTCCCGCAAGACCTTCGGCTGGCACAGGACGGAAATCATAGTCGCTCTCGTAAACGGCATCGCGCTTCTTTTAATCGCGGGCTACATTTTTTATGAAGCCGTTATGAGGTTTTTTCATCCGCAGGAGATAAAGACCGGCGTTCTCCTTGTTGTCGCCGTCATAGGCCTTCTGGGCAACGTTCTGGGGATGCTCCTTCTCAGATCCGAAAGCCACTCCAACCTCAACATCCGTAGCGCCTTTTTCCACATAATGGGCGACGCCATGTCTTCCGTCGGAGTGGTCATCGGGGGCGTGATAATAGCTTACACGGGATGGAACATCGTTGATTCCGTCATAGGCGTCCTCATCGGAGGCATCGTCTTGAGGGGCGCCTTTAATTTGATAGTTGAATCCGGCAACATACTACTCGAGGCGGCACCCGAAGGCATTGACATAAATGACATAAAATCGGAGGTTGAACGGATCCCCGGCGTCAAGGAATTCCACGGTATACACGTATGGGCCATAACGTCCGGCAGCAACGCCCTGAGCGCGCACGCCGTAACCGGCAACATAACCACCCGCGAAAGCCAGCAGCTTCTCTGCAGAATTAGGGAGGTCCTTGACGCGAAATTCAACATTCGCCACGCGACCATAGAAACCGAATGCGACGCGTGCCAGAACGCCTCGTGCGAATTCTCGAATACAAACGGAGACGAACATGGTGTTTAGGGACGTTCTTTGTTATTCTTTAATCGCCGGAACCGCTACGATTTTAGGTTCTTACCTGGTGCTGAAGAACGAGGCCTGGGCAAAGAAGAACTCGGTTTTCCTTATAGGCTTTGCCGCCGGCGTGATGCTGGCGCTCGCGTTCCTGCACCTTATACCCGAATCGCTTGAGATATGTGCTGACGCGGTTCTATATGTTTTTGTCGGCTTTCTGGTTTTCTACCTTTTGCAGCAGGTAGTAATGTTCCACCCGTGCCACGACGAAGCCTGCCGCGTCCACAGGCTGGGACTTCTTTCTTCGCTCGGGTTGATATTTCACTCGCTTCTTGACGGCGTCGCGATAGCCGTGGGTTTTGAGACGGCCTGGTCCCTTGGGGTCCTGACGACCCTTGCCGTGCTCTTTCACGAAATACCTGAAGGCATAACAATAACCGGCATACTGGTACATTCCGGCGCCAAAAAGAAAAGCGTTATCCTGTATTCACTCGCTGTCGCTGCCGCTACTCCCTTGGGCGCGGTCGGTTCTTATTTTTTCATAAAGAATTTTTCGCCCTGGATACTCGGCATGCTTCTTGCCGTGACGGCCGGTTCGTTCGTCTATCTTGCCGCGGCAGACCTCCTTCCGGAAACGCACAGGGAGCATAACCGGGCCAATATCCTCTTTTTTTCCGCGGGGATCGCCCTGATATTTCTTGTCGGGCGTTTCATGCATTGAGCCGCATGCAGACAGGCCTAAAATATGGTAGAATAGCATCGTTATGAGAATATTCGAGGACATTTCGACCGTTTTTAAAAGAGACCCGGCCGCAAAGTCGGTCATAGAGGTCCTTTTATGCTATCCGGGGCTCCACGCCGTGTGGGCGCACCGCTTCGCGCATTTCTTTTATAAGATAAAGCTCTACCTCGTCGCGCGGATAATCTCGCATCTTTCCCGTTTCTTCACCGGCATAGAGATACACCCTGGCGCGACCATCGGCAGGCGTTTCTTCATAGACCACGGCATGGGCGTCGTGATAGGCGAAACCACGGAAATAGGCGATGACGTCCTTATATACAAAGGGGTCGTGCTCGGCGGCACCTCCCTTGAGAAGAAGAAAAGGCATCCGACGCTCGGCAACGGCGTTATAATCGGGACCAATTCCATAGTGCTCGGGGCGATAAACCTCGGCGACCATTCCAGGATAGGCGCCGGCTCCGTCGTCCTTCACGACGTGCCCGCAAACGCCACCGCCGTGGGCGTCCCCGCCCGCGTGGGCCTCGGGTATTCCTCCGAAGATATCGAAAAACTCGAACACGCCAGGCTCCCCGACCCCATAGCGGACGCCATCAGATTCGTTTTGACCGAACAGGACAAGCTCGAGGAGCGCATAAAGAACGTGGAGTCAAAAGAAGGACTGACCGCCCACATTGACAGGTACCTCGAAGCAAAAAAAGAGGAAATAAAGAAAGAATTCGAAGATTGGGCCGAAGAGAAGCTTAAAAAATAGCCTTCCTTGCAGCAATCCCCCCCGCTCCGTATAGCAACTTAGAACCTTTCCATGAATACATAATTTGGTTTTCCTTTTCGCCTTTCCAGCAGGAGCGAGGGGAAAGTTTTACGCAGGCGTTAATGGATGCGATTGGCGTTCACGAGCATCCATTCCGAGTTCCCCGAGA